>CAZDAG010000022.1:0-3874 GCA_964503655.1 uncultured Clostridia bacterium | reverse complement strand
CGTAAAACGGCTTGCCGCAAGTCAAACGCAGGCAATGCCTGTTTCGTATCTTAATAGCGTTGCCGTAAAACAGCTTGCCGCAAGTCAAACGCAAGCAATGCTTGATGCGTATCTTAATTTCATTGTTATAAAACGGCTGACCGCAAGTCAACCGCAAACGGTTGCACTCTAAAAGACACAGAGGTCGACTTAAATTTTTTATAAAAAAGTTAAATACGGTTAATTTTTAGTTGACAATGTAAATATATATAATTATAATAAAAGCGTAAAAGTTAATTAAGGTTAATTTTTCGGAGGTAGAAAATGCCCATAGCATTTGCGCCCAGCGGACGGGAACTTAAAGTAAGGAAAGTCGGCGCGGACGAAAAAACCAAAAAACATTTGCAGGAACTGGGGATATTCGAAGGCAGCAACCTGACTCTTTTATCGTCGACGGGCGGAAGCGTAATCGTCGTAGTCAAAGAGGGCAGGCTTTGCCTCGACAGAACCCTTGCGGGGAAAATTTTAGTGTCCTGAACGGCGCTTTAATTTTTGTCAAAAAACTTAACCGCGGTTTACATTTAAGGAGATATATATGCAAAAACTGTTAAGCGAATTTTCCGTAGGCGAAAGCGGTACTATAAAAGCCGTGACGGGAGAGGGGAAGATACGCCGCCGCCTTTTCGATATGGGCGTGACTCCCGGCGCGCAGCTTACCATGAAAAAGAAGGCGCCCCTCGGCGACCCGATAGAAATTACTATCCGCGGCTACGAGTTGACTTTGAGAAAAGCCGAAGCCGCCTGCGTTGAAGTCGAACTTAAATAGAGATTAGATAATATAACGGAAAAAAGTTGTAAATAATTTGCGTCGCGCGCAAAAACCACGCTTTTTGCAAGCGGACTTTATTTGCGCATACCTGCGGCTTTGCGCCATATTAAATAAATTTTTATAATAAGGTGCGCAAAGTGTCGCTTCGCTCGCGCACCGCGGTGAGTGACCGCAATTATATAATAAGTTTGCCCCTAAATTGCGGGCAGAGGGCGAGTAGCCCTCAAATCACGAAAATTGCCGCGCGCAGAATAGCGCGGGAATTTTGTGAAGGAGGTATTATGAAAGTTTTCGCTTTGGCGGGCAACCCCAACTGCGGCAAAACGACCCTTTTCAACGCTTTAACGGGCGCGACCGCGCACGTCGGCAACTGGCCGGGCGTAACCGTTGACAGGCGCGAGGGCGTTTACAAGGGCGGCGATAAAAATATATCAATCGTCGACCTGCCCGGTATCTATTCGCTGTCGCCGTACACGCCCGAAGAAGTTATTTCGCGTAACTTCATTTTAGACGACCGCCCCGACGGCATTATTAATATCGTCGACGCGACAAATTTAGAGCGTAATCTGTATTTAACCACCCAGCTTTTAGAGATGGACGTTCCCGTAATCGTCGCCCTGAATATGATGGACGAGGTTGAAAAGGCGGGCGATAAACTGGACGCCGCCGCGCTTGAAAAGGCGCTGGGCGTTCCCGTAGTCGGGATATGCGCGCTCAAAGGAAACGGCATAAAGCAGCTTATGGATAAAGCCGCCGCTATGCCGGAAAAGAGAAAGGGCGTAACCGTTTTAAAGGGCGTACTCGACAAACAGCTTGAAACCGCCTGCGCTTATTACGAGGCGGAGGAAGTTCCGTCGCCCCTTTTCCACGCGGTAAAGCTTTTGGAAAACGACGAGTTGGAGCTTGAGCGCAAGGGCGCGGAGGAAACGCTGAAAAAGGCTTCCGCAGGCGAAGATTTAGAGGCGGAAATCGCCGACCAAAGATATAAATATATTTCCGAAAAGCTTTCCACGGCAAAGGTCAAGGGCAGTAACGAAATTCTGACCAAGTCGGATAAGAGAGATAAGCTTCTGACCCACAGGGTCTGGGCAATACCCGTGTTTATCGTAATTCTGTTTGCGATATTCCACGTAACTTTCTCCGAGGACTTTCTGTACATAGGGGCGTGGTCGCGCGTCGGCGGAGGGGAGGGACTTCCCGCGCTTGACGATCTGGGACTTTCGGAAGGGCTTGCTACTTTCGTCGGCATATTCTACGACGGAGCGGTGTTCTCGCCGGGCGTGATACTGTTTAATATTTTTGATACCGTATTCGGACTTATTACCGACGCCGTCGGCGAAGCTATTACCCTTGAATGGCTTTCCGGACTGGTTGCGGACGGAATACTGGGCGGCATCTTCGCCGTTCTCGGTTTCCTTCCCCAGATACTTATGCTGTTCCTTTGGTTCTCTATTTTGGAGGACACCGGCTATATGGCGCGTATCGCGTTTGTACTGGACAGAATTTTCCGCCGCTTCGGACTTTCGGGCAGAGCTTTCCTGCCCATGATTATGGGCTTCGGCTGCTCGGTTCCCGCGGCTGTCAATACAAGAACGCTTGCCGACGAAAAGGAGAGGACGGCGACAATCCGCGTAATTCCCTTCTTCTCGTGCGGAGCAAAGCTTCCCATTCTTGCCGCGATTTCCGGCGGTATAGTAACCTCTTTCGGCGTTGGCAACGCGGACGTTATTACTTACGGTATGTATCTTCTGGGCGTATGTTCGGCGATAGTTGCGGTGTTGCTGATGCGCAACACCACCTTAAAGGGCGAAACGCCGCCCTTCATTATGGAGCTGCCGGCATACCACTGGCCGCGTTTCAAAAATTTAATGCTGCACCTTTGGGATAAGACAAAACACTTCGTCAAAAAGGCGTTCACCATTATATTCGCTTCGACGGTAATTATCTGGCTGTTCTCCCACCTCAACTGGCAGTGGCACTATATCCCCGACGAGAAAATGAACGAGTCTATAATAGCGTCAATCGGTATGCTTATTCAGCCCGTGTTCACGCCGCTCGGCTTCGGCTCGCAGCTCGGTCAGTTCGGCTGGGTGTTTGCGGTTGCGGCGGTTACAGGTCTGGTTGCAAAGGAAAACGTTATCGCGACTTTCGGAACTCTGGGCGCCTGCCTCGTAAGTCTGGGCGCTTCGACCGGCGGATTTGACGCTTCGCAAATTCTCGAAGACGAAGACGGAATCACCGCCGCGGTTGCAATGATTGCGGCGACGGGAATAACAATCCCCGGGCTGATTGCGTTTATCGCGTTCAACATGACTACAATTCCCTGCTTTGCGGCTTGCGCTACGGCGAAAGCGGAACTGCCCAAGGGCAAGTTCAGATGGACTTTGTTTTTCTGGGTTGCAGCAAGTTATATTATAAGCGCCGCCGTATATACTATTGGTAGCTGGTGGTGGCCGGTTGCAATCTGGCTTGCGGTCGCCGCGGTGATAACTACCTTTATAGTACTGCGGAATTTGGGCAAGTTCGATATAACGGCAATTTTCAGACGCAAAAAAAAGGACGGTAAAGAGTAATGAACGGTTGGGATATTGCAATTTTAGTCGTTGTCTGCGTAGCGGTCGCCGCCGTGTTCGGCTGGCTGATATACCGCAAAGTGAAGCGCAAGGGCGGCTGCGACTGCGGTTGCGACGGCTGCTCCTCATGCAATCACTGTCAAACTAAAAAATAATACATACAACCTCTGATTTTTAATACGTTTAACAAGGGCGGGCGAACCATTCGGTTCGCCCGCCCCTCGTTTGTTCGGATATGCCGCCGCAATTAAGATACGCAGTCAAGCGGAACGCTTACGCTTGACTTGCGGCAGGTCGTTTTACGACACTGCAATTAAGATACGCGGTTAAGCGGAACGCTTACGTTTGACTTGCGACAAGTTGTTTTACGGCAACGCAATTAAGATACGAAACAGGCATTGCCTGCGTTTGACTTGCGGCAAGTTGTTTTACGGTATTGCAATTAAGATACGCGGTTAAGCGGAACGCTTAAAAAAAACTCAACCGCTTTAAA
>CAZDAG010000021.1:0-5479 GCA_964503655.1 uncultured Clostridia bacterium | reverse complement strand
TCCTTGAATCGGTTTTGGAAGGAATGGCGGAATACTACTCAGCCGAGCTTGCCGAGAAAGTAACTCGCGGTATGAAAGAAAATGCATTAAAAGGTTTATGGAACGGCGGTAATACTCCGTTCGGGTATGTAATCAATGCCGAGCATAAACTCGATATTGATCCGAAAGCCGCGCCTATCGTTGCCGAGATATTTAAGTTAAGCAACGACGGAAAGACGGTAAAAGAGATTTACAACATAATGTCCGAGCGTAAAGTAACGCGCTCGAACGGTAAAGAGCTACGGTATAACGCTATTCGGTATATGCTCTCCAATAGAGTTTATATCGGCGAATATTCTCATATGGGCGTGGTAATAAAAGACAGTGTACCGCCGCTCGTATCGGAAGAACTGTTTAACGCCGTGCAGTTGGAACTTGCCAAGAACTCGAAAGCACCTGCAAGGCACACAGCGGACGACGATTATTTATTAACGACAAAACTTTTCTGTGGCCGTTGCGGTGCTATGATGGTAGCGCAAGCAGGCACGAGCGGTACAAAAGGCGTTGTCTATCGCTACTATGCTTGTGTTCGGCAAAAGAAACATAAGTGCGAGAAAAAGCCGATAAGCAAAACCAAGTTAGAAGATTTTATCGTCCACAAGACAATGGAATTTCTAAAAGACGACGGTATAATAGAGTGGCTGTCCAAAAAGCTGTGTGAGTTGCAATACAAAGAAAGCACTTTAATCCCCAAACTGCAAGAACAGTTAAAGCAAAAGGAAAAAGAGATTGAGAATATAGTAAACGCTGTTCAAAAAGGCTACGCTACGGAGATATTGTTAAAGCGGCTGTCCGACCTTGAAAAAGAGCAAAAAGAGCTAACGGACGCGATTGCAAAGGAACAGTTAAAAGCCCCTATATTCACGCAAGACCACTTCAAAATGGCTCTACGCAACTTCCGCAATATAGATATATCCACGCAAGACGGCAAACGAAAGATAATAGACACCTTTATTAACGCTATCTACCTATACGACGACAGTATGAAAATCGTCTATAATGCCAACGGTAAAGAAGAAGTTATATCGCTTGAAGAACTCGAAAGTTCAACCTTGTTTTCAAGCGGTGCACCAATACTGGTAAATCCAAACCCGTTTCTTACAGGTTCGGATTTATTTTTTTATGTAAATTGAAAAATAATAAAATAACCCACCCGAATTTAGGTGGGCTTTTTATTTAAGGTTCTCTAATAACTCATCTAAAATTTTAATTGTCTTTTTACGTAAATCTGCCGTATCCGAAGTATTTTGTATGACATAATAACCGTTAAAATCAGCTTCTTCGTAATCAAATTGATTACAAATACGCGACAATACAGCATTTTTTGGGATATTGTCCCTTTTTACAACTGAATTAACTCTTTCATTTTTATCCCTTAAAACGACTATTACCCCGTCAAAATACTTTTCGTATCCGCTTTCAAATAAAAGCGGTACTTCGCAAAATGCTATACTCTTCTCACGCATCAGTTTAAAGACTTCTTCCATAATAAGCGGATGGGTTATTTCGTTTAATCTCTGCAATTTCTTTTCATCGCAAAAAACTATATCGGCGAGCTTTTTTCTATCCAGTTTTCCAAAGTTTATAATATCGCCGAACTCTTTTGCTAACAACTCAACGACCGCTTCACTTTCTAAAAGTCGACGGTACACATCATCGCACGATATTACCTGATAACCCTGTTCTGCAATAATTGAAGCCACAGTTGATTTTCCGCTGCCTATTCCGCCTGTTATCGCAATTTTTATATTATTTTGCATCATACCAATTCTTTCCCGAATGAACTTCCACCGTCAGCGGAACTTTAAGCTTGACCGCATTTTCCATTTCGTATTTGAGAATTTTCGCCGCCTTCTCCGCTTCGTTTTCGGGGCAATCAAGGACAAGTTCGTCGTGGACCTGTAAAATCAATTTAGCTTTTAAACCGCTCTTTTTCAATCCGTTACATACGTTTATCATAGCTATTTTAATTATATCAGCGCTTGAACCTTGCAACGGCATATTCATTGCAGCGCGTTCGCCAAACTGTCGCAAATTATAATTTGAAGAATTAATTTCGGCAATTACTCGTTTTCTTCCCGTCAGAGTTGAAACGTATCCGTTCTCCTTTGCGAAAGCGACGTTGGAATTCATATACTCTTTAACCGCGCTGTAAGTCTCAAAATACTTTTCAATATATCCGCGCGCAATTTCGAGCGGAATATCGAGATTGCGTGAAAGCCCAAAATCGCTCATACCGTAAATTATACCGAAGTTTACGGCTTTTGCTTCGCGACGCATTTTTGGCGTTACCTCTTCGATAGGCACGCCGAAAACCTGCGACGCCGTAACCGTGTGGATATCAATCTGCTTTTCATACGCTTCGATTAATTCCTTGCAACCCGAAAAATGCGCAAGCAACCGCAATTCAATCTGCGAATAATCGGCATCGATAAAAACATTGCCTTCACGCGGAACAAAAAGCTTTCTCAACTCCCTACCCTCGTTTTCGCGTATGGGAATATTCTGTAAATTAGGATTTGCGCTTGAAAGTCTGCCTGTTGCCGTCGTGGTCTGATTATAGGTCGTATGAACAAGTCCCGTCTTTTTATCTATCAGAGGTTTAAAACCCTCGAGATAAGTAGAATAAAGCTTTTGATAAAGCCTGTATTTTAATAAATAGCCTATTACGGGCGAGTTGTTTTCCAATTTTTCAAGCACTTCCGCGCTTGTTGAAAATTTGCCAGTTTTCTTTTTCTTTACCGCAGTAAGTCCCAGTTTTTCATAGAGAACCTGTCCCAACTGCGTGGGAGAATTTATATTGAATTCGCAACCGCACAAATCATAAATTTTCTGTTTATACTCGTTTACGAGTTGCTCGTACCTTTTTGACATTTCGTCAAGCATTTCACAGCTTACAGCAACTCCGGTACACTCCATATCGTAAAGAATTTTTAAAAGTGGCTTTTCAATATCTTCGTACAGATGCAGCATGTTACTTTCTTCAAGCATGCTATGATATTTATCAAACAGCTCGTGAACAGCGAATGCGGCATATTGAAAATCGTAAAGATAATAATCGCAAAGGTCTTTCAAATCAAAATTTGCCGCAGAAAAATCACACAGATACTTTGCAAGCTGAACGTCTTCAAACGAGCAGTTAAACTGAACGCCTAAACAGTTTAAAGCATGCATAATATTTTTACAACCGAATACAGTCACTTTATGCTTTGCATCGGAAAAAACGCAGCTTAAAATTCTGGCAAAATCTTCGTAAGTTACCCCGTCGTCAAAAAACAGATTTTCCGCAAGCTTTACTTCTATCAATTTATTGCCCACACAAAAACTTGCGCTTTTATCGTCCATAACCGCAGAAAATTCTACGCTGCTTCCAATAGCTGAAATAGCCTCGTCGTAAGTTTTACAAACAACTTTCTGCGGATAACTTTTGCTTTTGGTTTCGCTAGCGGCCTGCTTGTCCTCTTGAAATATATCAAGTCCCAAAAAGCTTTTAAATTCAAACTCCGCAAACATCTTCTTTACGTCAGCGCCGTATTTTTTCGGAGCTACACAGTCTTTAAGCTTTAAATCCAATTCGCAGTTTCTGTCAATCGTTGCAAGCTTGTAAGAAAGATATGCTGTATCCTTATTGGTCTCAAGCTTTTCCTTAACAGTGCCTTTACAGTTGTCAATATTCTCATAAACGCCGTCAAGCGTTGAGTAACGCGCCAAAAGCTCGCGCGCGGTTTTTTCGCCTATTCCAGCGACGCCGGGTATATTGTCCGATTTATCACCCATCAAGGCTTTCAGATCGACTACCTGCGAAGGATTAATTCCCGTTTCGCTTTTGAAATTATTTATATGAAGCTTCTGCAAATCGGAAACACCGCGTTTTGTATAATAGACGTCAGTCTTACCGTCCACAAGCTGAAAGCTGTCCCTGTCACCCGTATATATATAACTATGCGCGTCAAATTTCCTTGAAAGCGTTCCAATGATATCGTCTGCCTCTATTCCCTCTTTTGAACAGGTAGCAACTTTCATTGCAGCCAGTAAATCTTTTAAAGGCTGAACCTGCGCCGCCAGATCGTCAGGCATTCCCTTACGGGTTGCCTTATATTCTTTGTACATCTTGTGTCTGAAAGTCGGCGCTTTTAAATCAAATGCAACTGCAATATATTCGGGCTTTACGTCGTCCAAAATTTTGAACAGCAATTTTACAAAACCGAAAATAGCGTTTGTGGGCATACCGCTACGCGTTGTAAAAATAGGCGTTGCGTAATACGCCCTGTTAAGCAAACTGTTTCCGTCTATAAGTACAAATTTTTCCATATATAATTATTCTAACACTTTTAACCGATAAAATCAATTTAATTTCAAATAACTATTAAATCACTTGATTTTTACGGTCCGTTATAATATAATTAAAAAGTAATTTGCCGGTGTGGTGGAATTGGCAGACGCGCGGGACTCAAAATCCCGTGGTAGTGATACCGTATCGGTTCGACCCCGATCACCGGCACCAATAAAAAACGGCAAAAATGCGGCAAAATGAGCAAAAACGACTTAAATGCCGCATTTTTGCTGTTTTAATTTACAGAAGAATTTATAAAAAAACCTAATTAAACCAAACTTTCAAATGCCTGCCATTCTAATAAGTAAAAAAGCAAAAAGGCGGAACGCAATATGCGTTCCGCCTTTTTATTATTTTATTTCAAAATCGTCGTAGAAACCGTCAATATCAAACAGCCTTCCGTCCGCTACTTGTTCGCTGCGTACGCGCGTACTGTCCGAATTCTTTTTGGTAGTATCCACCGTCGTCGTAGTGGTGATTACCGCGTCGGGCGGATAAGTCGCCGAGGCGCTGTTTTTGCTTTCTTCGGTGATTTGAGGTATCTCCGCAGGCTTTTGAGCAGACTTTGCCGGCTCGACGTTAGTCGCTATAAATATAGGCTGATACATCGGCTGCTGCGGCTGATTAATCTGCTGAACGGTCTTGACTTGACCTTCTGAATCAACCACTATAACAATAGGCTGCTGGCCTTGGTTCTGACCCTGCGCATAGGGTTGTTGCAACTGCGGCTGACTTACAACTCCGTAATTTATGCCGTGAGACTGCCAAGGCGCGAGTCCGGCAACCGCCTGCGCCGCTTTTGCTTCCGCAATAGCTTCGGCTGCTTTTGCCTGCGCTTCGGCTGCTTTTGCTTCTGCTATCGCCTGCGCCGCTTTTGCTTCCGCTATCGCATTTATATCAGACATACTTGCCGCCATAGGATATGCCGTAGGCGCGTATTGCTGTTGAGGAACAGGCGCGTACTGCGGCTGATACTGCTGCATCGGTTGCTGCGCAGGTTGTATAGGTATTTGCTGCTGAACGGGCTGGGGTTGTTGTTGAACAGCCATAGACGCCATGCCTGCGCCTGCCATTCCGGCTTGCGCCTGCGCGCGGATCTTTTCAAGC
>CAZDAG010000020.1:0-10106 GCA_964503655.1 uncultured Clostridia bacterium | reverse complement strand
ACCGTATTCCCGATTACAGCAATGCTTCGGCAAACAATCAGCCTAATTCGATAGATGCGTTGGGCGCAATCGTAGCGGCGGCGTTGAAGAATATGGCGAACGGTGAAACGGCAGTAACGCAAGTACCCGAACTGCCTCAAAAGGCGGAGCAGGAACCCGTGGCAAAATATCCTTCCGATGCGGTAATTACAACCACAACAACGGTTGACACTACAAAGTCGAAACCCATCATGCGCTCGCGCGACGAGGAAGAGAACTTTGACGTTGACGGCTTCTACGACAATTTCGAGTAATAAAATTAACAAATACGGCGGAGTGATTTCACTCCGCCGTATTTTTAGCGCCTTGCCGAAAATTCTATTGACTTAATGCCATTAGTGATTTATAATTTTAAAAGGCTATGAAAAATTTTTCAGGTAAAAATTTGCTCGTTTTTGGCGATAGTATAATAAACGGTTCTGGCAACGGCGATATAGGCGTTGGCGAATATCTGCAAGATAAATTCGGCTTTGAACTCGTCAAATATTGCATCGGCGGCGCAAGAGTAGGCTTTTGTGAGGGCAAGAACTGGGTCGTCGAACAGGTCAGGACGGCTGTTCTTAACAAGGAAAGCGCCGATGTAATCGTGTTTGACGGCTTCACAAACGACTGCTGCATAAGCGACGGCAGCGATTTCTGTGACGTGCCTTTGGGTGAGTTAGTATCGGATAAAGCGAGCATAGATATATTTGACGTGACAAAGCAAATGAACTTTTCGCAGTGTTTTGACAGTGTTGCCGCGGCGTTTAAAAAGTATTTTGCCAACGCGGGAGTTGTTTTCGTGCGTCCCCACAGAATGGGTAGACGCGGCGAAGAGGTTCAGATAGCTTACGGCGAGCGCGCAAAAGAAATTTGTCAGAAGTACGGAATTGCCGTTGCCGACATATATGAGGACAGCGGACTGGATACCTTTGACAGCATTCAGCGCGATAAGTATACCGCCGACACTTACGGTTGGGGCAGGGGAGACTGCACTCATCCTAACGCTTTGGGCTATATTGAAAAATATATGCCGCTGATAGAAAAAGAGATTTTAAAAATATTCGTTGAAAAGGGAGAATAATATGAAAGTTTTAATGATAAACGGCAGCCCTCACGAAAAAGGCTGCACTTATACCGCTCTTGCGATAATAGCGGAAGAACTTAAAAATCAGGGCGTGGACAGTGAAATAGTATGGCTCGGCAAAGGACCTGTCCGCGGCTGTATCGGTTGCGGCGCGTGCAAAAATCTCGGCAAGTGCGTATTTTCAGACGATCATGTAAATGCAATAGGTGAAAAGGTTAAGACGGCGGACGGATACGTTTTCGGCGCGCCCGTTCATTACGCTTCGCCTTGCGGCGCGATGGTTTCGGCTATGGACAGACTATTTTATGCATTCGGAAAGTATATGCAGTTTAAACCTGCCGCAAGCGTAGTTTCGGCAAGACGCGCTGGAACTACTGCGTCGTACGACGCTCTTAACAAGTACATAGGCATTAACAATATGATAACCGTTCCGTCGACCTACTGGAATATGGTTCACGGAAACAGCGCCGAAGAAGTATTAAAGGATGAAGAGGGCGTGACAATTATGCGCGCAATAGCAAGCAGTACGGCGTGGATTTTGAAGCTTCTTGAAAGCGCCAAAGGAACCGAATTGGAAAAGCCCTTGATAATTCCCAAAGCTAGAACGAACTTTATCAGGTAATTTATGAAACTTATTTCTTTTACCGTTCCATGCTATAACTCGCAGGAGTATATGCGCAAATGTGTCGACAGTCTTTTGACTGCCGGCAATGACGCGGAAATAATAATAGTAAATGACGGTTCGACCGACAGAACTGCCGAAATTGCCGACGAATACGCGGAGAAATATCCGGATATCGTTAAGGTAATTCATAAAGAGAACGGCGGACACGGTTCAGGACTTAACGCGGGACTTAAAGAAGCCTGCGGCCTGTATTTCAAAGTAGTGGATTCGGACGACTGGCTTGAAGAGAAAGAACTTAAAACTCTTTTAGCGACCATTCGCGAACACCGCGCTTTAAATATGCTTCCCGACCTGTATATAACGAACTACGTTTTTTATCACGCTTCGGACAATACTTTCTTCGTCAGTAGGTACGACCATAAGATGAATCTCGGTTTCGTTGACTGGAGTAAGGTCAAAAATTTTCATTACCAGCATGTTATGATGATGCACGCGCTTATTTACAGAACGGAAAAACTGCGCGGACTCGGTATAGTATTGCCCGAACATACTTTTTACGTGGACAACCTTTTTGCGTTTATTCCGATGCCTAAACTTATAAACGCGTATTATTTAAATATCAATCTTTACACATATTATATAGGTAGGGTCGACCAGTCTGTAAATATTGTTAATTGTATAGACAGGTATAAGCAGCAGATATTGGTAATGGAAAGGCTCTTTACCGCGTATACTTTGGCGGAGTTAAAGGCGCTGCCAAGGGGGCTTAAAAAATATATGCTGCATTATCTGCACGCGCTTATGATAGTTACTTTGATGTTTTCGTGCGGCAAAAACACGCCGGAACGCAAAGCGGATATGAAAGAAATGTGGGGTAAACTAAAGCGACACGATAAAAAATTGTACGTAAAAATCAAATACGGCGGATATCCGTTGCCTGTGGTGCTTTTGCCCTGGTTTGCGCGCCCGAAAATTTTGCGACTCGCTTACGATATACTTAACAAACGCACAAAATTAGGTTTATAATAAAAAAAGCGGCGGAGCGCATTTTGCGCTCCGCCGAAAATTTATTTACGGTGAAACTCTGTTTATATCTCTGGGGAACATAGCCGCATATCTCACGTTTTTAAAACCGAGGAGATGCATAGTCAGCCTTTCAAGTCCCAGACCCAAACCGCCGTGAGGAGGCGCGCCGTATTTATGAAGCATAAGATATGTTTCAAACTCGTCGGGGTTCATTCCCAATTTCTTCATTTTTGCGACCTGTTCGTCGTAATCGTGAATTCTCTGTCCGCCAGAAGTAATTTCTATTCCTCTGAACAAAAGGTCGAAGGAGAGGGTGACTTCTGGGTCTTCGGGGTCGTCCATAGTGTAGAAGGGACGCTTTTTCGAAAGGTAGTGGGTTACGAACAGAAAATCGGAATTATATTGCTGTTTAGCCCATTTGCCGAGGAACGCTTCTTCTTCGGGTTCGAAATCCTTCATATCCGTAATATTTTTCAGCTTTTTAACGCAAAGCTCTTTCGCGTCTTTAAAGCGGATACAAGGGATAGAAGTGATTTCGGGAATTACAACTTTTAATAAGTCAACCTCTGGCGCGTATTCGGTCTTTAACAAGTTCATTATATATTTTAGCGCGCCGGTTTCCATATTCATAATATCGTAGAACGAGTCAATAAAGCCCATTTCAAAGTCCATTGAAATGTATTCGTTCAGATGTCTTGAAGTGTCGTGGTGTTCCGCGCGGAAGACCGGAGCAATTTCAAAAACTCTTTCGTACACGGGTACAAGAGCCTGTTTGTAAAGCTGGGGGCTTTGTGCAAGATAGACCGTTTTGCCGAAGTAGTCAAGCTTAAATACGTTCGTGCCGCCTTCCGCTCCGGCGAAATTAATTTTAGGTGAGTGTATTTCGGTAAAGTCCTGGTTTTGCAGATATTCTCTGAATCCGCGCTGAATTCCTTCCTGAATTTTGAATATCGCTCTCTCTTTGGGGTTGCGCAGAGTAACAGGGCGGTTGTCAAGGTTTACTGACAGGTCGCAGTTGATCTGCTTTTTGGAAATTACCACGGGAGGAATTGCCGCAGGAGAGGACAGTATCTCTATATTATGAATTTGCAACTCGTATCTTTCGCTGCCGTCGCGCGTTTCGCTCTTTACGACTTTTCCCGTAATTTTAGCGCTGGCTTGTTCTACGATTTTGTCGTCAAGACGGAAAGATGAAAATTCCGGTGAATAAACGCATTGAATAAGTTCGCGCGCCGTCCGGAGTATTATGAACGCGAAGTCTGACATTAATCGTATATTATGAATAGTGCCTTTGGTCGTAACGACCTTTCCGAGATTGTCTTTGTACTTAGCGTAGGGAGTGGTGTCTGAAGTAATTGCGCCCGTAATTTCCTGCATATTGACCTCTGAATATTTTTTTATAATTTTACGGCTTTTACATATAAAAATCAAGCAAAATAGAACGCGACTGAAATTTTTTTGAAAGTTGGAATATTTTCCTTCTTGCCTTTTTATTCTATATAATGTATAATAAATATTGAAAACTGTCTGCGGTGTTCGTGGTATGAAAAATTCGTAATCCACAATGAATTTTAGGGAGCGCGCCGTTCGTGGAAATAGGCAAGGTCTGAATTTTTCGGAAAGTCCGAAGTTTCACTTCGCCGCACCCACCTGCGAGATGCGGGTTAATACTTTTTCATATCACGGCACAGGCGGATTTTGTTTTTTACGCGTAATTTATTTGATGCTCCGCGAAACGGCGGGGCTTTTTAATTATTTTTGATTGAAACTTATAAACATTTTAGGTTAAGTAATTACATTTTTACCTTGACATAATTTAAATCAAGTGATAAAATTAATATGTCTGTAACAATTAAATTGTTTTTTGCGTTGCGATAAAATAATTTATTCTGATAAGGATGAAAATAACCGTGGAGGGAAAAATGAAAAAAACCAAAACAAAAAAGATAATAGCGTCGGTTGCATTAGTAGCGTCCGCTGTTATGTCGTTGGGTTGTATGGCTTCGCTTATAGGCTGCAAAACTGGTAAAAACAACACGACAGAACCCAGTGGACTGGGTAACGGGAAAACGTACTACGTTTCGACGGACGGTAAATACGACAACGACGGTTCCAAGAAAAAACCGTTCAATATCGTTACTCTTCTGAATTCGGAAGATATCCTTAAACCCGGTGATACCGTACTGGTACAGCCCGGCGTTTACAAAATAGCTACGCTTAACAGGTCGGAAAAGATTATGCTTAAAGTAAGCGGGGAATATAACAATTATATTTCAATAATGAACGCTGACCCTACGAAACAGTGCGTGCTTGATTTCAGTGCGCAGGATTTTGCAAGTACAAACCGCGGTGTTGAAATCTACGGCAGTTATATCTATTGGAACGGAATAGACGTTTGCGGCGCAGGCGATAACGGTCTTTACATCGGCGGTAGCTATAACACGGTTGAGGACTGCGAATTCTATAACAACAGAGATACCGGCTTGCAGCTTGGCAGATCTTATTCGGAATATACGTCGATTGACATGTGGCCCAGCTATAACCTTGTTAAAAACTGTACGTCGCATAACAACTACGACAACGAAACTTACGGTGAAAACGCGGACGGTTTTGCCGCTAAACTTACCGTAGGTTACGGCAACGTATTTGACGGCTGTATCGCGTACCGTAATTCGGACGACGGCTGGGATTTGTACGCTAAAACCGAATCGGGTAATATCGGTACGGTTATAATGTATAACTGCGTTGCTTATGAAAACGGATATCTTGAATATACGCAGGCAGAAAACAACGCAAGATTCCCCACTTGGAGAAGTATTTTCGACGAAGCAAATACAAATTCGTATCTGACCCGCGACGGCGACGGTAACGGCTTTAAACTGGGCGGTTCAGTAATGGAAGGCGACGTTTTAATGTACAACTGCCTTTCGTTTAATAACAGAATGCACGGCATTACCGATAACTCCAACCCCGGCGTAATTTCGGTAAATTACTGCACCAGCTATAATAATAGCGCGGCTGTCGATAACAACCCTTCAAGTGATACTTTTGGCTACATTGTCGATAAAAGTAACAGCGATACGCATGCTAACATTGACCTTGCACGCCAGAACTGGAGTTACAACAACGTAAACCACGTGCTTTCGGTTAAAGACGCTATGGCTAAATCTCTTGAAGCTGACGCTTATCGCGGATCTGTTATAGACAGTATGTTTATTGATACCGCAAATAAAAAGGACGTAAGCAATAAGGTTGAGGGAGCTATTGACGCTGCAACCAATACCGGCGGTGAAAAGGGAGAAACGGCTGATTTCCTTGATTCTACAAAGGTTTTCTCGACCATTCCTTTTTCAAAGGATAACGGCGCATATACTTTCAATATTACGGGTACGAGAGATTTATATGCAAACCGCGCAGTTGACGGCAAGCTTAATCCTAACAGGGCGCATATTATTTTCCGCAATGAAGACGGTTCGATAAATATGGGTAGTATGCTTGCAATCAAAGATTATTCTATCCTGCTCGGCAATGATAACAAAATTGGTTCTGAACTTAACCTAGGATCGTATGAAGAGTATAAACATTTCTTTGCGCGTGACATCGTAGATCAGCAGGCTGCAAGCGAAGATGCGGCTATAGTTGCAAGAGCAAAAGAAACTCTTACATTGAGTTGCGATCCCGGCGCGCTTTATCAGGACTTTGATCTTCCTACAAAGATGAATGACGTCACTATTACGTGGGAGTCTGACGATGATACTTTGCTTTATGTTAACGATGAGAATATAAACGTTGATCAGTTTTCAGGCGCTTCATATATAAGAGGAATAGTTTACCGTCCTCTTGACGTGGATAAGGAAGTAACTCTTACCGCAACCATTACAAGCGGTAAAGTAAGCGATACCAAGGAGTTCACTCTTAAAGTAAAACAGGGTACTCCTAAAATAGGTACAATTATAGCGACTACGGCTGACGGTACTTCCATAACTGACGGCGGTGTAATTATAGTTGACAAGGGTTCAGATTTTACTTTGCCCGAGATAATCGTTGAAAACGGTATCGACTATAACCATAAATTATTATCGTCTGAACTCTATACGTTGAAGACGGACGTTGAATGGAGAGAGAGTTCAGACAAAGAAGCGTCCTTGCCTATACCGTTTAATATCAATAACCCCGGAGTTTATACTGTTACCGAAACGGTTACTATGAAGTCGGATAAAACTCAAAAGCAGAAGATGAGCTTTACGATTTATGTTGCAGATGCAGATGCTGAAGTTGATTTCAGCGGCAAGGCAAACGTAACGGTTAATCTGAACGGTTATACAATCGCCGGAAAAATGAAGAACGCAACCGGTAAGTTATTCGCAATGTCTTCAGCTGAAAAGTTGACTTTAACGGTGGACGATCTCATTTCCGAAACTTCGCAATACGTTATAGATAAAAAAGTAAAATCCTATGATTTCAGAGGTGAAAGGATCAGCTTTAACTTTGAAAACGAAAATAAAGCAGAGTATTATATCTATTATGTAGTAACGAACATGAACGGTACGGCTTCGGTAGAAAGCGTATATGAACAAAAAATCAGCGTTGTGGAAATTTCCAATACAGCTGACTTTATGAAAGTTGCAGGCGGTGGTTTGCTTACTGAAGGTGAAGTTCCTACGTCTACCATTTATTCGTTGACGCAAGATCTCGATTTTGCTGGTATCAAATGGACGGTCGGAAGCGCCGCATTTAAAGGCGTGTTAAACGGAATGGGACACACCGTTTCTAATATAACCGTTTCGGGAGCCGAGAATACCGGTGTATTCTATAAGGTAAACGGCGGCACGATAATGAATATTAAGTTTGTAAATACAAATATCTCTTCTACTGGACAGAAAGTCGGCTTGGTTTCCGAATGTAACGGCGGCTATTTCTATAACATTCAGTTGATCGGACATAATGTTTCCAGCTCCAATCAACGAGTAGGCGGACTTATAGGATTTGTCATGCAAGACACTGATGTAAATAATATAAATGCATATGTTTTCATAGAACAGGTTGCCGTTGATAATAGCGATGAAAAGTATGCAGATTATATGATTACCGGTCAGCAAAGAACAGGCGGTATAATAGGCTTTTCGCAAGCGACTAAAACAGTAAACGGTAGTATTTCTATTGAAATCAGAAACTGTTTAGTAAATGCTTATGTTAGGGCTGACTTTGAATTAGGCGGAATATTCGGAACTTATGACTGCGGCAATAACCCGGGTACTGAATATGACCTTAAAATTTCCTATTGCGCTTTTAACGGCAAAGTAGAAGCAACCGGAAACAAGACTTTTGCATCGGGTATACTCGGTTATCAGAAGGGTAGTTTTGCGCAGATGAATGTATCCAACTGTGTAAGCGTAGGTAAGATTTACTTCAACAATGCGCAGGTTGAAGCGTCGCTGAAAAATTGTTCGGGTATCATAGGTAGCAGTACTAGTCTTGCAGTCGGCTATACTTCTAACGTAAAAAATTGCTATGCGGTTATGGAAGAGTTTAACACGAACTTTGAAGTAATTGCTTTAAGTAGATTTGCGGTAATTCTTGCAAGGAACTATACTGAAGGCGCAGGTCTTGACGTTGAAAACAGATGGACGCTTATTTATGACGAGGAGGAAGACGATACCACCTACGTTCAGGCACCCTATGTAACTCTTAATTTCCTTGGTAACTGGGACTAATTAAGAAAAACTGATACGAAGAAAAGCTCCCGTTTTATCTGGGAGCTTTTAATTTTTTTTAAATAGAGTGGAGGAGCAAATTATAATTTGTTAATTTAAAAAATCCGAAAATTGTACACAATATTTTCGGAGGATAATTTTTATGGGTAAAAAAGGATGTCCTTATTGCGAATTTAACTGGGACAAAATGTGCGAGGTTTGCGCTCTTACCAAACAGCCGACGGGCGATGCTGTTATGTGCGATTTCGGTTATGACGTAGAGTGCACGGAGTATAAAAAGGCAAAACCGCATAAAACTAAAAAACGAACCAAGTAGTTTAAAAATTTTCGAGGGCATTTTTGTCTAATACGGTTGTTTTTGCTTGCAAAGCCGCCGGTTAAGTGATATAATCACATTTGCCATAAGGCCTTGTGGTCAAGCGGTTAAGACGGAGCCCTCTCAAGGCTCAATCCCGGGTTCGATTCCCGGCAGGGTCACCAATCTCAGTCTAATTCGAATATTTCACAAAGTATTCGGTTAGACTGATTTTTTATACTCATAAGGAGGTTTCTATAATGCAAAAGGATTTCAGTTCCCCACTTAAAAATACTTTTATTGAATATGTTAAAAGTCATAGTAAATATGATGGCGAAATTATGGATATTTTCAATCATATTGAAGAGGCAAACAAAGCATTTCAAAGCTTGCCATTTAATATGCAAAATGAATTGGGACAAATAATTTTGAACACATTAGCAGCAAATGGAATTATAACTATTTCTCTTAAAAGATAGTAAAACGGCAACTTTATGCCGCAAAAGGCTATTGACTGAAATTGCGGTTTGTTAGGCTCGAACGCCAAAGGCAAACCAAAACCCACCTAAAAGCGTTTAGGTGGGTTGCTGTGTTTCGCCCTTACTTGCCTTACTACACACCGCAAGAAAAGTTTCAGTCAATAGCACTGTGGAATAAATTGCCGTAGCTGTTATCTTACTATGAAGTGTATCAGAATTAACCGTTTATCAAGTCTGACATTCTTCATATAAAAGATAAAGCCCTGACCGTTTTCATAGTCAGGGCTAAATGTTAAAGGGTGATTATAGATTATGTCTATTCTATCGTCGTACATTACGATTTCTTTTACTATGTAGTTTATAAGCATTTGCGGTTCATACTTTAATGCTTGCTCATAGAATGTCCGTATTCTTGCTTCGGTTATCTTAACGGTTTGCTTGCTTTGTCTATGAGTATAAGCCGTTCAAGTTCTTCCTGCCGTGCTTCAAGTTCGGCTAAACGCTTGCTTGTCGCTTTTGTTATAATGCCACGTTCCATATTGGCAACGATATTATTTATTGACTTTTCATTATCCTTTTGCTCTTTAAGATAGGCGTTTAATAGCTTGTTTTCGTTGTCGCAACGGTTTTGCAATTCAAATAAATATTTGACTGCGTTATCAAGTGCTTTTGGGTTTTTAAGCTCTGTTATTACGGTATCTATTATCAAGTGTTCAAGGTCATCTTTTGCTATTGCCGATTTATGACAATCGTTTAATTTCATTTTGCGCCCACGACATTTGTAATAATACTTTCTTTGTCCGCTTTTTGCCGTTCCGCACTCGCCTATAATGGACTGTCCGCAATATCCGCATTTCAATTT
>CAZDAG010000019.1:0-10439 GCA_964503655.1 uncultured Clostridia bacterium | reverse complement strand
TCTTACGGTAACGCAATTAAGATACGAAACAGGCATTGCCTGCGTTTGACTTGCGGCAAGCCGTTTTACGGCAACGCAATTAAGATACGCGGTCAAGCGGAACGCTTGCATAAAAAAAACTCAACCGCTTTAAAAAAGCTAGTGAAGCGAAGAACGGCTCGATTGCCGCCGTCGTTTCACGGTTGAGCGTTTTTGCCTTAAACAAGGCAGGATAAGTAAGCCCCTTCAACTCTAATCAAACTGTTCGGAACTCAATGAGCGCCGAATTCTGGAAAATCCGTTTTAACTTTACGGTTGAGTGAATCGCAGGCCGCACCGCAAGACTTGCTCCCGTAAAGGCACTGTAATCGCCGCACGAGGACGAGAGAAATTTAGCATGGTGAGGACCGCCATCATAGCCGGAACGCAGCCGGGAAAACTTAAAAGCTTACCACCCTTTGAATTATTGTATCACGGATACAAAAAATTCAACAGTTAAAACGTAAGTGAATCGCAGGCCGCACCGCCATAGTCGCCCCCGTCGTTGCGTCATTATAGCTGCCCGACGAAGAGAGATACTGAACCAGGTACGGATGTCTGGCAGCGCCGGAACGCAGCCACAAAAAACTTAAAAGCTTACCACCCTTTGAATTATTGTATCATGAATACAAAAATTTACAACCGCTAAAACGTAAGTGAATCGCAGGCCGCACCGCCAGAGTCGCTCCCGTACACGCCCAGGCACTGCCGCCCGAAGACGACAGAAACATAGAAGTACAAGGACGATGCCCATAGCCGGAACGCAGCCACGGAAAACTTAAAAGCTTACCACCCTTTGCATTATTGTATCACGAATACAAATATTTTCAACCGTAAAAACGTAAGTGAATCGCAGGCCGCACCGCCAGTATCGTAGCATAACTCCAATCAGTACCGCCCGATGACGTAAGAACCGGAGAGTTAGTAGGACCATAAAGATTGCCGGAACGCAGCCCAAAAACTTAAAAACTTACCACCCGATAAAATATTATTCAACGTTTTCCGCCAAGTCAAGTAAAATACTTGTGTTTGACTTGCGGCAGGTCGTTTTGCGGCACTGCTATTAAGATATGAAACAGGCATTGCCTGCGTTTGACTTGCGGCAAGCCGTCTTACGGCAACGCAATTAAGATACGCGGTCAAGCGGAACGCTTAAAAAAAACTCAACCGCTTTAAAAAAAGCTAGTGAAGCGAAGAACGGCTCGATTGCCGCCGTCGTTTCACGGTTGAGCGTTTTTGCCTTAAACAAGGCAGGATAAGTAAGCCCCTTCAACTCTAATCAAACTGTTCGGAACTCAATGAGCGCCGAATTCTGGAAAATCCGTTTTAACTTTACGGTTGAGTGAATCGCAGGCCGCACCGCCAGAGTAGCGCCTGAATAAGCATTATTATTGCCGCCAGTCGACGAGAGATACTTAATATCAGACGGGCTTACAGAATGACCGGAACGCAGCCAGAAAACTTAAAAGCTTACCACCCTTGAATATTGTATCACGAATACAAAATTTTTCAACCGTTAAAACGCAAGTGAAGCGCAGGCCGCACCGCAAGACTTGCTCCCGTAAAGGCACTGTAATCGCCGCACGAGGACGAGAGAAATTTAGCATGGTGAGGACCGCCATCATAGCCGGAACGCAGCCGGAAAAACTTAAAAGCTTACCACCCTTGAATATTGTACCATGAATACAAAAATTTACAACCGCTAAAACGTGAGTGAATCGCAGGCCGCACCGCAATACTCACCGCCGTATATGCAGCAGTAACGCCGCCCAAGGACGAGAGAAACTGCGAATCGTCCGGACCATAAGCACGGCCGGAACGCAGCCGAAAAACTTAAAAGCTTACTACCCTTGAATTATTGTATCACGAATACAAAATTTATCAACCGTTAAAACGTAAGTGAAGCGCAGGCCGCACCGCCAGATCCGCGCCAGTATAGGCATAGTGCCTGTCGCCCGAGGACGAGAGACACCGGGAACCGTCCGGATTATAAATATAGCCGGAACGCAGCCACGGAAAACTTAAAAGCTTACCACCCCTGAATATTGTACCACGAATACAAAATTTTTCAACCGTCAAAACGTAAATGAAGCGCAGGCCGCACCGCCAGATCCGCGCCAGTATAAGCAGTACCATCGCCGCTCGACGATGATAGAAAATACGCGCTGCTGGGACTAGCATAAGCGCCGGAACGCAACCACGGAAAACTTAAAAGCTTACTACCCGATAAAATATTATTCAACGATTTCCGCCAAGTCAAGTAAAACACTTATGTTTGACTTGCGGTTAGTCGAATTACAGCAAAGTAATTAAGATACGAAACAGGCATTGCCTGTCGAAAAATGTCTGTTTTTGTAAAAAGTTTATGAAAAATAATTGAGTTTTTATCTTCACTATGTTATAGTGTACTCGACAGCCCAACTTTATAAACATTCAGCTCAAGTCTTATCCTCTGCGGATATGCACTTGTACTTGAGCTATGTTTATAGTTTGAGTTGGGCTGTCAACCTTATAGTGCATACCGAGTGTGCCTCTATGAGGCGCACTTTATTTTTTTACGGAGGGTTTTATGAAATACGACGTTAAAAACTTACTTAAGATAACAGAATACGGCGAGGCGATATGCGGAGGAGTTAAGATAGGACAGCTTTACTTAAACCGCACTATACGCGCATTGACCGAGCTTGAAGAACTTGAAGCGGTATTCGCAACGCCGCAACGCTCGCACGAGGATATTGCCAAACATATTCAACTTGTAAAAGACTTACGCCTTTTTTATACCGAACAGCTTGGAGCCGTTGAGACTATACGCGATCTGACAAATAATATCGCCGACGTAATAGAGAGGGAATATAACAATTTATTTGAAGCGATAAAAGCCTGACGCAGTTTTTCCCGCGGGCGGACGATTGGAAGAAGAATGAATAAAATAAAAGTCCGATTTGCCGCAGGTTAAACATAAAAATATCCGCCCGCTATGCGGGCGGATATTTTATTTCAAAAAAAGATATTAGTCTGCGTGGATAGCGCCGGTGGGGCAAACGTCCTCGCACGCGCCGCAATCGATGCAAACGTCGGGATCTACAACGTAGGTTTCAGCTCCCTCTGAAATTGCTTCAACGGGGCAGGTACCCGCGCATGCGCCGCAGCTTACGCATTCGGAAGTAATCGAATGTGCCATTTTCTGTTCCTCCAATTAATTTTTAATACGTTTTTCTCCGAATTACTCGGAAAGTATGAAAAAATTATATCACAGTTTTTTTTAATTGTAAAGGGTGTAACCCGAAATTTTTCGGGTCAGTCCTCAATTTCCTGCAATTCTTCGGGAACGGGTTCTTCCTTTTGCGCGCGCTCTTCCTTGCCGCCTTTGTTCGGGCGCTTGAATTTGAGCTGTTCCACGGGATAGTCGTGGTAGGTGAACATATCGTTCTTTTTGTCCTCGATTTTTACGCGCGCCTGCATTTTGAGCATATTCACGTTTACGACCGTACCCTTGCCGTCGGGCGAGACGACCTCGGTTCCGATTTTGGGAACCTGTTTGCCGGCTTCCGCGTAGTAATCGTTTTCGTATTCAAGGCAGCACATAAGCCTTCCGCAAAGACCGGAAATTTTTCCCGGGTTCAATGAAAGACCCTGCGTTTTTGCCATTTTTATTGTGACCTTGTTAAAGTCGGGCAGGCAGGTCGCGCAGCAGCATTCTCTGCCGCAGGGCGCAAGTCCGCCTATCATTTTAATTTCGTCGCGGATGCCTATCTGCCTCAACTCTATGCGCATTTTAAAGGTAGAGGAAAGCTCTTTTACAAGCTCTCTGAAATCGACCCTCGAAGGCGCGGAATAGAAAAATATGACCTTGCTTCCGTCGAATGCGAACTCGCAGTCGATAAGCTTCATATCCAGTTTGAACTTTTCTATTTTTTCCTGCGTTATACGCATCGCTTCGGGCTTTCTTTCGGCGTTTCTTTTAACCGTTTCCTTGTCCTTTGCGGTTGCAACGCGAAGCACGGGTTTGAGGGGGGAAACTATTTTGCTGTCGTCAATCTCGCAGCAGGGAACGACCACGGTCGCGTATTCCTTGCCGGCGGAAGTTTCCACAATTACCCCCGTACCCTTTTCGTAATCTTCTTTGCCGGGCGCAAAGTAGTAGACCTTGCCGCCCTCTTTAAAGTTTACCGCTGTAACTTTAACCATTTGTTATTCTCCTCTATAAGCCTCAACATAAAATCGAATAAGAGGCCCTGAAAAAATGCGTTGAACTTGACGTCCGCGTACGCTTTTGAAAGGCTTTCCTGCGCGTATATGAGCGCGGGAATAGCCCATAGCTTTGAAATTTCGTCCTCCGCGCCGTCCAGCTTTTTTTTGAGCGCGGCGTTGAAAATTATTCCCGTCTGGGTCAGAAGCTCGGTCTTGTATTTGGTTTCGCCGTACTTGATAGCGACCGGTCCGACGTCCTTAACTTCGGTGGTCGAGCATATCTCGCGCGCGGCGGAAACAACCTCTTTGAACCAGCCTCCGCGCACCATATTCTGCGCCGTACCCAAAATTCCGCCGCAGCTTTTCGCCGCATCCGCGTTCAGCGGATTGTCGCCTGCGCGCTGCAAAGCTTCTAAAATCTGCTCCTCCGAAAAGGGGTAAATGGTCAGCTTTTTCACGCGCGATTTTACGGTGTCCAAAACGGGCGCAAGGTTGGTAACACCCAAAAGGAAATGCACGCCGGCGTTGGGTTCTTCCAAAGTTTTTAAAAGCTTGTTCTGTAACAGTACGGAAGCCTGTTCAAAGCCGCAAATTATAAACAGTTTTCTGTCTCTCTCAACCGGCTTCATTACGCTTTCGTCCAGAATTTCGGCTATGCCGTCCGCAGTTATTTTTTTGCCCTCTTCGGGGTAAATTATGCAGTCTGAAAAGCTGCCGTTTAAAAGCCTTTTGCCGTCGGCGGAGTTTTCGTCCAGACCGAAAAATTCAAGGGCGAACAGCTTTAACACCTTGCGCAGATTTTCGGTATCGGCAAAGTCGAGCATATACGCGTGCGAAAGCGCGCCGCTCTTTATATCGTTTGAAAAAACCGAATATGCCGTTGTTTCCGAAATTAACTGTTTCACTGTATAATATTTTTCGCTTTTAAAAGTTTAATAATATTCGCGTGGGTCTGCGCCTTTTCGCCGCCGCATTCTACCGCGCAAAAACGGGGTTCGCCGCCGCATATGTCCTTGTAACCTTTGTATACTTGGCGGTGGAATTCAAGTCCCTGCTGTTCCATTCTGTCGTCCTTGTCCGCGCCGTGCTTGCGGCCGAACGCCGCCTCGGGCGTAATGTCGAGGAAGACGGTCAAATCGGGCATATATTCCTTTATAACCCTTGAATTAATCGCTTTTATATAGTCCGCGCCCAGACCTCTGGCGTAGCCCTGATAGGCGAGCGAGGAGTGGACGTATCTGTCGCAGATAACCAGTTTCCCCGCGTTCAGCGCCGGAATTATAATCTCGGTCAAGTGCTGTTCGCGAGCGGCGGCGTAAAGCAAAGCCTCGCACGCGTCGGACATATTTTTATTCTTTCCGTCAAGCACTAAGCCGCGGATTTTTTCGGCAATTTCGCTGCCGCCCGGTTCTCTCGTCACGATATAGGGCGCGCCCGTTTTGTCAAGATATTCCGCAAGCAGTCTTATCTGCGTGCTTTTGCCCGAGCCTTCGCAGCCCTCGAAAGTGATAAATTTGCCCTTCATTACTTTTTAACCACGAACACTTTTCCGTCATGCACGCCGAAGGTGTGTTTAGCCGAAGAAAGGGTTTTTACCGCCGCGCCGGTTATGATTTCGCCCGCGACTATGACGGGGATACAGGGCGGATTGACGCCCGCGTTTTTAGCGCACATTCTGCCGACCGCGTCCTCTAAATCAACCAGCTCGCAGGGCTTTTTAAGCGCGTACTGAAAACTGTACGACCTGTCCGCCGAGGGGATTGAAGGGTTTTCCTGATAGGTGCCGGCAAGTTTTTTGTTTTCGGTGATAGATAAAAGTTTCCTCTTCAGATCGCGCAGTTCGCCAAGCTCTATCATGGGCGAAAGGTAGAAAAGGATATATCTGCCGTCGCAGAATTCGGCGTAGGTGCCGCGGCTTTCAAGCGCGGTCAGCGCTGTTTCCGCGGATATATCCAGAGGTTTAAAGTCCACCAGAAGTTTGGTCCAGTCGCCGTTTACCACGACGGGCAGAACACCCTCGCAGTCCTTTACAAAGCTTTCAACCGCAAGCTTTGCGCCCTGTACTTTCGCCGGATTGTTAGCAAGATATTTAACGCCGTATTCCACCGAAGCCATAATAGGATAGCTGGGCGAAGTGGTTCTGAACATTGAAAGTCCCTCTTGGATAAAGGGATAAATTGCGCCGTTGTTTACGCTGACAATCGCGCCCTGCGTGAGGGTGGGAAGGGTCTTGTGCGCGCCGTCCACCCAGGCGTCGGCATACAGTCCGGCGTAGCCTTTTTTGTCGCCGAAAGCGAGGTGCGCGCCGTGCGCCTCGTCCACGAGTAAAAGGCGGTTATAATTTCTTGTAATTTCCGAAAGGCGGTCGAGCGGCGCGATATTGCCGTAGTAGTCGGGCGAGGTTACCAGAACGCCGGCAATTTTTTCGTCCGCCGCGATAAGTTTTTCGATAAGAGTCAAATCGGGGAAGGAGAGAACGCCGTCCTTTTCCTCGCCCTGAACGATTAAGGGTTCGAGTCCTACAAGCCTGCAACCGTTCCACACGCTCTGGTGCGAGTTGCGCATAACTATAATTTTATTGCCGCGCTGCGCCGCCGCATACAGCAGGGCGTATACTCCGCTCGAGCTTCCGTCGGTGGTTATAAAGCTTGCGCCCGCGCCCAGAATTTCCGCAATGTCGCGCTGCGCCGCCGCGATAACTTCGACGGGGCTGTGCAGATTGTCGGAGTAGGGGAGTTCGGTCACGTCCAGAGAGGAAACGGGGAAAAATTTTCTGAACTCGCCCCTGTCCTTATGCCCGGGAATATGAAAAGTTTTTTGCGCCATAACCGCTTTTTTAAGACGGTTGTAAATTAAATAATCGTACATAAAAAACCTCGCAGTTATTTTTTAGGTTTCATCGTAGGGAATAACAGTACGTCGCGGATAGTGGCGCTGTCGGTAAGCAGCATAACCAGTCTGTCCACGCCGAAGCCGAGACCGCCCGTGGGGGGAAGTCCGTATTCCAAAGCGGTAATAAAATCTTCGTCAACCTGCGCGTTGCAGCCCTTTTCCTGCGCTCTCTTCTCTTCGACCTGCTTTACAAATCTCTGTTTCTGGTCGATGGGGTCGTTGAGTTCGGAAAAGGCGTTGCCGAATTCGTGCGCGCATATGAAGTACTCAAACCTCTGCGTGAACGCAGGGTCGTCCGCCTTGCGCTTTGCGAGAGGGGAGTTTTCGACGGGGTAGTCGTAAATGAAAGTGGGCTGTATGAGCTTGTCCTCGCAGAACGCGTCGAAGAGGGCGATGAGTACGTGACCCTTTGTCGCCGCGTCCCCTTCGTCAACTTCGCAGCCCAGTTTTTTTGCGCACTTGCGCGCGTCCGCGTCGGTCTTCCAGCTGTCGTAGTCCGCGCCGCAGTACTTTTTAACCGCCTCTTTCATAGTGAGTTTTTCCCACTTGCCGCCGAGGTGGATTTCGGTTCCCTGATAGGTAATATCGGTCGTGCCGCATACGTTTTTAGCTACAGTCTTGTACATCTCTTCAACGAGGTCCATCATTGCGTGGTAGTCGCAGTAAGCCTGGTATACTTCGATTGAAGTGAACTCGGGGTTGTGGAAGGCGTCCATCCCCTCGTTGCGGAAAATTCTGCCCACCTCGTAAACCCTTTCAAGTCCGCCGACTATTAAACGCTTTAAGTACAGCTCGGTTTCAATTCGCAGGTACATATCTATGTCCAAAGCGTTATGTTTTGTCTTGAAAGGTCTTGCCGCCGCGCCTATTTCAAGGGTGGTTAAAACGGGGGTGTCGACCTCTAAAAAGCCGCGTCCGTCCAAAAATGCGCGCAGCTCTTTAAGAATTTTAGAACGGGTGATAAAGGTATTCTTTACCTCGGGGTTTACTATTAAGTCTAAATCTCTCTGCCTGTATCTTATGTCCGCGTCTTTAAGACCGTGCTGTTTTTCGGGCAGCGGTCTCAAACATTTGGTGAGCATTTCGATATGGTTGCAGTGAACGGAAATTTCGCCCGTCTGGGTCTTGAAAACGTAGCCCTTTACGCCGACTATATCGCCCAGGTCGTAGTCCTTCTTGAACGATGCGTAATCTTCCTCGCCGACGTCGTCGCGGCGGACGTAAATCTGTATAAGACCGTCGCGGTCGGAAATATGCGAAAAGGAAGCCTTGCCCATAATACGGCGGGACATAAGTCTGCCGGCGAGCGATACTTCCTTGCCTTCCAGTTTTTCAAAATTGTCTTTGACCGACTGCGAATTTTCTGTTACGTCGTAGCTTACCTTTACGAAAGGGTCGTTGCCCTCGTCGGTCAGCTTCTGCAATTTTTCGCGCCTGATTCTTGCCTGCTCGGCAAGCTCTTCTTCGGTGGGCGCCGCCGTAGTAATTTCTTCCATTTTGTTATCCTTTTAATTTATCTTTAAAATTTTAAGGGTGTAAGAGGTGCCGTCGGGGCAGGAAACGTTTACTTTATCCCCCTTGCGTTTTTTCAGAAGAGCCGCGCCCATGGGGGACTCAATCGAAATTTTGCCGTGCATTACGTCGACGTCGGTGACCGAGCTTATGGTATAAACCGATTCTTCTTCCATATCCTCGTCGTAAACGGTAACCACGCTGTTGAGGTGAACGTAGGTGTTATCAGTTTCCTCCTCGCGCACGTCCGCGTTTTTAATCTGAAATTCAATTTCCGCAATCTTGCCCTCGTTGGAACGCTGTTCCTCGCGCGCCGCGTCGTACTCCGCGTTTTCGGACAAGTCGCCGTGGGAGCGCGCTTCTGCGATGCGCTCGATAATTTCGGGACGCTTTGTCTTTACCAGATAGTCAAGCTCCTTTTTCAGATCTTCGTAATTCTTTTGCGTCATTACAAAACGTTCTGCCATTTTATACCTCTTTATTTACAATTATTAGCTGTTTACCGAAAAAAGGATAAACAAATCGTGATTCCGTCTCCCACGGAACCACGCGTTATCTCTTTACTTCTCTGTCATTATATATTTTTATAAAACTTTTGTCAACCTAAATACGGTTTACTTTTTCCGGCGTTTGTTATATACTGATTATATGTTCAGGATTTGGGCGAAGGTCTTAAAAGGCGAAAAAATCATAAAACAAATAACCTACGAGCGCGACGATAAATTTACGTACGGCGAATTTTTCAACTACCTTGCCGACATCTGCGAGGAGCTGGATATTGCCACGCCCGTTCTGTTAAAGACCCACATTTTCAACTACGCAAAATTTTCGATGGTGCGCTTCACTCCGCGCGACTTTGCCGAACCGGTCGACTTCGACAAACTGGTGCTGAACAATATAACTTTAAAATAATTTGCTTGCGTTTCACCGCCTTCCGGCGGTGAAATTTTTTTACCCGTTTTGAATTTCTTTTGACCCGTGATATAATGTTTACAGGGTAGTAAGCTTTTAAGTTTTCCGTGGCTGCGTAACGGCGCTATTAGTAACCCGTACCTTTCGTACTGTCTCTCGTCTGCGGGCGGTCATGAGGGCGGTTCATATACGGGAGCTAATATTGCGGTGCGGCCTGCGCTTCACTTACGTTTTTACGGTTGAAAATTTTTGTATCCGTGGTACAATATTTCAAAGGGTAGTAAGCTTTTAAGTTTCCCGGCTGCGTTCCGGCTCTAGTATTGATTCTCACAGTAGTAAGTATCTCTCGTCCACAGGCGGCTACTTTGTCGCTTACTCTGATGCGGATCTGGCGGTGCGGCCTGCGCTTCACTTTCGTTTTTACGGTTGAAAATATTTGTATTCGTGATACAATAATGCAAAGGGTGGTAAGCTTTTAAGTTTTCCGGCTGCGTTCCGGCTATGGTAATGAGCCCAGTACTGCTTTCTTTCTCTCGTCCTCGGGAGGACACCGAGGTTCTTACACTGCCGCTACTCTGGCGGTGCGGCCTGCGCTTCACTCAACCGTAAAGTTAAAACGGATTTCCCGGAATTCGGCGCTCATTGAGTTCCGAACAGTTTGATTAGAGTTGAAGGGGCTTACTTATCCTGCCTTGTTTAAGGCAAAAACGCTCAACCGTGAAACGACGGCGGCAATCGAGCCGTTCTTCGCTTCACTAGCTTTTTTAAAGCGGTTGAGTTTTTTTTAAGCGTTCCGCTTAACCGCGTATCTTAATAGCGGTGCCGTAAAACGGCTTGCCGCAAATCAAACGCAGGCAAAGCCTGTTTCGTATCTTAATTACGTTGCTGTAATTCGACTAACCGCAAATCAAACG
>CAZDAG010000018.1:0-19131 GCA_964503655.1 uncultured Clostridia bacterium | reverse complement strand
TACCGGTGCCTGTCGCACTATCCACTTTTATATCTGTACCCGAATTAAAATCAGACAATACAAACTGTAATACGCTGCCGGTGTATTCCTGCGGCGCAGTTATGGTTGGTATAGTAAGTTTTTTTGGCTCTACCTTTACCGTTGCCGGTTGGTCGTCCGTAGTGCCGTTAGCGCCCTTATCCCAAACGTAATTATCCTTATCTTTTAATTCAAATTTTACGCTGTAAGTACCTGCGTCCGTAGCGTCAAAACAAGTGCTTGCCGAGTTCCACTCTATGCCGGTCGTTGAAACCTTCTCCGCTTTCATTTTCGCTGCATCGAAGTTTGAATCAACGGTAAAATGGTTGCCGTTGACAGGATCGTACGTCAGCGGAGTATTAGTTATCGTGGGAATAGTGAGTTTTTCTCGGTTAATCGTAATGGTGATTGTGCGCGTAGTATTCGTGTAATCGTCGTCCCAACGCCAGTACTTATGAATAGGATCAAAACTTATCTCGTAAATAGCCGCGTCTGTCAAAGTCAGAATGCCGCCTGCGCCGATAGAGTTAGTACCGGTTGTAGCGCCCGTTTCAATATTGTAAGTATAAACGCTTGTAGAATTATTCTTAAAGTCTTTCTTTACGATTGAAGTTATTGCAGAATCTACGTTATCGTAAGTAAAAGTATAGTTATGGCTGTTGCCGTCGTAGTTTATAGGCGAAGTTACGTCTACGGAAGGAGCTTGCACCGTAGTCATAGTTGCCGTCGTTTCCGCGGGGTAATAATTAATCTGAAGGTGTAATCTACGAGCCGCAGAACAATCAATCGATGCAAATATGCCGAAATAAGCTACACAGTTTTTAGTAGCATTGGTATCATTAGTATATTTTGCAGTTACAGTAAATTTAGGACATGATGTCCAGGTATTTGTAGTGGTGCTATGCTCGCCCACTTTATAATTTGTATTAGGAAAAGTCAGAGAGTTTTTAATTGTAGACAAATTAGATGAAGTTGCGTCATCAAAATATAACATCTCCGCCTTAACCGCTGCCGAGGTGTTTGCAGGACAGTGACGCAAATCAAACGTATACGTAACGTTATATTCCGTATAAGCCGGAACGTCAACGCTCATCGTCATATCTAAAAACATAGCCGTAAAATTAGAATAATATGCGGTTTCAAAAAAGGTATCGGCATTAACCTGCGCATAATAGCCGCCGGTGCCAAAGTCGCTATACGATAAAACCGCTTGATTTGAATTAGAGGCATAGGAAACTATATTACCAAACCCCATCGTACCGCTTACCGTTACCGGCTTTGAAGTTGTAGCTTTTACCTCGTTTTTCGGCAAAGCAAAGCCTACGCCCAAAGCGAGCGCTACGGCGCATAATAACGCAAGTATTACCGTTAATAAATTCCCTCTCTTAATTTTCATAAATTTCTCTCCTTATTGTCTTTCCCCCCAAACCTGCCCTTGCCCGATATGGGCAGAGGCAAGTCAAGAGAGGTTTCTCTGCATCCGCTTGCGCGGATATCAGATGACGTGGTTAAAAAAAGTAACAAAAAAAGTGTGGCTCCGAAGAGACACACCCTGCTATGTATATCTCTTCAGGTTACCACACCCGACAATTCCATAAGCGGTTATAAATTTCCTATAACGAGAAGAACAGCCAACAAAGAGACATATAAGCCAAATTTTATATGCCGTTCTTCCTTTAAAGGAAAAATTGTATGGGAAATTTTATGTAAAAAAAAGTATAAAAAAACCCGCCCAATATTAAGTTGTCGAATGTGGTATAGCTATTATATTACCGAACTGAAAAAAATGCAATACTTTTCGACAAAAAAATAAAAATTGTGGTTGCCAATTTCTGCAACCACAATATATTGTGTCCGGCAACGCCGGTTTCGTATCTTAATTACCGTTTTTGTCCGCTTTACCGCCCTCAAATCAAGCGAGCGTTACGCTCGGCAGCGTATCTTAATTGCCGTTTTTGTTAATTTTTCAGATTGTCAAGCCGTTTTGCGGCTTCGACTGCGTTTGCAAACGCAGCGTCAAGCTTGTCGCGGTCCGCCTCCGAACGCACAAACTTTTGCTTGCAGGCAAAGTACTTTATGCCGCAGGCGTTCGCCAGAGATTTTGCGCGGCTCAACTCCTTTTCGGCGTTGTACCCGTCCGCCTTGCCGCGCCAAAGGTCTTTCTTCTTCGCAGCTTTTTCAATACGCTCCGCAGGGGCGTTTTTTGAAACAAGTTTGTCGTAATTTTTTTCGGCGCGCTTTGCCGCCTTTTCCGCGTCGGGGAAAATTATAAGGAATATAAAGAAGAACACGACCATCGACACGCCGCCGGTCAGCACGGTCTTGATAAGTCCGGTTAAAACGTACGGGCAGCCCCAGTGAAGAAGGAACGCGTTGCACAAGCCCCATAAACTGTTTGTCGCAACCGATACGACCACCCAGCCGAAGAAATACCACGCAGCCTGTATCCACGGGTTGCCGTGCGACTTGTAGGTTACGTTGCGCTGCAGGGGGAAGTTTATGCACTGGGCGGTGAACACCGCAATTTCAAACGCGATAAAATAGCCCCAGCCCGTTTCGTCGCCGAAAATCGTGAAGTATCTGCCGCCCGCCGCGGATATGGGAATCATGGGCCAGCCGACGGGTCCGTTGTTCATACTTGCAAACGCGTAGGGCAAAAAGGTCATTATAATAAACTGGTAAACGGTGACGCTGAAGCTGAACAGACAGAAAAAGCCTATTTTATAGAGCCAGTCGGAAAGGCGCGGTCTTCTTTCGGCAAAGCCGTACCAAACCGCAAGCCAACGCCTGCCGATATTCTGAAAAAAGCGGATAAAGGCGTTTTCGGACAGCGGCTTTATGCAGTTTTTTATATCCTCTTCGGTGTACTCTTTTTCTTTCGTGTTTTCCATAATTATCAATAATAAGTAACGACAAACTCTTCGGGCGGCGAGGCGGTTTCCAACTTTTCGGCAGTCAGAACGGGTCCCTCCGCGCGGTAGATATCGTTGTATTCGTAAGAAATTTTTGCGGTGACGGTAAGCCAGTCGCGCGTTTTTATATCCTTTAAAAGTCCGCGCGTGTTTACGGCGAAACCGTCGTAGGCGATGTCAGCCTCGCAGCAGGTCATAATATGTCTGCCGAGAACGATGTAGCCCTGGGGTACTTTTTTGGAGACAGCCGCCATGCCCTTGAAACGGACGGTCTTGCCGATATAGCTCTCGCCGTTTTCAGCCATGTCGCGGTAGAACCAGGCGAAGTCTCTGTCGGAAATTTCTATGACGGGCGCGTTCACGTCAAAGGGCATAGGGTCGACGATGTCGTCCATTTCAGCCTTGCCGCCGACGTACTCGTAAACGATGTCGGGGCGGCGCGAAATGCCGCGCACTACTTTGTGGAACTCTTCCTTTGAATACTCGCCCTTGAAACGGTTGAACACAACCATCTGGGTCATATTGATTTTATCGAATACGAGCTGCCGCATATTGGCGTTGTAGTTTAAAAAAGTCGCCGCGTCGAAAAAGGTCATCATCTGGTTTATTACCCAGCTTTCGGGCATCGCCTCGAAAAACTGTTCCAGAAGCCAGGTGCCGTTGTACTCGACTATTACGCGCTGCGCCCTGTGCTTGCGCGTCAGCGCGGTAAGGTTGTCCTGATTCAGCTCGGACAGGTCTTCAAGCGTAACGACCGCGCAGTTCGATACGTTGAACTTGTCGGGCGCGTACTCTTCAAGACCCTCTTCGCAAATTAATAAGAGGGTGCGCTCGCCGCTGTTCATACGCTCGTCTTCAAGCGTTTCCTGTATGAATTTCGTTTTGCCGGACTCTAAAAATCCCAAAAACAGATATACCGAAATTTCCTGCGCCATTTTGCCGTCCTTATATATAAAATAATAATTGTTATACGCCGAACAAATCTTTCAGTTCGTCGCCGTCGATTTTGCTGCCTATTACGCAGAGTCTGCCGGTATACGCCGCGGCGCCGCCGCGCACGTCGATTTCGCCGGGGACGTAGTCGAAATGTATCCAGCCGCTATCTCCCGCAACTATACCCTTTGCGCGAAGCACCGTACCGAACCGCACCGCGTCCGAAAGCTGCGCGAGCATTTTTTCAAGTCCGTCTTTGGTGAATACTTTATTGGTTTCAACTCCCCAGCTTGCGAATACGTCGTCCGCGTGATGGTGGTGATGTTCGTGTTCGTGTTCGTGTTCATGGTCGTGGTCATGATGGTGACCGTGGCAGCAGTGTCCGTGTTCTTCGTCATCGTGATGGTGACCACAACCGCACTCGCCGTGTTCATGGTCGTGTTCGTCCTCATGGTCGTGATGATGTCCGTGACAGCAGTGTCCGTGACCGTGACCCATCTCTTCGATTTCGCTTTCAAGGGTGTGGGCGTGTTCCATTGCCGCAAGAATTTCCTTGCCGTCCAAATCGTTTAACGGCGTGGTGACAACGGTAGCCTTTTCGTTCTGTCCGCGCACCAGTTTAAGCGCGGCTTCGGTCTTTTCCGCGCCGGCAATATCGGTGTGACTGAAAATTATGCAGCTTGCGGTCTTTATCTGGTCGTTGAAAAACTCGCCGAAGTTTTTCATATACATTCTGCACTTGACCGCGTCCACTACCGCGGATGCGGAATTTATTTTGCAGTCGTGCAGGTCCGCGCTTTCGACCGCGCGGATAACGTCGGACAGCTTGCCCACGCCGGACGGCTCGATTAAAATTCTGTCGGGCTTGTACTCCGCGTAAACCTTTTGCAGCGCCTTTGAAAAGTCGCCGACCAGCGAGCAACAGATGCAGCCCGAATTAAGCTCGTTTATCTTTATGCCGGCTTCGGCTAAAAAGCCGCCGTCTATTCCTATCTCGCCGAACTCGTTTTCAATGAGAACGAGTTTTTCGCCTTGGTAAGCTTCCTTTATAAGCTTTTTAATGAGCGTCGTTTTGCCCGCGCCCAAAAAGCCCGAAAAAATATCGATTTTAGTCATATGTCTATACTCCTTTTCAAGTTTGATATGTGTTTAGTTTGTCCGCTTATAAGGTAATTAAGATACGCCAAAGCGTAAGTCCTTCACGCTTGATTAGTGATAAGTCAATCAAGCTGTAACGCAATTAAGATACGCGGTTAAGCGGAACGCTTAAATTCCCCGACAGCGGTCGGGGAATTGCTTTTGTTTTTATAAATACGCTACGTTCTTGGGTTTGCCGTCCGCCTTGTGAATTACCACGCGGACGTTGTCGGTATCGTCGCCGGCAAGGGGAATTGCAAAGTCTTCCGCTTCCTTCTTGGTTCTGAAAAGCTTAATCGCCTTCGAGCTCCCCTCGATACGCACTTCCCACTTATTGTCCAGCGGACGCTTTGAAACGTGGTAGACCTTTTCTTCTCCCGTCGGGGTCGCGTTTGCAACCGCCTGCGCGACGTCTGCGATATTCGCTTTCGCCTTCTTTTCGGGCTTCTTTGCCTTGGGTTTTTTGTCAGCCGCTTTACTCTCTGCAGGTTTCTTTTCTACCGGTTTTTTAGCCGTCTTTGTTTCCGCTTTCTTTTCGGCGGGTTTTTTGTCAGCCGTCTTTTTTGCGGTTTCCTTGCTCTCGTCCTTTTTCAGAACGGTCTGTTTAGCCTTGGGATTTACGGGCGTAACTTCGGGTTCGGTCTGAACGGGCGCGGGGATATCCTCGGTAAGAATTTCCGAAACGGTGGGAACGCTCTCTTCCTTTACGGGTTTAGCTTTCGCCGCTTTCTTTTCTACCGGTTTCTTTTCTACCGGTTTCTTTTCGGCAGGCTTCTTCTCGGTCGCCTTTTTAGCGGTCTTTGTTTCCGCCTTCTTTTCAGCGGACTTTTTGGCTGTCTGCTTGCTTTCGCCAGCTTTCTTCGCCGCCGTTTTCTTTACGGGTTTAGCCTCTTCCTGCGCCTGCGTATTTTCGGTTGCTACGGGCGCGGTCTGCTCCTCTTTGCTTTCCTCAACGGGTTTTGCTTCCGCCTTTTTAGCGGTTGATTTTTTAGCCGCTGTTTTCTTTTCGGCGGGCTTTTTCGCAGCCGCTTTTTTAGCGGTAGTTTTCTTGGTCGCCGCTGTCTTTTTTGCAGTCGTTTTCTTTTCGGGTTTGCGCTCGGTTTCCTCTACGGGAGTAACCGTCGCGGAGTAAGTAACTTCGACAACCGGCTCGGGTTCGCCGTCCTGTTCGGCGTGATATTCAACCTCTTCAGCAGGCTGGTCTTTAACCTCTTCAACCGGCTCTGAATTTACTGTATTCTGCTCTTCTGCGGGAGCGGTAATTTCATCGTTTTGCGAGGACGCGCCCTCGTAAATTGCAGCGCTCCCGTGAGCGGGATAAAAGGGTTCAATCAGCTTGTCGTAACCGTCTTCCCGATAACCGTCTTTCTGCTCCGCATTTTCGCCGTGATTCTGCTCGGTTTCAGCCGTCGCTTCCTTCTCTTTCTGAAGGCGTTTTTTCTTGCGGCTGACGGCTACCGTACAAGCGATAATAATTATTACCGCAAGCACTACCAAAGCGATAGCAATCCATGACCAGTTGGGCAAAAGAATTTTTGTTTCAGTCATAAACTGTTTGAACGTTTCCATTTTCTCATATCCCTCGTACATTTTTTTCAAGTTTGATTTTACACCTAAAAATTTTTAATTGCAAGTTAAATTTCAAACTTTTTGTTTCAACGGTAAAAAAATAATCAAAAAAGGGCTTGCATATGCAGGGGGTTAGGGTTAATTATTACAATTTGTAACAGCCGGTCTATGACTTTTTACGGATAACTTTGCCGCCGGCTTCCAGTATGTTTTTCTCCGCCGCGCGTGAAAACGAGTTTGCAATTACGGTGATATTTTTATCCGCTTTTCCGCTGCCTAAAATTTTTATGTAAGTTATACTTTTTTGTCCGCCGAAAATTCTGTTTTTTATCTCTTCGAAATCCGCGGTCTCACCCTCGCAGAAACAGTTAAAAATTTCGTTTAAATTAACTACTTTTTTCACGCATTTTTTAACGGTTTTTTTAAACGTTTTTTTACTGATAATTTGCGGCGTTTTTACTGCGGTTTTTACCTCTTTTTTTACTTCGGGTTTTGCTTCGGTTTCAACCTTTTTCCCATGCTTGTTACGCTTTGTTTTATTGCCGCGCGGTCTTAATTTTATAAGCCCTTTTTCAAGCAAAATTTCTTCGTCCTCAAAGGGAAGCGTAGCGGCAAAATCACGCTCTTCAAAGTCCGCGTTTTCAACGCAAAACTTTTGCGCGAGACCGGCTATCAGCTCCTTTGAAAGCTGCTCTCCGCTATCGCTTTTTACGAGGCATAAAAGGGGCGTGTTTTTATAAGTTTTTCTGTCCGAAAGGTCTTCAACTTCCGCGGCGGAATTTATGTATCCGTTCGGGTCTAACGCGCAGAAAATACAAAGTCCGCCGCCGCGCATTGCAAGCCGCGCGGCAAGCTTTTTTACCGCGCGGAAACTTTCGTACCGCCAGCAGACGCGGCTTTGAAAACCGCGTTTTAAAAGCTCGTTTTTCAAACCCGAATAATAGCTTTTAACTTGCCCGTCCGACAGAATAATACGGGCGGTAAAGCTTTTGTCGTAAGCCCCTTTTCCACCCTTTCGTTTAACGGTTGTTTTTACACTGCGCGGCTTTTCCGTCTCTTGCGGCGGCTCTTCCGAGCGCGGTTTTTCTTCGGGTTCGGGCACAGGCAAAGGACCTTCTTCCGCCCTTTCGGGCGGCTCTTGCCGCTGCGGCTGTCCGTTCGGTTCCTGCTCTTCACTGTTTGCCGGTTCGTCTGCCGGCAGTTGCTCCTGCGGCGGCTGTTCGTCCGTCGGGTCAACAGCAGGTTGCTCTTCGCGCTGCGGTTTTGCCTGTTTACTCTTTACTTTACGCGGACGCGCCATACAGATTGCTTCGGCAATCATAACTATAAGTATAATAGCCGCCGCGCCCAGAAGCACCGCCGCAAGTCCGGTTGAAAAATCCACCGCAAGAAGGTTATTCATAACTCACCCCGAAAAAATCGTTTTACTATCAATATATTCTTTCGGGGCATAAAAAGGTGAATTAAAAGGCAGCCGCGTCCGGCTGCCTTTATAATGAAATTTTATAAGTTCGCTTTTTTAACGGCTTCGCGCCAGCCGTCCAAAAGGGCTATTCTTTCTGCCCCGTCCATTGCGGGGACGAACTCCCTTTCTACGGCGAAGTTGTTTTTTATCTCGTCGAGACCGCTCCAGCACCCCGCGTTAAGTCCGGCGAGGTACGCCGCGCCCAGCGCGGTAGTTTCCGCTATCTTCGGGCGTACGGCGGTGCAGTTTAATATATCCGACTGAAACTGCATTAAAAAGTTATTGTTGCACGCTCCGCCGTCCACGGCAAGCCGCATAATTTTAACGCCCGCGTCCTTTTCCATTGCCTGCACCAGATCGCACACCTCGTACGCGATGCCTTCGAGGGCGGCGCGTATAATATGCTCGCGAGTAGTGCCGCGCGTAATTCCGGTAATCGTGCCGCGCGCCGCCGAATTCCAGTAGGGCGCGCCCAGTCCCGTGAGCGCCGGAACGACGTACACGCCGCCGCTGTCCTTAACTTTGACCGCCTGCGTCTCGCTGTCCGCGGAAGAGGAAATAAGCTTCATCTCGTCGCGCAGCCACTGCACTATCGCGCCGCCGACGAAAACCGAGCCTTCCAGCACGTAGCAGGGCTTGCCGTCCGCCGTCGCGCCGAGGGTGGTAACCAGTCCGTTCTGACTTTTGACCGCCTTTTTGCCGGTGTTCATCAGAAGGAAACAGCCGGTGCCGTAGGTGTTTTTGACGTCGCCCTCGTTCGCGCAGAGCTGACCGAATAGCGCCGCCTGCTGGTCGCCCGCGACTCCGCAAATAGGTACGGGCGAGGCGAACAGCCGCGCGTCGGTATAGCCGTAAAGACAGCTTGAAGGTTTTACTTCGGGCAGCATGCTTTCGGGTATATCGAAAAGCCTCAAAAGCTCCGCGTCCCATTTAAGTGTATGAATGTTAAACAGCATGGTGCGGCTTGCGTTGGTGTAGTCGGTGGCAAAAATCTTGCCCTTCGAAAGCTGCCATAAAAGGTAGCTGTCCACCGTGCCGAATGCAAGCTCGCCGCGCTCCGCCCTTGCGCGCGCGCCGTCGACGTTGTCCAGTATCCACTTTATTTTGGTCGCCGAAAAATACGCGTCGGGTACGAGTCCCGTCTTGTTATAAATCTTTTCCGAAAAGCCGTCGCGCTTTAAACTCTCGCAGTACTCCGCCGTTCTGCGGCACTGCCATACTATCGCGTTATAGACCGGCTTGCCCGTCTTTTTATCCCAGACGAGAGTTGTCTCGCGCTGGTTGGTAATTCCTATCGCGTTAATATCCCTTGCAGAAAGGTTTGCCCTGGCAAGCGCTTCGCTTATGACCGCCATGGTCGAGCCGATTATATCCTGCGGCGAATGTTCAACCCAGCCGGGACGCGGATAAATCTGCGGAAACTCCTGCTGGGCGCGCGAAACGATATTTGCGCCCTTGTCGAATATTATCGCGCGCGTGCTTGTCGTGCCTTGGTCAATGGCGAGTACGTACATATTTTTTTCTCCTGTAAAAGTCGGTTACTTGTTCTGAAATGTAATATTTTCGCGCCGTATCACCGGGTAGCGGTAAAGTTCGCCGCCGTCAAGATTTTCTGCGCGCATATCCACCGCCGAAATGGAGTGGTTTTCGTAAGTGACGTAATAGTATATCCCCTTCGCCGCGTTACAGCACGAGGCGTATATAGAAACCTCGTAGCCGCTTTCGCCGACAACGCACGAGCCGCGCGGCTGCTGTACCGAATTCAGAATATGGAAAAACTGGTTCACGCTTTCCTCTTCGGAATTGCCCGAAACCGAGTTGAGTTTTACGAACGCCGCCCTCACGAACCGCGACTGCGACGACCAGTCGCCGGGCAAACCCATCGCGCCCATTCCGCGGCTGTACGCCGATAAATTGAGCTTGTCCGAAAAAGCGTTTTCGCCGTCGCGCGGCGATAGGCGCATATAGTTGTTCAGGTTGAACACCTGCCCGTCAAAGGGCGGATTGTTAGTAAGCACGCCCATAGGGTTGTCGTAAATTTTCAAGCCCTCTTTCACGAACTCCGCGGTTATCGCCTTGTCCTTGTCCGCGATAATCCAGTGCAGCTGCGCCGCCGGCATTCCCTTCGCGTATTCAACGGCTATCAGATTTATTTTTTCAAGCTCTTTTAACGCCTCTTTAACCGACGCGCATTTGCCGAGGATATAGGGAATAAACTCGTACTGCGCAAGATTGATTTTGCCTTTTTCCGCTTTGCCGTAGTAAGCGTTGCCCACAAAGTTAAGCCCCGCCATACACAGCCCTTTTTCGTTGACCGCGTCATAATACAGAGGATAGTTGTCAGGAACGAACGCCATACCTATAATCGCGTAATGGGTTTTCATCGCTGCGGTATTTTTAAACGGAAGCGGAAAATTGCGCGGCGTAACCGTCACTTCTTCCGCGTAAGAAAAGTCGTAGTCGAGCGTCCGCCCGAAATAAAAATCTTTGGTTTTATAGGTTACTGCAGTACACATATCCGCCCCTCAATTAATTTACGTTATAATTATAACCTATTTTTTCAAATTTGAAAAGCCCCCGATTTTAAAAACCAAGTGCTTTAATTAAGTAAATAATATTATTTTCTTTTTCAATCTTGCAAATACTATTATTGTTATGAACAGAATCAAAGTACTTTTACTAACGGGCTTAATATGTATAACGGGTTGTTCCTGCGCCGCAGTAGCAAAATCAGAAAATTATGTTTATGCTCAACCGTCTTGCCGGAATTATGAGGAACTTTCTATTACACAATTACATCCGTATATCGAAAAAGCGATAACAAACTTTTACGGATATAAACGCCGCTATGAAATCGGCGAATCACAACTTGAAATTTTAGATAGAGAGGGTAATGTCTTTACCGTTAAAATTACGGTAGATACTTTTGAAGGCGCGCACAATAATTATTACACGGAAGTTTTAAAATTTACTATAACTCCGTTTTCCGTAACTCTTGACGAATATTTGCATAGTGAATTCATTAAATAAAAAAGCCGTTATTTATTGTAAATAAAATTACGTTTACTTTTAGTGTACCATTCCGAACGTAAGTCGAACAACCCGATTTGCGTTTTTCTTATATCAAAAAAAGCAGGAGATTTTATGTTTCCTGCTTTAATTTTTACTTATAGTTATTACGCCATATTTTATTTTTTCCATTAAGCCGTTTACGGTCAGTCGTAAACGGTGGACTTTTTGTATAAACTGGGTTATAATAAAAAAACTTAATCAATTAAAGTTTGGTTATCAAAATACGGAGAATTAAAAAATTCCGTTAAGCTGATATTTAAACCTGCGCATATAGCATAGATAAATTTAATCTGAATAGATTCGTTTCTTGCCTTTACAATATCTGCTAACGTAGAATTTGCTACGCCCACTTTTAAACTTAAACCGTGAACACTTAAATTTTCTTTACTGCAAAGCTCGTTTACTCTCGCCGCAATCGCATCTTTTAATCTCATTCTACACCACCTATTCAATTTACGGTTGTCCGTAAATTTAGTATAGGTATTTTTTTGAAATTACATTTACGACCGTTCGTAAACTTAAAAATTTATAAGGTAATAAATATGAAAAATTGTTGTTGTACAGGACACCGCCCGAAAGGTTTTCCGTTTAAGTACGGCGTTGACAAACAGAAGCACAATACCTATTTAAAAATGCTTGAAGAAAAAATAAAGCTTGCAATTACCGGTTACGGAATTACAAACTTTATTTCCGGTATGGCTTTGGGTACAGATTTAGACTTTGCGGAAACCGTTTTAAAACTGCGGAACAAATACTGCGTCACGTTAGAGTGCGCTATTCCTTGCCCGAATCAGACTTTAAAATGGAACGCCGCGGACAAATTGCGTTATGAAAGCATTTTAAATACGCGGATAAAATTAGTCTTATTTCAAAGCGGTACACTCCCGAATGTATGTTAAAGCGTAACCGCTATATTGTTGATAAAAGCGAGCTTGTAATAGCAGTATTTAACGGTATTCAAAAAGGCGGAACGTGGTACACGATTAACTATGCTCATAAAGAAAATAAACATATCGAGATAATAGAACTATGCGAATGAAAGAAAAGATATTAATGTTTATATTCGTCGGCATTTTGCTGTACGTTACGGTACTCGTAATTGAATTTTGTTGCATATATGCGGTACAAGGGGATAATATATGGAGTTACCTTAAAGATTTTTGGAACTGGTACAAAACTTTGTTTATTTAATTAAGCGCAAAACAAAAGCCCCGCAAACGCGGGGCTTTTGTTTTTGGTACACCCGACTGGAGTCGAACCAGCGGCACATAGCGTCGGAGGCTATTGCTCTATCCAACTGAGCTACGGGTGTATTTATTTTATTGTTCAGCGGCACACGGCGTAAGCACGTTCGTGCTTCGGTACGAAAGCGCGTCCGCGCTTCGGTACGACGGAGGCTTTGCGGCATATTATCTTGTAAATGCGTTTAACTCTTCGTCGTAGGTGTAACCCAGACTATTTAGCCGCAAAACAATACTTTCGCGCGGCGCGGACAAATCTTCGCAAAGCTCTTCAAGCGAGCCGTATTCGTCCCTCAATTTGGTGTTCACGAAAGAGAGTAAAATAAAATCGTCCTGCGGCAAATCCATAGGGGTATTATACCACAAAACAAATTAATTGCAAATCTTAATATGCCGTGATATAATTATTTTAAATTTTATTGCAGGTGTTAATATGTCGAAAACGGTTGTCGTGGGAATGAGCGGCGGCGTGGACTCGTCCGCGGCTGCGCTTATTTTAAAGCGGCAGGGCTACAACGTGATTGGGCTGTATATGCTCAACTGGGAAGAAGAGGACGAGCGCGGCGCGTGCAGCGCCGAAACCGACTACGCCGACGTGCAGAGAGTTTGCTCGGCGCTTGATATTCCCTATTACAGCGTCAACTTCGCAAAGCAGTACGAAGAGCGCGTCTTTTCCTATTTCCTTGCGGAATATAAGGCGGGCAGAACGCCCAACCCCGACGTTTTGTGCAACCGCGAAATTAAGTTCGGACCATTCCGCGACTACGCTTTGAGCATGGGCGCGGACTTCGTAGCCACGGGGCATTACTGCAAAATAGAACACGCAAACGGCAGGCACCGCCTTTTAAAAGCCGCGGACGCCGGCAAGGACCAGACCTATTTTTTAAATCAGGTTCGCGAAAGTCAGCTTGACAAGGTGCTGTTCCCCCTTGCCGATTTACCCAAACCGGAAGTAAGAAAACTTGCCGAAGAAAACGGTCTTGCAACCGCCGCAAAGAAAGATTCCACCGGAATATGCTTTATCGGCGAACGCAATTTCAGAAAATTTTTACAGAACTACCTGCCGGCGCAGAGCGGTAAAATACTCACCCTCGACGGCGAAACGGTCGGCGAGCATATCGGACTTATGTACTACACAATAGGTCAGCGCAAGGGGCTTGACCTCGGCGGAAGAGCCGGCGAAGAGGGCAGATGGTTCGTAGTTAAAAAAGATCTTAAAAACAATATTCTGTACGTCTCGCACGGCGACGAAAGTCCGCTGTATTCAAAGGCGTGCAGGGTTTCGGGGCTGAACTGGATAGGTTTTGACCCCGGTATATCCTTTGACTGTTCGGCAAAATTCCGCTACCGCCAGTCCGAACAGAAAGTGCGCGTAACCTTAAAGGACGGCTGCGCGCTCGTGGAGTTTGCCGCCCCTCAACGCGCCGTGACCGAAGGGCAGTACGCCGTGTTCTACGACGAGATTGCCTGTCTCGGCGGCGGCACGATAGAAGAAGTTTATTATTAAATAATTCCGCTCTTTGTCATTTCGAGCGTTAGTCGAGAAATCTTTTATGGGAATGATATATTTAAAAGTACTGGTTATAATGCTGGTGCTTGCCGCGTTCGCCGTGCCGGGGTTCGCGCTGAAAAAACTTAAAATGATAGGCGAGGGCGGAACGTACACCCTTTCAAACGTGCTGTTATACGTCTGCCAGCCCGCGCTGGTCGTCAAATCTTTCTGCGTGTTTTCGGACGCGGAATTCGAAACGGTGACCTCCATAAACCGCCTTATTCTTTTGAAAAACTTCGGCATATCCTTTGCCTTTGCGGTAGTTTCGCTTTTGCTGATGCTTGCCGTTTCAAAGCTCGTTTTCATAAAAGCAAAGGACAAAAGCGCGGCGAGGGTATACTCGTACGTCGCCGTGTTTTCCAACTGCGGTTTTCTGGGCGTGCCGTTCGTGGAGGCGTTCACCGACGGCAATCCGCTTGCGACTATGTACGTTATGGTGTTCAACGTCGCGTTCATAATTCTGTGCTGGACTGTGGGCGTGGTTCTGATTACCGGCGACTTTAAAAGTATCCGCCCGAAGAAAATATTTCTTAATCCCGCGATAATCGCAAGCGTAGTTGCGGCGGTGCTGTTCTTTGTACCGGAGATAAACTTCTTTATGATAGAGCCGGTCAAAGGGCTGGGCATATTCCCTAAATATTTGGGCTACTGCACCGCGCCGCTGTCAATGATTATAGTGGGTATACGCCTTGCGGAAACGCCGGTAAAAAGTCTGTTTTGCAGAACCGGGGTGTATCTGTCCGGCGGCTTGCGGCTTATCGTTGCGCCCTTTTTAACGTTGCTTCTGGTGCTGCCCTTTACGCAGTTTTTCGGCGCAGGCGCGGACAGCGGTTTTGAAGAATACGTATATCTTGCGCCGGTTATAGCGATGGCAATGTCGCCCGCCGCATCCGTCGTTGCGATGGCGGAAACCTTTGACGGCGACAAGGAAACGGCAACCGCCGCGTTTGTAACCGGCACAATTTTGAGCGTAGTTACAATTCCCTGCGTAATAACCGCGGTCGTAGCAATTTTCGGTATTACCGTTTAAGCAGGCAGTGCCTGCCGCGTATCTTAAAGCCTTACGCTTTGCGGCGTATCTTTATTACCGCCGCACGATTGACTTATCACAAATCAACCGGCATATCCGATAACGAAAACAAAAAAATACCGCGCGGCATAATGCCGCGCGGTAAAAAGTTTTGTAAGTTTATATTATGACTGTGCCTGTGCGCTTACGGGCATAATATCTATACGCAAAATTACGGTTTCAGCGCTGCCGCCGCGGGTTAAAACGTGCTCGCCCGCCGCCACTGAAATTTCCTGCGTTTTATAGACGTCGGTTGAACCGGACTGTGTTGCCGCCTGCGCATCACCGCCGTCGATTTTGATACCGCCGGTGACGTTCGAAGTTGAACCGTTTTTAACCGTACCGCATAAGTAAACTACAATTTTAACTTCTTCATTAAAAGTAAGCGTCAGCTTTCCGCTGGAGTCAAGTTTTACGCCACTGTTATACGTTACTTCGTCATATTCAGTAGCGCCAAGATTACTCGTCTTATAACCGCTTGGCGTCCAGTTTTTACAGCCCTTATATTCGCTTGCGGAGGTGCAGGCAATTTTCGAATCGTTGAAGATTATGGTATACAAACTTAACAACGATTCTTCTTCATGCTTTTCGGTTTCGAACGTGAAATTGATACCGTCGACGGTTATCTTATAAGTGTAATTATTTTCCGCGTCTGTTACGCCCGCCTCACGGGTATATCCGCGGTCGGTCAGTTTGGGGAGGTTTACCGTCTTTGCATACGCGCTTCCTTCGTTGGCAGTGCAGTCACTGCGGATACAGGTTGCGGTATACGTTGCGCCGTCATCTTCGGTAGGAAGATTTTCGGTAAGGGTTACGTTCGTTTCATATTTATGGCACGCTTCGATAATTGCAACGTCAGAACCTATAAGTTCGCCGCTCTCATTGAAATATCTGCCGTACTCCGATTTGTAGTGAGCGATGTTACCGTCCGCGGTGCAGCTTTCTTCCTGCGCTGCAATAAGCTCGCCCTTATCTTCGGTAAACGTTCCGTAGACGACTGCAATGCGGAAAACTATCGCGTGGGAGCCAGTGCCGTCACTTCCGATATAATATACGGTATTAGCGTTTACGCTGAAAACCGCAGGGTGCGCGTAATTATCGGAAACCTTATCGCTGAAACCTACTTGCTGAATCGAACCCTCTACTTTTTCGCCGTCCTTGTCGAGCATAGAAAGATAAGTGTCCGTGCTGCCCGAACCGGACGCGGCGTATACGATAATGGTCGCGTTTTCGGGAAGATTTACTTTAAACGATTTGCTGCCTCTCAACGCGGCGCCGTTCATTTTAAGTCCTTTTTCAAGAGTCGTTTCGGTGCCCTTGTAAATAACTTTACGGGTCTGGCTTTTAATTTCGATTGCGCTGGTAGCGGTTATGCCCAAGCCGGTTGCTATTGCACCATCTGCCGTTGTGTTTTCAGTAAAGTCAACTACAACGGGGTCCTTGGTCACGGGGTCGTCGCCCTCGTCGCCGCCGGTGGTGGTTAATTTGTAGTGGCAGGTCGGGCATTCGCCGTTTTCATCGGCATCTCCGTGAGGTTTTACGTCATAGTTTACGTCGTCTGCTGCGGTATGTCCGGCAGTTTTGCAAGGATGCCAGTGTCCGTTTGCGCCCTTTTCCCACTTGGTTTCATCGAAGACGCATACGTGTTTAGTAGTGTCGTCGGGTTCTTCGCCGGGTTTGTCGGGTTTACATGCCGTTGCGCCCATCATTGCGGTTGCAGTAACTGCGCAAAGTCCTGCGATAAGCAGTTTTTTGATGAATTTGTTTTTGCTCATTATTGTTCTCCCTATATAATGTTTTTATCGCGCCAAAGCGTGATACAGGCTTCCTTGTAGTCGGGCTATACCGGACAGGACGTACAAAATACTCAATCTTATAGTCAGTAAAATAAAGGACAATCGTACGAACAATTTAATACCGCCGCTATTGCAGGACCCAAGGAAGGCTGTATCACGCCATAGCGTATTTACGTAAACAACTATAACGCAAATACGTTATATTGTCAAGCACTTTTTTGCATTTTTACGTTATGTTTATATCGCAAAAATGTCATACTATTGACATATGGACGTTATCGAAAGAATTGAAAAATTGCGGCTGGACAGGCAGTGGACAAAGTACAGGCTTGCGGAAGAGGCGATGTTGACTTACTCGACCTTGTCCGCCGTATACTCGCGCGGAACGCCGCCCAAACTCGAAATACTCGAAATGATTTGTAACGCGTTCGGAATAACACTTTCGCAATTTTTTGCGGACGGCGGAGACGGACGCATTTTAAGCGGCGAAGAAACGAAGCTTTTAGAGCTTTACCGCGCCCTGCCGAAAAACAAAAAACAAGCCCTCATTGATTTTTTAGAGTAAAATGAAAAGCCGCCGACGGTGAACACCGCCGGCGGCTATATTATTTAAGTTTGATTTGTGATTTGCTTATTACGGCAATGCAATTAAGATACGCGGTTAAACTGAACGTTTACGCCGTCAAACCTGCGGCTTGTCGATAGAGAATTTGTACATTTCGGATTTGGGAATACCGCGGTCCTTTGCCGCCTGCTTTACGGCTTCCTTTTTGTCAAGGCCTGCCGCGATATAGTGGGCTATATGCTCCTTTTCGGACAGCTGACAAAGCGGGTTGCCGCAGGCTTTTGCGCCCTCTACGATAACAACGTACTCGCCGCGCTTTTCGCCCTGCAAACCCTGCGAAAGGGTGAAGGGAATCGCCTCTTCGTGCAGCTTGGTAATTTCGCGTACGGCGCAGGCATTCCGCTCGCCGAACACCGAAAACATAGCGGATATGTCGCGGTCAATATCCTGCGGCGCAACGTGGAAACAGAGGGTCATATCCAGATTTTTATACTTTTCCAGTACGGCTTTTTTGTCGCCGACTTTATCGGGCAGAAAGCCGATAAAGGCGAACCGCTCCGCAGGCAGCGCCGAAAGTATCAGCGCGGACAAAAACGCGTTAGCCCCGGGAACAACGGTGTATTCAACGCCCGCCTTTTTGAGTTCGGCGCACAATATATTGCCGGGATCGGAAATAACGGGCATACCGGCGTCCGAAATCACCGCGATATTTTTACCTTCGTTTGCCGCCGCGATTATCTTTTCCGCCGCGCCGCGTTCGTTGAATTTATGGCAGGAGCGCAGCGGTTTTTTAATATCGTACGCGTTCAGAAGCTTGAGCGAATGGCGGGTGTCCTCGCAGAAAATTTCGTCAACCCCGCGCAACACTTCCGCCGCGCGGAAAGTTATATCTTTTAAATTGCCGATAGGCGTAGCGACCAGATATACCATAGTTAATCCTCTTTTTTATTGATGACAGTATTTAAAATTTCGGTTGAAGGCTTGCCGCCCTTGACCGCCTCTGCCATAACGAGATAGGGGGCGGCGTCCTGTTTGCCGGCTACGAATTGCAACCGTTTTACTTCGAGATTTTTTGCCTTTAAGGTGTAAATCAATTCAGCCGTTCTGTCGGCGCGGTTTATAATTGCAAGCCTTCCGCCGAATTTCAGTTTGCGGAAAGCGGCTTCGGCAATTTCGGGCAGGGTAAGGGTAAGCTCTTTGCGGCACACCGCTTTTTCGTAGCTTGCGTTTTCAAAACCGCCGCGCTCGTAAGGGGGGTTGCACAGAATGAGCGAAAACTTATCGTCGTAGCTTTTGGGTATATCCTGCAGCTTGCAGTTTACGATTTCGCAGTCGAAACCGTTCATTTCCGCCGTTCGGCGCGACATATCCGCGAGCGAAGCCTGCATTTCAAAAAGAGTGAGGCTTGCGATTTTGGGGTTGAGGCACAGAAAATGAAACCCGACCACGCCGCTGCCCGAGCAGAAATCGGCGACAACATCGCCGGCTTTTGCGCGCGCAAAGCGCGAAAGCAGAATACTGTCGGACGTGAACCTGTACAGCCCGACGTTCTGTATTATTTTTTTATCGGCGAAAAACTCTTCTAAAACTTCGCCGTCTTTAAGCGTATCCATAGGCTAAATTATACAGCAAATATTTTACATAGTCAAGTTTGACTTGCGACAAGCCGTCTTACGGTAACGCAATTAAGATACGAAACAGGCATTGCCTGCGTTTGACTTGCGACAAGTTGTTGTACGGTATCGCAATTAAGATACGCGGTTAAGCGGAACGCTTAAAAAAAACTCAACCGCTTTAAAAAA
>CAZDAG010000017.1:0-24550 GCA_964503655.1 uncultured Clostridia bacterium | reverse complement strand
TGAAACTTTTCTTGCGGTGTGTATATAGGCAAATAAGGGCGAAACACAGCAACCCGACTGATAGACAGTCGGGTTTTGGTTTGCCTTTGGCGCACGAGCCTAACACACCGCAATTTCAGTCAATAGCCTTTTGCGGCATAAACCGCCGTTGCGCTTGATTTTTAAGTAAAAGAAAATAACCTAACTCGATACTTTTGTAAGTATTCGAATTAGGTTATGAATGGTGCACCTTCAGGGACTCGAACCCTGGGCCCACTGATTAAGAGTCAGTTGCTCTACCAACTGAGCTAAAGGTGCATCTTATTATCAGAAACGATTTATCGTTTTAATTACACGGTTCCCGAAAATATGCAGAGCAGATTTTTGGGAAGAGGAGTAGCAAGCGCTGTCGGCGATTTTATATGTTTAATCGCCTTGAAGCGGAGTTTGCTACGAAGTGGTGATCCATCCGAGATTCGAACCCGGGACACCGTGATTAAAAGTCACGTGCTCTGCCAACTGAGCTAATGGACCAAAATTTGTGGCTGGGGCAGACGAACCTGCGGATAAGTTAACACGGCTTCGTCGTTGACCGGCAAAAAATGTGGCTGGGGTGGCAGGATTTGAACCTACGAATGCGGGAATCAAAATCCCGTGCCTTACCGCTTGGCGACACCCCAACGCGGGCGTATTGCCTTTTTTTTATGGGGCGGGCGACAAGTTTCGAACTTGCTGCCTCCAGAGCCACAATCTGGCGCTCTACCGATTGAGCTACGCCCGCCATATAAATTTTTGGTGCGCCTGGAGAGATTCGAACCCCCGACACACGGCTTAGAAGGCCGTTGCTCTATCCTACTGAGCTACAGGCGCGTAAACGGTTGCGTTTTGCGCGTTTCCTTTAAAGCGTTTGGAGCGGGTGATGGGAATCGGACCCACGCAACCAGCTTGGAAGGCTAGTGTTCTACCATTGAACTACACCCGCATTGTTTGCATTGTACAGACGCGCGAGCGTTTAGCTTTATGCACAAAACTCAATGCTAAAAAATTATATCAAATCAATTTTTGACTGTCAACTTATTTTCAAACCATTTAATAATTATTTTTGCCGCGTTAAACGCGGCGTTTTTATATTATCATAGAGCAGTAAAAAGCCGCCGGACTTTTAATGTCCGGCGGCTGAAATTTTTCATAGTTTATTTGTCGTCCGATTTTTTACCTTTGCCGCGCCTGCCCGAAGTTCCTATCCAGGCGAGATAGCTGATAACGATAAGCACCAGAATTACTACCATTAAAACTATCAGCACCGTTCTGACGTCGTTCTTTTCGGTGTAGTTTTCGTCGGGGTTTTCGGTGGGCTTGGCGTTGTCGTTTACGTTGTCGCCCGTTAAAAGTCCTGCGTTGACGTAGCCTTTAACAGTCTGCGTCTGTCCGTTATTTTCGTATGAGTACTCGACCTCGTAGAAGTCTGCCTCCAAAACCTCGTGGTGAATTTTGCCCGTAACCTTGACAATCGCGCCGGTGGCGGGGTAAAGGGCGTACACGCTGCCCATTACAAAGGGTGAGGCGTATATCGCGTTGCCTAAAAGCTGTGCTTTTGTGAATTCCGCCTGCGTGAAATACTCGCTGCCGTCGCCGCTTTCCGTAACGTTTGTTTTAAGGGTGATGTAACTCTTTTTGCCGATTGAAATTATCGCCGCGTTGCCGCTGTAACCCAAAAGCAGGGCGAAAGTTTCCTCTTCGAGTTGTGCTGTAGTGTCCTTTTTGTCGGGTAATTTAAAATAATCGGTAAGGGGAGAGGATAAGTCTATTTCGGTCATAAACGAGCCTTCGGCGACGTTTACGAAGGTAAGCGTATAGTCCTTTAACTCCTGCGCGGCGTTGCCTACCGCAATGGTTTCAGCCGGCGAGAAGTCGACGTACTGCATTTCCGCGGTCAGCATTTCGCCGCCGGTGAATTTGGCAATTCCGCCGTCTTTTATTGCGTACACGTTTTCGCCGTAAAGCTTCAAGCCCGAAAAGCCGCCCTCTATTTCCACGGTCATGTCTTCGGTATTTTCGGCTTCCGCGTTGACTATTCTTATGCAGTTGTCGCGGACGGTGTACAGGTAGTCGTTATGATATAAGGTTTTCTGCGGCGCGGTTACGGTAACGCCTTCGGCTTCGGCCTTGTCCGAAAGGGAGTAGACCTTGCCGTTTCCGTCCGAGTAATAGAACGAGCCGTTTACGAAATCGATTGAAGTTACGGTTACTTCAAAGTCGCCGTACTCTGTAAGAGTTCCGTTTTTGTAGACGGGCGCGTCTCCGCTTTCGTCGAGAGTTCCGATATCGTAGACCTTTACGGTATTGCCGTCGACGAACGCGAAAGCGCCGTCGGACACCGCGTAGTCTTTGAGGTCGGAAAAAGACAGCGAAAACACGAAGTCGCCGCTTTGCGGATATTGCGTTTCAGCGGCAGCCGCGCCCGCGGAAATGCCGCCGCCCAGCGCTGCCGAAGCAACTAATGCAGTTGTAACACATGCTAAACCTAAACGTTTCACGATACGATTATACCACACTGATTTATTATTGTAAACTGTTTTTTTAGTTCGAAGTACCCTGTCCGCGCGCCTTAAAAAAGCACGCATTTTTTTATTGAAAATTTTAAATTTATTTTTAATTTGTCCGTTTGGTGTCATATTTGGCGGTTATAATAAAACCGAACGTAAACGAACAAATGTTTAGATTGAGAGGTTAAGAGAGGTGAAGGTAAAGAGAATTTTGCGCTTTTACTACTGCGCGGAGGTGTTGGAGCGCGCCTTTGACAACTTAATAATGAAGATTGCGACGTCGTCCTTTGATAAAAGCTGTTTTCCGTGCGCGGACAGACTTTGCCGCATAATCGGCGAAAAGAGCGAGCTTTCAAGGCTTTGGGACTATCTGGACGGAATTATACCGTACTTTTCCGAAGAGGAGCGCGCTTCCCTCGAAGAGTACGCGAAGATGCGCTGCGGTATAAAGAGGCTGGGCGCGGACGACGTTAAAAGACTGCGCCGCGCGGTGGTGAAGTTCAAACGCAGGGCGAGGCGGCTAAATTATTTTTCAAAGGGCGTGGAGCTGGTCGGAAAATATTACTGTCTTATACCCGTTTGAATTTGGCGGTTCTGCCCGTAAAGTACAGTATTAAGAGGGCTATCGCCGCGACGGCGATGAGAACGACTACGAGAATAATTTTTACGTTCGCGCCCTTCGAGGGGGCGGCTTGGGGCGGATCTTCCGCAGGCAGTTTGTTTAGAGGGTAGTTGTCAACTCCCAGCTGGTAGTAGAAGGTATCGCCGTAGCCGAGGCAGGAATATTCCGCGCCGCCCATATTGTAGCTGCCGTAAAACGCCGCCGTAACGTTGAGGACGTTTGAAACGGGGAAAGCGCCGTTTGTAGGCGCGTAGGGGGTCAGAGTCAGAGTTACGCTCATATGAAGATATACCGTTTCGGGCGGCTCGTCCAACGGAGTCAGATTCTTTTTCAGACAGTAGCCTTCCACCGCGCGGTAAAGACCTGCGTCGTCGGCGTAGCTTACGCGGTACCAGTCGCCCTCGGTCGAGAGTACGCGCACGCAGTATGTATACGGTATGGCGAAGAGGGCGGTTGATAAATCGGGTTCGCGGCAGAAGTAAATATCCACCGTGTCGGCGCGGGCGTAGAGCGCGGAAGATTCTCCCGTCCCGATAACAGTTGCGGGGCGGGAGCAAATAGCAAAACTTATTGCCGCCAAAAGGCAGCATAGGGCAAACTTTGCGGCTTTCATATCCAAAAATTATAGAGTACCGGAATATAAAAAATCCAGTTTATTTTGTCATAAAGGGTCTAATGTTAAAGGAAGATATTTTAAAACGGCTTGCGGAGATAGAGGGCGAGCTGAAAAAGAGGAAGAACAGCGAGCTTGCGAAATACAACGCGGGCAAGCGGCATAAAAAGCAGATTGCTTTCCACAAATGCAAAAAGCGAAACCGCTGGGTATTCGGCGGCAACCGCTCGGGGAAAACCGAGTGCGGCGCCGTGGAATGTCTGTGGATTTTGAGGGGGATACACCCCTACCGCAAGAACAGAAAGGATACCTTCGGCTGGGCGGTTTCGCTTTCGACGCAGGTTCAGCGCGACGTGGCGCAGGCGAAAATTTTAAAGTACCTGCCCAAGAGCTGGATAGCGGATATTATTATGCTTTCGGGCAGGCGCGACAGCCCGTCGGGCGGAGTTATCGACCAGATTAAAATAAAAAACGTCTTCGGCGGAATTTCCACGCTGGGCTTTAAAAGCTGCGACCAGGGCAGGGAAAAATTTCAGGGTTCGTCGCTCGATTTCGTGTGGTTCGACGAGGAGCCGCCGCGCGATATTTACGAAGAGTGCCTGATGCGCGTTATGGACAAGAGGGGGGATATATTCGGCACGATGACCCCCTTGAAGGGCAAGACCTTTATATATAACGAGATATATTTGAACCGTAAGCGCAACCCCGAAATATGGCACGAGTTTATGACCTGGGAGGATAACCCCTTTTTATCGAAAAAGGAGATTAAGCTTTTGGAAAACGCGCTGGACGGCTCGGCGCTCGATTCGAGGAAGTTCGGCAAGTTTTCTGACGGCGCCGGACTTGTATATCCCGAGTTTGACGAAAGCGTTCACGTAATTCCGCCCTTTGATATTCCGCCCGAGTGGCAGGACAATATTTCGATCGACCCCGGTCTGAACAACCCCCTTTCGGCGCACTGGTACTGCGTGGACTGGGACGGCAACATCTACGTGGTTGCAGAGCATTTTGCAGGCGGAAAGGACGTGGATTTCCACGCGCAGGCGATAAAGAGTATCAGCGCGAAGCTGGGCTGGAAGACAGACTCGCGCGGAAGAGTAACAGCCCTTATCGACAGCGCGGCAAATCAGAAAACGCTCGCTTCGTTGAAGAGCGTTTCCGAACTTTTTTACGAGCGCGGAATACTCGTAAATACCAACGTGGACAAGGACGTTTTTTCGGGTATAGCGAGGGTGAAGTCATTTCTTAAAAGGGACAACGGCGAGGGAAATATCTACATCTTTTCAACATGCGTGAACATGATTGAGGAATTCAAAACTTACAGCTGGGCGGACGGCGATACTCCCTTGAAAAAGGACGACCACTGCATGGACGAGTTGAGATATTACGTCATGACCCGTCCGCGCGCCGCCGAAAAAAGTCCTGTATATTCGCCCGTGGCGATGGATAAGCGCAGAAGAATAAAGGGCAAAAAGAGACACTTTGAAAGTTAAAAGAGAGGTCAGGGGATATGGAAGAGGAAGTTAAAAACGCGCTGAAAAAGTGCGCGGTGGGCTTCGGTACGAGCGAGGTGGTAGAAGAGTTCGTCATAGAGGACGGGGAGTTGAAGCTCGTCAAAAAAAAGGTGACGAAGAGGGACGTTCCGCCCGATATTAAGGCGGTAAAGCTTTTAATGGACGACGGAAATATCGGGGATATGACCGACGAACAGCTCGAAGAAGAAAAACTGAATTTAAAAAAATTATTGGAGGATAAAGATTTTGGCTGAAAAAACTACTGAACAAACGGCGGAAGAAAAGCTTGCGGAAGAGGTCGAAAAGGACTTTTTGCGCAGGCAGGAAGAGAGGAAGGCGACAGAGCGCGGCTGGCTACTGAATATGAATTTTCTGCGCGGCAACCAGTACTGCGACGTAAATTCCTCGGGCGAGATTTTCGAAGAGGACAAGCAGTATTTCTGGCAGACGCGCAGGGTGTTCAACCATATTGCGCCGACCGTGGATTTACGCTGCTCGAAGCTGGGAAGAATACGCCCGTCGCTGACCGTAAGGGCGGCTTCGGAAGAGGAGAGAGATTTGCACTCCGCCTCGCTTGCGTCCGCGATACTTGCGGCGGTTTGCGACGGCGCAGATTTAGACGGGATAATTTCGGACGCGACTATATGGTCGGAGACCTGCGGCACGGCGTTTTACAAGGTTATGTGGGACGGCTTTTCCGGCAGCGCGGTGGGGGTTACGGAGGACGGCAAAAAGCTGCGTCAGGGCGACATTAAAATCGCGGCGGTTTCGCCCTTTGAAATTTACCCCTATTCGCTTTCGGAAGAAAAGTTGAGCGGACAGCCTTCTGTTATTCACGCAAAAGCTATGCCCGTGCAGGAGATATACTCGGCGTACGGCGTAAAGCTTGCCGGCAGGGATATTGAGGAGTTTTCGCTTACGCCCTGTCCTGCGGCTTCCCGCGCAAAACGTGAAATCGAACTCAAAGAGACGCGCCACGGCTACGAGCTTGTTATAGAAAGATACGAAAAACCGACCGACGATCTGCCCGACGGCAGACTCACAGTGGTAGCCGGAGGCAGGCTTTTGTACGACGGAATACTGCCCTATATAAACGGCGAAAACGGCGCGAGGATATATCCTTTTATAAAACAGACGTCCGTTCAGATTGCCGGCAGCTTTTTCGGCGCGAGCGTAATAGACAGAATGATTCCCGTGCAGCGCGCGTACAACGCGGTCAAAAACCGCAAGCACGAATTTTTAAACAGAATTTCAATGGGTACGGTCGCAGTGGAGGACGGTTCGGTGGACGTGGACGAACTCTGCGAGGACGGACTGACCCCCGGCAAAGTGATTGTTTACCGCCAGGGAGGAAAGCCGCCCGAAATGCTCACTCTCGGGACTATTCCCTCCGGCTTTGCGGAGGAAGAGAAAAACCTTTTGGACGAGTTTGCGAAAATTTCGGGTACGGGCGAGCTTACCCAGAACGCCGACAGCTTTTCGGGCGTGACCTCGGCTACCGGCTTACAGCTTATTATCGAGCAGGACGAGGAAAAGCTTGAAAGTGCCTACCAGCAGATTAAGCGCGCGGTAAAGCTTATCGGCAAGCACGTACTGCGCCTTTACAGACAGTTTGCTTCCGACGTACGCCTTCTGAAATTTGCCGGCGAGGACAACGTCTTGAATTTATACTACTTCAAAGGCAGCGACATATCGTCGGACGACGTCGTTCTGGACGCGGACAGCGAGGCGAATTTAACTCCGGCGCAGAGGCGTACGGTTATTTACGAAATGCTTGACAGAGGACTTTTCTCGGACGGGGACGGAAAGCTTGCTTCGGGTACCAAAAATAAAATACTTGAACTTCTGGGCTATAAGGGGCTTGCCGGCGAAAGAGATTTAAACGCCCTGAACCGCGCGAAAGCGGGCGAGGAAAACCTGAAAATGAAGGACGGAAACGCGGAAGTAAAAGCTTACGACGGACACGCGGTACATATAACCGAACACACCGCTTTTCTTCTGACCGAAAACCTTTCAGCGGAGGCTGAAAGCAGAATATGTGCGCATATTGATATGCACAAACGCGAACTTGAAAAGGAGAAAGCAAATGAAAATTAAAAGGGCAGGCGCGTTACCGCGCTTTAAAATAACGACGGAAAAGGAGGCCGGATATGGACAATCTTACGCAAACTGAAACGGGTACGGCGGACACCGCAGGGGCGGAAAAGGAGAACGCCGCGGCGGTACTCGGAAAATTCAAGGACGTACAGACCCTTATGAAGGCTTACTCCGATTTGCAGGCCGAATTCACCCGACGCAGTCAGCGGCTCTGCGAGTTGGAGAAAGAGAACAAGGCGAAATCACTTCCCGACGGGGAAGAGGCGGCGCCCTCTCAAACAGACGAGGAAGGACTTTTAAACGCGGCGCTTGCAAGCGAGCGCGTAAAGGACGCGGTTATAGCGGACTATCTGAAAAACGTTTCCGCGCCCAAAAGCGTTCCTTTAATTGCCGGAGGCGGCGGCGTGGCTGCCCCTAAAGTTGCGCCCAAATCCGTAAAGGAAGCGGGCAGACTCGCGCAGGAATTTCTTAAAAAATAAAAAGGAGAATTAAATATTGATTACATTACAAAACGCCGACTCGGCGTTAAAAGATTACTATCTCGAAGCCGTTACGTCTCAACTCAACGACGAACTTTCGCCCTTCTTTTCGGCGATTGAAAAAAATTCGGCAAACGTCACGGGTAAGGACGTAAAGCTTACCGTACTCCGCGGCTACGCCGGCGGAATAGTTTCGGGCGAAGAGGACGCCGATTTGCCCTCGCCCTATAAAAACAGATACGCGACTATCTCTATGCCCCTCAAAAATCTGTACGGCACGATAGAGATAAGCGACAAAGCGCTGTGCGCTTCAAGAGAGAGTTCGGGCGCGTTCGTAAACCTTTTGAACGCGGAAATGGAAGGCTTGGTGCTTTCGGCAAAGTCGAGCTTCCGCCGTATGCTTTTCGGCGACGGTTCGGGCAAGCTTTGCAAGATTGTAAAAAAGATTTCTTCCACCGAATATCAGGTGGACGTTGCGTACGACTACTTTGCCGGAATGGTTGTGGACTGCACCAACTCAATAGGGGTTATGACCGATTCCGTCAAGGCGCTTACCATAAGCTCGGTTGACAAAGCAAACTCGACCGTAACTTTTGCAACCGCCTTAACCATGCCCGTCGAAAACGGCAATATGTACGTACACGCATCAAAAGACCGCGAGCTTACCGGACTTTCCGCGCTTTTCGACAGCGACGCCGTTTACGGCTACGACAAGAGCGAGGAGCCTTACTTTGCGCCCTACAAACTCGATTGCAAAAATAAGCTTACCGAGGGCGCGTTGAGCGACGTTTTGGACTATATGGAAGAGCATTGCAACAGCAGGATAAACTTTATACTTTGCTCGTACAAGACGAGAAAGCTTATCGCCTCCCTGTTGGACGCGAACAGAAGGGTGGTGAACACGATTGACACGCGCGCCGGCTACGGTTCGGTTACCGTGAACGACGTTCCCGTTTACGCGGACAAGTACTGCCCCGACGACAGAATACTCTTTTTGAACACCGACGACTTTGCGCTGTACCAGCTCTGCGACTGGGAATGGCTTGAGGACGAGGACGGCAAAATTCTCAAACAGGTTCCGGGCAAGGCTGCGTACGCGGCGACCCTCGTCAAATACGCGGAGCTTATTTGCAGAAAGCCCTGCGGACAGGCGATGCTGTACAATATAACTCCCAAAGCCCCCGAAGCGGATAACGGCGAAAGCGGAGACGGAGAATAATAAGCAAGGGCGGGCGGGAGGCAAAGGAGTATAAATGAAAGTTAAGGACGTTATTGTTACAACCCTGAAAATACTCGGCCGCAACGCGCTTGCGGAAAAGCTTTCGGAAGAGGACGAGCTTGACGACGGCGAGAGGGATACCGTGAATACTCTCGTCCACTGCTTTAACGCGGTGGAGGACGAGGTGGCGCGGAATTATATTCCCCTCTCTGCCTCGCAGACTATGCGAAGCCCCGACGGAAGATACGCCTTTTCGCAGTTTGAGCATACACCCGTAAAAATTACCGGCGTTACCTTCGACGGTGCCGCGGCAAGCTATAAACTTTTTCCCGAATACTTAAAGGCGGACGAAAAACAGATTACCGTTGAGTACGATTACGCGCCGCCTATAAAGGATATAGACGGGGTGAGCGAATTCAACTGCTCGGTTGGCGTATATCTTTTCGCCTGCGGCGCGGCGGCGGAGTACTGCCTTATCAACGGTGAAATTCAGGCGGCGGAAGTGTGGGAGAGCAAGTACAGACAGGAGATAGAAGGGGTACAGCGTAAAAGCGGAACTTCGGGCGGATATATTCCGCCGAGGAGGTGGGTATGAGCGTAAGCTTCCCCGCCGTTAAGACGCAGACGGTTAAACTTTCCGATCTTTCCCTTCTGCCCGTAAGCTGCCGCGTAAGCGGCGGCATGGTTTTGCCCGCGCTTTCACCGGTGTACAGGGGTGCGGGAATGAGCGGTATTGTTAAAGCCGCGTACTGCAAGGGCGTTAAACTGTATCTCCTTTTTGCGGACGGTATGATGCATATTTCGGGCAACGGATTGAATTTTTATCCCCTTCTGGATATGAGCGTAAAAATTCCTTTCGTTCTGGACCTGATAATGGACGGAAGTCCGTGCGCTGCGCTCGTATTCGGCGCCGCCGCCACAGTCGTGACGGCGGATAACTTGAGGGGCGTAGACCTGGGCGAGGACATTATTTCGGGGGTAATGCACTGCGGCAGGCTGTTCGGTGTTGCCGCCGACAAGCTACGCGTGTGCTGGTCCAAGTGCGGAATAGAGGACTGGACGCAGGAGCTTAACGGCGGCGGCAGTATTTATCTCGGTCCCGACCGCGGCGAAATTTTTGAAATTCTGGAATTCGGCGAAAATCTGGTTGCGGTAAGAAAACACGGCTTGTCACTTTTAGCTATGTACGGCTCGCCCGAAAATTTTTCGGTAGCCCTTACCGACACGGACACGGACGAGATTATTCCGGATACCGCAAAGGTCGCGGGCGGCAAGCTGTATTTCTGTACCGCGACGGGCATATGCGTTTTCGACGGCGAAAAGGTGAGCAAGGTTTTCCACCGGTTCGAAAGCGAAATTCTGGAATGTTTTTTTGCGGAGAGTTACGCCGGCGGTTACTATTTGAGCTGTACTACCGCAAACTTCGGTAAAGTTATACTCTGTCTCGAACAGGGCGGCGAAAGCTATATAATCGATATCGAAGCGGACGCGGCGTGCGTTTCGGACAAGCTGTATATTTACAACGAAGAGGGCGTTTACACACTTGAAACGGGCGGCGTATATACGGTGATTGCGGAAGGGGTCGACTTCGGCTCGGGCGCAAACAAGACGGTGACCGAAGTTTACGCGGACTGCGGAAACTGCGATATACAGATTTTAAACGGAACTTTTTCGCGCAGTTTCAAAAACGCGAGCGGCGCGGTTAAACCCCGTTTGCGCGGAAGAAAATTCTCTGTTACGGTATCGGGGAGCGAACCGCTGAAAAATCTTACCGTGACGGCGGAGGTGAGCGTTGGAATTTGACGTGATAGAAATTACGCCCGAAGAGCTGAAGGCGTTGAGCGCGGTGCAGATGAAAATGCTGCGTACGGCGCAGCAGAAAAAGGACGCGCTGTACCGTACGGCGGATAAGGAGTTTGCGACCTTTAAAAACATAGTTATGACCAACGGCATGCTTGAATCCACGCTGCCCGACGCCAAGCGCGCGGAGCTTGACGGCGAGCTTAAATACCAGACCGCGCTGCTTGCGGATAACCTCATTTATAATATGAGTTTAAACGCGCCCGACCCCGACGTGGGCGGCGGCGACGAAAGCGCGGGGTATATCGTCGATTACAGCCTGCCCTATACCGACAGGTACGTGGCGGTGCGCGACTTTTATCTGGCTATTGCCGACCGCAACGAGCGTATGGAACTGTATAAGGCGGACGGGGTGGCGAAAGCCTATCTCGGCGCTTACTACGCAACCCTTTACAACGTGCTTGAAACCTATTCCAAATGACGGACGGGGCGTCCGCGCAGTTTTGCGCGGACGCCTTTATACTTACGGCAAAGCAAGCGGAGTTAAAAACGCTTTACAATTTTTTGCGGTTAAGGTATAATTTTTTTATGAAAACGGCTGACGGATGGCAGGATTACCGAATAATATCTACGGGCGGCGGAATGAAGCTTGAAAGGTGGAAGGACGTCTGTCTTTTGCGCCCCGACCCGCAGGTCATATGGAAGGGCGGCGACCTCTTTAACAGAGAGGGTATTCACGCCGTTTACCGCCGCAGCGAAAAGGGCGGCGGAAGCTGGGAAATAAGAAAGTCCTTTCCGCAGGAGTGGACTGTTTCCTACAAAGACCTGACATTTAAAGTCAAGCCTATGGGCTTTAAGCATACGGGGCTTTTTCCCGAACAGGCTGTCAACTGGGATGCGATGCGCTCGCTTATTAAAAAGGCGAAGGAGCAGGGACGCGAAGTAAAGGTTTTAAACCTTTTCGCGTACACCGGCGGAGCTTCGGTCGCGTGCGCGAAAGAGGGCGCGCTTGTCACCCACGTGGACGCGGCGAAAGGCATGGTTGAACGCGCCGGCGAAAACGCGAGACTTTCGGGCGTGGAGAGCGGCATACGCTATATCGTTGACGACTGTATGAAGTTCGTAGCGCGCGAGATACGCCGCGGAAATAAGTACGACGGCATAATTATGGATCCGCCCAGCTACGGCAGAGGACCCAACGGCGAAATGTGGAAGATAGAGGAGTGCCTCTTCGATTTCGTAAAAAGCTGCGCGCAGCTGCTTTGCGAAAAGCCGCTGTTCTTCCTTATCAACAGCTACACTACGGGCTTGCAGCCGGCGGTGCTGAAAAATATTTTAACCATTACCTTAAAGGATTTTAAGGGTTCAATCGAGGCTTACGAAGTGGGAATTCCCACGGACGAAAAAATCGCGCTGCCCTGCGGCGCAAGCGGACTTTTTACGGGAGAGGGTTACGGTGGATAACGAGCTTATAATTTTATACGAGGACAACCATTTAATAGTCGTTTTAAAGCCGCAGAATATTGCGTGCTGTCCCGACGAGAGCGGCGACGACAATCTTCTGGACCAGGTAAAAAGATATATTAAAACTACCTACCGGAAGCCGGGTAACGCGTACGTCGGACTTGTACACAGACTGGACAGACCGACGGGCGGCGTTATGGTGTTCGCTAAAACTTCGAAGGCGGCGGCGCGGCTTTCGGAGGCGATGAAGTCGGGCGGCTTTGAAAAACGTTACCTCGCCGTGCTTTGCGGAACTCTTTCTAAAAAGAAGGCGACGCTTGAAAATTACCTTCGCAAAAACTCGGTGAACAACACCGTTTACGTCTGCACCCAGACAGAAGAGGGCGCAAAGTTCGCGGCGCTCGACTACGAAATTAAGCAGGAAGCCGAAGGATTGAGCCTTGCGGAGATAAATTTGCACACGGGCAGAACCCACCAGATACGCGTTCAGACCGCGGCGGTCAACGCGCCGGTTTACGGCGATATGCGCTACGGCGGCGAAAAGGCGGTAAAGGGCAAACTCGCGCTCTGGGCGTACTGCCTTAAATTCAATCATCCAACGACGGGCGAAAAGCTGTGTTTTATGGCTGAACCGCCCCTTGACGGCTCGCCCTGGAACAAGTTCACTATAAATATTAACTAAAAGCAAAATAAAACCGTTTGACAACGGCAATCAGTTATAGTAAAATAATTAAAGTGCCTTTATAAGGGGCAATTTTGTGGTACGCGCGCTTTTGCGCCTATCGGAGATAAAGTATGACAAAGAAATCACGCAAAATTTCAATAATCTCGCTCATGGCGGCTGCGTTAATCTGCCTTGCCGCCGTTTTGGGGCTTTTTATTAACGCAAAGGCTTCGGGAAGCGTTACGGTCAGCGGTACCAACGTGTTCACCGCGTCGGGCGAAGCTTCCGTTCTTGCGGACAGGCAGGAGAACACCGACCATAAAGAGGGCGAGGACGAGTACGTTTACTATACTATGTTCGCGTTCGCGTATAACGACGACGCGATTTCTTACAGAAGAAACCTCGCTTACAACTGGTTTGCACGCGAAAGTACTACCGTGGAGGCCGAGGGCGAGGACGGCAAGACCGAAACGACTACCGAGTACGGCAACGTTGAAGAACGCTTCTTTAATATGGTATTCGGTTTAAAGAATACCGCATTCGAAAAATTTGTAGTAAGGTTCGAGTCGCAGCAGTACGTAAAGACCAAGGACTCGAAATCGCAGAACTACGTAATTTTCTATCCCCATACCGAAGCGGGCAAGGTTTACGCAGCTATTACCACCGACGAGGACGCGGAGCTTGATGTCGAGACGGCGCAGGTTATCAACGCGGATAAAATCACTATAAAGTTCACCGGCAAATACGCCGATGACTACACTGGCGGTTATAACGTCTACGTAGGCAACGGCAGCGACACCGAAAACTATACAACCGGCAAATTCGAGAACGTGGGCGGCAACTACGCGAAGGCTTCGACCTCTTCGACCGCGCCCGTTTATCCCCTTACTTTCAAGGCGGTATTCGAGGAAGAAGAGACCGATAAGGCTGACAGAGAGTCGGCGCAGATGGTGCTGTACTCGCTCAACGGACAGAAGTTCGAGCTTTCGGGTACTCGTCACAACACTACGGACGATTACTACTACGGCGGCACCGTTACCGACAATACGCCCGCGGTACTCTGCCTTGAAGAGCAGCTGAATTTCTTCACCCTCGGCGAGAGCGTAAACGTGGACTACGCGGTTATAGACGTTCTGCGTACCTCTCCCAGAGCGACCCTCAACTACTACGTTCTGACTTATAAGCAGTACACCGAAAATGATACCGACTACAACGACAGAGAGCTTTTCAAGGAGCTTTCCTCGTCCGACATATATTATCTTGAACCCGACAGGGACAAGTACTATCCCGCAAGCGAAGCGGAGAATACCGTATTCGCGGATGAGAATTTAAAGGCGGATATGGCGGTTAAAGTGTACTTCACGCTTACCGATATTTCTTCCAATTCGGAGACAGACTACGTTTACCTTGACTGGTATCTTAAAAACGATTACAAACTGAAAATCAACGGCGCGGACTTTATCGCGGTAGCGAAGGATACGCGCGGCGCAACATATAATTACGGCGATAAGTGGGAACAGATTAAAGCGGACTATCAGGCGCAGGTCGACAAGGCTGCAAAAAACCTTACGGCAGGCTCTTCGAGCTATCTGTATCTGCCCTCGGTTGAAAGCCTGTTTGCCGAAAACGGCACGGCTTACACCGATATGAAATTCAGCATTTACTACTACGGCGCAAGTCAGCTTTCGAATACCAACCTTTCGTACAACAACCTTTCGATAAACGTAACGCGCGACGACAAATACGTGTTCACCGTATACGCGACGGACGCCTCGGGTAACAATATGTACTACCTTGACGAGGACGGCGAAGTTGTAGAATTTGCGGCGAGCGAAATCTGGAAGATGTTCGAGGATGAGGACGAAGAGGGACTTGCGGAAAAGCTCCCCTGGTTCGAGTTCAAGGCGAAGGGAAGCGTCGTTCATTTCGAAGAGCAGCCCGGCATGCAGGCAACCGCTTACGTGGGAACTTCGTACACGCCGTCGTCTTTCAAAATCAACGGTATTTCGGGATATAAGACCAATTACAGACTGTTCCTTTTCGACAGGGCGGCTTACTACGCGGACCACGGTAACACGCTTAACTATTCGGAATTTCTGGAGAAGATGGACGAGCTGTTCGACGGAGCGGAAACGCGCGGATACTTTACTGAAATTCCCGCAAAATCGAGCATGAAAGAAACAGATTCCGACTACGACAAGTACGCGGATTACGAGTGGAATAACACCTCGTTGAACTTCGTCCCGCAGGACAATAACGCGTTCTACATGATAAGAGCGGAAGTCACTGACGGCGACAGACAGACCGACAAAACTACCTGCAATATGGGAATCGTTGCGTCCGTCAAGTCAAAGACTTTAAAGGGCGAAAGCGACTGGCTGAAAAGCAACGTCGCTTCGGTAGTACTGCTTTCGGTAGCCGGTCTTGCGCTTGTGGGAATTATCCTGCTGCTCGTTATCAAACCCAAGAATAAGGGCGATCTGGACGAACAGTTCGAGGCTGTAAGAAGTAAGAAAAAGTTAAAGAAATAAATAGACGGATTACAATTCGCCCGCGGAGGTTCCGCGGGCGAATTTTTTAACGCCCGAGAACATTTGACTTATAATAAGGAATGTGCTACAATGTTATTTGGAATAAAATGCCAGAGGTATATACGCCTTCCGGCAGGGTAAAACTAACCGAAAAAGGGATAAGATATGGCGGACAAAAGCTATAACGCGAACGACTTAAAAATACTCGAAGGACTTGAAGCGGTGCGTATGCGCCCCGGTATGTATATCGGCTCTACCGGTATCAAGGGACTGCACCACGTTCTTTGGGAAATTGTAGATAACTCGGTTGACGAAGCCGCTAACGGCTACGCCGACGAAATAACCGTTAAATTATGGAAAGACGGCTCCGCATCGGTAGAGGACAACGGGCGCGGTATGCCCATTGACGAAAACGCGAAAGCGAAGATGAGCGGCGTCGAAGTTATATTCACCAAACTGCACGCGGGCGGCAAATTTGACACCGCAAACTACGCCTTTTCGGGCGGACTTCACGGCGTCGGCGCTTCGGTCACAAACGCGCTTTCCGCATGGCTTAAAGTAGAAGTCTACCGCGGCACCGTTTATAAAATGAGCTTTAAAAGCAGCTACGACAGCGAGCGCGGCAAATGGCTCTGCGGCGTACCCGAAGGACCGCTTGAAAATACCGGCGAGTACACCGAAAAGAAGGGTACTTTCGTACGGTTTATGCCCGACAAGGAAGTATTCGAAACGGTGGACTGGAGCTACGACATAGTTTCCAAACGACTGAAAGAACTTGCTTTCCTGAACAAGGGTCTTAAAATAAATTTAATCGACGAGCGCGATTTGTACAGCGTAGTCGAACCCGAAGAGAGCGAGGACGGCGAAGAGACGGGCGAACCCGTTAAAGAGCTTCTGCCGCCCAGACCTCCGTTAAGCTTCAAATTCGACGGCGGACTTATCGACTTTGTAAAATATCTCAACGGCGACAGAGTGCCTCTTTACAATATACCGCTGTACTGCTCGACAATAAAGGATATTCACCTGAAGGGCGCGCCCGAGGGCAAAATCAAAATCGAATTTGCAATGTGTCACACGCGCGACGACACGGAAAGCCTTTTCTCGTTCGTCAACAATATTTCAACGGTAGAGGGCGGCTATCACGAGACGGGCTTCCACAACGGACTTTTAAAGGTGGTAAACGACTACGCAAAGAACAACGGCTTTCTGAAGTCGAAGGAAATGCCCTTTATCGCCGACGATATAAAAGAGGGTCTGACCGCGGTATTAACGGTCAAAATGACCGGCGTTGAATTCGAGGGTCAGACGAAAACCAAACTCGGCAACCCCGAAGTTAAAGCCCCCGTAGAGGCGGCGGTAGTCGAGGGACTTTCCGACCTCGTTTCCGACAAGGCTTATAAAAACATCTTCGACGAAATTACAAGGAAGGCTAAATTCGCCGCGGACGACAGAATTAAGCACCGCGCCGAAAGGGACGTTGCCAAAGCGGCTTCCGAAAACGACGGACTCAACCTAGTGGGCAAGCTTGCCGCATGCTCGGGCAGAAACCCCGACATGAACGAGCTGTTCATAGTCGAAGGCGACAGTGCGGGCGGCACGGCGAAGCAGGCGAGAGTGAGGCAGTACCAGTCAATCCTGCCCCTCCGCGGAAAACCTTTGAACGTGCAGAAAAAGACTGCGTTGCAGGCTCTGCAGAACGAGGAAATCAAGACCATGATTTCGGCGATAGGCGCAGGCTTCAACCGCTCGTTCGACATTGAAAAGAGCAAATACAAAAAAGTAATAATTTTGTCAGATGCCGACCAGGACGGACTTCACATACGCTGCATACTTTTAACTTTCTTCTTTAAATATATGCGCGACCTCGTAAACGCCGGCTACGTCTATATCGGTATGCCGCCTTTATACAAGGTCTACAAAAAGGACGTCGTGGAATACGCGTACGACGATAAGGAGCTTGACGAAAAAATCAAGAAGGTAGGCAAGGGCTATCAGATACAGCGATACAAAGGTCTGGGCGAAATGTCAGCCGACCAGCTTTGGGAAACGACAATGGACCCCGCCTCGAGAAACTTAATTCAGGTCACCATTGAGGACGTGACCGAAGCCGCCGCTATGATTGAAATGCTTATGGGCGACAAGGTTGACGGCAGAAAGGAATTTCTTGCGACAAACGCCAACTTCAACAAGGTTGACGGCTTTATAGACAGGGTACGCTTCAAGCCCGAAAGCGATGATTCGGAGGTATACTGATAATGGCGCGGAAGAATGATAACGGTAGCGTTCAGACGTCTATACCGGAGGGACATTTATACGTAACTCCTCTCGAAGAGGTTCTGCCCCAGTCGATGCTCCCCTACGCGGAATTCGTAATTTTAGACAGAGCGCTGCCGAGGGTAGAGGACGGCTTAAAACCCGTTCAGCGGCGTATCCTTTACACAATGTACGAAATGGGCTTAACGCCCGACAAACCCCATAAAAAATCGGCGCGTATCGTCGGTGACTGTATGGGTAAATACCACCCCCACGGCGACAGCTCGGTTTACGACGCTATGGTAAGGCTTGCGCAGGATTTCAATATGCGCATGACCCTCGTAAACGGACACGGTAACTTCGGCTCGGTCGACGGCGACCCCGCCGCGGCTATGCGTTATACCGAAGCGAGGTTAGAGCCGCTCGCTCTGGAACTTTTAAAAGATTTAGACAAGGAAACCGTTCCGTTTTCTTTCAACTTCGACGACTCGTTGTTAGAGCCGGATATTCTGCCCGGCAGGTTCCCCAACCTTTTAGTAAACGGCGCAAACGGTATAGCCGTAGGTCTTGCGACCAACATTCCCACCCATAATCTGGGCGAGGTAATCGACGGCTGCTGCGCGTTTATCGACAACCCGCGCATCTCTTTGGGCGAGATGATGAAGGTTATTCCCGGTCCCGACTTTTCGACGGGCGGCTTTATAATCGCGAACGAGCTTGAACAGGCGTACAGAACGGGCAAGGGCAAAATTACCCTCCGCGCAAGGTACACCGTCGAGCAGGGCGACTACGGCAAAAAGATGATTGTCATCACAGAACTGCCCTATCAGACCAACAAAGCCGACCTTCTCCGCAAAATTATGCTGCTTCGCGAGGACAGAAAGGACCAGCTTTCGGGAATTGCGGACATCGTCGACGAGTCCGACCGCGCCGGTATGCGAGCGGTAATTTACTGCAAGAAAGACGCGGATGTAGACGAAATTTTAAAAATACTCTTCAAGCACACCGATCTGGAATGTACCTTCGGTATAAACATGGTCGCCATAGCAGGCGGCAAGCCCAGACAACTCGGACTTCTGGACATAATCAAGTACTACACCCAGTATCAGCGTCACGTCGTTTTAAGACGCACCAAGTTCGAGCTTAAAGAAGCTCTGGCGCGCTGCCACATTTTAGAGGGCTTGATTATCGGCGTTCACAACGTGGACGAGGTAGTCAGAATTATCAAAAACGCCGAATCCACGGCGGACGCAAGGCGCAAGCTTATGGAAAGGTTCGCCCTCTCCGAAAGACAGGCGCAGGCGATACTTGATTTAAGACTTGCAAGACTTGCCAAACTCGAAGTTACCAAGCTTGAAAACGAGCTTGCCGCTCTGAAACAGCGCATTGAGGAACTGCGCGCGATTATAGCCGACAAGGACAAGCAGTGGGCTATCGTAAAGAGCGAAATGCGCGACGTCAAGCGTAAGTACAAGAGCGAGAGAAAGACCAGAATCGTCGGCGGCGCGGACAAGATTGCCGTCAAGCGCGCGGACGTTCAGAAAGCAGTTTCCGAATGGGCGGTCTGCATTACTGCTACAAACCAGATTAAGTTTATGGAAAAGGACGAGTTCCTTTTTGCGGCAAAACGCAAGCTTGCGGCTTCCACAAACGTTTCCCATCTTCACAAACACTACGTCTTTGCCAAGACGGACGACGATTTGTTCGTGTTCACAAACTTGGGCAACTGCGTAAAACTCAACGCGAAATACGCCGAGCTTTCGGAGTTCAAGTCAGCTGGACAGCGGCTTGAAAAACTTGTCGAGGGCGTTGAAAAGGACGAATACCCCGTCAAGATTTTTGCTTCAACAAAGGACACAATGCCCGAGGGACAGCTGCTGTTCTTCACGACGCAGGGCGCGGTTAAGCGTTCGGACTGGTCGGAATACAACCAGAACAAGGTCGTGTTCCAGGCTATCAAAATGAAGCCCGAAGATACTCTTTTAAACGTAGAAAAATACGACGGCGACGACTATTCCACAATGCTGTTCGTATCCAGAAAAGGTCTTTGCCTTAACGCTTCGAAGGACGACGTTCCTACGCAGGGCAGAGTTGCGGGCGGCGTAAAGGGTATGCAGCTTTCGGGCGACGACAGCGTAATATTTGCAACCCAGCACACCGGCGAGGGCGAAATCATTATCGTGACTACGCTCGGCGGCTTCAAAAGGGTGGTATCCTCGACGGTCGACCCCATTTCGCGAGCATGCAAGGGCGTTATGATTGCCGACATCAAGGGCAAGGGCGAAATTCTGTTTGCAAATTACGTAACCGTGCCTTACGCGATTGCGGTAGTAAACGACGACAAGACTGTCGCGGAAGTCAACACCGAGGAAATTCCCATCGAGTCGCGCGTGTTCAAGGGCAAGCCTCTGAACAAGCCGACGGTAAAATATCCCGTCGCGGTCTACGCGTTAAAGCACCGCTCGGAATATCCCGACGGCAGACAGCAGATAAAATTTTAAATTCACAAAATTCTCGCGCTAATATGCGCGCGACAATTTTCGTGATTTGAGGGCTACTCGCTCTCTGCCCGCAATCTTTCGGGCAAACTAATATATAATTGCGGGCATTCACCCCGCCGAGGCGCAGGTATGCGCAAATGGGGGTGCGCTGCGCAAAAGCGCGGTTTTGCTTGCGCAGATAATTATTTTAAAATAGATAATAATAATATAAGGAGAAAATATTATGGCAAAAATAACGAAGGATACGCTTATTGCGGACTGCCTCAAAATAAATCCCAACAGCGCGGAAATATTGCAGGCGGTAGGTATGCACTGCCTCGGCTGCGCGATGGCTCACGGCGAAACGATAGAGCAGGCTGTTTTCGTTCACGGCAACGACCTGGACGCGCTGCTTAAAAAGCTCAACGAAGGCGTGGAATAAATTAGTTAAGAAAAGCCCCGACGGACTAACCGTCGGGGCTTTTTGGTATGCACTGGTTGCACTGGTAAAATCTTTGCATTGAAAGGGCGTATAGTTTCTGATATAATTACCTTAACCAAAGAATTTAAATACGGTCGGTATTTAAACTGCTTTGGAGAGAGGTAATTCATATGAAAAAAATTATATCAATCGCGGCGCTTGCGCTGACGCTATCGTCATTCGCCGTTCTGGGCGGTTGCGCGGCAAAGAATAAGAGCGAACCCAAAAATGAGGAGAGCGGAATAGTCTGGCAGCTGCCCGAAACAGAAATTCCGGAAGTAAACGAGCCGCAGGCGGAGCAACCCGAAGTGCCGGTTATCCCCGCAGTAAAAACGGTGTCCTATGTAAAACTTCTTTCGGACGGCGTAAATCTCCGTTCGGGTGCGGGTACGGGGTATTCCGTAAAGGGTTCCGCGGAAAAATCGACTATGTACGCGCTTGAAGGAAGCGCGGGAAGCTGGTACAAAACAAATTATAAAAACGGCGCCGCCTATCTTTCGTCAAAGTATTGCGAGCTGGTCGAAATGAAGCAAAGCGATAACGCGCGTATAGAGGCGGTGATTGCGGAGGGAACAAAACTACTCGGCACGCCCTACGTCTACGGCGCGGTTCGCTACCACGACGGCACCGGCAAACTTATGAAAAATTTCAGCATAAACGCTTTCGACTGTTCGTCGCTTATGCAGTACATATTTTATAAGGGAGCAAACGCAAATTTGGACGTAACAAGCCGCGCGCAGTCAACGCAGGGCAAGACGGTTACAAAAGCAAACTTACAGAGGGGCGATCTGCTGTTCTTCACGAACGCTTCGCGCCGCAATAATACGGGGTTGGAGAGGATCGGTCACGTCGCGCTGTATCTGGGCGATAACTGGATACTTCACACAGCCTCGGACTACGCGAAAATAGAGCAGATTTCTTCAACGCGTTGGAGCTACTTCATAAAAGCGCAGAGAATAATATAAAAAACCGCCGTCCGCAATAATGCGGACGGCGGTTAACTTTTAAATTAAACTTCTTTTTTGGCGGCGTACTTTGCCGCAAACACGCAGGTAACTATTCCTATGCCGAGAATAAGCAGGGCAAGTACGATATTTACTGTAAATACGGGGACGGCCAGCGCCATCGCTATATTTATAATTATAAGTACGACTGCCAAAATTATTTCCATTACCGCCGCGGTAACGCAAATTGCTTTGCGCGCCGTTTTTTCGCCTCTCATAGTCGCGAGCATAGTTATGCCCATTGCCAGTATGACTAAACTCATCGCCCCCGTAAATATCATTGCGGGAACTATCAGAAATACCGTAAAAATTACGAGGGATAACGCAGTGCCGGCGTCGTTTCCGTTGTTTTCGCTGTTTCCGTTTTTCGCCAATACGATAAACGCAACGGCGATAGCTATCGCGGCAAGCAATATGCACGCAAATGCAAGTACTCCCACGGCTATATTGAATTTTTTAGCTTTTACGTTCATTGTCGTCCTCCGCGCTTACTTTTCCCGTAATAAAGTCGCCCTTGGGGGGAGGAGGGTTTTCCTTGCGCTCTTTCTTTTCCTGCAACTGTTTGAAAAGTACCATCAGCGCGCCGAAAACCAACGCAAGAAATACGGCGGCAAGTCCCCACTGCCAGCCCGCGTATATAAAAATGAATATCGCCGCGGCCGCAATCAGCGCCGCCGCCACGCAGCAAATTATTCTTAACGTCTTGTACATATTATTATAATATACTCAAAGCGGTTTTAAGTCAAGTAAAACGCCGCCGCGCCATACAGGACGCGGCGGCTATTTTAATTAGCGGTTTTGGTTTATTCGGTTCGGTTACTGTTTATCGGGCGTAAAGTCCGGAGTATATACCGGCGCGTTTTTGGCTTCTTCGGGAATAGTTACGGTAGTTGAGCCGTAAACGTATTCCGCTTCGATTTTTCCGTTCGCGCCAAAGTCAACGACTACGCTGTCAAATCTGTCCTGCGTATCGAGTTTAATGGTTACGTTGCACGCGTAAGGGGTGTACATACCGTTATCGCTGTTTATACAAAAGTATACGTCTGCGGTATAGCCGCTGTCGCTTGCGGTAAACGCGTTTAACATAACGTCCAATGAGCCGCAGTTATACTCGGCGTTTTCGCTTTCACGCCATGTTGTATCGGTAAATGCGTGGGAAGGCAGACAGTCGTTTACAAAATCTGTAAGCAGTTGAATTTCGAATTTTTGCGGGTCATTATTCGCCGTCGGCAAATTGAAAAGATCGTCCCTGTTTATTATCTGCCAGTTTTGGTTTGCATCGTCTTCTCCTATGAGCAGGTTAAGACTGTATATCGTAAAGCCGGGCTTATCTGTGATTTCATAGTAGTGTTCGGCAGACATCCGGTGTGTGATACCTAATTCGGTGTGGGTATATATTTTTTTGGAATATGCCGCTTTGTGCGCGTAGTCTATTTTAACCGAAGTAGAATAATCCGTTCCGTATTTTACGGCGCGGCTGTCGGTAACGGTAACCGTCATATTTTGCGTTGTACGGTAATTTGCATACGCGTTTTCAAGAGCGGTAGGCTCGGGTCTGCCGTTGTCCGGGGCGCAGGCGGTAAGACCCGCCGCGCAGGTTGCAATCGTGATTGCAGCTATTGCTGTTGCTAAAATTTTTCTTTTCATTATAACCTCCGTAGAAAAGATTTATATTTACGGGCAAAAATTAAGGGCAGTCGTTAAGGCTGCCCGCATAAGCACCCTAACGTCGCCAAACAACTCTTTCGTACGCCATTACAACACCGCAAGAGAAAAGGATACTATATGCCCTTTTAGTATGCGGCGATAACGAAAAATAACGCACGAATAATATTGAGTTGTTTGGCAAGTAAAAGTATACCATAGCGCGGCGAATTTATCAAGCCTTTTAATCCGGTTGTTTGCAGCACTTATTATACCATATTATATATAGGGAAATTTTTGAGCGAAATTATCGCAAAATGATAAAAAGTAACCGCCTTGGAAAATTATGACAAAAAATATTATTTTCTTGACAGTTTCACGCTGTTGTGGTATCTTTTAGAAGCTTGATTCAAGCGAGGAACTTAATAACACGGCTTCGGCGACAAAAAAACAGTTAAAACCGCAAAAAAACTTTAAAAAATTATGAAAAAAGTTTAAAAATTCGGTTGACAACTGTATTTTAATGTGTTATTATAGACAAGCTCGCTAGTCGGGCGCCTGATTTTTTTCGGGTAAACGTAGCTTAAAAATTGAATAGAAGGAAACGAATTTAAAAATAGTTTCTGTCAATTTAACTTTGAAGTACATTAGTACCACAAAGCAAAGTCAGCAAAGATAATGACTATAAAGTCGAGATAGAGCCACGGACGCGAAAGCGTTCGGTTTTATACAAATTAAACTTAAGAGTTTGATTCTGGCTCAGGATGAACGCTGGCGGCGTGCTTAACACATGCAAGTCGAATGTAGCAATACATGGCGGACGGGTGAGTAATGCGTGAGCAACCTGCCCATATCTGGGGGATAACAGTTGGAAACGACTGATAATACCGCATAATATCGTAGGAAGGCATCTTCTAACGATCAAAGATTTATCGGATATGGATGGGCTCGCGTCTGATTAGGCAGTTGGTGAGGTAACGGCTCACCAAACCTACGATCAGTAGCCGACCTGAGAGGGTGATCGGCCACATTGGAACTGAGACACGGTCCAAACTCCTACGGGAGGCAGCAGTGGGGAATATTGGGCAATGGAGGAAACTCTGACCCAGCAACGCCGCGTGAATGATGAAGGTCTTCGGATTGTAAAGTTCTTTTCTAAG
>CAZDAG010000016.1:0-32486 GCA_964503655.1 uncultured Clostridia bacterium | reverse complement strand
CTCGGCGGTAAAGCGCAGTTCGGCGGACAGCGTTTCGGCGAAATGGAAGTCTGGGCGCTCGAAGCTTACGGCGCGGCGCACATCCTGCAGGAAATTCTGACCGTTAAATCGGACGATATCGTAGGCCGTGTAAAGACTTACGAAAGTATAGTAAAAGGCAACAACATTTCAGAGCCGGGAATTCCCGAAGCGTTCAAGGTGCTTCTGAAAGAACTTCAGTCCCTTGCGCTTGACGTAAAGGTGCTTACCGAAAACGGTGAAGAGCTTATCATCCGCGAACTTGACGAGGACGACGAAGCAATTCCTTCGGCAAGAGTACGCGAGGCGCAGGAACTCGACGCCAAGCAGCCCGAAGAGGAATTCGACCTCGCCGGCGAGCAGGAGAGCGGCGAAGATATCGACCTCGAACCTATATCTATCTTTGATAACGACGAGGACGATTTCGCAGGCAAAGAGCTGTTCTCGGGTACGGACGACGATGACGACGACGGATTCGACAAGTTCACGTTATTCGATACCGACGACGAACAGGACGATAAGGAATAAAGGGAGGTTAAAAAATGTTTGAGTTAAACGATTTCAGTTCTATCAAAATCAGCGTAGCTTCCCCGGAAAAAATCAGGGAACTTTCCAAGGGCGAGGTAACCAAGCCCGAAACCATAAATTACAGAACCCAAAAACCCGAAAAGGACGGACTTTTCTGCGAGCGTATCTTCGGACCGATGAAGGACTGGGAGTGCCACTGCGGAAAATATAAGAGAATCCGTTACAAGGGCATCACCTGCGAAAAGTGCGGCGTAGAAGTTACCCGCGCAAAAGTAAGGCGCGAAAGAATGGGTCACATAGAGCTTGCCGCTCCCGTATCGCATATCTGGTACTTCCGCGGCGTGCCTTCGAGAATAGGTCTTATCCTCGATATGAGTCCCAAGGCGCTCGAACAGGTTATCTATTTCGCGGCGTACGTCGTAATAGACCCCGGCACGGTTCCCGTACTTGAATATAAGCAGGTTATAAACGACAAAGAACTTCGCGAAATCGAAGAAAAGTACGGCGAAAGCGAAGTAACCGGTCTCAAAGTCGGAATGGGCGCAGAAGCTATCCGCGAACTTCTGATGGCGGTAGACCTTGACAAAGAATGCGAAGAAACCAAAAAGATTATAGACACCAGCAACGCGGCGCAGAAGCGCGTAAAAGCGGTAAAGAGAATTGAAATTCTCGAATCGTTCAGAAAGAGCGGCAACCGCCCCGAATGGATGGTTTTAACCGTTCTTCCCGTGCTTCCCCCCGAACTGCGTCCCATGGTTCAGCTTGACGGCGGCAGGTTTGCATCTTCCGACTTAAACGATTTGTACAGACGCGTTATCAACCGTAACAACCGTTTAAAGAGAATGATGGAGCTGGGCGCGCCCGACATGATTGTTAAAAACGAAAAGAGAATGCTGCAGGAAGCGGTTGACGCGCTTATCGACAACGGCAGACGCGGCAAGGCTCTTTCGGGACCTTCCAACAGAGAGCTTAAATCGCTTTCGGGAATGCTCCGCGGCAAGCAGGGACGTTTCCGTCAGAACCTCCTCGGTAAGCGTGTAGACTACTCGGGACGTTCGGTTATCGTCGTAGGACCCGAACTCCGTCTGTACCAGTGCGGACTTCCCAAGGAAATGGCTATCGAGCTTTTCAAGCCTTTCGTTATGAAAAAGCTTGTGGAAAGCGGACAGTGCCATAACATTAAGAGCGCGAAGAGAACGGTCGAAAAGGCTAAACCCCTCGTATGGGACGTTCTCGAACAGGTCATCAAAGAGCATCCCGTTCTTTTAAACCGCGCGCCTACGTTGCACAGACTTTCAATTCAGGCTTTCGAACCCGTTTTAATCGAAGGCAGAGCGATAAAAATTCACCCGCTCGTTTGTACCGCGTTCAACGCGGACTTCGACGGCGACCAGATGGCGGTACACGTGCCTCTGTCCGTTGAAGCGCAGGCGGAAGCAAGATTCTTAATGCTGTCCTCTAACAATATTCTGAAGCTGTCCGACGGCAAGCCCGTTATGCAGCCCGCGCAGGATATGGTTCTGGGCGCGTACTATCTGACCATTATCCGCCGCGAGGACGGCAAATACTACCGCTGGGGCGGCGACAGATACTACGAATGCGACGAAAAGACCGAAGGCGCCGAAAAGTACGTTGCAAACGCGTACATTTCGGAAGACGAAGCTTTAATGGCTTACCAGATGAAGCTCGTTCATATGCAGGACGAAATTTTCGTAAGGCGTTCGGTAGTAACCCCCGACGGCGAAAAGGTTCAGGGCAGAGTAAGAACTACGGTCGGAAGAATTATATTCAACTCCAATATGCCGCAGGATCTGGGCTTTGTCGAAAGAAAGAACAAGCAGGATTATCTCAAATACGAAATTTCATACGAGTTCCTGGGTTCGGCGGTTGCAGTCGGCAAAAAGCAGCTGGGTAAAATCGTTGAACGCTGCTTCAAGACGGGCGGCGCTCCCAGAGCGGCAGAAGTGCTTGACAAAATCAAAACACTCGGCTACAAATACTCGACTATCGGCGCTATAACCACTTCGGTATTCGATATGCACATTCCCGACGCTAAAAAGGAAATCGTTGCCGAAACCGAAAAGAAAGTTATTCAGATTGAAAAGAAGTATCAGCGCGGACTTCTTCGCGAGGAAGAGCGTTACAACGCGGTAATCAGCGCGTGGGACGATGCAACCGATCAGGTTACCGACGCGTTGAAGAAGTCGCTCGACAAGTTCAACCCCATCTGGATGATGGCTGACTCGGGCGCCCGCGGTTCAATCGACCAGATGAAACAGCTTTCCGGTATGCGCGGACTGATGGTTAACCCCCAGGGTAAAAAGATTGAAGTTCCCGTTAAATCATGTTTCAGACAGGGTCTTTCGGTTCTTGAATACTTCATTTCCTCGCACGGCGGACGTAAAGGTCTTGCGGATACGGCGTTAAAGACGGCGGACTCCGGTTATCTTACCCGTAGACTCGTAGACGTTTCGCAGGACGTAATAGTAAGAGAAGAGGACTGTATGGCGGGCAGCAAAAAGCCCCGCGGTATGGTTGTTAAAGCGATTATAGGACCCAACGGCGAAGTTATCGAAGGTCTTGAAGACAGAATTCAGGGCAGATTCGTAGCCGAAGACGTCAAGGATAAGGACGGCAATGTAATCGTTGCGCAGAACCATTTCGTAACCGACGCGCTTGCAAAGCAGATTGTAAACGCAGGAATCGAGCAGGTTTCAATCCGTTCGGTATTCAGCTGTAATTCGCGCTACGGCGTATGCGCTAAATGCTACGGTAAAAATATGGCGACCAACACGCCCGTACAACCCGGCGAGGCGGTCGGCGTTATCGCGGCGCAGTCCATCGGCGAACCCGGTACCCAGCTTACCATGCGTACCTTCCATACGGGCGGTATCGCGGCGACTGGCGATATTACGCAGGGTCTTCCCCGCGTAGAAGAACTTTTCGAAGCGCGCAAACCCAAGGGCTGCGCAACCCTTTGCGAAGTTTCGGGTATTGTTACGGTTGACGACAAAGACAACTTAAAGCACGTAGTTATCCGCGACGCGGTAACCGGCGACGTTAAAAAGGAATACACCTTGCCTTTCAACGCGGAACTGCACGTAAAGAGCGGCGACACCGTTCAGCCCGGCGACGTACTCAACGCAGGCTCGGTTTATCCCCAGGATATTTTGAGAATTTCGGGCGTCAAGGGAGTTCAGGACTATATCCTCGAACAGGTTCAGTCCGTATACCGTTCGCAGGGCGTTGATATCAACGACAAGCACGTTGAAATTATCGTCCGCCAGATGCTCCGCAAGGTAAGAATCGAAAGCGCAGGCTCGACCGAGCTTCTCCCCGGCGAAACGGTGGATATGTTCACGGTAGAGGAAGAAAACCGCAAGGCAATAGAGGCAGGCGGCACGCCCGCTCTGCAGAAGCGCGTGCTTCTGGGTATTACCAAGGCGGCGCTTTCAACCGACTCCTTCCTGTCGGCGGCGTCCTTCCAGGAAACCGCAAGAGTACTCACCGATGCGGCTATCAAGAACAAGGTTGACCCGCTTCTCGGACTCAAAGAGAACGTTATTATCGGTAAGCTCATTCCCGCGGGTACCGGCGTAAAAGAATACAAAAATATGTCCCCCGTAGTCAACGCAAACTATAACAGCGTTGTAAACAACGAGGAAGAGTAACAAAATAAAACAAAAGCCCCGAACGCATTGCGTTCGGGGCTTTTTATATTTAACTGATTGTTTTCTTACGTCCTATATGATATAATGAATGTACACTTAACAGTTATTTAACGGAGAAACAATTATGGTATCAATTTGCGGTGTCGAATGCTGTGATAAATGCGGCAGAAGGGATGAGTGCGGCGGTTGCGTGAAAACAGACGGACATCCTTTTGGAGGGACGTGCATTGCGGCGGAATGTATTAAAGAGGGTGGTTTGGAATCATTAAAAAAGATGAAAGAGACTTTGATAAAAGAATTCAATGCGCTTGAAATTCAAGGTTTACAGGTTAATGACCTTAATTTACTGAATGGATCTTATATAAATTTGGAATACCGGTTGGAAAACGGACAATCTGTCAGATTACTGGATGACCGTCGTGTTTATTGGGGAAATCAAATTGAAATCCCCGGTAACGACAGATGCTATGGCATTGCTGCCGATGATAAGTATTTGCTTGTATGCGAATACGGATGCAATGGCGCGGAACCGCAGATAGTTGCGTATATAAGAAGATAACTTTCAATTTAGCGGAGAGATTGACAATGAATAAAGTTAAAATAACTGTCCTGAAAACAATGCTGAATAAAGAATTGGCAGAGCAGTATGGCGTTGAAGGATTATCTACTTGCCCTTTCCATAAAGAGGGACAAATATTTTATGCCGATTACGCGAAACCCGATGGGTTATGCGACGAGGCATGGAAGGCAATTTATCAGTATGTTTTTGCATTAGCGCACGGAGCGCAAGACGGCTTGTTTTATTATGGCGATTGGATAAAAGAGAAAGGAGTAGCCGTTTGCTGTTGTAACGACGGGCTACGCCCCGTAATTTTTAAGTTGGAAGCGACGATGGAAGAAGCAAAATCATAGTCATAATTTAGTGATGATCAGCTTGTAAATTTAGAGGAGAAACGGAATGAGTATTGTCGTTAATATTTACTACACCGGACAGAACGGTAGCGCGAGAAAGTTTGCCGAAGAAATGATTTCAAAAGGAATTATAGATAAAATCCGCGCAGAAGAAGGAAACGAAAGATATGAATACTTTTTTCCAATGGACAACGCTGAAACCGTGCTACTGATTGACTGTTGGAAAAGTCAAGAGGCGCTCGACTTCCATCATAAAACGGAGATGATGCAGGAAATAGCGCAGCTGCGTAACAAATATCATCTGACAATGAAAGTAGAAAAATTCACAAAACTCTAATATGGTAAATTTCAATTTGTCGTAGATTTGTTTTTGGTTAATTTGAAAGCCGCTACACATAGTAGCGACTTTTTACTTTTTATATATTGCTATTCAAAGGCTTATAAGCATTTTGGGGATTTAAGAAAGATGCAACATATTCGGGGCTATCTGTCATTTTTCCTTTTACCCATTCGTCCATTATACCGCAAATAAGTCCCGATACTCTTGCAACCGAATAACTTTGTTTTTTGTCTGTCAGGTTTCTTCCGGCGAAAGCGCAATCAAAAATATGCCTGATAAATGCAGAGGATAGCCCTTTTTCATATGTTAAAATAATTCTTTCCTTAATAGTATAAAAATGCTCAAATAAAGATATTCCTATTGCGTTTGTGTCTTGGATATGTTCTTTTTTAATACTATTTTCCCACCACATATTGGCTACGCTCATAAAGTACTTATATGCAATATCTTCTAATGTTTCAAAATTCCGATAAAACGAATTTCTGCTTACACCAGCTTTTTGTATCAATTCGGTAATCGAAATATCGTTTATATGTTTCTTGTTCAATAATATAAAAAGCGCGTCCGTAATTGAATTGTTTATTATACAGTCTTTTCTTCTCGGCATAGTAACTCCTTGTTATGGTACAATTTATACCGCTTTGTCCCTTAATGGGTAAAACTATAAAAATCTCGTTGATTGTGCTGTCATTTTATGGTACAATCGTACCATAAAAAGCAAATAAAAGCAAGTAAAAAAGCAGGAAGGAGCGTAAATAATGAAAAAGGCGGTAAAGCGAGTTTTGCTCATAGTCGGTATCGTTTTTCTCGTTACTATCGTTGCGGTTATCTCAATTTTTGCAGTATCGTGCGGTATTAACAGTTATAAAGAGAAAAACTATTATAAATATGCAACGCCATACGGGGAAATTGAAAAGAAATATACTCCTATGGGTGGGCTTGATGTTTCGTATGACGAATACAAATCAGATAACGCATACAAAAAATACGAAATATACTATCCGTCTGAAATGAAAGATAAAGACGTTAAATATCCGCTTGTAATAATGTCAAACGGCACGGGTATAAAAGCATCTAAGTATACTGAGGTGTTCAAACACCTTGCATCTTGGGGCTTTGTTGTTGCGGGTAACGAGGATGAAAATTCGAGAACGGGCGCGTCGTCCGCTGCAACGCTTGACTACGTGCTTAAATTAAACGAAGATACAGGCAGTAAGTTTTACGGCAAAATCGATACGGATAATATCGGCATTGCGGGACATTCGCAAGGTGGGGTAGGCGCAATAAACGCCGTAACAAAACAGTCAAACGGTAACTTGTATAAAACGGTATTTACAGCAAGTATGCCGAGTTCGTTTTGGGGACAAGAAAATCAGTTGGGTTTGGAATGGAGTTACGATATGTCAAAAGTCAATATTCCTTGCTTTATGGTTGCGGGAACGGGAACTTTTGATGCAGGCAAAACACAAAATCCAACAGCTACCGAAGGGCAAGGAATATGCCCGTTATGGGGTTTGACTGAAAACTACAATACAATACCTGATAGCGTTATGAAAGTTATGGCAAGAGAAAAAGGCAAAGACCATAGCGATATGTTACGGTATGCAGACGGATATATGACCGCTTGGTTTACGTATCATTTGAAAGGCGAAGCAACAGCGGACTTTTTCAGCGGTGAAAATGCTGAAATAGTTTCCAATACGAATTGGCAAGATTTAAAGAAAAATATATAAGATAAATTCAATTTGTCTTACATAAATAGTTTAAAGCCCCGAACGCAAAGCGTTCGGGGCTGTTTATATCTTTATTTCAGAGGTTTCATTTTTTGACGTCCGTCGGCAAGACTGCAAAGGGCGTACGCCGCAATAATTCCGGAAATACACAAAATCGCGCCCGTGGCAATCTGTATGCTGTCAATGGGCGGCGCTTCGGGGAAGTTTGCGCCGAAAGTTAAAAACGGCGCCGGAATAGAGCCGACTATAAAGCCGATAATCGCCCAGTAGGTCGCGCGCGGAAAACGCGTTAAAAGGAATTTCATAAGCTTTGCTATGCTGAAAAAGCCAACTAAAACTCCGACCGCAAACAGCGCAAGAACCAAAATCGAGTGTCCGAACGAGCCTGAAAGCGCGTGAATTGTGTCAATAATCGGGTTGTAATAGCCGATTATCAATAAAACCATCGAGCCGCTTATTCCCGGAATAACCAACGCGCAGGAAGCAAGCGCGCCGACCAGTACCAGAAGGAAGTAGCCGTATACGGGCATGCTTGCCGTAAGGTTTACTGCGCCAAGCCCCGGGATAAAGCAAATTCCTATAACGATTACAAGGGGTATGATTATAGCGATACTGTCCAGCTTTTTTATGCCGTTTTTATATGCGTCTTTAAAAATTTTGGGGAACGAGCCTATCATAAGTCCCGTAAACAGCAAAACGGTGGGCAGAGGCGCGTGGTCAAGCGCGTAGCTTAAAGGGAAGTACAGCGCGGCAAGTCCGCACACCGCGCCCAAAAGAATAGGCAGCAGAAATAAAATGCTGCTTTTAAATTTGCGGCGCAAATTGCTTACGGCGTCGATAATCTTGTCGTAAACGTTGAAAAGCACGGCGATTGTTCCGCCGCTGACTCCCGGGGTGATAACCGAAACGCCTATCGCCGCCCCTATTCCGAAGTTTTTGAAAAATTCTTTTACTTTCATAGTAATATAAAAATTATATGCGAAATTCTAAACGTTTATAATAAAAGCGCAACTTAAAAATTTAAGCTGCGCAATTTTTTAAACGTAAGCGTTTAAATCTACGTCGCCCTCTTCAAGCATTTCGTCAACTTCGCGGTAGTATTTTTTGTAAAGTTTGTAAATTCCTTTCGCATGGTCGGGGACAAGGGGGAAGTCTATGCTGTCGTCCTTGACAAGCTCTTCAAGGCGGTAACTGCCGTTGACCTTCCAGTACTTGAAAATACCGACGTGAATTGCGTCCACGGGACAGCCGAACGAGCAGCCCATGCAAAGGGCACACTTATGCCCGAATTTGTACTTGCCGTCAACCTTTCCGATATTGTTTTCGGGGCAGACGGCGGCGCACTTGCCGCAGTTGATGCACTTATTAGTGTCGACCTTGAACGCGGGTCCGTGAAGATGCGCAAACTTGCTTTCTATCCAGCCGATAGGAGAAGCGAACAAACTCTTGTAAAAGGGTTGCTTGACCTTTGCGCGCTTGAAGCTTTCAAGCTCGTTGCAGTTAAGTTTTACAAACGCCTTCGCGTAAATCCACATCTGCTTCGCCATTGCGTCAGAGTGGCGGTAAATCATATTGTAGGGCATAACCACGTGCCGTTCAAGCGTTACGTCGTAGCCCTTTTTCTGCAGAATTTTGATGCACTTCTGCGACGAACCGTCGTTGAGGTGCAGCCCTTCGCCCGAGGTCTTGAAAACGAACACGCGGCGGTAAGATACCGCGGGAAGCCGTTTGCAGAACTTAATTACGGGTTCGGGCGCGGAAAAGGCGTGAATGGGATAGCCTATGCCCACAAGATCGAACTCATCGGGCGAAGGGAACTTTCCGCTCTTTTCGGATATGCGGTAAACGGTTACGTCCGCATTCAGATATTTCTTATACAGCGAGGCAACCTTTAAAGTATTGCCAGTGCCGGAAAAAACGTATAATATTACTTTCATTTCTCAATCAAAAAATCGTCTTCATCGTCCGAAAGGGGATAGACGTCGTCAATTTCGCTTTTATCGTGCGTAATAAAGTATACCTGTCCGTAAAAAGGTATATCGGACAGCTTGCCGTACTGCCAGGGTTTGGGTTCGCAGCAGTCGGGACACCAGTAACCGCCCTTTAATATTGTATAAGGAGAGGAGGTGAAAGTATGCCCCTCGCGGCACTGCCAGTCAATTTTTTTGTAAATATCGCCCGCTTTATAGTCATTTGCAAGGCACTTGCCGCCGCGGAACGCGGCAGCCTGCTGCAAATCTTCGAACTCGAGCTTTACGAGCGGTTTGCTCTCGTCGTAGCCGTGGTTCAGAAGATAAGGTTTGGCGTTTCGGATATTTTTATACTCTTTATAGTCTATTTCGGAGCCGTCAGCAAGTTTTCCCTCACAAAGAAGGGGATAGTTTTCCCACTTTTGGGGAATTTTTTCGTACTGTTCGCGTCCGCCGAAAAAGGCTTTAATTCTGCCATCTTTGCCGTGTTTCAGCCAGTACATAGGCGAGTTGGAGTTTTTAAACAGTCGCTGTATTGCAAGTTTTGAAATAACGGAAGAGGGGACTATTGCGCCCAGCTTAAAGTAGCCGTACTTTTTGCCCATGCGCTTCCAGAAATCTTCGTTTGATTCGCTGCGGAAACCGAGCGCGTTTTCCAGATCGTCGCTGTCGTAAAACCAGCCGCCGTGGAAGTTTCTCGATATATTCCAGTTGGGTTTAAAGAACTTTTTCGCGCCCTTGCCCATAAGCTTAAAGCCGTCGTCAATAGTTTCAAAACCCGTAATGCGGCAGGTCTCGCCGCCGCCGATATTGTAAATTCTGTTCCAGAATCCGTCAAGCTCGCCCTTTGCGTCGCGCTCTACCAAATTTTGGCAAAGTCTGCCGCTGTCTACGTCGGTAACCCATTCAAGCGTACCGTTCCAGGTGGTGTGGAACATAAGTCCGTCTTTGAGGTTGTTTGCAAACATATACTTGTGCAGCACCGCCGTCTGTCTTAAACAAACGAACTTTTCAAGTCCGCTCTCTAAAACGTAGCGTTCCGCTTTAAGCTTGTACAGCGAGTAGCAGTCGTAATCGCTTGAAATAACGGGGTCGCCAACGCGTATCCAGCAGCGGGGGTAGCTTCTGTCGCCGTACATAGCGACGGTTGCAATATGCACAAAGCCGACTTCTTTTCCGCTCGCCTTTACCGCGTCTACAAGATTTTTAGTACCTACAAAGTTGCTTAAATAAGTCCCCTTGGGGTCGTGGTCTGACTTGGGGGGGATTTTAGACGCGCAGTTTATAACGTAGTCCGCGCCGTCGATAAGTTTTACGCAGTCCTCGTATCTTGCAATATCTCCCTTGAAAGCCTGAATACGGGAGCGGTATTTCTTAAAAGTTTTTTTAACGAACGAGGGAAGCGTTTTCTCCTCGTCGAAGAGTATACATTTAACGGTGAAATTTTCCGGCGATTGCAAGAGGTGTAAAAGCACCTCGCCGCCCATTGCGCCGGAAGTTCCGGTCAAAGCTATAATTTTATTCATATTCTTCTTCAGTCTCCGCGCGGAATATCCGCAAGAAATATTTTAGCATATTTGAGTCTTTCTGTCAAACGGTTAAAAAAGTTTAAATACTTCCGCGTTTGGCAATAAAAGGAATAGCTGAAAATTCTTAAAAGGAGGAATAAATATGGCAGAAATTACGGCAAAAGAACTGGGACTTATTTCCGACGTTTTAACGGCGGAAGCACTTATCTGCAAAAAAGCGCGCGCGTACTCGAAAACGGTCACGGACATTGACTTGTCAGCCACGCTCACAAAGATTGCAGACGAACACGAACAGCGCTACAACGCGCTTTTAGGGCTTTTGGGAGGTTAAAATGAAGCTTACGAAAATGGACTGCACGCTTAACGAAAAGGATACGCTTTTAGACATGCTTGACGCGGAAAAGCATCTTATGACCCTTTATACGACCGCTCTTTTCGAGGGTAGCACCAAAACGGTGCGGAAGAATTTTTCAACCAACCTTTTAGGGGTTGCGGAAAACCAATACAATATATTTACGCAGTTATCCTCGCGCGGATACGTAACTCCGCAGCCGGCTAATAAAAATATGATAGACACGGCAACCGATTCGTACAAAAAACAGAAAAAAACTTTAAAGGCAAATTAAAATTAAGCGGCGGACCTTAAAAGGTCCGCCGCTTTAAATTTATTTAATTGACAGAAGTCTTTCTATAATTTTATGTCCCTCGGAAATGTACGCGCCTGTATTTGCGGCTTGCCGCTCGGTGTAGCGCGTTGCGCCGTTTGAAAGGTTTGCGCAATTAGTATACAGCATATAAGGAACAGGCTCGGCAACGTGCGTCTTGCGCGCGCAGGGAGTGGGGTGGTCGGGTAAAACAAGCATCGCAAACTTTTCGTTTGCCGCCGTAAAGCGGTCTGAAATTGTCTTTACAACTTCGCCGTCTATCTTTTCGATTGATCTTACTTTATTTACAAAATCGCCGTGGTGTCCGCACTCGTCGGGCGCTTCCATATGGATATACACGAAATCGAGACCGTTTAAAAGCGCGTCAACCGCGGCGTTCGCCTTGCCCTTGAAATTGGTATCGTAATTGCCGGTAATGCCTTCGACTTCGATAACGCGCATATCCGCAAGCGCGGCAATTCCCCTTAAAAGGTCAACCGCGGAAATAACTCCGCCTTTCAAGCCGCGCATTTTTTCAAAGTTTTCAAGCGCGGGTTTAGTTCCCTCGCCCCAAAGCCATATGCAGTTTGCAGGCCGCTTGCCCTCTTTAATTCTTTTAATGTTTACGGGGTGGTTACGCAAAATTCCGTAGCTCTTTTTCATTAAGTCAAGGTAGACTTTTCCGTATTCGCCCACGGGCAGATGACCTTTTACAGGTTTATCCGTAATATCGTGCGGAGGAGTGAGAGTATGCCCCGTTACGCCGTTTTCTACGACCATACAGTGTCTGTAAGAAACTCCGGCGTGAAGAGTGAATTTACCGCTGTCCAGCGCCTTTTTTAGGTCGTTTATCAGTATTTCCGCCTCGGCGGTGGTAATTTCGCCTGCCGAGTAGTCCAGCATTGTTTTGTCGTCGAAGTTTTCTTCGTCCGACAGGGTGACGAGGTTGCAACGCAAAGTCACGTCGGTATCTTTCAGCGCGATGCCCATAGCGACTGCTTCTAACGGCGAGCGCCCTGTGTAGTAGAGCTTCGGGTTAAAGCCCATAACGGACATATTCGCAACGTCGCTTGCAGGGTTAAAGCCGTCGGGTACGGTCTTGCAAAGCCCGACTTCGGAAAGGGGCGCTATCTTGTCAAAGACGGGCGTTTTCGCAGCCTCCAGACAGGTTTGGTTTTCAAGCTCGGGTATTTGCCAGTCCGCCATACCGTCGCCCAGTACGACTATATATTTCATACGTTCAGATCCCAGTCAACGGGCTTTTTGCCGTGAGCTTTTAAATAATCGTTTGTCTTTGAAAAGTGCTTGCAGCCGAAAAATCCGTTGTAAGCCGAAAGGGGCGAAGGGTGCGCGCACTGCAATATCAAATGCTTGTTTTGGTCAATAAGCCTGACTTTTCCGCGCGCGTTGCCGCCCCAGAGAATGAACACGGTGTTTTGCGTGTTTTCGGAAACTAACTTGATCACGTTGTCGGTGAACCACGCCCAGCCGCAGTTTGCGTGCGAGTTAGCAATATGCTCCCTTACGGTAAGCGTCGTGTTCAGAAGCAGTACGCCCTCTTGCGCCCACTTGGTCAAATCGCCGCAGCGCGGCTCCTTTATCCCCAAATCGCTTTCTATTTCCTTGTAGATGTTCTGAAGGGAGGGCGGAAGGGCTACGCCTTTTCTCACCGAAAAGCAAAGCCCGTGCGCCTGATTTGGTTCGTGGTAGGGGTCCTGTCCCAATATTACCGCCTTAACCTCGCTCAAAGGGGTATAGCGGAAGCAGTTGTACAAGTCGTACATATCGGGATAGATTATGCGCTCGCTGTATTCCTTTTTGAGGAATTCGCGTATTTTTTTATACTGTTCATCGGCAAAGAGGGGAGCGAGAAGCTCGTCCCAACCGCCGCCCAAAGGTTTCATATTGCGTTTAAAATCTCCAGATATTTTTTGCACTCCGAAAGCGCGTCGCATAAATCGTGTTCAAGATAGTTTCCGCATTCTTCGCGTTTTGATCCCGGAATTTCGGTAAAGGTCAAAGCTTTTTTAAAACTGTCCTTTAAAAGCGCAAGTACTTGCGTAAAATTCAGGTTTACCGTCAAAAGGTAAAAACCCGTGCGGCAACCCATGGGACCGAAATAGATTATGCAGTCCTTTTTGTCCGAGTTGCGAAGTATTGTCGCAAGAATATGCTCTATCGTGTGGCAGGCTTTGGGCGAAAGATAGTCGCCGCCGTTGGGCTTTTTAAACCTTAAATCGAAGGTGGTAACGCCGTGAGCCGTTCCGCATTCGTGCAGTCCGACGGGCAGAGTGTCGTGATTTTTTGAAAACGAAGGTATTTTATCCATATATAATTTCCGTAATATTTTTAAGCTGACTGTCCAGCGTTTTAAAGCAGATGGAAAGGTTGTTTAAATACTGCTCGGTAGTGGAGCCGCTGCCCGCAAGGTCGGATATAATTTTAAACGAGCGTAAGGGGATATTCGCGTGCATGCAGACCTGCGCAATAGCGGCGCATTCCATATCGCGTATATCGGCGCAGAGAACTTCGGTCAGAAGTTTGTAGTCGTCCCTGCTGTCGTTGAATCTGTCGCCCGTGGCAAGTTTTCTTTCGGGATAGCCGCCGCGCTTTAAAGGCAGATAGTTTTCCTTACACTCGTCAAGCGTGCCGATAGCCGTGCCGTTTAACTGCGATAAATCAAAGTCGTACTGTACCGCCGCGGAAATGCAGTAAATTCCGCCGACTTTAACGCCGTCGTTAAGTCCGCCGGCAACGCCTATATTTATTATTTCGTCCGCGCCCATACAGTCAACCGCGTACTGCGCGCCGCAAGCCGCGTTTACCTTGCCCACGCCGCAGACGACTACGCCGACCTTGTTTCCGAACAGCGCGCCTTCGTAAACCTGCTTACCGCACGCCGTACGTACGGTTAAACCAGTAAGTTTGTCCAAGATAGGCTGCGCCTCTTTTTGCATTGCTATAACGAATACTTTCATAATTTCATTATAGCAGAAAAGGCGGGATAAGGCAATAGAATAAAATAAAAAACCCGGGTCAAAACCTCGGGTTAAATTTTTTTAATTTCAAACGGCGCGGCAAGCCGCTGCTTTAAAAGAGTTTAAAGCTTTTCGTAAAGACCGCAGTTTTCGGTTAAAAAAGTTCTGTCATAATAAAATTAACGGCGCAAGCAAAACCGCGTTTTTGCGCAGCGCGCCTTATTTGCGCATACCTGCGCCTCGGCGAGGTGAATGCGCGCAATTATATATTTGTTTGCTCATAAGATTGCGCGCAGAGGGCGAGAAGCCCTTAATCACGAAAATTGTCACGCGCAGAATAGCGTGACAATTTTGTGAACATTTATAGCATCAAAGACTCTATATATTCAATCTGTTCTTTGGTGGCGAGGTTTTTGGTGAACGCGCACGCGCTTCCCGCCGCGGTAGCGTAGTTCAGAGAGGAGAAGTAGTTGCCCGATTTTAAATATTCGTGTATAAAGCCGGCAATCATCGAGTCGCCCGCTCCGACCGAGTTCACAAGCTGACCCCTCGCCGCGCGTACGTAAATGGACTGGCGCGTTTCGGAAACCATCGCGGCTCCGGCGTTGCCCATTGAAATTATTACGTTTCTCGCGCCCATGTCCTGCAGCTTTCTCGCGCAGGCGTAAATGCCCTCTAAATCGGGAATGGAGGTGAGGTTGAAAATTTCGCACATTTCGTAGACGTTGGGTTTAATGAGGAAGGGCTTGTACTGCAAAGTGTTAGTAAGCAGCTTTCCGCACGCGTCCACAACGAAGTTTATTCCGCGCTTGTTTTTCAGCGCCTTGAAAAGGTTTGCGTACGCGTTTTCGTCCAGCGTCGCAGGCACGCTTCCGCTGACAATAAGCCAGTCGCCCTCGCGTAAAAGCCGTTTGAGCTTTTTTACAAGCTTGTCAACGTCCTCTTCCGAAATTTTCGCGCCGACGCCGTTTATATCCGTTTCGGTATTGCTCTTTATCTTTACGTTTATACGGCTTTGACCGTCGACTTCGATAAAGTCGTGATTTAAACCGAGTTTGGTGACCTTGTCGCGTATAGCCGCGCCTGTAAAGCCCGCGACGAAACCGAGCGCAAGCGTTTCGTTGCCCATGTTCTGAAGGGCGAGCGAAACGTTCAGCCCCTTGCCGCCAACGGCAAGCCTTTCGGCGGAGGTGCGGTTTACCATTCCGCTTTTGATATTATTCACTTGTACGTAGTAATCCAGCGAGGGATTAAAGGTCACCGTATAAATCATAATACGGAATAACTGTATAACATTTGCCTTAAAATGTCAATAAAAAACAAAATTAAACACTTGATTTTTTTGCGCCGTTGCGGTTATAATTATTGGGCGGACTGTTATAAATCAAAGCAAGTTGTAAACGGGCTAATTTGTGCTTATACTTCGTCAAAGCCCTTGACAATCCGTCTTTGGATTGTCTGCGGTCTTTTCCTTGTCTAATCTACAAATTTTCTCCGTTAAAACTGCGTAGCACATTAGCGAGCGTATTTTTTAGGGTTTTACGTGCGCGGGGCGCGCAGTCATACTGAACCGTATTACAAGCGGCACGCGCGCGGAAAGAGCAAAAAAGCCGCCGCTAATGTTGTTTTGAATTATAGCAGTCCGCCCAGGTCGTTTAAAGCTTACGCAATATTTCGCATACGGGCGAGTTTCAGATTCGATTGCGGGCGGAGAATGAGAAAAGCATACCAAAGGCTCGTCTTTGTAAAAACGGAACCTAAATTTAAACGCAGAATCAAAAGATTCCAAAGTCGTAGCTTTCCGCGCTCCCGTAGCGTCGGCAAGCTTGGCTTGCGCAGCTTAACTTAAGCTGTCCGTTGCATTAAATTCACCGTTGGTTTATTGCGGCGTCAATCAAACGGTAAACTTTTTAACCCGTCTTACCGCGCGGTTTAAAGAGTATTCGGCGGTATGCCTTCGCAAAAGCCCGTTCGCCGGCGTTTGCGCAGAAAGACAATAGGCGGAATAAGTATGTAGAAAGCTTAAACTAAACCCGTAAGACTAGGGTGCAAGTCCCTACTCGTCCACCAAAACGGCACGGCGCAGAAAGCGCCGTGCCGTTTTGGTGGACAGAAGGAAATGGGCTTGCGTCCCGTCGTACCGTCAGAGCGAAGCGAAAGTTTGCGCACTTTATTAATAATTTGTATTGAATATTTATTAGTAAAATCTAAAGCCATTATTGCTTTTTAGGAAAACTTGTGATAAACTTAATAGAAGAGAGTTGATTTAGCTTTTAAATCAAGGTTGTGGATAAAATGAGAACTATAAGAAAAACCGAAGAAAAAGAAAAGTACTTATTAGAGGCTTTTAAAGATTTAATTGAAGAAAAACAACTTAAATGGGTTAAGACGGAAATTGAGGAACAGTTAAAATCGTTCATTAAATATTTGCACATACAAAAAAAATTAAGTCCCAATCAAAGAATTTTCGAAAATCCGGAATCACGAATTAAAGGATATGATTCTTTTTCTGAAAAAATTTACCGGAAAGGATACGTGCAAAGTTGGACGGTTACCGATGATAAGGATAGGAATAAAGAACTCATAACAAGGGAATTGCCTGATTTAATAGGTTTTAGAATTACTTGTTTCTTTTTAGATGCGGAGCTAAATATTTATGAATTATTGAAAAATTATTATAATTCAGGCAAATTTGACAAAATTACACTTGACTTTAGTGAAAATTGCCGGCAAAAAAACGGTCATACAATTTACAAAGTTACCGGAAAGTATGATAATAAATTTTGTTTTGAATTGCAAATAAAATCTATAATGCATAATATTTGGGGAGAAGTTGATCATAAAACAATTTACAAAAGTAGAGATTTCGATCCGAATATAGAAACAAAAAGAAGTATATCCGAAGAGCTGTTTAATATCTTAAAAGCTTCCGATAAACAGTTGCAAATATTGTTTGAAGAAACAAATACGGAAGAAAAATTATTACAATCGCTGTTTTTTGTAAAATCCAAGAAAAAAATTGCCGAGCAAATTAAAACTGACATATTAGCAGAACATTACGATCGTTTTTTTAATATTTTTTCAAAGCAAATCGATCGGGACCGCATAAAAAACTATGTAATAGTTGCGTTACAGGATAAAAAATATGTAAGAAAGAAAGATGATCCGCAATCGGCAGAAACTTTTGAAAAAGAGTTGATAAAAGAAATACAAAACAACTTCTATGAATATGATTTAAAAGTAATATATTATATTGCAAGCGTCATCTATCCTTTTAGTGGTTATCAAGAATTCTTATACTATTTGGCAAACCGCTTGATTAGTCAATATTCACCGGAAACTGATGAATTCGGTACTGACGATGATGAATTTGACGATTCTACTGAAAATGATGATGAATTTGACGATTCTACTGAAAATAAGGATTCGCAGGCATCAACAATAAAAGCTATAATTATGTTATTAAGTCAAAAAATAGGGAGAATAAGGGAATGATTCAAGTAAATCAAAAAAATAATATAAATTTGTTTGCCACAAAAAAGACTGTGGATTGGCTTGTTAATAATACAGAAGTAAGTGTATTCGATCCTGTTACTTTCAGTGGGTATCAACGTCAAATTAATGAAAATCACTGCAGAAAAATAGTTGATTTTTTATGTGCCGATTTTTTCTTGCCAACTGCAATTATTTGTGCCACAAATAAAAAATTTGAGGTAGATTCGCAATTGAGAATAGTTGACGGGCAACATCGTGTTTACGCATTTCGCATGTTGCAGAAAGAATATAAAGATAGATACGATGAAATTAAAGATAAAGAAATCCCTGTTATCGTAATGGAGGGAGTTGACGAAAAAGTAGAGATTGACACCTTTATTACAATAAATAAAACATCGAAGAAAGTAGATACATCTTTGGCTATAGTATTGAAAAATAAAATAAATAAGTATGCGGCTAGTGAAGATTTAAGTATGCCGAGAGCGGAATATCTTGCGGTTGAGGTTGCTCTTAAATTATTGTCCGATCCGAATTGCGAATTGTGGTATGATAAAATTCTTTTAGAGGGGAGTACAAAGAATACGCCGCAGCTTATTACTTTAAATTCTTTTGTAAAATCTACCCGTACGCTTATCAGCAATATGGTAAAAAAGAAGTTGCTCGTGTTAGATTGGCATACGAAAGAAGATATTGACGGTTACATAGCAATTTGTCAGGAAGTAATTATGACAATATGGAATTCGGTGGCTACAAGGTGGAGCGATTTGTTTTACGGCGATTTTGAGAAGAGGCGTATAGTACAAGGACCGATAGGATATTCATCAATTAATAGATTCGTGAATATGCTGTTGGCTAAGTATGATAGCATTTCTTTAGATGAATTCAAACAAGCTGTTGAAAGTAATATAAACCGTATTTCAATTGATGAAAAATATTGGTTGCCGGGAGGTCCTTTCTCCGGTTTCTCATCTGAATCAGGATACAGTATTATTGCGAATGAACTTCTTGATTCTATAAAATAAGATATATTTTTTGCCCGTAAAGGCATGGGTAAATTAGGGAATATTTTAATCAATTAAATACATAGCGTACTTATCCACGCACCAAAAAGAAAGAGAAACAGTTAAATCTGTTTCTCTTTTTGCATTATTTAATAAATGCAACCCGAAGTTTACATTTTGAAACGCAAAGTTGGTGGCGTTTTAATTAAAAACACTATATAATTAGAGCAGAAATTATTACCCGGAGGCTTTTATGACATTAGGTGAAAAACTGGCAAAGGCTCGCAAAGAAAAAAACATAACGCAAGAGCAGCTTGCCGACAATATCGGTGTTTCAAGACAATCTATAAGCAAATGGGAATCGGACGTCGCATATCCCGAAACGGACAAATTGATTCGTATGAGCGAATTGTTTGACTGCTCGCTTGATTACTTGCTGAAAGAAAATATAACAGAAAAAGCAGAAAAACCAGAAACAGCTATTGCGCCCCGGGGTTTTTCTATAAGCAAAATATTCAATTACGAATACAAATCCAAAAGGACTTTTTGCGGCGTTCCTCTGGTTCATATAAATATAGGAATAGGTAAAACGGCAAAAGGAATAGTTGCCGTCGGGTTTAAATCTGTCGGCGTTGTTTCGATAGGTCTGCTGTCAGTCGGACTGTTATCTTTTGGGTTATTGGCGTTGGGCTTTCTCGGTTTGGGAATGTTCGGCGTCGGCTTTTTCGGCTTCGGAGCGTTTGCATTAGGTTTATTGAGCGGCGGAGCAATATCTGTCGGTATTATATCGTTTGGAGCAATTTCAATAGGCGTTATGTCTTGCGGAGCGGTTTCAGTAGGACAATTTGCAGTCGGAGCGTTAGCGAAAGGACACTATTTTGCTTTCGGAGATAATGCAACGGCAATGGTCGCGCTCGGAGCTACAAAAGCGAACGGAACGCTTTACACGCATTTTACGGGAATACAAAACGATTATTCGGGTTATGAAACCGATACCGTACTTTCGATTTTAGAAGACAACGTGCCGTCGGCGTTAAAATGGCTTATGAACATTGCTTTGTCGATATCGGGCGTGCGATAAGATTAAAATTACCGGACTGATATAAAAGAAATATATTGTACTCATGATAAAAAGAGAAACCGGTTTGCCGGTTTCTCTTTTTCATATTCGGCAAATAAAAAATTTTTCACAAAAATAATTAAAAACGCTTGCTTGTTACGCCGCGTAATGAATTATACTAATGAAAAGGAGTTGTTTATGGCAAAATACAGAGCAATACCGCAAGGCTATATGACGGTAGGCGACGTTGCAAAAAAAATGGGCGTGACTGTCCGCGCATTGCAATACTATGACCGCGAGGGAGTGTTCAGTCCGTCTTGCGTAAGCGAAGGCGGAAGGCGGTTGTACAGCGACGAAGATATAGTCAGGCTGCACCGGATATTAACGCTTAAATCGCTGGGCTTTTCATTCGACGAAATTAAAAACCGCTTGATTTGCATTGATACGCCGCAAAAAGCGATAGCCGCATTGACTGAACAAAGCAATGCGATTCAGGCGCAGATTGATATACTTGCCGGCTCTTTAAAAGCGATAGGGCTTTTGAAAAACGAAATTGAGAAAATGCAAACCGTTGACTTTTCAAAGTACGCCGACATAATCGTCAATTTACAGATGGGTAACAAGTATTACGGGATGATAAAATATTTTGACGAAAATATGCTTGATTACTGCCATAAAAAATTTGATAAAGATACGGGCGCCGCTTTTATAAATAAGTTCAACGCAATCTTTGATAAGACCGAAAAATGTATAAAGAGCGGCGTTGCTCCCGACAGCGAAGAGGGGCAGACTATTGCGAAGCAGTTTTGGCAGCTTATAACCGAGTTTACCGGCGGCGATATGAATATGCTGCCCGAACTTTTAAATATCGGAAACTCGCAGGAAAATAACGCCGAATGGAAGGAGATGCAGAACGCGTTAAACAATTTTATCGAGCCTGCGCTGGGCGTTTATTTCAATAATTCTGGCGTGAACCCTTTCGAGGTAAAAAATGGATAACATTATCGAGATTAAAGATTTGAAGAAAAGCTACGGCGCTCTCGCCGTACTTAAAGGCGTAAACTTAACCGTACGTAAAGGAGAAATTCTTGCTTTGCTCGGCGTAAACGGCGCCGGCAAAACCACGACTTTGAAATGTATCGAAGGCTTGCGTTCTTACGATAGCGGCGCTATAACCGTAAACGGCAAAATCGGTATTCAATTACAGTCCTCCGCATTGCAGGCGCACATCAAGCCTATGGAAGCCGTTAAACTTTTTGCAAAGTGGAATAAAACGGAACCCGATAACGAAATGCTGAAATCTCTCGGAATACCCGAGCTGTCCAAAAAGGAATACGCCGGTTTATCGACAGGACAAAAACGGAGATTACACCTTGCGCTCGCCCTTATCGGCAACCCCGATATTATCATTCTTGACGAGCCGACCGCCGGACTTGACGTGGAGGGGCGCGTGTCGCTGCACGAGCAAATACGCGCGTTAAAATCGCAGGGCAAAACGATAATTCTAGCAAGTCACGATATGGCGGAAGTAGAGGACTTATGCGACAGAATAGCCGTTTTAAGGGACGGCGCTATTGCTTTCATCGGAACGGTTGACGAGTTTACCGCTACCGGCGGAAACCGGCATATTATCCGCATAAAGACTGCGGAAGGGCAGGAAGACTACGAAACGGAAAATATAACCGAAACGCTTTTAAAGATATTGCCTGACTATGAACGAAAGGGCATATCCGTATCGGGCATACAAACGGACAGACTGTCGCTTGAACGGCATTTTATAAATATTATGAGGGACGCGGAATAATGAAGGCTTTATTTTACGGAATTGCGCTGCAGTTCAGATTGGATATAAGAAGCAGAAGTATGCTTATTACATGTTACCTTGTGCCGCTTGTGTTTTTCCTGTTCATGGGCGGAATATTTACGTCCGTTGACCCGAACGCCGCAAAGACGCTAATTCAGTCAATGACCGTATTTACGGTAACGATGAGCGCGTTAATGGGCTTTCCGCCCGCTGTTGCCGAAATTTACGGCACCGACGTTAAAAAGGTTTACAAGGCGAACGGCGCGCCGATCTGGTTCGGCGTTATAACGCAGTTTGTTTCGTCGTTTATACATACCTTTATCGTTTGTCTTATTATTTTTGCCGTTTCACCGCTCGTATTCAAAGCGGAATTACCGTCCGGATTATTGCGGTATTTTTTATCGCTGACGGCGCTGCTTGCGGTAACTCTGGCTATCGGCTGCATTTTCGGACTTTTAATAAAACAGCAGGCGAAGCTGACGATGGTTGCAATGATAATTTTTCTGCCGTCGATTATGCTGTCCGGAATTATGTTTTCCGCTGATTTGCTGCCGCAGTTTATGCGGTATATCGCCTGCGTTTTTCCCGCGACGATAGCGTTTAACGCTATGACAAATTTTCAGATCTGGCATATTCCCGTCCTGCTTGCCGTCTTTGCGGTACTTTGCGGAGTTATCGCGTTACTTTTAAAATTTAAAATCAAGCGGTAAATTATTGTATGACTTACCGAATATATTTCCCGCCATACCGGAGAGAGAACGGCTTATCAGTCCGCGGTATTGACAAAACGGGAAAAATTAACTATAATAGTAAGGTAAAATATATTTTGCAGAGGACTGAATGAAGATTTGTATTTTCGGCGCGGCTAGCGCGCACATCGATAAAATTTATATAGACGAGGTGGAAGCTCTCGGCGAAAAACTGGCAAAGCGCGGACACTCGCTCGTGTTCGGCGCGGGCGCAACCGGTCTTATGGGCGCGGCGGCGCGCGGCTTTAAAAAGGGCGGCGGCCGCATCCACGGCGTTATCCCGAAGTTTTTCGGCGAAGAGGGAGTGGAACCCGTTTACGAGGGCTGCGACGAGGTAACTTACACCGACTCTATGGCGGAGCGCAAAAAGGTTATGGAGGACGAGGCGGAAGCTTTCATAATCGCGCCCGGCGGCATCGGCACGTTTGAAGAGTTTTTCGAAGTGCTGACTTTAAAACAGCTGGGCAGGCACGCAAAACCTATCGCTATATTCAATATTTCAGACTACTACGACGATTTGCAGCGGCTTATGAACACCGTTACCGAGCGCAGATTCGTCAATTTCAGATGTAACGAAATTTACGACAGCTTTTCGGACGCGGACGAAATTATAAATTACGTTGAAAATTACAAGCCCGACGATACGCACTGGCGCAGACTGAAAATAAACGACTGATGATTAACGTAGCGTTCGTATGTCTGGGCAATATCTGCCGTTCGCCCATGGCGGAACTTGTATTCAAAAATATGATAAAGGAGAGGGAGCTTTCTTCAAGCTTTAACGTAACCTCTTTCGGCACGTCCGACTGCGAGGAGGGTAACCCCATTTATCCGCCAGCAAAAAGAACTTTGATTATGCGCGGAATTGCCGGTAACCATATTGCAAAGCAGATTTCGCTTGCCGATATAAAGAACAACGACTTTATACTCTGTATGGATAACGGCAACTATTTCGACCTATTGCAGCTTGCGGGCGAGAATTACGCCGGAAAGATTTTCAAGCTTTGCTCGTTTACCGACCGTCCGCGCGACGTCGCGGACCCCTGGTATACGCGTGACTTTGAAAAAGCTTTTGCGGATATAACCGACGGCTGCGCCGCATTTTTAGACTTCGTTTTAAGGGAAAGGGCGGAGGCAATCGATTACGACAAACGGCACTGAAATTAAAAAAGCACCGCCGCGCGCTCAAAATTGAGCGCGCGGCGGCTAACTTTTCAAGGTAGGATGAGCAAATTAAATTTTCTGGGCTGCGGTTTTTGCTCTCTTTTGCAATTTAGGCAAAGCCTGCGGATTACGTCTGTCCTTGCCGGTGAAGAACAGCGCAACCGTCCCGGGTCCCACGTGCGAACCGGTGCAGAGGTCGTAGTATTCGATTACCACGTCGCGAGCGCCGCGCTGTTTTACAAGCTCGGCAAGCTTCAGAGCGTCCTCTTCGCAGTTGCAGTGGGTAATTGCCACCGTCTGGTTTTCGGGGTTTACGCAAAGCTCGTCAAACTCCTTTAAAATTGCGTCGAACGCCTTTTTTCTGCCGCGCTCTTTCGCCCAGAACGCGAGCTTTGCGGGACTTCCGCCGTCCGCCCTCAAAATGGGTTTTATATTCAATATCGTTCCTGCGATGGCAAGGGTGGCTGAAATTCTGCCGCCCTTTTTAAGATATTTCAGATCCTGCACCGTGCAGTAGGAATTCATTTTATATTTGTTCTCTTCAAACCATTCGGCGCACGCCGAAATGCTTTCGCCCATGTCGCGGAGTTTTGCAACGTTTACCGCCAAAAGCCCTTCGCCTAAAGATGCATTTGCGCTGTCGCAAACGTAAATTTTGTTTTCCGGGAACAGTTTTTCAAGGGTTTTCTTTGCGGCCTGCGCCTGCGCGTGCGTGCCGCTAATGCCTGCCGCCATAGTGATTATAAAGACGTCCTTGCCCTTTTCGAGCGAGGGGGTAACTGCCTCGACAAACCGCGCCTCGCCTATAAGCGAGGTTTTCATATCCGCGCCGGCAAGCATATCACCGTAAAACTTTTTCGCAGTCTCCGCAAAGGGTACGCCGCTTGTGTAGCAAAGCCTTTCTTCGCCGTTAACCGTGCATATAAAGGGTATTACGTTTATTCCCGTGGAAGCTATCATATCATCTGTAAGATTTGCCGCAGAATCTACGTAAATATCAAATTCGTTCATAAATTACTCCGATTGACCAGCCGGCGCAGTCCTTTTTGCCGCCGCCGCTCTATATTATAAGTATCGCTCATTTCGACTGAAATTACAACCTACTATTAAATTTTACGCTCCACAAATTGTTTTGTTTTCTAAACTGCGGAAAATTTACGCTCTACCACAAAAATTTCACTCTCTACTCACAGTAGAGTTTACTATTTACTTGAAATTTTTCTCGCCGTATGGTAAAATTCTGATATGGATGCATTAAAGCAAACAATCGCTAAAAATCTGGTGCAGCTGCGGACGCAGGCAAAGCTTACGCAAGCCCAGCTCGCAGAAAAGTTGAACTATTCGGATAAAGCCGTTTCGAAGTGGGAAAGGGGGGAAGCTATTCCCGATCTCCGCGTGCTGATTCAACTTGCGCGGCTGTACGAAATAACGGTCGACGATATAGTAAACACCGCCTCGGTGGAAAATATCGTAAAGCCCAGAATGAACGTCGGCAAAAAGAGGCTTTTAATTACCCTTTTGTCGGCGGGTCTTGTGTGGTTTATCGCAACGGCTGTGTTTACGATTGTTTACTGTGTTCCCGCGACCGAAAATTATGCATTCCTTTCGTTCGTCGTTGCTGCGTTCGTATGCTCTGTCGTTTTAACGGTGTTTTCGGCGCTATGGGGAAACAGGTTTACCACCGCAATAACATGCTCGCTGATAATCTGGACGCTTGCGGTAATGCTTCATATATTCTTAATTACCTTTAAGCCCTTTGACAAAATCGAGTTTTTGTATCTGGTGGCGGCGGTATTCGAAATACTGGTAATACTTTGGTTCATTTTAAGGCGTTTTATAAAACGCAAAAAATAAGAGGAAAGAATATGGATTTGAAAAAACTTGCGGAGCTTTTACTTCCCGATACCGACCTGCTTCCGCCCGAAGAGTACGAAAATATCTATCCCGAGCGCGTACGCGAAAAAAATGCGGAAGTCACCCGCCTTGCGCCCTCGCCCACGGGATTTATACACCTCGGCAACCTTTACTCGGCGCTTGCCGACGAAAGGGCGGCGCACACCACGGGCGGCGTGTTCTATCTGCGGATAGAGGATACCGACGAAAAACGCAAGGTGGACGGCGCTGTTGAAAGCGTTATCCGCTCGCTCAAATATTTTGATATAAATTTTGACGAGGGCGCGGAAATCGACTCGCCTTTGAATAATTACGGACCCTACTACCAGAGGCAGCGCGCAAAAATTTACCGCGCGTTTGCAAAGCGGCTCATTGAGCAGGGTCTCGCTTATCCCTGCTTCTGTACCGAGGACGAGCTTAACGCCGTCCGCGAAGAGCAGACCGCGCAAAAGCTTATTACCGGCTATTACGGTAAATACGCAAAGTGCCGCAACCTTTCTTTCGAACAGATAGCTGAAAACGTAAAGGCGGGCAAACCTTTCGTAATCCGCCTTAAATCGCAGGGCAGTACCGAAAATAAAATCGTATTCAAGGACGCGATAAAGGGCGAAGTCACCGTTACCGAAAACGATCAGGACATCGTAATTTTAAAGTCGGACGGAATACCCACTTATCATTTCGCGCACGCGATAGACGACCACTTTATGCGCACCACGCTGGTTATCCGCGGCGAGGAATGGCTGTCGAGTCTGCCCGTGCATATCGAGCTGCACAAGGTACTTGGCTTTAAGCCGCCCAGATACGCGCACACATGCTCGCTTATGAAAATGGACGGCGGTACAAAGCGCAAGCTTTCAAAGCGCAAGGATCCCGAACTTTCACTGGACTATTACAGAAAAGCCGGCTACTTCCCCAAAGCGGTTGTCAAGTATTTAATGACTATTTTAAATTCCGACTTTGAGGAGTGGACGCTGAAAAACCCCGACGCCGATTACAGACAATTCAAATTCAGAATCGAGAAAATGGGCAAGAGCGGCGCTCTGTTCGATTTGGATAAACTCAACGACCTCTCGCGCACGGAAATTTCAAAGCTTTCCGAGGAGGAGTGCTTCGGATTTCTGAAGGGCTGGGTCGACGAGTTCGGTACCGCAAAGGACAAAGAACATTTTGAGAATAAAGATTATATTATAAAAGTGCTTGCCCTGATTATGGGCGTAGGCGGCAAAAAGCGCAGAAAGGATATCGAGCGCGCCGAACAGGGCGTAAGACTTATCGATTATTTCTTTGACGACAGCTTCGCGCCCGAATACAGTTACCGCTTTGACAAGCAGACGGTGAACTGCGTGCTTGAAAACTTCGCTAAAAAGTACGACCCTGCGGACGACAATTCCGCCTGGTTTGCAAAGGTCAAAGAAATTGCTCCCCTCGTCGGCTTTGCTGCGGAGACGAGCGAATACAAAGCCCATCCCGAAAATTATAAAGGCAGCGTCTCGGACGTTGCGGAAATTTTAAGAATAGCAATAACCGGTATGCCTAACTCGCCCGACCTTTGTACGATTATGGGAATACTCGGCAAAGACCGCTCGCTTGCAAGGTTGAACGCGGCGAAAATATAAGAGGTAGATATGTTAACTTTACTTGATATTAAAAAGGAATACAAAACCGCCGGCGAAACCGTTCAGGCGTTGAAGGGCGTAAGCCTCTGCTTCCGCAAAAACGAATTCGTGTCCATACTCGGCGCTTCCGGCTGCGGCAAGACCACCCTTCTGAACATTATAGGCGGACTTGACAAGTACACCACCGGCGATTTATTAATCAACGGCAAAAGCACCAGACAGTACAAGGACAGGGACTGGGATACTTACAGAACCCACTCCATAGGTTTCATTTTCCAGAGCTATCATTTAATTCCCCACCAGACCATCTTACAGAACGTAGAGCTTGCGCTTATGATTGCCGGCGTCAGCAAGGAAGAGAGGCGTAGCCGCGCGATTGAAGCGCTTGAAAAAGTGGGACTGGGCGATAAAATAAAGTGCAAGCCCAACCAGCTTTCGGGCGGTCAGGCGCAGAGGGTCGCGATAGCGCGCGCCCTCATCAACGACCCCGAAATAGTGCTTGCGGACGAACCCACGGGCGCGCTCGACTCGAAGACTTCGGTTCAGATTATGGACCTTCTGAAAGAAATTTCAAAAGACAGACTGGTAATTATGGTTACCCACAACCCCGAACTTGCCGAGCAGTACTCGACGAGAATTATCCGACTTTTGGACGGACTGGTTGTCGGCGACAGCATGCCTTTCGACGGAGTTGACAGGGAAGAGGAACAGAAACCCGAAGTAACGGAAGTTACCGAAGCGACCGAAATAACAGAAACAATCAAAGCGACCGAAGCTTCAGAAGCGGCAACGCAAACCGCGCCCGCTAAAAAGTCAAAGGGCAGTAAAAAACGTTCTTCGATGTCCTTCGGAATGGCGTTTATGCTTTCCTTGAAAAACCTTTTATCCAAGGGCGGAAGAACCGCGCTCGTTTCGGTTGCGGGCAGTATAGGCATTATAGGTGTTTCTATGGTGCTTGCAATTTCCGCAGGCGTTCAGGGTTACATAAAGAATATGGAAAACGATATGCTTTCGGGTAACCCTGTTACCGTCTCTGAAACTACTCTCGATTTCGCGGCGGTAATGTCCAATATGACCGCGCAGGATAAAGCGCAATCGGTCGAGATAAAGGACGGCTATATTAACGTCAACAACACGGTTGAGTATCTGTACGAACGCGGTCAGGCAATGGAAAATATGATTGTTTCCAACGATATTACTCAGGAATACGTCGACTATGTCAAGGCTATGCCCGAAGAATATTATTCGGCGTTAGATTTCAATTACAGCATCGATATTACCAACAATTTATATACCGATTACGAGTTTACCAATCACGGTGGGGTAATGTCTCTTTCCGCCGGGCGCCGGATGTTTACGGCTATGCTTGAAAGGACCAAGTTCGCGGAATACGCTTCGTTCGTGACCACGCTTGCGGACACATTCAATCAGGCGCCCGATAACGAGGACTTTATTCTCTCCCAGTACGAGTTTGTAACTTCACCCAAAAACAGTAAGATAGCGACGGAAGAGGACGAAATAATGATAGTCGTCAACGAACGTCAGGAGCTTTCCGATTTACTGCTCGCCCAGCTGGGTTATTACACGCAGGACGAATTTTTCAACATAGTACATAAAGCGGTCGGCGACGAAAAATACGACCCCTCGCTTGATAAAGACAGCTTTTCGTACGACACTCTTTTAAATAAGACTTTTACCTGGTATCCAAACGATACGGTATTTAACAAAACTCCCGTTGCTTCGCCTCTTTCAAGGATAAATCCGTTTACTTATAACGCGGTTGCAAACGAAAATTTCACGGGCGGCAAAAAGCTGAAATTAACCGGTATTCTCATGCGCAAAAAGGGACAGAATTACGGCTGTCTTGAAAGCGGTTTCTACTATACTTCGGCGCTGTCGGAAGCAATAATTAAGGACAGCGCAAATTCCGAAATAGTAAATTATCTGCTTGATAACGAAAGTACTTCGTTTATAAGTATGCACAGCGAAGGAGTTACGCAAGATCCGGTCAGCGGCGAAATGCTGCCTTACTCGGTAGATTCGGGTATAACCTATAGATACAACTATTATTTCGAGGGCGAGGAACATTCGGAAGTCGGCTTCGTCGGCAGTACCTCGGCTATGGCTTCGATGATAGGGAGCGCGTTCGGAGTGGAAATGCCCTCGTATTATACACTTACCGTGCGCGAGTTGGGCGGCTGCTCTATACCCAACGTAATCAGTGTTTATCCAGTAAACTTCAACCAGAAGGATAACGTAACCGCTTACCTTGACGCGTGGAACGCAAATAAGACCATTACAGTAAACGGCGTTGATTACGCCGCGGATGAAAGAGCCGAAATCGTTTACAGCGATACGGTAGGACTTATCATAGGAATGATTAACACAATGATTCAGATGATAACCATAGCGCTCGTCGCGTTCACCGCGCTGTCGCTGGTCGTTTCAACCGTAATGGTGGGAATTATAACATACGTCTCCGTCGTGGAGCGCGTAAAGGAAATAGGTATACTGCGTTCTGTCGGCGCAAGCAAGGGGGACGTAAAGAGCCTGTTCATTGCCGAAACCTTTATTATAGGACTTGCGTCGGGACTTGTGGGAATTATCGTAACCTATCTGCTGTCGCTGGTAATTAACCTTATCGTCGGCGCGCTTACGGGCGTATTCACCATTGCCGCGCTCCCCGTATGGCAGGCGGTAATTATGGTTTGCATAAGCGTTGCGCTCACCCTTATTTCCGGACTTATTCCCGCGGCTGCCGCGGCGAAGAAAGATCCCGTTGTAGCGCTCCGGACCGAATAAAAATTAAGTAAAAAAATACCAATAATTGTTGACACCTTTTTACCGTTATGGTAAAATAAAAGGGTAATAAATCCATCAGAGGTAAATTATGAAAAAGATTTTTAAAGGTTTGGCAATTACCGTTGCCGCAACGGCTGCCTGCGCAGGAATTGCTGTGGCTACCGCCGGCTGTTCCACCGGTAAAAACGGCACGTATAACGGCGAATACCACTACGTAAACTGGGGTCATACCTACGGAATGGTAGTAGAAGTAAAGGTTGAAAACAATATAATAACCAAAGTAACCGACACTACCAATACTGATAACGCGTACGCTAAAAGCATTCAGGTAGATGAAGAAGGAAACGCAATAGACTGGGTACCCGTAAGTGACGGTTGGGAAACCTATTATAAAGAGAATTACGGTTGGCTTACCGGCGACTATGCAGGTTCCTACAAGGACGGCGATCCCATTCCCAAGCCTTCCGAAACCGCAATAGGCAGCTATAACTGGACGGATGAAGACGCGAAAAAATGGACGACTTATGAAAACTGGCTGTTGCAGCAGTACGTAGGCTGGTCTGTTACTGACGTTCTTGATATTACTGTTTACCATAACAACGGCGAACCCTATGGCACCAAGGACGGCTACAATGCAGAGCTTCTTCAGAGCGGCTTGCTTATTACGGGCGCAACGCAGGGCAGCGGCAGACTTCTTCTCGCTATTCAGAACGCGCTGGGCAAATAATTAAATACAAAATATAACCCGCTTTTTAAAGCGGGTTTTTTTGTTGCTATTTAAAGTCTTTTAATTTATAATATCGTTATGAAATATTTAAAAAGAGCGCTTTTGCTTTTAGCGTGCGCAGCTTTATTAATATGCGCCGGCTGTAAGACGGAAACCTATTATTTTTATACCAATATCCCGTCCGAAGGCTTTGAAATTGCCGACAAAAACTTTAAACTCGGCGAAATTATAGAAGGTTACGTCCCGACCGAAAACGAACCTGCGGAAAGCATAGGCAATTATTCGTCTATGGGATACGGCGTTTCGGTTATGGGTGCCGATACTAACTGGGTCGTTTCCTGCGATTTTGAAAAGGAAGGCGCAAAGGAAACGTTTTCTAATTTCTGCAAGATAGTAGTCGCCGAACTGAAACAACTTGACCGGGATATTTCTACCGATTTGGCAAGTTCGTATATAAAGAAATTCAACGACGCCGCTCCCGGCGCGGAGATAGAAATTTCGAAGTCCGCTTACGAAGTTTTAAATCTGGCGATAGAATTGTACGGAAAAACCGAGGGTTATTATAATCCCGCGCTGTATTACAATATTCATGCCTACGGCTTCGGCACCGAGTATAACTATCCCGAAAAGCTTTCGGACTTGCCCGCGGACGAAGATATAGCAAAATATACCGACCTTGCAAGTCATTTTGCAGACGTAAAAATAAAAAGCGTAACCGAAGAGGGAAATATTAAATACTACGTTACAAAACCAGAATACACCGTTGAAGCGGGCGGAGAAACTCTTTCGATGAAGATTGATTTGGGCGGAATAGGCAAGGGCTACGCCGTTGACATGGTTGAAGAGTTATTTGACGCCTACGGATACAAATACAGCTTTTTCAACTTCGGTAACAGCAGTATGTTTGTTAAAAACAATCCGGTGCAGGGCAACTATACTATGCTGCTGAAAAACCCGCGCAAGCTTTCAAACGAATATTATATAAAGATTCTCGCCTGCAATGAAAAGCTTTCTACAAGCGGCGATAACATTCAGTCCTATTTTATTGACGGGACAAGGTACTGCCATATAATAAACCCCTTTACCGGCAAACCGATACAGACGGGCATTATGTCGGCAACCATAATCGGCGGCAGCGCGGCGGAGGACGACGCGTACACGACGGCTATTATGGCGATGGGCAAGGAAAAGGCAATAGATTTTATAAAAAACAATCTCTGTGACAGAAAAGTAGTTTTCGTCTGTGAATAATTATGTCGCTTAAAAAGATAGAACAAGTAAAACAAGACAAAGGGTTCAGGCTTTTTGACTTAATAATTTACGGCGTGATTTTAGTTACCGTAGCCGTTCTGTTTATCGTAATTTTTACGACGAGAAACACCGATCCGCTTACGGGGATTAAAGTGTACGTCAATTCGCAGGTTGCGTACGAATACGAATTCGGCGTGACCGCAACAGCGCAGGACGGAATTAAAAACGAAGATTTGCAGGCGGAAGAGGACGGGGATATTATTAAAATTACGATTGCCGACGGGAACGATTTGAACGTACTTGAAATTGACAAAAAGGCAAAGACGGTGAAAATGATTGAAGCCAACTGCAAGGGGCGGCAGTGCCTGTATTTCCCCGTAATGAACGACAACAGCGATTTTATTTATTGCAGTCCGCACAGAGTAAGGGTGGAACCGCTTATGAAAAAATTAGATGACCCCAACATAATAATATAAATAAAAAAAGCACCGCGAAAGCGGTGCTTTTTTATTGTGTAACGAATACCACGCGATAGTCGCGTGGTTCAAAAGAGGTTAACCGATACATCTTGATAATAAAACTCCGATTGCGTAAAATTAAG
>CAZDAG010000015.1:0-33039 GCA_964503655.1 uncultured Clostridia bacterium | reverse complement strand
AAAAGCTTACTACCCTTGAATTATTTTAGCATCGATACGCAAAAATTTCAACCGCTTGTAAAACGTAGTGAATCGCAGGCCGCACCGCCAGAGTCGCACTAGGATATACCCACCCCAGACCGCCAGAGTTCAAATGAAATCGTGAAACGTAAGGACTATCAAGACCGCCGGAACGCAGCCCAAAAACTTAAAAGCTTACCACCCTTTGAATTATTTTAACACGGGCGTAAAAAAAACTCAACCGTCCCGTGGCTTTCCCTCGGGACGGCTATACTCTTATTGACTTTTATTCCGTATAAAAGTATAATAATAGCGAAGAATAGGTTTGGAGAATATACTAATGAGGGCATTTTTTGTAAAGCTGTTTTCCAAAGGCTCGTCCGAAATCGAGATAACCCTTTTTTCGGGCTGGCATATAGGATATATTCTGCTGATAGTAGGGCTTACGGTGGGGGCGGCGTTCGCGCTTAATAATAAGAGCGAAAAAGCCAAAACCCTGACAACCGACATACTTGCGATTTTGGTAATAGGACTGTATATAGCAGACTTTTTTATTATGCCGCTTACGCACGGAAACGCGCAAACGCAGGGCGTAATCGACATAGACAAACTGCCATTCCATATCTGCACGCTTGTGGGCGTGTTTGTACCCGTTGCCCAGTTCTGCAAAAAGTTTGCGCCCGTAAAAGACGTTATAGCCTGTTTTGCCGTCGTCGCGCCGCTTATGTATATAACCTACCCCGGTTCGGCGCTGGGCGGACTTCAGCCCTGGTGCTATAAGGTTGTTCAGACCTTCCTTTTCCACGGCGTTGAATTTGCCTGGGGCGCGCTTGTTATTTCTACCAAAGCGGTAAACCTCGATTTTAAAAAAATCTGGAAAGAAGCCGTCGGCATTGTGTTGATTATTATTTGGGCGTACTTCGGAAACTATCTTTACACCAATCCCGAACACCACTACGACTGGTTCTTTGTTACCGGCTCTACTTTTCCTTTCATTCCCGCGTGGCTTATGCCCTTTGCCGTATTCGCTTCGGTCTTCGGAATGTGCGCAATAATTCACCTTATAGACTTTGCCGTGAAAAAAATCATCGAAAAGCGGCAACTTAAAAACCGGCTCGTCAGCTGACCGTTCTTCTGACTATTCATTTCAATGTTTTCAGTTTCCGGTTTACTTACGCCAATAAAACTAATAGCCCCGCGGCAAAGCCGCGGGGCGTTTATTATTTTTTACCTGTTATTTAAAACCCAGTTTTTCATCATCCGGTAGGTGGCGTCGGATACGGCGTGTTCCATTTCGCAGGCGTCGGCGTCCGCGTCTATTCCGTTCACGCCGTGAAGAATCAAAAACTCCTTTATTGTGCAGTGCCTTTCAAACACTTCCGCGGCGTACTCTTCGCCCTTTTTGGTGAGGTAAATGTGCATACCGTCGCACTCCACCCAACCGTTTTCCTGCAGAATTCTGACCGCTTTCTGCACGGCGGGCTGGGAAACGCCAACGCGGCGCGCGACGTCGACCCTATGCACGAACTCGCTTTCGCGCGACAAAAGCAGGATACATTCAAGATAATCTTCGGTAGACTGATTGTGTTTCATATTTCCATTATATCCCAAAAACAGCCCGCTGTCAATAAGTAGTTTTCCGTCCGCTGTTGACTTTTTATAATGATAAATATATAATTATAACAATGATTATCGGAGGCTATTAAGCATGTTTGCAAAAGATTACAGAAATCTGGCTTGGGCTAAACTTTCGGGCAAATGGGGAACGATGGCGCTATGTACGCTTATATACTCCCTCATCCTCGGCGCATGTTCGTCCTTTTCGGTTATGAATAATTCCGACGTTACTCCGCAGGGCATAAATATGATATTTTCTTTTGTGGGAAGCATTGGCGCGCTGCTTCTCGGCGGACCGTTGCTGATAGGAATGTCTACCCTTGCGCTCAACGTTTCAAGGGGTAAGGAAATTAAAGTTGAACAGCTTTTCGTCGGCTTTAAAAACTATGTAAGCGCATTGGCGCTGTACGTTATAAACAGTATTTTAATCGCGCTGTGGTCCCTTCTTCTTATAGTACCCGGCATTATAAAAGCAATTTCGTACAGTATGAGCTATTTCATACTTACCGACAATCCGAATATAGGCGCAAACGAAGCGAGAAAACAGTCTATGGCAATGATGGAAGGTCATAAGTGGAACTACTTCTGCCTTATGTTCAGCTTTATCGGCTGGATAATACTTTGCATTTTAACGCTTGGAATACTTACTTACTGGGTAACGCCCTATATACAGACGGCGCAAGCGGAATTTTACCATAGCTTGCTTGCGGAACGGGGACAGACAGCTTCGCCGCCCGAACCCGACGTCTCTACAAACGATACTTCAACCGAACAAAAGCAGCCGCCTGCCGAACCCTTTGAAGAGTACGGCGCGGCCGGCGAACATTCTGAAACGGACGCTCCCGACAAAACGCCCGACGAAAACGACGGCAACCAAACCGAATAAACTTAAACAACGAAGCCCCGCGGCGATAGCCGCGGGGCTTTTATTAATGTTTGATTAGATATAAAGTAAATTAAGTACCAACGCAATTAAGATACGCCGCAAAGCGTAAGGCTTATTCAAGTTTGATTTGTGATAAGCATGTTTCCGGTTGCGCATTTAAGATACGCGGTTAATCCGAAGGATTAGCCAAAAGACGCTCGCGCTCGGCAACGGCAAGCGCTTCAATCATGCCCTCAATGTCTCCCATTATAAAGGTATCCAGCGAGTAAAGCGACAAGCCTATGCGGTGGTCTGTAACCCTGCCCTGCGGAAAGTTATAGGTGCGTATGCGTTCGCTTCTGTCGCCGCGTCCGACCAACGATTTTCTGTGTTCGTCGTAAGCGGAACGGTTCTGCGACTGGTAATAATCGTAAAGCCGCGAGCGCAAAACCTTGAACGCCTTGTCCTTGTTTTTAAGCTGACTTCTTTCGTCCTGGCAGGTTACTACTATGCCCGTGGGGAAGTGCGTAATTCTTATCGCCGTTTCGGTCTTGTTGACCTTCTGTCCGCCCGCTCCCGACGAGCGGTAAACGTCCAGACGGATATCCTCTTCCTTAATCTCTACTTCCACGTCCTCCGCTTCGGGCAGAACCGCCACCGTCGCGGTCGAGGTGTGAACTCTGCCCTGCGACTCCGTTTCGGGTACGCGCTGCACGCGGTGTACGCCGCTTTCGAATTTAAGCTGTTTATAAGCGTCCCTGCCGAAAACGTTGAAAACCACTTCCTTAATGCCGCCCAGCTCGGTTTCGCTTATGTCCACAAGCTCGACTTTAAGGCGGTGGTGTTCGCAGTAGTTAAGATACATTCTGTACAGCTCGTAAGCGAACAGCGCCGCTTCCTCGCCGCCCGCGCCGCCTCGTATTTCGACTATGCAGTTCCTGTCGTCGTTTTTGTCCTTGGGCAAAAGCAGAATTTTCAGCTCGCCCAGAATTTCCTCTCTGCGCCTGCCGCAGTCGTCAATCTCTTCCTGTAACAGCGCCTTCATTTCGCCGTCGGTCTCGCTTTTTATCGCTTCGCGCGCGTCGTCGAGCTGCTTTACCGTTTTTACGTACTCCTCGTACTTTTGCGCCGTTTCGGAAAGTTCGGAGGCGTCCTTTGCGGTTTTAGTCCATTCCGCCGTATCGGAAATTACTGCGGGGTCGCTCAATTTTTCCGACAACCCGCAGTAACGCTTGTAAATTTCTTCAAGTTTTTCAATCATTTTGTCTTGCATACAGCTTTACCGTCAAAATGCTATTTTAAGGAAACGGTCGACGCCGCTCAAATCTTTCATAACCATGGCGTAGTCGCGCTTGCCGAAAATTTTAAGAATTTCTTCGGTCTGACCCTCGCCGCATTCGAGAATAAGCATGCCGTCCTTTGCAAGATAGCTGCGCACCACGCGCGCAAGCCGTCTGTAAAAGTCCAGTCCGTCCGTACCGCCGTCGAGCGCGATACGTGGCTCGTACTCGCGCACTTCCTTTTGCAGGAAGGGTATATCTCCGCTCTTGATATAGGGAGGATTGCAAACTATTATATTAAATCTGCCGCGCACCGAAGCAAACAGGTCGCTCTGTACAAAGTTGACGTCTACGCCGTTTTCTCTCGCGTTCTCTTTGGCGAGCATTATCGCCGCGTCCGAAAGATCCGCCGCCGTAACGCTTACGCCCCTGCTCGCGCAGTGCTTTGCAACCGCAACCGCTATACAGCCCGAACCGGTACACATATCCAGCACCTTGTCGCCGTCCTCTACAGTCTTTACCACCGCTTCCGCTAAAAGCTCGGTTTCGGGTCTTGGAATTAAGGCGCGTTCGTCCACCTTTATCTTACAGCCGTAAAAGTCGGTGTCGCCTATTATATACCACAGCGGTCTGCCGGCGAGACGCTTTTTAACTATGTCGTTTATCGCCTTGCTCTCCGAAAGGGTTACCGACTTTTCGTCGGTAAGCTCGCTGCGCTTTACTTCCAGTACGAGCGAGTATATCCATTCGGCGTCGCTTTCGTCGATATTGTTTTCGGCAAACTTCTTTTTGGTGTCTTCAAGCATTTTGACGAGTATGCCGCCGGTCACGAATTCTGTTTCGGGAACGGCAGGGTCCGCGTCCATTTCAAGCACCTTGTTAAAGGCGGCAATCGCCACTTCCAGCATTTCCTTGTCGGGTTCGCGCGTGGTCAGAACTTTCTGAATTAATTTTCCGGGAGCTTTGAAAATGCTGACGAACTTATTTTCGAACTTCGCGAAGAATTTTAAAACTTCGTAAGAAACGCCCGCGATTAATGGCAGAAGCACAATCTCCAAACCGAGGTTGATGAAAAACTGCGCAAATCTGTTTGTTATATCGGGGCAGACGTAAGTTCCGAACGCCCAGGTTACCACCGAAATTATTACTATGTTTATAAACAGTACGATAAACAGAAAGGACGTGCCGCATCTGTCGTGCAGGCGCGAATACTTCATAACGTTTTCAGGCGTAAGAGTGGCGCCGTGTTCGTAAGCGTTTATTGTCTTGTGTTCCGCGCCGTGGTACTTATAAAGCCTGCGTATATCCTTTAACAGCAGAATAACCGCGAGATAAGCGATAAAAATCACCAGTTTGAAAACGCCCAAAAGTACGTAGTACGCCCAGTGCGTTTTGTCGATTACGGGAATTAAATCCACAAGAACGCGCGGAAGAACAACGAAAATTCCCACGGCAAGAATGACGCCCAGTATCGCCGCAATCAGCGACACAACGTCCATCAGGTTCATCTTGAACTTTTCCGCCATCCACTTTTGCAGTCTGCCCGCCTCTTCATCGTCCTCGCCGTAAACTTTTGCGGAACGCATAAGAGTTCTCATGCCGCGTACGAGCGACATCACGAGATTGACTATACCGCGGACGAAGGGAATTTTGCCGACGCGTTTAACGTTTTTGCCAGTTTCGAGGCGCTTCGCTTCAACCTGAATTTCGCCGTCGGGGTCGCGCACCGCGGTCGCCATACAGGTTTTGCCCATCATCATAACGCCTTCCAGAACGGCCTGACCGCCGATGTAGGTACAGCTCTTTTTATTTTTAGTTTTTTTGGTGTTTTCTTTCAACTTTGCCATGATAACTCTTTATTATACGCGCCAAGCAACGCGGAAATTTTGTTTCGCAGAATAGAAACAAAAATTTGTGAACTTTCTTATTAAAATAAATTACGGCGCAACCCAAAACCGCGCTTTTGGGTTAGCGCACCCGATTTGCGAAAACTTTCGCCTCGGTAGGTGAATTTGCGCAAATTATATTTGTGTTTGCCCTTAATGATTTGCGCAAAGAGGGCAACGCCCTGAAATCACGGAAATTTTGTTTCGCAGAATAGAAACAAAATTTCGTGAATATATACGAAATATGGCTCCAAGTGAAGTTGGAGCCACATTTTCAGATATTGTATCTTTTCTTAAACTTGTCTACACGGCCGCCTGTATCAACAAGCTTCTGCTTACCGGTAAAGAAGGGGTGGCACTTGTCGCAGATGTCCACCTTTAAGGTTTCCACGTTTTTGGTAGTACCGGTTTTGAACGTCGCTCCGCAAGCGCATACAACCGTCACTTCGTGATAGTCGGGATGTATTTCGGGCTTCATATCTTTTCACCTCGCTAAATTTCTTCTGATGCTTGGTTATTATACAATAATAATACGGTTTAGTCAATTAATTTTCAACCGTAAACCAAAAATAATGCCCGCCGGTCGGGTTTTCCGCAAAATATATTTCTGTGTGTTTTTAGTTGCCTATTTACGGATAAAAGCGTATAATAGACGTATGGAAAACTGGATATTGAAAGGCGTTGAAAACCTTGTTAAAGAAGACACCGTTTCGCCTCCGGTTGCAGCCGGACAGGTCAAGGTTAAAGTAACGCACCTCCTTATTTCCAACTACGATACGGAGCTGTTCAGCGGCGACGTCGTTGCGGATTACCCCAAAACTATCGGAAGGAACGCCGTAGGCATGATTACCGAAGTGGGCGAGGACTGCTACGGTTTGGAAAAGGGAGCGAGAGTTTACCTTAAGCCCGCAAGAAATTGCGGAAAATGTATTGCCTGCAAAAGCGGCAAGAGCGAAAACTGTGAAGAAATTCAAATTGCCGGAAAAGATTTCGACGGGTTTCTGCGCGATTTCGTCGTATGCGGTTACAACGACGTTGCGGTCCTTCCCGACGCGGTCGACAATCTGCACGCCCTGTGCATAGAAAAGGCGGCTATTGCCGAAAATATTTACGATAAACTTAATTTGTCCGCGGGTCAGAGAGTTGCCGTAGTAGGTTCGGATTTTACCGGAAATATCATAGCGCAGGTTTTGCAGTATCACAAGGTAATACCTATTTTAATCGACAATAACCCCGCAAATCTGGAAAAAGCCAAAAAGTGCGGAATTTACTATTCATTCCCCGCCGACGACGACCTCGTTTCAAACGTAATGGACGCGACCAGCGGCGAAATGTGCGCGGCGGCGATTTATTCGTCGGGTTCTAAACTGCCCGTCTCACTCCCTCCCCGTCTTGTGGGAAAGAAAAAGACGGTAGTTTTAACCGGTATCCCCTCGCAGAACACCACTTTGAAGGCGCGCGATATTCTGGACAAGGATCTGACTTATTTCAGCGTATCCGACGCGTACGGCTATTCCGACGCGGTCATAAATATGCTTCTGCACGGCGCGGTAAATCTGGACTACTTTGAAAAGGAAGTAATTTCCGAGTACGACCCCGTTGCAATTTACAAGGAGCGTTGCGGGAATCTGTCGTCCTCGAACAGCGGCAAGATGACCGTACTGAAAATGATTCTCTGATCCGTATAACCGAATAATTCCGTTATGCGCAAGACTTCATTTTTCTTTTCGTTGAATTTTTTATACCTTTTAATGATTGCGGCTGAAACGGCCGCAATCGTTTTTTTATGCCTGTACCTGCCCTCCGTTCTGCCCGTCGCGGCGGCGTTCGTTGGCGTATGGCTTTTAAACCTCGTAGCAATCGCGCTGATTGCCGCGCGGCGCGGCTCGCCCGAAATCAACCGCGCGCTTGCGCTGTTCGTAACCGCCCTGCCGGTAGCCGGCGCGGTAATTTACTTTTTTACCGCGTGCGGAAAACGGCAGAGCGGACATTTCAAAATCGAAAACGCTAATCCGCAGACTGAGTCGGAACGCGCGGCGCTGAACTGCGGCGCCGGTTGCGGCGCGGAATATGATAATGCGGTATATTTTAAAAACGGAACGGACTACTTTGCCGCGCTTTTCCGCGAAATACGCAGCGCGCAAAAGAGGGTGTGCCTTGAATACTATATCGTAAGCCGCGGCAGAATTTTTTCCGAACTGTTTTCGGCTTTACAAAGGGCGCGCAAAAACGGCGCGGAAATTTTTATAATTATGGACGGAATAGGCTCGGCTTTCAGGTGCGGCAGAAAGGAACTTAAAAAGCTGAAAAGCGTTGCCGAGGTGAAAATTTTCCATAAGCTCGCGCCCCTGCCCTATTCCAGGCTGAACTTCCGCGACCACAGAAAAATTGCCTCAATCGACGGCAGAGTCGCGTTCACGGGCGGCATAAATATAGCCGACGAATACGCGAACGTGAAAAGTCCGCACGGATACTGGAAGGATACAGGCGTTGCGGTTTACGGCAGCGCCGCCGCAATTTTCGAGGGCATGTTTTTGTCAGTTCTGCGTAAAAAGCATACCGCCGTATGCCCCGAGGGCGGCGACAGCCGTTGTCTGGTATACGGCGACCGTCCGCCCAATAACGCCGGCTTTTGCGAGGATTTGTACGCTTACGCTATCGCCAACGCGAAGGAGCGCGTTCATATCACCACCCCCTACTTCTGCGCGGGCGAAAAGCTGTTTTCCGCGCTCGCCTTTGCCGCGGCGCGCGGCGTTGACGTCAGAATTATAATTCCGCATATCCCCGATAAAAAGTACGCGTTCGAGCTTTCCAAAGCCTCGGCGGCGGAGCTTGAAAAACGCGGAATTAAATTTTACGAGTACACCCCGGGCTTTATGCACTCCAAAAGTATGGTGTGCGACGACCTTCTTTATATCGGGTCGTACAACTTCGACTACCGCTCTATGCGGCTGAACTACGAGTGCGGCGTTGCCCTTTCGGGCAGAGCTGCTGAAGACGCCGAACGCGATTTCTGGGAGTGCCTGCGTCTGTCCGCGCCGCTATGCGATACCCCCTCCAAACTGCGCAGGGCTTACAGGTTTTTCCTCAAATTAGCCGCACCGTTGATGTAAGTTGACAAATATATATAACGCGGATATAATATGCGTATGAGTAAATTTTTGATAGCTTCGGATATACACGGCTCGGCGGAGTACTGCAAAAATCTTTTAGAAGCCTTTGAACGCGAAAAGGCGGAAAAGCTGCTGCTTTTGGGAGATATACTTTACCACGGACCAAGAAATCCGCTGCCCGACGGCTACGCGCCCCAAAAGGTCGCCGAAATGCTGGGCGGAATTAAAGAGAAAATTATCTGCGTACGCGGCAACTGCGACAGCGAGGTGGACCAGATGGTGCTGCCCTTCCCCGTTGTAAGCGACTACGCGGCGGTGTATGCGGACGGGCTGACAATGTACCTTTCGCACGGACACAGGCAGGTACCGCCCCTTTTAAAGGGCGATATATACCTGACCGGACATACCCACGTTCCGCTTATTGAAAATTGCGGTTATCTGCATCTTAACCCCGGGTCGGTATCGCTCCCGAAAGAGAACAGCGAACGCGGATATATACTTTATGAAAATAAAGTATTCTATTTCAAAACGCTCGACGGCAAAACATATAATAAAATCAACGCATAAAAAAACGCGGCGGAATTTCCGTCGCGTTTTTTATTTAATTGACAATTAAGCCCAAAGCAACAAATCTTTCTTGGTGAATGCGCCGATGATATCGGTAATCCAGAAGAAAAGGGTGATGGGGGGAATCAACTGAAGAATGCCGGCAATAACGTGACCTCTCATAATACGAGTGATTGCGCCCAACAGCCAGCTGGTGAAAGGAATGATAGCAAAAATGATTGTTACAAACCAGTTGTTAATTCCAAGATAACCTTTGCCTTTACCTGCCATTTTGAATACTCCTTTAAAAAAAGATTTTTCTATATTTATATTATAGCATATTTGACATATATGTCAACAATTATAACAAAAATATTAAAATCGTTGCGTTTTGCAACTGTTTTGCAATTTGGTTGCATTATCCTAACTTTTTATAAAACGCATAAAAACAGCGGCTATTTTAGCCGCTGTTTAATTTATGTTTGATTTGCGATTAGCCGTGTTACGCTAACTCGATTAAGATACGCGTCAAGCATTGCTTGTTTGATTATCTTTAAAGTCATCTCCTAATGTAGCCGCACAATAAACCTTTTCTTCATTAACTCCTTCTTGCTCTATTCCATTAGCGTTAGCCGAAATAAATTCTAAATTCAAACAAACTAAAACTAGAGTACAAACAAAAAATAAAATACCGAAAACTAGATATAAGTAATTTCTTCTTATTGCCTTCACAAATTTACCTCTCTTAATAAATTTTAAATTGTTTGCTTTCATATTTTGCATGTACATCCAACAAATCGACACGGGTCAGAAGCTGATTTTCATACGCTTCGCCCAACGAATAAAAATTGCCGTCTTTATACGCTTTTAACTTTCGGCTGCTACTGTAAACAAATTCAACTCCGCCAACCGTTTCAGTTGTTATAACATCTTGATAATACCATGGACCATCAATAAACATAACGCAAGTTCCCTTATATTCACCGTAAACGCTTAATCTCAAATCATTACTGTCGTATTTACCATATTTTGCGTAATCAATTTTAATTTGCGTTGCCAATGTTTCATCAATGTCCTCGCCTTGTGTAGCTTTCCAAATATCAATACCCAAGTGGTCACAGTAATGGAAATTGACTCCGCCTACCGTTTCCCATTTGTTTACAATATTTAAAGGATAAGCTATATATATACTATCCAAAACAACTGCATAGCAACCGTTATACACGCCGCAATAATTTACTAGCGTAACCCCCGAAGGCTCTGCTCTTTCTTCATGAAGATAATTGCAGTAAGTTTGTTTTATTGAAAACTCTGTTATTTTATCCAAAATTTCAGGCGTCATAGATTGCGGCTGAAAATCCACGCCCATAGTTTCCTCATTGCCTTCAATTCCGCCGTTATAATAATAAGCAATACTCTTTAAATCGTCCTGTGTTAACAGACCCGAATCGTAAGCCTGTTGCAAAGAATAAAATTCTCCAAAAGATTGCTGTTCTTCATATTTTGCAATTTTATCTTTCAATTTTTTATTTTCCTCTTCCAATTCGCTAATTCGCTGATTTAATTTTTCCAACTCATTTTGCGATAATGAAGAAGCCGTACAAGCGGTAAAAGTGAACGATAAAAATGCGACAACTAATATACAAAAAAACTTTTTCATTTTATCTTCCACCTCTCTTTACCTTTTTTTAAATATCAATTTATATATATTTAGCAAAAACTGATAAAATTGTTAATTTTCTTTTTTTAAAATTGTCCCGCGGCTACGCCGCGGGACAATTTAATTTAAAACTATACTAATTCGATAATCGCTTCTTCGGCGCCGTCGCCGCGACGCTGACCCAGAAGATAAATTCTGGTATAGCCGCCGCCCTGACCCAGCTCTTCCTTACGCTGCGCGTACTTGGGCGCGATTTCGTTGAAGAGTTTTTCCATTAAGGGGTGCTGAATGTCCGCCGTCCTCTTTTTGAAATCCGACTTCTTTTCGCTGAAACCCTTAACTTCCTGCAAGTCGCGGAGCTTGCCCATGAGGTTGCGGCGTACCGCAAGCTTTTTAGGGCTGTCCTTTACGGAAGTGGTGGTCTTTTCCTTGCCTTTTTTATCGGTAGTAACGACTTTGACTTCTTCGTTTAAATCGTATACCTTCATAGCCTTGGTTATAATTTTTTCAACGTAGGGCTGAAGCGCCTTCGCTCTTGCTTCGGTGGTGGTAATTTTGCCGTACCACAAAAGTTCAGATGCCTGGTTGCGAAGCATAGCCTGTCTTTGCTCTGCCGTTTTTCCTAATTTAGCGGGCATTTTTTAGTCCTCCTTGTTCGAAAGTGTTAAACCGTAGGAATGAAGTTTGATGATAACCTCGTCCAAAGACTTTCTGCCAAGGTTTCTTACCTTTAACATTTCGTCTTCCGTCTTTCTGGTCAAGTCCTCTACGGTGTGAATGTTTGCGCGTTTCAAGCAGTTGTAGGAACGGACGGACAAATCCATTTCCTCAATCGCCATTGCTAAAATTTTCTGCTGTTTGTCATCCTCGTTCTTTACGAGTATATCCATTTCCTTGATTGACTCGGAAAGGTTAACGAACAGCGAAATGTGGTCCTGCATAATTTTTGCCGCAAGGGAAACTATCTCTTTTGCGCTGAAAGCGCCGTTGGTCCACACTTCGAGAGTAAGTTTGTCGTAGTCGGTGTTCTGTCCGACACGGGTGTTTTCAACCGAATAGTTTACCTTTTTAACGGGCGTATAGATGGAGTCGATGGGGATGTAGTCGATAAGTTCGGTTCTGGTATGATCCGCGCCTTTATAACCTCTGCCTCTGCCTATGGTTATCTCCATATCTATTTTGCCGCCTGCGTCCACGGTGCAGATGTGCTGGTCGCCGTTGATAATTTCAATTTCGGCGTCCTCCGCAATATCGCTCGCTTTTACGTCGCAGGGACCTTCCTTATAAAGGTGTAAAACCTTTACGTAATCTTTATCCGTAATTTTCGTCTTGATTGCAAGCGTCTTTAAGTTGAGGATAATTTCGGTAACGTCCTCTTTAACGCCCGCGACAGCAGAAAATTCGTGTTTTACGCTGCCGTCAAGAAATCTTATACCCTGCGCCGCAGCTCCGGGGAGAGCGGAAAGCAGAATTCTGCGAAGGCAGTTGCCTATTGTAAGACCGAAGCCCTTTTCAAGCGGTTCAACTACGACCTTTGCGAAAGACTGGTCCTCGCTTTCCTCGACTTCGATTTTGGGCATATCCATTTCGATCATGTTGTTTCCTCCTATTTTTTTATATTACTTGGAGTACAATTCGACAATCATATGTTCGGAAATCTGGCTGTCGATATCCTCTCTCGTCGGAAGCGCCAAAATTTTGCCTTCCAACTTTTCGGGGTTGAATTCAAGCCACTTGGGCATAACGCCCACTTTCATGGCCTTAATCGCTTCAAAATATTTGTTTGAAGTTTTGTTTTCCTTGACGGTGATAACGTCGCCCGCCTTAATTACGTAAGAGGGGATATTTACCTTTCTGCCGTTTACGAGGAAATGACCGTGGTTTACAAGCTGTCTTGCCTGCGCGCGGCTTGCGCCGATGCCCATACGGTAAATTACGTTGTCAAGTCTGCGCTCTAAAAGGGACAGCATGTTTTCACCGGTGATACCCTTCATTCTGTCGGCTTTTTCGTAGTACGCGTGGAACTGACCTTCCTGTACGCCGTAAATACGCTTAACCTTCTGTTTTTCACGCAGCTGCTTGCCGTATTCGGAAACCTTTTTCCTTGCCGCAGCTAAACCGTGCGCGCCGGGCGCTACGGGTCTTTTTTCAAACGGGCATTTGCCGTTGTAGCACTTGTCGCCCTTTAAAAACAACTTTGCGCCTTCTCTTCTGCAAAGACGGCATTTTGCTTCTCTGTAAGTTGCCATTACTCTATTTTACCTCCGATTATACTCTGCGGCGCTTGGGCGGCCTGCATCCGTTGTGAGGAACGGGCGAAACGTCTGAAATCAAAGTGATTTCGAGTTCGCACGCGCCGATTGCTCTTATCGCCGATTCTCTGCCAGCGCCGGGACCTTTGACGTAAACTTCTACCGAGCGCAAGCCGTGTTCCTTGGCTGCCTTTACAGCGGTTTCGGTTGCCATCTGCGCTGCAAACGGAGTACCTTTACGCGAGCCTTTGAAGTTAAGGCTGCCCGCCGACGACCAGGAGATTACGTTGCCGTTAAGGTCGGTAACCGTGACGAGTGTGTTGTTGAAAGTGGACTGGATATGAACCTGTCCCTTATCAACCTTTTTAAGCTCTCTGCGTTTTCTTGAAACGGTCTGCTTTTTATTAGTTGATGCCATAAATTACCTCCTTACTTCGCTCCCTTCTTTTTCGCGACCGTGCGGCGGGGACCCTTACGGGTTCTCGCGTTGGTCTTGGTGGACTGACCACGAACGGGTAAGCCCTTTCTGTGACGGATGCCGCGATAGCATCCTATTTCCATAAGTCTTTTAATGTTAAGCGAAACCTCGCTGCGGAGTTCGCCCTCAACCCTCAAATTGTGGTCGATATATTCTCTTAATTTAGATACGGTCTGCTCGTCTAAATCCTTAACTCTCGTGTCGGGGTCAACGCCCGTCTCCGCGAGAATTTTCTGGGAAGTCTTCAAACCGATACCGTAGATGTAGGTGAGTCCTATCTCTATCCTCTTTTCTCTGGGTAAATCTACACCGGCAATACGTGCCATACGATTTATTTCCTCCGTTAAAATTTTGGTGTTTTTTTATTTGTATGTAAAGCGTGAAAAGTCTGCCGCCCTTAAAAGATTGGAATGCAGGGCGCAAACCTGACCGCGATTGCTTTTAACTTTTGCGGCATGTTTATACCGCGCAAAAAGTGCATAGATGCACGCGAGGGCTTCGCCCGACTCTTTGTAGAAAACTTTTTTGTAAAAGCGACAAAAAAGTTTTCACAATGCAAGGCAAGCCGAAGCAGGTATGCGCTTTTTTAGCCCTGACGCTGTTTATGACTTTTGTTCTTTGAACAAATAATCATTACTTTGCCTTTTCTTTTAATGACTTTGCACTTGTCGCACATAGGCTTTACTGAAGGTCTTACTTTCATAAAATTCTCCTCTCACGCAAATCTTTTGCTTCGCAAAATCTTTGCCGTGAATTGTTTTGGTCGTAAAACGGCTTAACGGTTGAAATGAATCCAACCTTGCCGTTTTTCGGCGTAAATATTTTAAATTTTTACTTTTTTATTGAACGCTTTTAGTTTTTACTTCTCCAGGTAATTCTACCTTTGGTTAAGTCGTACGGACTCATTTCAAGCTTTACGTTGTCGCCTTCGATAATTCTGATATAGTTCATACGAAGTTTGCCCGAAATATAAGCCGTGATTACGTGGCCGTTGGACAGTTTAACTTTAAAGTTTGCATTGGGCAGGCACTCTATTACCTTGCCTTCGGCTTCGATATTGTCGTTTTTAGACATTGTCACTCTCCGTTTCTTGTTCCTGCGGGGGGTTGTTGTAGATTTTCAACGCCGAATAAACTTCGGTATCGTAAACCTTGGCGCCGCTTTCGAATTTTGCGGCGATGCTTTCAGCCTTTTCGGGCAGAAGCCGCAGGTGTTTGAGATTCTTTTTTTTGGGGGAGGCAAGCTTTTTGAAATTGCCGTCCACCACGCCGACGGTACCGTCGCCGTTTACCAGTCTTATCAGATAATATCTGTCTTTGTCTCTGCCCCGTATGCTTTGGCAAATGCCGCCGATAACAGGTTCCTTTACTTTCATAGACTTCCTTTCGCTCAATTTCAGCAAGCTGAAATTGCAGCGAGTTGCTGCGGTCGTGAAAACGCTTAACGGTTGAAATCAATCCAACCTTGCGTTTTCCGACGCAATTTATTTAATAAGATTTTTGGTCAGAGAGTTAAAATCTCCACGCCGTCCTTTGTTATAAGCACGGTATTTTCGTAGTGGGCTGCGGGCTTGCCGTCCGCAGTGCTTACCGTCCAGCCGTCGCCCCTGTCAAGGTTTACCTTGTAGGTTCCCATATTTATCATCGGTTCGATACATATGGTCATGCCCGCTTTAAGCCGCATACCCGTACCCCTTTTGCCGTAGTTGGGAACGGAAGGGTCCTCGTGCATTTCGCGACCTATTCCGTGACCTACCAGCGCGCGGACTACTCCGTAGCCGTTTGCTTCCGCGTGGGTCTGAACGGCGTAGCCGATATCGTAGAGAGGTGTGCCTTCCTGCAAGCCTTCAATCGCCTTGAAGAAACACTCTTCTGTCACTTTGACGAGTCTGCGCTTTTCCTCGGAAACGTTGCCGATTAAAAAGGTGCGGCACGCGTCGCCGTGAAAGCCGTTTTTCTGCGCGGTGATGTCCACGCTTACGATGTCGCCGTCCATTATCACCCTGTCAGAAGGGATTCCGTGAACGACCACTTCGTTTACCGATACGCACGCGCTCGCCGGATAGCCCTCGTACCCTAAACAGGAGGGATACGCGCCGCAGGAAGTTATATATCTGTAAACCAGTTCGTCGACCTCTTTGGTCGTCATTCCGGCGCGGATATTCTTGCCTACGAAATCGAGAGTTTCCTTTACGATTCTGCAACTTTCGCGCATCAGTTCTATTTCGTTTTCGTTTTTAACAGTTATCATTTAATAAATTTATCCAGTACCGCGCAGACGCTTTCGAACACTTCGCCGGGCAGCTTCGTACCGCAATCCACGGTTACGAGTTTGCCGGCGGAAAGGTAATAGCCTTTGAGCGGCGCGGTCTGATTTTCGTAAGTGGCGAGCCTTGCCTTGACCGTTTCGGGATTGTCGTCCTCTCTTTGGTAAAGAGGTTTACCGCACTTTTCGCAAGTGGTTTTGCCGCCCAGCGTGGAGACGTGATAGCTTGCTCCGCAAGCGCACATACGCCTTCCGCATATTCTGTCCAGCAAAAGCGAAGTATCTACTTCAAGGTTGAGACACAAGTCTATCTTTGCAAACTTGTCAAGCTCTTCCGCCTGAAACAGCGTGCGGGGGAAACCGTCCAAAAGGTATCCGCCATCCTGCTTTGCGAGGCTCTGCTTAACGATTTCGCATGTTACTCCGTCGGGGACAAGCTTGCCGGCGTCAATATACGTCTTGGCAAGTTTGCCTATCTCCGTGCCTTCCTTTATGTTGGCGCGGAACATATCGCCCGTGGAGATATGTGTCAGGTGATACTTTTCCTGTATACGCGCCGCCTGCGTGCCTTTGCCCGCGCCCGGCGCTCCTAACAGAACAATATTCATACCTTTCCCCTTAAAAACGCATATCTACTTCGCAATACTTCGTTAAGTTGCGCTTTTCTCGGGTCATTTACGAAAAGTAAACTCCCCGTCGAAAATGCTCGCTTGCCTCGTATTGCTCGCATCTCTGCGTTTTTATTTTAAGAAACCTTTATAATTCTTCATCATCAGCTGCGACTCTAACTGTTTGTCAAGTTCAAGCGCAACCGAAACTACAATCAGAATACCCGTGGTAGAGAATACCGACAAAAGCTGCGTATCCGTGCCGAGGCTCAAACTCGTTACCACCATTGAGAGAATGGAAGGTATAAACGCCACGAGCGACAGATAAATAGCGCCGAACAGGGTAATTCTGTTGGAAATCTTCTTTAAATATAATGCCGTCGGCTTGCCCGGTCTTATGCCCTGAATAAAGCCGCCGTTCTGCTGAATAGTCTTGGAAACGTCCTCGGGGTTGAACTGCATCGACGCGTAGAAGAACGCGAACGCAAATATCAGCAAACACAGAACAACCATGTAAATAAGCTGACCGTACCAGTAGGGCGACGAACCGGAGAACCAGTTGGTTATTCCCGTTTCCGCTTTCGAACCCGGCCATATAAGGCTTATTATCATCTGGGGGAAGGAAATGAGCGCGAACGCGAAGATCAGAGGCATAACGCCCGAACCCGCAATTCTGATGGGAATGACCGACGACTGACCGCCGTACATTCTTCTGCCCTTAACCTGCTTTGCGTACTGCACGGGAATTCGCCTTTCGGACAAGTCTACCGCGACTATCGCAACGAATTCAAGAACGGTGAGTATTACGAAGCCTAAAATCTCCCATAAAACCGAGTACTCGCCCTTGAAAGCGGTTATGAACTTATTAACTATGATAAGTCCCGCCGTCGACAGAATACCTATGAAGATTATAAGGGATATACCGTTTGAAACGCCGTACTCGGTAATTCTTTCGCCTATCCACATAACGAGCATAGCGCCCGCGGTGTAGACTACGGTGAAGAATATGCACGCCATCCATGTTGCAGCCTGATCGCTTACCGCGCCGACTGCGCCGCCGCCGAAGAGCGGAAGCTTGATAGCGTTGCCGCCTTCGCCGTTGATAGCAAAGTTTACGATAATTCCTATCGCCTGCGCAATAGCAAGAGCGATGGTTACGAAACGCGTAATCTGCGCAATCTTTTTTCTGCCCTCTTCACCCTGCTTGGAAAGTCTTTCAAGCGCGGGAATACCGACGGTCAGAAGCTGAATAATAATCGACGCGTTGATATACGGGCTTATACCCAGCGCAAACAGCGTCGCGTTTGCAAGCGAACCGCCCGTGATGCTCGACATAATGCCGAGGAAGCTGTTGCCCTCTATCGCCTTGCTGAAAGTTTCAACGGTTATTCCAGGTACGGGGATATAGCACCCCAGTCTGAAAATAAGGAGTAAAAGCAGGGTCCACCAAATCTTTTTTCTTATTTCCTTGACTTTAAAACAATTTTTTATTGTTTCAAACATTCTTAATTCCTCTCATTCGCGCGTTGCCGCGCCGGAGTTGTTTTACTTTGCCGCGCTGCGGCGCAGATTAGCCGATTACTTCGCAAGTACCGCCGGCTTTTTCAATAGCCGCTTTCGCCGTTTCGGAGAATTTAGAAGCCTTTACGGTAAGGGCAACCTTAACTTCGCCCTTGCCCAGCACTTTAAGTCCCGCCGAGTTTTTAACCTGCTTTGCAAGGTTGTTCTTCGAAACGTATTCAAAGTCAACTACCGTGCCTGCGGGAAGTTTTTCAAGCTGGCTTAAGTTTACTATCGTGTAGCTCGTTGCCCACTTGTTGTGGAAACCGCGCTTGGGAACGCGTCTTGAAAGGGGCATCTGACCGCCTTCAAAGCCGGGACGGACGCCGCCGCCCGATCTTGCCCACTGACCTTTATGTCCCTTGCCCGAAGTCTTGCCGTGACCGGAGCCGATGCCCCTGCCAAGCCTTTTTACGGGCGAGGTTGCGCCCTCTGCGGGCGATAAAGTATCTATTCTCATATTACACTCCCTGTTCTACTTTTAAAAGGTAGCCCACCTTTTTAATCTGACCTAAAACGGCGGGATTTTCTTCAAAGGTTTTGGTGCTTCCTATTTTTTTGAGTCCCAACGCCGCAACGGTATCCTTTACCGTTTTTGTTTCGTTGGAAGGACTTTTAACTAACGTTACCTTTATCATTTTTCAGCCCTCCGTTATACCAATTCTTCAACGCTCTTACCGCGCGCCTTTGCAACGTCCTCGGGGGACATCAAATCGAACAAGCCGCAGATTGCAGCCTTTACGCAGTTGATGGGGTTTGAAGTGCCGTGGGATTTGGTTCTTACGTCCTTAACTCCCGCAGCTTCCATAACCGCGCGGACGGGACCGCCGGCGATAACGCCGGTACCTTCTGCAGCGGGCATCATAAGTACGAAGCCTCTGCCGAACACGCCCTGAACGGTGTGGGGAATTGAAGTACCCTGTAAATTTACCTTGCGCATACTCTTTTTAGCCTGCGCGGTAGCCTTTTCGATTGCTTCGGGAACTTCCTTGGATTTGCCCATTCCGTAACCTACCGAGCCGTTGCCGTCGCCGACTACGACCAGTGCCGCAAAGCGCATATTTCTACCGCCTTTAACGGTCTTGGTTACGCGGTTAACCTGTATGAGCTTTTTGATAAGTCCGTCGTCTTCCTGCCTTCTTCTTTGATCTCTTCTTGCAGGTCTCTGATTCTTTTCTTCCATATTAAGCTCCTTTAGAAATTGAGTCCGGCTTCTCTAGCGCCGTCCGCTAATGCCTGAACGCGTCCCGTATAGAGGTAGCCGCCTCTGTCGAATACTACGTTCTTGATGCCCTTTTTAAGCGCTTTTTCGGCAAGCTTTTTGCCGACAGCCTTTGCGGCATCGGTTTTGTTCAATTTTGCGATAGCGGTCTTCACGTCCTTTTCAAGGGTGGAAGCCGAGCAAAGAGTTACGCCTTTGGTATCGTCGATAACCTGCGCGTATACGTGGTTAAGACTTCTGTACACGCTCAAACGGGGAGTTTCCGCAGTGCCGGTCACCTTTTTTCTTACTCTTGCGTGGCGGCGCTGCCTTTCCTTGTTTTTGTCTATCTTATTAATCATAATAAACCTCCGAGCAATTAACCGCAAATTTTGCGGTAATTCCTTCTCTTGCGTTCAAGAGAAATTACTTCTTGCCCTTGCCTCCCGTCTTACCTTCCTTACGCTCGATTACTTCGTCCTTGTAGGCGATGCCGTAACCGTGGTAGGGTTCGGGAATTCTTATTTTGCGTATATCCGCGGCAACCTGACCGACGAGGGTCTTATCGATACCCGAAACAACGATTTCGTTGGGGGTGGGGCAGTCGATTTTGATGCCTGCGGGTTCGGTGAAGTCAACGGGGTGCGAAAAGCCTACGTTGAGTACGACTTTGTTGCCCTGTTTTGCGACCTTCCAGCCGACGCCGTGTACGGTAAGGGTCTTTGAATAACCTTCGGTTACGCCCGTTACCATATTCTGCAAAAGCGCGCGGTACAGGCCGTGTTTTGCGTCTGCGCCGTCGCCTTCGCCCGTCTTAACGACGTGGGCTTCCGCGCCTTCAACCTTTATATCGATTTTTCCAACTACCTTCTGGGTGAGCGTTCCCTTTGAGCCTTTCACGGTCAGAAGTCCGTTTTCGAAGCTGACTGAAACGCCTGCGGGAAGGGTTACGGGTAATTTACCTATTCTTGACATATCTAAATTACCTCCTTACCAGATGTAGCAAAGCACTTCGCCGCCAACGTTTGCGGCTTTTGCCTGCTTGTCTGTCATAATTCCTTTGTTAGTGGAAACCACCGCGATGCCCAGACCGTTTAATACTTTGGGCATATTTTCAACGCCTGCATACGAGCGGAGGCCGGGCTTTGAAACCCTTTTAAGTCCGTTGATAACCGACTTGCCTTTGCCTGCGTATTTGAGGGTAATCTGAATTACGCCGTTGTAGCCGTCTTCGACAAGCTTGTAGTCGGCGATGTAGCCTTCGTCAAGCATAATCTTCGCGATAGCTTTCTTCATGTTGGATGAGGGAACCTCAACCGTGTCTTTATTTACCATAATCGCATTTCTGATGCGGGTGAGCATATCTGCTATAGGATCTGTCATATCTTTCTACCTCTTACCAACTTGATTTCTTGACGCCGGGGATTTGTCCCTTGTAAGCAAGGTTTCTGAAACAGATACGGCATACTCCGTACTTGCGGAGAACGGCGTGGGGACGTCCGCAGATGGAACATCTCGTGTACGCTCTCGTGGAGTATTTGGCAGGTTTTTGCTGCTTATTTATCATTGCTTTCTTTGCCATAATTTCTCTCCTTACTTCTTGAAGGGCATACCCATTGCCCTTAAAAGCTCTCTTGCTTCTTCATCCGTTTTGGCGGTTGTTACGAAGCATATGTCCATACCTCTTATCTTTTCAACCTGATCGTACTGGATTTCGGGGAAGATAAGCTGTTCTTTGATACCCATGCAGTAGTTGCCCTTGCCGTCGAAGCTGTCTGCGGGAACGCCGCGGAAGTCGCGGACTCTGGGAAGCGCGATGGAAACGAACTTGTCGTAGAAGTCGCACATCATCTGGCCGCGCAGGGTTACCTTCAATCCGATAGGCATACCTTCGCGCACTTTGAAGTTTGCGACAGACTTTTTAGCCTTGCAGAGAACGGGCATCTGTCCGGTAATCTGCTTCATTTCGTTTTGCGCAATCTGAATGGACTTTGCGTTGTCCTTTATGTCGCCGAGACCCGAACTTAAAACTATTTTTACAAGCTTGGGTACCTGCATCGGATTTTTATATCCGAATTTTTTGGTGAGGGCGGGGACTACGTTTTTCTCGTAATTTTCAACTACTCTCGATTTGTAAACTTTTTCGTTGCTCTTCATATGCCCTCTCCTTATTCTGCCTTATCTCCGGTTTCGGGAGCTTCCGCGCCCTCTTCCTTCTTGGCGCGTTTTCTTACGCGCTTGGGAGCAGCTTCGGTCTTTGCCGCCTTTGCGGTCGCCTTGCCGGTGTAAGCCTTGTCAAGTCCTGCGCCGCACTTGGGGCAGACTCTGTGTTTTTTGCCTTCCTCCACGTTGTACTTAACGCGGACTGCTTTTGCGCACGAGGGGCATACGACCATTACGTTGGAAACGTTCAAAGGCGCTTCGATATCGACTATCTGCGAAACCTCGTTGCCCTTTCTTGCCTTCTTTGATTTTTTGTGGATATTTACACCTTCCACGGTTACCGTACCGTTCTTGGGTGACGCTGCAATTACTTTGCCCTGCTTGCCCGCATACTTACCGGTAATAACCAATACGTTATCGTTAACTTTTACGTTCATAGTTCTCTCCTTAAAGTACCTCGGGCGCGAGGGAGATTATCTTCATGTAGTTTTTCTCTCTCAATTCTCTTGCAATCGGTCCAAAGATACGCGTGCCGCGGGGTTCCTTGTTGTTACCGATTATAACTGCGGCGTTGTCGTCGAACGAAATATACGTTCCGTCGTCGCGCCTGATACCCTTGCTGGTGCGAACGATTACCGCTTTAACAACTTCGCCTTTCTTAACCGCGCCGCCGGGGGTTGCGGTCTTGACGGAGCATACGATAACGTCGCCGATGTTAGCGGTCTTTCTGAACGAGCCGCCTAACACCTTAATACACATAAGCTCTTTAGCGCCGCTGTTGTCGGCAGCTTTAAGCCTGGTCTGGGGTTGTATCATATAATATCTCTCCTATTATGTTTTTACTTACAACTTTGACAGAGGATTGCGCCGCGTCCACATAAGCGGGGAGAGCGCCCCGCCCTCCATTAGATGCAGGATACGCAATCTTATCTAAACCTTTTTTATTTTTTTACCTTGTTTCAGGTTATTACGGCTTTGAAGATACGAGCAAGACAAGGCGCGCGCGTATTTGTTGCAGGGAGTGTACTTTGGCGTACACGACCAAAACAAAACGCAAGCGCAACGCAGTATTGCGACGTATATGCGAAGCCGGACTTATTTTGCTTTTTCGATAATTTCCGCCACGCGCCAGTTCTTATCTTTCGACAGCTTACGCGTTTCGACTATTCTTACGGTGTCGCCTTCGCCGCACTCGTTCTTTTCGTCGTGCGCCTTAAAGCGGGTAGTCTTTGTTATTGTCTTTTTATAGAGGGGGTGTTTGGACTTTTCGATTACGGCTACAACTACCGTTTTGTCCATTTTGTCGGATACGACTATTCCCACTCTCTCTTTACGAAGATTTCTCTCTTCCATAGTTTTCACTCCTTACGCCTTTAACTGTCTTGCGCGAATCTCGGTGTTGACCCTTGCAATGTCCTTTTTAACGAGGTTGATGGACAGCGGGTTTTCAAGCTGTCCGCTTGCATGGCGGAAACGGAGATTGAAAAGCTCGCTCTTTAACTCTTTAAGTTTTTTGTCGAGTTCTTCTTCGTTTAAATTCTTTATGTCTTTAGCCTTCATTAGCCTCACCGCCTTCTACTTCTTTCTTCACAAACTTGCATTTAACAGGCAGTTTGTGACTTGCAAGACGCATAGCTTCCCTTGCGACTTCTTCGGATACGCCCGACATTTCGAACATAACTCTGCCGGGTTTTACGACCGCTACCCAGTACTCAACCGAGCCTTTACCTGAACCCATACGGGTTTCGGCGGGCTTTTTGGTGATGGGTTTGTGGGGGAATATATCTATCCAGACTTTACCGCCGCGCTTGATGAATCTGGTCATTGCGATACGGGCAGCTTCTATCTGGTTAGAAGTTATCCACGCGCACTCTTCGGAAACAAGTCCGTACTCGCCGTACGCTATCTTATTGCCCTTCTGCGCCGAGCCTTTCATTCTGCCGCGGTGCTGTCTTCTTCTTTTTACTCTCTTGGGAATTAACATATTATTCTTCGCCTCCGTCCGAGATTATCAGCTTTTTGCTGCCGGCAAGGACTTCGCCCTTGTAAATCCAGCACTTTACGCCCAGCACGCCGAAGGTGGTGTGCGCTTCCGCAAAGCCGTAATCTATGTCCGCGCGTATCGTCTGAAGGGGAATGGAACCGTCGTGGTAGCTTTCGCTGCCCGCGATTTCCCTGCCGTCAAGTCTGCCGCCTACGGTGATTTTAACACCCTTGACGCCCGTCTTTGCGACCTTTGAAATCTGCTGTTTAACAGCCCTTCTGTAAGACACGCGCTTTTCAAGCTGCGCCGCAACCGATTCTGCGACGAGCTGCGCGTCCTGATCGATTTTTTCAACCTTGCGGACGTTGATGATTATCGACTTACCGCCCGTAAGCTTTGACAAATCTTTTTTAATTACTTCTATTTCCGCGCCCGCTTTGCCGATAAGCACGCCGGGGCGTCCGGTGTAGATACCTACTTCAACCTTGTTGGCTGCCCTGACGATAGTGATTTTGCTTATTGCCGCTTCGTAATACTTCTTCTTTATGAAGGCGCGGATATCGTGGTCCTCTTTGATATGCGATGCAAAGTTCTTTTTGTCGGCATACCACTGGGTGTCCCAGGGCTTTATAATACCTACTCTCAAACCGTGAGGATTAACTTTTTGTCCCATACTTTATCTCCTTAAACCTTCTTCGCGTCGAGTATTACGGTGACGTGGCTCGTTCTCTTCAAAATTGCGTGGCCGCGTCCTTTGGAAACGGGCTGCATTCTCTTTAAGTGAGGACCGCCGTCCGCGAACGCTTCGGCAACTATCAGGTCGCCTCTGTCCATGCCGTTGTTATGCTCTGCGTTTGCAGCCGCCGAAAGAAGAACTTTTTTAACTTCTTCGCTGCCGCCCTTGTTGCAGTAGGTCAGTATCGCTTCCGCTTCGTCAACCGACTTGCCGCGGATGAGCGCAAGCACCGTTCTTACCTTGTAGGGGGAAAGCCTCAAATATTTCGCCGTTGCGTAAGGACGCTTATCCTTATTGGCGGCAATTCTTTCCTGCTTTTTATTCATATTGCTTGCCATAGTTCACTCCTTACTTCTTGGCGGTCTTTGCCGCGTGTCCCTTGAACGTTCTGGTGGGAGCAAACTCGCCGAGCTTGCAGCCGACCATATCTTCGGTTACGTATACGGGAACGTGCTTTCTTCCGTCGTAAACCGCTATCGTGTGTCCGACCATCTGGGGGAATATCGTTGTCGCGCGCGACCAGGTCTTAACGACTTTCTTCTCGCCGGCAGCGTTCATTGCTTCTATTCTTGACATCAGCCTTTCTTCGGCATAAGGTCCTTTCTTAACGCTTCTTGACATTTCATATTCCTCCTTTAATTAATTCTCTTCAAAATGAACTTTGAAGTAGGGTTCTTCTTCTTTCTCGTCTTATAGCCGAGAGCAGGTTTGCCCCAAGGGGTCATAGGACCTGCATGGCCGACGGGAGACTTGCCTTCGCCACCGCCGTGAGGGTGGTCGTTAGGGTTCATAACCGAGCCGCGGACGGTGGGTTTAACGCCGAGGTATCTGGTCTTGCCCGCTTTGCCGATACGGATGATTTCGTGTTCGACGTTGCCGACCTGACCTACGGTAGCCTTGCACTTTACGGGAATCAGTCTCATTTCGCCCGAGGGCATTTTGAGGGTTGCGTACGCGCCTTCCTTCGCCATTATCTGCGCCGAGATACCGGCGGATCTTGCAATCTGCGCGCCGCGTCCGGGCTGCAATTCAATCGCGTGAACGACGGTACCTACGGGGATTTCGGAAAGGGGAAGGCAGTTGCCCGCCTTGATGTCCGCGCCCGCGCCCGAAAGCACCTTGTCGCCTACGTTAAGTCCGAGGGGCGCGAGAATGTATCTCTTTTCGCCGTCCGCGTAAGCGAGCAGCGCTATGTGCGCCGAACGGTTGGGGTCGTACTGGATCGACTTAACCGTTGCCTGAACGCCGTCCTTGTTGCGCTTGAAGTCTATAATTCTGTATTTGATTCTGTTGCCGCCGCCGATGTGACGAACGGTTATTTTACCCTGATTGTTTCTGCCGCCCGACTTGCGCTTATCGTGAAGTAAGCTTCTTTCGGGTTTGTCGCCTGAAAGCTCCGCGTACGCGTTCACCGTCATGAAACGGCGCGCCGGCGAAGTGGGTTTATACCTTTTTACTGCCATTTTCTTTTCTCCTTACGATAACGAGTTGAAGTACTCAATCGCCTTCGAGTCAGCCGTGAGCTGGACGATTGCCTTCTTGTAGTCGGGGGTGTAACCGGAGCTTCTTCCCATTCTCTTTAACTTGCCCTTGCAGTTTACCGTGTTTACGCTGTCAACCGTTACGTTGAACAGTTTTTCAACCGCAAGTTTAATCTGCGTCTTGTTTGCCGACTTTGCAACTATAAAGGTGTATTTCTTGTCGGCGATTCCGTCGTAACCCTTTTCCGTGAGGAGGGGTTTTATGATAATATCTTCGGCTACCATTATTCTCCGTAGACCTCCTCTATTTTCTTAACCGCAGCCTTGGTCAGAACGACTTTCGCGTTTGCAACCACTTCATAGGTGGAAATCTGCGCTACGGGCAGGGTTGAAAGTTTCTGTATGTTGCTTGCCGCGCGGATTACGTTGATATCGTCGTTGTCCATAACCACTACGGCGGTCTTGTCCAGCTTCAACGCTTTCTGGAAAGCAACCATTTCTTTGGTCTTGCCTTCCTTAACCGCAAGCTCGTCTATAACGAGAAGTTCGCCGTCCGCAACCTTTTTGGAAAGGGCCGAAATCAAAGCGGCAACCTTTGCCTTTTTGTTCATATCCTTTGAAAAGTCGCGGCTCTTGGGAGCGAATACCACGCCGCCCTTTATCCACTGGGGAGCGCGGATAGATCCCTGACGCGCGTTACCCGTACCTTTCTGTCTCCAGGGCTTTCTGCCGCCGCCCCTTACTTCGGTGCGGGTCAGAGTGGATTTCGTACCCTGTCTTTCGTTAGCGAGGCGGGTTACGACTGCCTGGTGGATGAGGGGTTCGTTGTATTCCGCGCCGAACACCTTATCGCTTAAATTCATCGTGCCGGCTTCAGTGCCGTCCATCTTGTATACTTTAATTTTAGGCATATGCGTACTCCTTATTTAACGGTGTCGTTTATGGTAACGACGCTACCGTTTGCTCCCGGCACGGAGCCTCTGATAAGCAAGCAGTTTCTTTCGGCGTCTACCCTGACGATTTCAAGGTTCTGGATAGTTACGTTTTCAACGCCGTACTGACCTGCGAGGTGCTTATTCTTGAATACCCTTGAAGGCGAGCTGTTCGCGCCCATTGAACCGGGTTCTCTGTGTACGGGACCGACGCCGTGCGTTTCCTTCAGCCTGCGCTGGTTCCATCTTTTAATAACGCCCGAATAGCCGTGTCCTTTGGTAACGCCGTGAACGTCTACTTTTTCGCCTGCGGTGAAAACGTCTACTTTCACTTCGCCGCCTACGGTGTAAGCGGACAGGTCGTCAAGCCTGAATTCCTTCATTACCTTGCAGGGTTTTACGCCCGCTTTTTTGAACTGACCCAGTTCGGGTTTTGAAAGTGCTTTTTCCTTTGTTTCGTCAAAACCGAGCTTCAAAGCGGCGTAGCCGTCCTTTTCTACAGTTTTGATTTGCACCACGGGGCAGGGACCTGCCTCGATTACGGTTACGGGAATCACTTTCCCTTCCGGCGTAAATATCTGTGTCATGCCAGCTTTACGTCCGATGATTGCTTTATTCATTGATAAAGTTCCTCCGTTTATTTTTTTGTTCACGCGGATAATTTTCTTGTGCGAAAATTCTTCGCCGTGATTTGAGGGCTCTGCCCTCGCGCCCGCAATCTTCAAAGCCCTCTTATCATATAATTGCGTGCGCTCACCCGCCGAGGCGCAGGTTTGCGCAAATTGCGTTGCGCTGCGCAAAATGGCGATTTTGCTTGCGCCGTAATTATATTTTAAAATTGCTCCGTCAACGGACTATTTTGAGATACCGCGTCCCGCCGTTCCGCCGAAAGTCCTTTTTACAGAGCCTCGTCGTCTGCGGATACATTAAAGTATCAGAAATTTCATATTATAATATTGTAATAAAATTACAGCTTTATCTTGATGTCTACGCCTGCCGGTAAGTGAACGGTGTCCAACAACTTCGCGTTGGGGGTGTAGATATCGATAATGCGCTTGTAGGTGCGCTGTTCGAACTGTTCGCGGCTGTCCTTGTATCTATGGGGCGAGCGGAGAATAGTAACTATTTCTCTCTCGGTGGGAAGGGGAATGGGTCCCGAAATTTTCGCGCCGCTCTTCTTCATCGTTTCAACGATGCGCGAAGCCGCAAGGTCCACAAGCTCGTGGTCGTAAGCTGCAAGTTTAATTCTGATTTTCTGTCCTGCCATGTCAATAACTCCTTATTTTTATCCTAACAAAAAATTTTTCCGTTGTGTCAACTTATCCGTGTGTATCGCGCCTTTCCCGATAAAAAAACACCAAACGTTTGGCGTGGGGAAAAGCCGCGGTTAGTCGCAAGGGTCAGGCCCTTACATTTGTCAGCGTAAATTATCTGTTCCGTGAGCTTTAAACGGACTTTTTCAGTAACTTTACGCCTCGTCCCAATACACACCCTATTTTAAGGCACCTAGTAATTATAACTAATTAGTCAAGCCCTGTCAACGGTTTAAACCCACTTTTTGCCACTTTTTTTAAAAAAACCAAATGTTTTACGCCGTATCTTTATTGCGTTACCTCTTGATTTACCGTTTTGCAAGTCAAGCTATACGAAACAAACAAAGTTTGCCGCCCGCGGAAATTCCGCGGGCGGCTTATAATTCATATTTTTATAATTTTATTTGTCGTCTTGGCTCCATCTCCAGTTTATTTCAAAAGTTTTTCCGAAATCATTTGTTTCCCAACTACGCCCATACTGATCCGTATAACTGTTACTAAATGCGGAATATCTTGTCAAAACGCACTCGCGCCCTTCCAAATCTGTCACTTTGGGCTTGCGCTCGTAAGTGTCGCCGTCAAAAGTTTGCCAGGTATCGCCGTACTGATCGGTGCTGTCGGTAGTACCGTCGTAATTTTTTCTTAATATGTACTCTTTTCCGTCCGCACCCACAACTTCTTTTCGGGAAACACATTCAAAGGTGTTTCCGCCGTCGTAGGTTACCCATACATCGCCGTACTGGTCTTTAAATTCTATACCGCCTTCAGAAAGCTGTGTTAATTCGTATTTTTTACCAGTATTTTTATCAGTCAGCGTTACTTTTTTTAATTTGCTGCCGCCGCCAAAGCCCGCTCCGCTATATATCGCCATTACGATTACGAGAATTAGAAAAGGCAGCAAGAAAATATATTGAAATACGTATAACGTCGTGCTTAACTTGCCCGCGACAAAACAATTTTTGCGGTATGATACATTATAAAGCGCCGAGCAGCCCATTAATATCAAATAGGCAGGTATGCACAAAGAGCATATAACAACAAGCGGCATAGGAAATTTGTTCCCCGCACCCTTTGCCGTATCCACCACCAAAACAACCATAAATGTTACACCAATTAAAAATAAAACTAACGCTATAATAAATAGAGTTAAGCTCTTTTTCAATTTTTTCTTGTCCTGTTCCAGTATCATTTTTATTTCTCCTGTAAATAAGTATTAAAATGATTATATCCTACAAATTGTAGGAAGTCAACAAAATGTAGGAAAATAACAGATAAAATTTTATTAATGAACAACAACTATTTTGGCAAGACAATTAAAGAGTTGCGGTTGGAAGAGGGCATTTCGCAGAGGGAACTGGGCAAGCGTTTAAACGTGTGCAATCAGGCGGTTAGCTTTTGGGAAACCGGTCAGCGCGAACCTGACTTGGACACCCTTTTAAAAATAGCAAAATACTTTCAGGTTTCAACCGATTTTTTACTCGGTAACGAATAAAAACAAGCGGCGCGGACATTTAAGTCCGCGCCGCCTTTTTCAAGTTTGATTAGCTGTTAGCAAGTTTACTGCAAACGCATTTAAGATACGCCGCAGGCATTGCCTGTTAATAATCTATGCTGTCGTAGAAGCCGTCAACGTCGAAGTTCTCTTCCTCGTCGCGCGAGCGTCTTATAGCTCCGTTTTTGGTAGTATCAACCGTTGTTGTGGTTGTAATTACCGCATCGGAAGGATATTTCGCTACGGGTTCCTGCTCCGCCTTCTGCGGCAGCTCGGGTACTTGCGTTGCTGCCGTTTCGCCGTTAGCCATATTCTTCAACGCCGCCGCTACGATTGCGCCCAAAGCCTCTATCGAATTAGGCTGATTGTTTGCCGAAGCATTGCTGTAATCGGGAATACGGTTGTAATTGTGTCCGTTGATATGCTCGCGCATTGCCGCGAGGTCTACGCTGTGACGCGAGTCGCGGTCTACGTGCTGTTCCGCGCGCATTGCAGCAAGCTCTATGCGCTGTTCCGCATCGTATCTCGCGCGCTGTTCCGCCTGCATTGCGTTGAGCTGCGCTTCAAGCCTTGCCAATGTCGGATCTCCGCCGTACTGCGGCATCATGGGCATTTGCTGATATGAAGGATATTGCTGATACATAGGCTGCTGCATAGGCATCATAGGCGCCGGCATTGCCGGTTGCTGGTTGTTCTGCATTGCCGCAAGTTTTTCCTGCGTTGCTTTATTATCTGCGCGGAGTTCAGCCATCTGCTCGCGCATTTCCTTTACGAAATCGTTATCAACCGTCTGCACCTGCTGTATGGGCGGCATTGCCTGTTGCGTAGGCTGCTGCGCCATTGCCATTGTCGCCATGCCTGCGCCTGCCATTCCGGCTTGCGCCTGCGCGCGGATCTTTTCAAGCTCTGCTTCCTGCTTCGCTCTCGCGAGTTCGCGTTCCGCTTCGAGTTTTTCCTGCTGCATTCTACGTTCATCCTCTCTGCGCTGGCGTTCAGCTTCGCGCTCTTCCTCGCGGCGAAGTCTCTCTTCTTCCTTTGCCGCTTTCTTCGCTTCACGCTCTTCTTTAGTCTTGCGGCGTTTTACCGCAACTACTATTATGATTATTAAAAGTATTATCAACGCCAAAGCTATTAACAGCCACGCCCAGATAGGCAAGCCAAGCCAGGTTTGGGACAGCGCTTCCTTCAAGTTGCCGAAGAATGCCGCTGCGCCGGTCTGCGGTACAGTGTAGTCTATATCCTTTGATACCGCGCCGAACTCCGTGTCGCTTCTCTTGAACTGCACGTTCCTTTCAGCGTCGTCGCCGGCGAATACCGCTTCAACTTTGAAAGACCTGCCGCCCTTCAGTTCGGGTTCTTCCACGTACTGTCCGTCGCTGTAATAGCGGTATCCGACTTCGAGCGTGCCGCCTGCGATGAGGTCGCGTACGTTCTGCGGCAAATTGAGCGTTGCGCCGTTTTTGCCCTTGTTCCACATATTGGTGGTATCTACTATAAGCGGGTTAATGTTCCACTCATACGTTGCAATTTTATCGTCGCCGGTCACTTTAACGCCGTCAGCCGCAAGGCTGTACTTAACGATTGCTTTAGTAGGCGTTACGGACGAGGGATATATCCACTTGTAGTTTGTATCGGTAAGTTCAAGCGTAGTTAAGTAGTCACCCGCGCCGACGTTTCTGTCGGACAGTTTTCCGTCTACCTTGATTATGTTCATTCCCGCAGGGCCGTAAGTAGTCCAACTGCTGCCCGAAAGGTTATCCGCAAAATTCTGCTCTTTGCCGTTAAAGGTTATAGTTCCGAGCGTAGGAAGCGCTATACCCATAGCTTCGATTTTTACCGTAAAACAGTCTTTGGCAAGAATGTACTTTTTCTCCGCCTGGGTACCCAGCGTTATTACAATGCAATACTCGCCGGCATCTTTGGGCAGTTCGCCTGCCGCAAGCGCGTTTGCCGCTACGGGATTTGCGCCCTTATAATAGGTCACGGTGAAGTCGCTGACATCAAGTCCGTCCGTGTCGCTTGTTACCTTTACAAGCGATTTATCAAAGTGGGTATTGCCGTCGTATTCTACTGATACGTTAGCTATGGACGCGCTTGCAAGCTTATTCTTGCTGCCGGTTGCAAACTCGTCGCTGGGCGTTGCGCCGTTGTCTGTTACTTCGTAATTTGCCGAATATGCAGGGTCTATATACGCCTCTACCTTATACTTCTTTTCGTTAGTAGGGTCTGCCGCGTCTTTTATATCCTGAAGCGTTACAGGTAAACCGCTTAACTTGTCGTAATACACATAATTGATATAACTTTCCATACCCGCAGGCACGTCAAGTTGTTTCAGAATTATATTTCCCGAGTAACTTGCGTTTGTATACGGTTCGGTTACGTTTTTAAATCGTGTAAACAGATTTTTCTTCGCTACCTCCCAGTTGAGGTCTAACTTGCTCACGTCGGGAGCGTTGAAGTTATTTGTATTATACTTCAAATCTGATGCCGAAATAGTTGCCGTAAGGTTGTTATCTACTTCGCTTTCCTGCACTCCCGTGTACAGACTGTCTAACATTAAACCTGCCGGCAAAGTGCTTGCCTTTACCCTTACGGTTATATCGTAGCCGTCATTGTACTGCGGAGGATTTGAAGGGTCGTATTCCGTCCAGCCCGTTGCGCCGTCCAATGAGTACTCCCACTTGACGCCGCTCAAATCAAACGTTCCCTTTTCTATCTCCCAGTTCAGCGTAACTTCGCAGGTGGACTGCATATTGCCGTTTACCTCGAATTTGAAATCGGTGTCTACGGACTTGAGCGCAACGACAGTTTTATACGTCTTTACGCTGTCGCCGCTGCGTACCTGATAGCCGTTTACGTATTTGGAAGTATCCACTTGTACAGTGTTTGCGTCCGCCGTAGGTATCTGTATGGAAACCTCGTACTTTACTCCGTCCGTCGTGTTATTTGCTTTCAGCTCGAAGGGCAGCTTGCCACCGTCCGCGATTGTAGAACCTGCAGCGCCGTCTTTCGTATATATCCAGCCGTATGTACTCGGGTCTATTTTACCCGAAGTTACCTCGAAATTCAGAGTATTGTTTTTAGTAATTTTATAGTTAGCGTTATCTCCGGTATTGCCGTTTAACTCTACCGTTAAAGTATAGTTGCCTACGGCGATAGTTGCAGGCATAGTTATAGTTGTTACGTTACCGACTGTATTAGGCGTAAGCGTATTCGCCTTGCTCGTACCGCCCGCTACGTCGTAATAACAGAGCAGGTTTATATTTTCGCCCGATATCCTGTCATCCGTTATAGTAACGGTTGCTGCGTCGCCGAACTCCCATTCCGCGCCGCCCGTGCCGTTCACTTCCGAGCTTACCGGCGGAGTTGACAGAAGTTCTTTCTGTGTTATCTCAAAATCTACGGTCTTGGAAGTATTCACACCGTCCGACCACGCGTAGTTTTTGGTGTCGCGCAAACTTAACTTTACCGTATATTTGCCGACGTTCGTCGCCTCGAAGGTGTCCGTTGTATCAGTAATAGCCGCGCCGCCTGCGCCGGTTACCGTATTGGTACCGGTGCCTGTCGCACTATCCACTTTTATATCTGTACCCGAATTAAAATCAGA
>CAZDAG010000014.1:0-34170 GCA_964503655.1 uncultured Clostridia bacterium | reverse complement strand
GCCTGTTTCGTATCTTAATTACGTTGCTGTAATTCGACTAACCGCAAATCAAACGCAAGCAACGCTTGATGCGTATCTTAATTGCGGTATCGTAAAACGGCTGACCGCAAGTCAAACGTAAGCGTTAATAACATAAATAATATTAAATAACGCATAATACGGGTATGAGAATGACCTCGGTTTTATGCGTTATTTTATTGATTACACTGGGTATATGCGGCGGCGTTTACGCCTTCAGCGGTTTTAACCTGCTGTATTTTTTGTGTTTTAAAATAGACGTTGCATACCGCAGCTTTTTAGCGGTGTGCAGTATTGCCGCGCTGTATACCATTTACGCGCTGTTTGCGTTTAAACCTTTCAGGGGTTTGAAATAAACTTTTACACGCTTTCGATTTTGACGCTTGCGCCGGTTGCCGCGTCCTGATACATTACCCAGAAGCCTTCGCTTCCGCCGTCTGCGGATGCGGGTATGAACGAGGCTAAACCTTTAAGACTTTCGGGCGGTTTTTTGTTCGTTTTTGTAGGTACGCCGTAGCAGATATACTGCGGCGTATCTTTTTGGTATATAACGCCGAAAACGTAAAACTTTTCGCCGCCGTAATTTATTTTTACCCAGCGCGAATTTTCCACCACGCTTTCCAGCGTCTGTTCGGCGGGATATGTAGAGAGCAGTTTATCTATTTCGCCCTTCATTGCGCGGTAGAAGTATTCTCCGCGGGCAAGCCCGTTCGCTCGTTTATTACCTTTGAGGTCATCAGCACCCTTTTCATTTTGTTGAGGTTCGCGCCCGTACGCCGCTTGCGTTTTATCTTGGCGTACAGTCCCACCGTCCGTATAAGCTTGTTCGTATTCATAATAATTCTCTCCTGCGATAGCTTCGTCCTCGTACGCGGTTTCGGGCGGAGGGGTTGCCGCGTCCGGCTTTTCGGCGCGTTCGATTACCTCTTTAATGCCCAGCGCCGCGGACTGGAAATTTCCGCACACGGCGGAGGCTATGGGCGAAACGCTGCCGTTCACAAAGCAGACGAGGGCGGCAAAACCGGCGCCCGTGTCTACGTCCGAATACCCTTCGAAAAAGCCGTTATCCAGTATCTGGGTATGCGCTCCGTCAGAAATGGCGGTGACGTACCTGCCCTCGGTCAAAGGCGCAAAGTTAATAAGCGAAGCTTCCGCGCGGAGCTTTGCGCCGTATCTTTCCGCCTTGACAAGACCGGTCAGACCGCCGCCGTCGGCGGAAAAGCCGTTTTTAAGCTCGCGTATTACCGCTATGTTTTTGGTATATCCACTCATTTATAAAATCTCCCGTATCTTAACCGCGCAACGCTTGTAACCTGCCGCGTGTCAAACGAAAACTTTATCCGCGTTATATTACTTATTATATTACGGCTTCCGCGCGAAAAAAACCGCAAAATATGTAAAAAGTAATATATTTTTGCATTATATTTTCACAGCCTTTTTACTTAAATTCGTTTGATTTTAAGCTTTCTTTTCTGTATAATATATTAGGTGAAATTTGTAAATCAACTTTAAGGAGTTAAAATAAATGGCTTTAACCAAAAACAAAAAAGTTCTTGAATTTGTAGAACAGAGCGCAAGCCTTGCGCAGCCCGACAAAATCGTCTGGATAGACGGCAGCGCGACACAGATTAAGGCGCTGAAAGAAGAGGCCGTAAAGAGCGGCGAACTTATCAAACTGAACGAAAACAAACTGCCCGACTGCTACCTGCACCGCACCAAGGTCAACGACGTAGCGCGCGTTGAGGACAGAACTTTTATCTGCACCAAAAACAAAGAGGACGCGGGTCCCGTTAACTACTGGATGGACCCCAAGCAGGCTTACGAGCTTGCTTCCGAAATTGCCCGCGGCTCGATGAAGGGCAGGACGATGTACGTCATCCCTTATTCGATGGGCGTTGTAGGCTCGTCCTTCGCTAAAATCGGTATAGAGGTTACCGACAGCATTTACGTAGTTCTGAATATGAACATAATGACCAGAGTCGGCAAGATCTGCCTTGACGCCCTCGGCAAAAACGGCGACTTTATCAAAGGCTTCCACGCAAAGTGCGACGTGGACGCGGAAAAGAGATACATAATGCACTTCCCCGAAGACAATACCATTATTTCGGTTAACTCGGCTTACGGCGGAAACGTGCTTTTAGGTAAAAAGTGCTTCGCTTTGAGAATTGCTTCTTACCTCGGCAAAAACGAGGGCTGGATGGCTGAACATATGCTTATCCTCGGCGTTACCTATCCCGACGGCGATAAAAAATACGTCGCGGCGGCGTTCCCCTCGGCTTGCGGCAAGACAAACCTTGCAATGCTCATTCCCCCCAAACACTACCTTGACAAGGGATATAAAATCGAGTGCGTGGGCGACGACATCGCCTGGATAAGAGTGGGCGAGGACGGCAGACTCTGGGCTGTCAACCCCGAAAACGGTTTCTTCGGCGTAGCGCCCGGCACCAACGAACACAGCAACTACAACGCGCTTGAATCAACCAAACGCGGCACCATTTTCACCAACGTCGCGCTGAACACCGACGATATGACGGTATGGTGGGAAGGACTTACGAAGGAGCTGCCCGAACACGTTATCGACTGGACCGGCAAGCCCTGGAACCCCGAAAAGTTTGACAAAAAGGATAAGTCGACCTGCTCGGCGCATCCCAACTCGCGTTTCACCGCTCCGGCAATCAACTGCCCCTGCGTTTCGCCCGAATTCAACTCAAAGACGGGCGTGCCTCTTTCGGCGATTATCTTCGGCGGAAGAAGAGCTTCGACTACTCCCCTCGTATACCAGTCGCGCGACTGGAACCACGGCGTATTTATCGGCTCGGCAATGTCCTCCGAAACCACCGCGGCGGCAACGGGCGCAACCGGCGTTCTTCGCCACGACCCCATGGCTATGAAACCTTTCGCCGGCTATCATATGGGCGACTACTTCGCGCACTGGATTGAAATGGGCAAAAAGGTTAAAAACCCTCCCAAGATTTTCAACGTAAACTGGTTCCGCACCGACAAAGACGGCAACTTTATGTGGCCGGGCTTCGGCGACAATATGCGCGTACTTGAATGGATATTAAAGCGTTGCAGCGACACCCCCGTGGACGCGGACGAAACGGCTATCGGCTACGTTCCCAAGGCGGAGGACATCGACCTTTCCGAAATGGATTACGAAATTACCGCTGGCAAAAAGTTCGATATCGACGCGCTGAAAGAAATACTTGCAGTAGACAAAGAAAAGTGGGCGAAGGAAGCGGAAGAAATTGAAAACTACTACAATACTTCCATTCAGACCAGAATTCCCGAAGAGCTGTGGGAGTGCCTGAACACCCTTAAAGCAAACTGCGTAGTTGAAAAGAAAGCGGAAGAAAAGAAGCCCGCTGCTAAAAAGACTGCGGCAAAGACCTCAGCTAAAACCACTAAAAAACCGGCAGCAAAGACAACCGCTAAAACCGCAACCAAAAAATAAACCTACGGTTTAATCGCGTATCTTGATTGCGTTACCTATAATTTTAGTTTTCCGCGCATCAAACTTAAATTAATAAAAGCCCCGCATATCCGCGGGGCTTTTTATTACAAAGGCGTTTAAAGTTTTTTACATCATTTTGTGATGTAAGGCAAGACTTTTTATATACGTTTGCTGTATATTGTTTATGCGCTCAAAGGTTGACACGACTCGCACATTAGAAAAACGCGTAACAGTTTTGTTACGCGTTTTTTCTGTTTTATTTACGTTTGATTTGAGATTAGTTAATCAGGTACGGCGGTAATTAAGATACGCGTCCGGCTTTGCCTGTTGCTTTTTTGTTATATCTTTGTTATACTAAAACACAAATAAACTGTTTTTGCGGAGGACTATTATGGCAAACCTGATTGTTTACTATTCGAGAAAAGGCGAAAATTATTGGAACGGCAGTATTAAGAACCTGAAAAAAGGTAACACCGAAATCGTTGCGGAATTTATTCAGAAAGCGGTCGGCGGCGACTTATTTGAGGTTGATACAGTAAAAACTTATTCCGCAAACTACTATGAGTGCATTGAAGAAGCGCAGAAAGAACTTCACGCAAACGCTCGTCCCGAAATCAAGGTATACGTTGAGGACATTTCAAAGTACGGCACAATTTTTGTAGGTTTCCCCAACTGGTGGGGCGAGATGCCCATGTGTATGTGTACCTTCCTCGAACACTACGACCTTTCTGGAAAGAAAATAGTACCGTTCTGCACCAACGAGGGCAGCGGTATGGGTTCGAGCGAGCGGCAGTTAAAGACCGTCTGCAACGGCGCGACCGTCGTCGCCGGTTTATCAGTTCACGGCGCGGAAGCAGCGCAGTCTGAAAGTAAAGTTTCCGACTGGGCAAAGAAAAACGTATAACGGAGATATAGCTTTATGAAAGAGGTCGTTTTATTGACTGGCGCAGGTCAGATAGGAATGGCGATTGCTCGCAGAATAGGTTACGGCAAAAAAATTATTGTCGGCGACAAAAAGCTGACAAACGCGGAAATGGTGGCAAAAACTATGAACGAAGCCGGCTTTGACGCCCTTCCCATAGTCTGCGATATTTCCTCGCGCGAAAGTATTTTAAATCTTATCGCCGAAGGACAGAAGCACGGTGATATTACCTGTCTTATCAATAGCGCAGGCGTTTCTCCGAGTCAAGCCCCCGTCGAGGCAATTCTCAAAGTAGATTTGTACGGCACGGCGGTACTTTTGGAGGAAGTCGGCAAGGTTATCGCGCGCGGCGGCGTAGGCGTGACGATTTCAAGTCAATCCGGACACCGTATGCCCCAACTCGGAAACGCGATTGACGAACAGCTTGCAACTACTCCGACGGAAGATTTGCTAAAACTCGAAGTGTTGCAGCCCGAAAATATCCGCGATACTCTCCACGCCTACCAAATGGCAAAACGCTGCAACGAAAAGCGCGTTATGTTTGAGGCGGTCAGATGGGGAGAGCGCGGAGCAAGGCTCAACTCCATTTCGCCCGGCATAATAGTGACGCCCCTCGCCATTGACGAATTCAACGGTCCGCGCGGAGATTTCTACAAGAATATGTTTGCAAAGTGTCCCGCAGGCCGCCCCGGTACGGCGGACGAAGTGGCAAACGTTGCCGAACTGCTTATGAGCGACAAGGGCGCGTTCATTACGGGCGCCGACTTTCTTATCGACGGCGGCGCAACCGCCTCATACTACTACGGACCTCTGAAACCGAAGGAATGACGGTCGGAAATTTCGCAGCCATGCATATTTGCAACTTTGGTTGGCGGCAACTCTTTTTTATGCACTGCAATAAATAAAACGCGTAACAGTTTTGTTACGCGTTTTTTATTTTATTTAAGTTTGATATGTGTCTAGTTAATCAAGTACGGCGGTAATTAAGATACGCCGCAAAGCGTAAGGCTTTAAGATACGCGTTAGGCATTGCCTGTTTGATATGCGTTTAGTTAATCAAGTGCTAACGCTATTAAGATACGTAGTTAAGCGGAACGCTTATTCTTCGTCGGGTTTTGCGCCGCTGTTGCCGAGGAAGGTGCCGAACACAATTTCCTTTTTACCGCGCGCGGGTCTGCCGCCTGACGAGGGACGTCTTTCGCGGTTTCCGTCGCGACGGTCGCGGCGGTCAAACTTTCTGTCAGAACGCTCGCCGCGGTTTCCGTGGTTGCCGTGCGGCTTTCTTTCGCCGAACCTTATGCCTCTGTCGTTAGGTTTTGCGCCGTCGGGAATGACCGCGATATATCTTGACGGCTCTCTGCCTTCGGAAACCGTTTTAACGTTTTCATAAGAAGCGAGGGCGGAGTGGATAATGCGTCTTTCATAGGGGTTCATAGGCTCTAAAACGACCTTCCTGCCCGTTTCGATAGCCTTTTTAGCGAGCTTATCCGCAAGCTTTTTCAGCGTTTCTTCGCGCTGGGTGCGGTAGTTTTCGCAGTCTACTACAACCTTTTTATACTCGTCTCTGCCGGTGTTTGCAACCGCTCCGGCAATGCACTGGATAGCGTCCAGAACGTCGCCGCGTTTGCCGATAACTTTCGAGGAAGACTGGGTCTTGATTTCGATTTTGATATTTTCGTCTTCGTCGACGATTTCGCTGACCGCGTCAATATCAAGAATTTTTAAAAGCCCGTCGATAAAATCAGCCGCGCGTCTTGCGTCGGAACCCTTTTTCTTAATCTGTACTTTCGCTTTTACCGAACCGAAAAGCTTTTTCTTTCCCTCTTCTAAAACGGTAATTTCCGCTTCGTCCAAAGTAATTCCGAGGGCGGTCAAACCCGCTTCAATCGCCTCGTCTACCGTCTTTGCGGTAAAAATTTGTTCGTCCATTACTTTAACCTCTTTCTGTTTTTGGCGCCCTGTTTAGCGCGTTTTTTATTAAATTCCCCGTTTGCAATCTGTTTTGCAAATCTGGTTTCAGTCGCTTTATTGATAATAAGTGTAGTAATAAGTCCGTAAGTCGTGTTGGTGATCATGTAGATAGAGAACGCCGCGCTGTAGAAGAACGAGAACACGCCGTAAATTATGGGCATCATAATCATCATCCACTTGTTCGTCTTTGCCGCGCTTCCGTCAACCGAACCCAACTCCGCCGCATCCTTTTGCGAGCGGTTCATTATAAACTGCTGCAGGAACATAAGTCCTATTGCAAGCACGATTAATACGAAATATCCGTTGTAGGTTTTCTGTTCCTTGTTTAAGTTGAACATTACCTCGTTGTAAGATTCCTCGTACGAGGCGTCGACGCCGGTGCCGATCGCTCTCGATACGGACGACGAGAATTTTGAGAACGAAGGTATTTCCTTGTTCAGCATCGAGTCGGGGTACCAGATATTTTTAACCCAGATAAACTTGGTCTTGTGCTGTTTGTAGTAGTCCGCCGAAGCCTGTCTTGCGTAAAGCTGCACGTACTTTTTAACGTAGTATCTCTGACCGGGTTCACCCAACTTGCCTTCTTCGGTAAGAGTATAGAAGTCTGCCGGCAATTCAAAGTCGGCGGCGGTGTCCTTTTCAACCCACGCTTTAAATTTTTCAAAGTCCACTCTGTACGACGAACCTTCCATCGACGTGTCTTCAACTTCGATTAAAAAACCGTCGTCTTCCGGATTTTCACGCACGAAAGTTATTACGCTGGCGTTGTACTCTTCCACCATATTATTATAGGTGGAAAGGTTTGCGTACTGCGAATAGGTCGAGAACGCGCTGAACACTACCATGAATATGACGAGCGATACAATCATAGGTATGCACGCGCCGAACATCGAGTAGCCGTTCGCCTTCTGCAGTTCCATGACCTTCTGACTGTACATCTGCTTGTCGTTGGCATACTGCTTTTGCAGTTTTTCCATCTGCGGCCGCATCTGTTTCATGATTAGCGACTGCTTTTTTGTTTTTACCCTGGAATAAACGTCCAGAGGCAGGACTATCGTTTTGAGTATGAGCGTAAACACTACAACGCCCAGACCGACTATTCCGACGCCCTCAATAAGCCACTGGATAATTTTACCTATCCAGTTAAGACTTCTTATATCGATTTTGTCAAGGATAACGCCGCCGATATAGCCGACGCTTTCCAATAAATTCAAGGTTCCCATCTTTTTCTACTTGACCCATTTTAATTTGAAATAGTTTTCGGGCGCGGGGTCAAAACCGCCCTTTGACAGGGGATTACACCGTAAAAGCCGCCAGCTTCCCAAAAGTATGCCCAGTATCACGCCGTGGTTGTTTATCGACCGCAGAGTGTACTCCGAGCAAGTCGGCTCGTAAAGGCAGGTGTGGTGCGAAAGGTTTTTCTGATAAAAGATTATAAGACGCATACACAGCATCTTAATATACGGTTTAAAAACCGTCCGCCGCAGCATTTTTATAAATTTTTTCAGCTTTTGGCGCATTCGTTTACCTTTTTAAAACAAGAGAGCAGCCCTTTTTCAAAACTTTTCAGACTGTATTCTTCCGCAACTTTGGGTATTATGATAAAGCTGTAATTTTTTTCGAGCGCCGCGCACGTGTTTGAAAAAGCGGCGCGGACCAGCCTTTTTATGCGGTTTCTCTTTACCGCCTTACCGTGTTTTTTGGAAACGGCGACGCCCATATTGAGCGTTTGCGACGGAAAATACAATAACGTAATACAGGGGGAAAATACGCGTTTTCCCCTGTTGAAAATTTTTTGAAAATCAGAGTTTTTCTTTATTCTTAAATAGTTCAAAGTCGCATTTAAGCGGAAAGCTTTTTTCTGCCCTTATCTCTTCTTCTCTTTAATACCTTTCTGCCTGCGGTGGAAGCCATTCTCTTTCTGAATCCGTGTACTTTGCTTCTCTGTCTCTTTTTGGGTTGATAAGTTCTTTTCATTTTTCTATATTCCTTTTATTTATAGTTTAATTATAGTTTAAATTATTTTTATGATAAGTCAATTAATTTTCAAGTTTGATAAGTGATAAGACTGTCAAATATCAAAGCAATTAAGATACGTAACAGACATTGTCTGTCAACCATTGGTTGCTGTTCTTACAGGCAAGATCAGATACAGGTTGTCCTTGTCGACCGCGTTCTCGCAAGTGAACGGCTGAATCTGGTTATTGAACGAAAGCACGATTTCTTCTTCCGAAAGCGCGTTGACCGCGTCGATTATGAATTTCGAATTCATTGCAATTCTGATATCCTTGCCGGCAACGTCCGCTTTAACCGGTTCCTGCACGCTGCCAATTTCCGAATTAGAAGAAACGTCGATTCTGTCGCCGTTGATATCGAAAATTATGAGGCTGTTTTTATCGTTTCTGACCAGTATCGCCGCGCGCTCGATGCTCGCTTTGAGAAGATCCTTATTAACGGTAACCACGGTAATAAAATCTTTGGGGATAATATTTTCTTTCTTGATAAAATCTCCGCTGTAAAGACGGGAAGTCAGAACGGTGTTATCCGCAGCTACCAGAATCATTCCGCGCTGTACGAAAATTTCTGTTTCGCCGTCGCTTTCGGGAATCATTTTCTCTATTTCGTTTAAAGTTCTCGCGGGGCAGACTATTTCAAGATCGCCTGTGGAAGAAATAACTTTTCCCTTAACGGTCGCAAGACGGAAACCGTCAAGCGAGGTTACGCAGATATCGTTTCCGGTGATTACGAACTGGCATCCCTTTAAAATAGGACGCGAATCGTCGCCGGCACAGCAGAAAGATGTTGAATTTATAAACTTCTTCAAATCCGAAGTCTTCAGTTTAAAGCTGCTCTCGCTGATATTGGTATCCATTCTCGGGAATTCGTCCGCGGGAAGCACCTGCATGTCCGTCTGGCTGTCGGCATAGATAATATCCATTTTTTTGCCGTCGGTCGAAAGGGTAATCTGCACTCCTTCGAGCTTTTTGATAAAGTCTGCAAAATATTTACCGGGGACGCAAACTTCGCCTTCCTCGTAAACGTCGGCTTTAATGGTCTTGCAAATAGAAATTTCGTTGTCGGTTGCTGTAAGGGTAAGATTATCGTTTTCGGCTGAAATTTTAATACATTCCAGTACCGGAACGGTGGTCTTGCTTGCGCAAGCTTTAACAACTTTCAACACTGCGTCGGATAAATCGATGCCTTCACATACGGCTTTCATAGTCGGCTCCTTCTTACGTTATTTTTATTATTTATTATTTTATTAGTATAGTATAAATAGTATTAGAGACGGTGGAAATGTGTAAAACTTTCTAAAACCATATATATAATAACAAAAAAGAGGGAAAAAAGCAACAAAAAGAGGGTAAATCTTATGTGGAAAAAGGCAAAATTTTAAGTTAATAACAAAGTGAATAGTTTGTGGGTATGTGGAAAGAAAAAAGGGGATGAATTATAAACCGGTAAACGAAAATTTTATAAAAAATGAAAAAATATTGAAAATATAGGGTTGTCCACCAAAAATTGTTAATTGTTAATAACCCTACGTGTTAATCGCGTATCTTTATTGCGTTGGAGGTAGATTGACTAAAAGCAAATCAAACTTGAAAATTATTAGGTTGATTTTTTAGCTTTTTTTATGTTATAATTTGCTTATGGATATCGAAAAAATAGCGGAAATTATAAAAAACAATTGTTCGTATAAATTTGAACAGTTTGAAAATTTGCTGATCGAATACAATAAAAAGTGCAATCTGACCTCTATTACAGACAAAAAAGAGGTTTTTATTAAGCATTTTCTGGACAGCGCGGCGGGCGAGAGCCTTTTTCCGTTAAATTCAAAAGTAGTCGAAATAGGTTCTGGCGGAGGTTTTCCGTCCGTACCTCTTAAATTAATTAGGGACGATCTGGACTTTACCCTTATCGAAAGCACCGGCAAAAAATGTACCTTTTTAAACGAAGTTGTGGAAAAAATAGGGCTTAACTGTGTACAAGTCCTCAATATCCGAGCCGAGGACGGGGCAAGGGACAAAAACTTGAGGGAAAAATTCGACGTAGCATGCGCGAGAGCTGTCGCGCAGCTCAACGTTCTCTGCGAATACTGCCTGCCTTTCGTCAAAGTCGGCGGCTCGTTCATAGCCTACAAGGGCGATTGCTTCGAAGAGATTGAAAACGCCGCCAATGCTGTTGCGGTTCTGGGAGGCAAGCTTGATAAAATTGTTTCATTCGAACTGCCCGACGGAGGCGGCAGGAGAAATATTATTAAAATAGTAAAGGTAAAGCCCACGCCCGAAAAATATCCGCGCGGTCAGGGCAGAGAGCGGAAAAATCCGCTGTAAAGGATAAAATGTATAAAACTTGCGCGTTCAGCGGTCACCGGAATTTAAGAAACTACGACTTTGACCCCTCTCTTTTAGACAGGGTAATTTTAAATTTAATTAAAAGCGGTACCGAAAACTTTCTGTGCGGAATGGCTCTGGGCTTCGATATGGCGGCAGCCGAAAGCGTCATTCAATATAAGCAAAAGTACGGCGTAAAGCTGACCGCGGTACTGCCCTGCAAAAACCAGTCCGAAAACTTCGGCGCGGCAAGCGTTGAAAGATATAACACAATTCTGTCGCAGTGCGATGAAATAATTACCCTTGCCGACGGGTACTATAAAGGCTGCTTTCACGCTCGCGACAGGTATCTCGTCGAAAACAGTCAGGCGCTCGTCTGTTTTCTGCGTAAAAAGAGCGGCGGCACCTTTTACACCGTAAACTACGCGAAAAAACTTAATATTCCGTTAATCGAACTTTAAAAAGCCTTTCGCTTTCAGAAAGGCTTTTTTATTGACAATTTTACCGCGGTTTGTTATTATAAAGCAGCTGATAAAATTTAATTTTAGTCATTTTAAATATATAGTTTTACCTATAGGTAGGACTATACTTTTCGCTTAAATATGACTATATGTTTATATGGCTATTTAAGTTTTATCAGCAATAAAACGCGAACGGTATATTCTACATGCCGTTTCGTAAGGAGCGGCATTTTTTATGGAAACCGAGAATTATTGCGAGAATTGTAAATATTACTTAAAATACTATACTATTTTTAACGGCACGCGGCTGCGCTGTTCTGATTGCGGACATTGCAGGCACGATAAAGTAAACAAAAAAATTGAAAGGAAAGTTATTTATAAAAAACAGTCCTGCGGCTACTTTGAGCAAGCCGAAAGCGCCGTAAATAGAGAAAAACTGGAAAAAGTAATAGCGGAAATGAAGGAGCGCCTTGACGAGATAGCGTTACTTCTTAACCTTGATTAATGTATACCCCAACATTTATTTATAACAAAAACGCCCTTCCGCAACGGAAGAGCGTTTATTTTTACAGAAACGCTTTAAAGGCGTTGGCTTCGGCTTCCTTTACCTTGCCGTTCTGAATGTAGTCCAAAACGAAGGTCGAAACCCCCTCTGCGATTATTTCGGACATTTTATAAACGACGTTCAGTCGTGTGGCGGAAAACAGCGCGTAGTTGAATACCGACTTTTCCGCGATAATTCCCATAATTGAAATATCGCCCACCTTTGAAAGGGTCTTGTTTGCGCCGCTGCCCGGTTTGATTGCGCGGCGCGCTATTTTAATAAGTCCGATATCTCCGGCAAGCCCCACCGCCGCGTCTATCGCGATGACCGGACTTGACGGATGGGTCGCCTTTAAAAATTCGTTCATGTACTTCACTTCGTGCGCGGTGATAGGCTTTGCCAAAGTGCCGTAAACGTAGCAGTTGGTTCCCGCCAGCCGCTCTTTGAGTTTGGTTCCCGTAACCGGTCCCAGAGAATCTCCCACCGACAGATCGCTGCCGATGCAGAGAATTACCGGAGCAGCCTCCGAGGATTTTATTATCTTTTTAAGCGCGAGACACACGCCGCCCGGTGCCAGCGAATTATATAAGTTAAACGAGTAGTCCATAAATCACCCGTCAAATTTATTGACAGCTTTCTCAGTTATTATAATTATTCTTTTCAAATTGTGTTCGCGGGCAAAGTTTTAAGCATATAAATAAAAGCGGCGGAGAAAGAGTTCGCAAAAACTATCCACACGAATTCCACATTTTAACAACTATCCACAATTTTACCTTTTGCCCCTAAATGCGGTTTGGGGTAATTTTATCCACAAAAATTGCTCAAACTATCTGTAAACGGGTATTTTCATAAAGTACGGATAAAAAACCGGCAAATTTAATCCACAGGGCAAGGGTTTTGCCTTAAAAAAGTTCGGAAAAATTATCCCCAACCGTCCAAATTCTATCCACAATTCCAGAAAAGGGTCAAAATTAATGCGTCTCGTGTTTCACGTGAAACATTAACCAACCAAAAAAATCGGGGAGAGAGTTTCACGTGAAACGGAAAAACCGCCCAAAATGCGGCGGACGCAGACCTTTTTAACCGACCGAACCCCTCTCCTTGCGGCAAAATCCTGCCGTTATACAACCCAAGAACTATAAATCCGAGAAGCCTTATCGGTATGCCCCTCCGCTGACTAATTGTTTAAAAGCAAAGGGGCGAAGCAATTTTAGGCGGAAAATTTTGAGATTAGACGAGGCAAAGACCGCAGGCAATCCACGGACGGATTGTCAAGGGCTTTAACGAAGTATAAGCCAAAATTTGCCCTTAAAATCTTCTTGGATTTGTAATTCTTGGGTTGAGATGAAAATCAGATAAAATTTGAGTGTAAGACGCAAAATGCGACTTCATTTACTTGAAAACCCCGTTTTGATATGTTAAAATAGTCCCATGCGGTGAAAGGTGCCGCAACTTTATTATTTATAAGGAGTTTTGTTTTGAGCAGAAAAGGAAAAATTATTACCTGGGTCATCGTCCTTGCTCTCCTCGCCGCGGTGGTCGCGATAATCGTCACCAACGTGATGAAGGGCGGAGCAAAAGAGATTGACCGTACCGCTTTCCGCCAGTACGTTGAAAACACGCAGTACTACAAAGACGGCAAGCCTAACGAGGCGGAGAAAGAAATTGAGAAAGAGGTTCCCAAGGTGGACGAGAACGGTCAGCCTGTTGTCGGCGAGGACGGGCAACCCGAAACCGAAATTAAAACCGAAAAGGTAAAAATAGTCGTCAGCACTCTGGACGGAAGCGAGCTTGAAGGCTACACCGTGAACGCCAAGGGCGTTATCGTTGCAGTCGGCGAGGACGGCAAAGAGGGCGGCGAACTTATAGTAATATGGAAAGTAGCGACCAAAGATTACGAGTACACCGGCTACACCAAAAACGCGAAGGGCGACTATGTAAAGAGCTACTTCTGCTTCGGTCCCTCTTCCTACAACGTTGAAAGCTGGGATTCCGAAACCTTAAAGGGCTGGGAAGATCTGGGCGTCGTAATCAAGCACGCCAACCCCAACGCAGGCAGCTGGTGGTCGACCGTTTTGTATATCGTAATGATTGTCGGCGTGTGCGTGGTGTTCTTCCTGATCATCCGCTCGTCCATGGGCGGCGCGGGCAAGGTGATGAGCTTTGCCAAGACAAAGGCGAGAATTTCCACTAATATAAAAGTCCGCTTCTCCGACGTTGCGGGAGCGGAAGAAGAAAAAGTCGAGCTTGCCGAAGTTGTTGAATTTTTACGGCAGCCCAAGAAGTTCTCCGATCTGGGAGCGAGAATTCCCAAGGGCGTTCTGCTTGTCGGGCCTCCTGGAACGGGTAAAACCCTGTTCGCAAAGGCTGTTGCCGGCGAGGCTGGCGTGCCGTTCTTCTCGGTGTCGGGTTCCGACTTCGTCGAAATGTACGTCGGCGTGGGAGCTTCGCGTGTGCGCGACTTATTTGAAATGGCTAAAAAGAATCAGCCCTGCATCATCTTCGTCGACGAAATCGATGCCGTGGGCAGACACCGCGGCGCGGGTCTCGGCGGCGGCAACGATGAAAGAGAGCAGACCCTCAACCAGATACTCGTGCAGATGGACGGCTTTGAGTCCAACGAGGGCGTAATAGTTATGGCGGCGACCAACCGCGCGGACATCCTCGACCCCGCTCTTACCCGTCCGGGCAGATTTGACAGACAGGTGTTCGTAAACCTTCCCGACGTCAAGGGCAGAGAACAGATATTAAAGGTACACGCGCGTAATAAACCCCTTGCTCCCGACATCAATCTTAAAAACATTGCAAGGCTTTCGGCAGGCTTCTCCGGAGCGGACCTTGCAAACCTTCTGAACGAGGCGGCAATTCTCGCCGCGCGCGCGGACCACAACTTCATTACCAACGCCGACCTCTTTGAGGCGTTCGACAAAGTCGCTATGGGCCCCGCGAAAAAGAGCAAAGTCGTAACCGAGCAGGAAAAGCGTATTACCGCCTTCCACGAATCGGGTCACGCGATACTCGCAAAGCTTTGCGAAAACTGCGACCCCGTCCACGAAGTTACAATCATACCGCGCGGAAATGCCGGCGGCTACACTATGATGAGACCCGAAAACGACAGAGCGTACTACTCCAAGAACTTTATGCTCGACGATATCTGTATGGGTCTCGGCGGCAGAGTTGCCGAAGAGCTTGTAATTAAGGATATTTCTTCGGGAGCCGCGGGCGATATTAAATCGGCAACCAAATTTGCCCGCGCAATGGTAACCGAACTGGGCATGAGCGAAAAGCTCGGACTTATAAGCTACAGCGACGAATCGCAGCCGGTATTTATCGGTAAAGATATGGCGACGCGCAGCGCGTATTCCGAAGATACCGCAAAGATGATCGACGACGAAATCCGCGACATTATGAAAACCCAGCACGAACGCGCGAGAAAGTTATTGAGCGAAAACCGTTCCATTCTCGACAATATGGCAAGGGTTCTTATCGAAAAGGAAACCATATATATGGAAGAAGTCGACCTCTTAATGCAGGGCAAATCGTACTCCGAAGTTATAGAGTTTATGGAAAAAGCCGACCAATCGAAGGAAGCAAACCCCTTCAAACGTTACGAAAGTTAAATAGTTTCACGTGAAACGAAGAGGATAATATGGGAAAAATTATAGCTTTTACAAACAAAAAAGGCGGTGTTGGAAAGACCACCACCGCCGTGAACATGGCAGCTTACGTTGCGGCGGCAGGCAATAAAGTGCTTGTGGTCGACCTCGACTCGCAGGGCAACGCGACTACCGCCCTCGGCTTTTCAAAGGGCAGCCTCAAAAAATCGGTGTACAACGTACTCGTCGACGACGATACCGCCGCGGCGAACGTCCTTAACACCAAAGTCGCAGGGCTTGACCTTCTGCCGGCAAACGTCGATTTGAGCGGAGCGGAGGTCGACATCGTATACAAGCGTAACCGCGAAAAGCTTTTAAAAGAAGCTTTGGAGCGTGTCCGCGGCGAATACGATTACATATTTATAGACTGTCCGCCTTCGCTCGGTCTTCTGACCATAAACGCGTGGGTGGCTTCCGATTCCATCATAATCCCCCTGCAAAGCGAATATTTCGCGTTAGAGGGCGTAAGTCAGCTTATGAGTACTATATCGCTCGTAAAGCAGCATTTAAACCCCAACCTGAAGATAGAGGGCGTCGTAATTACTATGTACGACGGCAGGGCGTTGATTTCAAAGCAGATTACCGCGGAGATAAAGAAGTTCTTCAAGGATAAGCTTTACGAAATTATTATACCGCGCAATATCAGGCTTGCCGAGGCCCCCAGTCACGGCTTGCCCATTATGCTGCACGACCCCAAGTGCGTAGGAGCGAGAGCTTACGAGGCTCTTACCGAAGAATTTTTGTCAAAACAGAAGTAAATTAAAATAAGAGGTGAAATTAAATGGCTAAAGGATTAGGCAAGGGGCTTGACGCCCTTTTCGGTGAAACGGAAGCGGCTTACGAGCAGGCTTTCGAACACAGAAGCGCTTTCGGATATACCGAGGAAGAGGCGAAAAACGCTCTCGACATGGAACTTGATAAAATTACGGCAAACCCCAACCAGCCCCGTAAGAATTTTGACGAGCAGGCATTAAAGGAACTGGCGGAGTCCATAAAACAGCACGGCGTGATTATGCCCATAGTCGTCAACGACAACGGCGACGGTACATACATGATAATCGCCGGCGAAAGACGTTTCCGCGCGAGCAAACTGGCAGGACAGAAGACTATCCCCGTAGTCGTCAGAAAATATAACGAGCGTGAGATCAAGGAAATTTCGCTGATTGAAAACTTGCAGCGTGAGGACCTGAACCCCATCGAAGCCGCGACTGCGATGAAGCAGTTAATGAACGACTACAAGCTGACCCAGGACGAGCTTGCCGAAAGAATAGGCAAATCCCGTCCGGCAATCGCCAATACGTTGAGACTTTTAAATCTCTGCCCCGAGGTTATCGCCCTCGTCGCAGAAGGAAAACTGTCGGCAGGTCACGCGCGAACAATCGTTCTTTTGCCGCCGCCCCAGCAGATTGAATTTGCTAACGATGCGGTGAAAAATCAAACTTCTGTTCGCGAGTTGGAAAAGAAGGTACGCGCGTACAGTATTCCGCCCGAGGTTCTGGACGAAAAGAAAAAGAAGAAGCGCGCTCTGGCTTCGGTTGAGTTGAAGCACCTGATCGAGAGAATGAGGTTTACGTTCCGGACGAAGGTCAGTCTTATCGGTACCGACAAGAAGGGCAGAATTTACATAGATTATTTCTCGCGCGACGACCTCGACCGCATTTCCGAAATTCTCGACATCGTCGACAAGCAATCGTAACGATTGACCGCGTATCTTAATTGCGGCAGCTCTTGATTTACTGCCGTACCCATCAAACTAAAATAAAAAGCGGCTTGCCATTTGGCAAGCCGCTTTTTATGTGTGACATGTCAACCTCATAGAGCGCAACTTTACTATAACACTTTGATTTTTTGTATTGTTCAAAATAGTCAAATTGACTACTCGTTTTTAATAATATTTATTTGAAAGTAAAAACAAAAAACCGGTTGTAAAATAAAACCGCCATGCGGAACACTCCGCAGGGCGGTTATTTTTTGCGTTATTGCTTTTTATGATATTCGTCAAACAAATCGTTGGGCGTGCATTCCAGAATTTCACACAAAGCCTGTAAGTTGTCATACTTTATGCTCTTTGTTTTATTATAAACCAAATTATTAAAGTTCTGAAAACTCAACCCTAACTGTTGGTTGAGCCAATATTTCGACTTGCCTTTTTCTTTAAGAATATCAAGAATTCTTACTTTCATTACCTACTCCTTACAGTATATAATGTGTACATTATATAGCGAAAAAATACTTGACAAGAAGACTTATTCATTACTATAATTATTACATTAGCTAATGAATTCAATAGACATAAAGGATAAAAACTTATGACGGAAAAAGAAGCGGTTTCCGCCTGGAAAAACGGTTCCGCTGCAGGTCAAAACGTGATAAAAATATCGCAAGGGTTAATAGCGTTTTTGTGCGGTTTTGCGATTGGTTTTTTTGCGGTGGCGATATTCTTTATTCTGAAAGGGGACGTGAGCGATAACGAAGTTTGCGTAAGGATACGCGAATTGATAATAGCCGCGTGCGTTATGGGGGTTACGGCTTTGATAATTTACGAGTTTTACGCATTTTATTCGCCGTCAAGCTGCGCGGACTGGTTAACAAAAAATAACGCAAAACTGTCGCAGAGCATAAAAGAAATCAGCGTTTGGGCTGGCGCGCCGAAATTAAGCAAAGACCGCCGCGACTACGAAATAATTTCTTCCGGCGCATATCTTGCCGTTTCACCAGACGACAGAAGCGAAATGTTCGGCAAGGCAATAATGTGCGGTTTTACCGCGGCGATTATAGGGGTTTGCGTAGGCATATGCTTAACGCAAAACGTTGACGAGTTGATAAGGTGCAAGGTTTACGAGGGGGAATTCAGCTTTAAATACGGCGCCTTTATCCCTGCGGCAGCATTTACAGCCGTATACGTTACGTTCTCCGCCGTCTGTCATAAAAGGTTTTTAAAAAGTAAATCAGCTTGGCTTAACAGCGTAGTTTAATAAAATAATTAAAGCCCTGCGGCGATAGCCGCAGGGCTTTTATATTAATTCAAGTTTGATGTGCGATTACTACGGTTACCGCTTCCGCAATTAAGATACCCGTCCGCGGGGACACCCCGCTTACATGAGGGCTTTGCCCTGCTTGGTACCTATTACGGTGAAAACTTCAACTTCTTCGCCGGTCTTTGCGTCAACGTAGATATAGTAGTCGTTGCCCTCGTACTGACCGTAGAACTCGTAAGCAAGCACTTCTTTCCCGTCGTGGGGGATAACGGTCAGGCGCGAGCCTTCAACGTCAAATCCTGCCGCAAGCTTGCTCTTTGCTTCGCTCTTGGAAATCGCAGCTTTGCCCGCCGATCTTTCAACGTGATTTAAAACGTATGAAATACCTTCGAGACCGGTTACAATTCCTCTCTGCTCGCAGACCTTTACTTTAATCATGTCGGGGTAGTAAACCACGCCGTCGTTCTCGTAAGCAAAGTTCAGGTTGCAAACCACGCCGTTTTCACTGGTCCATACCGCCTTCATGTTCTTGAAGCCGAGGTCCGCAAGGAAATCCTGCGCGATATCGATACATCTTTCTACAGAGAAATTCTTGTCGTTGCAAGCCTTGTAGCTGTTGAACATTACGACCTTGCCGCCCTTCTTGGAAAGCTGCGCCATCATCTCGCCGTCGTCGGTTTTGATGGTAAGGTTATAACATTCAAGCTGCTGCGCAACCGTTTCGCCGGTGCAGCGCACGTCGGTGGGTTTATAGCTTTCAAAGTACTGTTTTGCAAGCTCTTCCGCCTTGGTCGCGTTAATCTCTTCAAGGTTTTCAAGGTTCTTCGCGCTTACCTTTTTAACGCTGTCGGAGAAAGGTCCGTCGTGAATTTCCTTGGGGGTTTCAATCGCATTGTTTTCAAGATCGCCGAAGGAAATTGACAGGTTGCTGTCTCTGCCCTTCATCGCTTTAATCATATCCTTTGCCGAAGTCGTGGAAGTTATCTCGTTGAGAATACGCTTCATTTCAAGGTTAGTTTCGTACATATAGTTTATGGTCGCTCTCTGACTGTCGGAAAGCTTGTCGCCGCGCGCTACGGTGTAAAGCATGCCCTGTGCGCTGTCCGCCATTTTGTTCACAAACCCCGTCATATTCTCGGTCAGATTGCTGTCAACGGGCATTCTTTCAAGAACGACTTCCGCCATCTCGCTTTCGATAGCGATATCGCTGAATATTCTTACCTGCTCGTTAGCGGAGTTGGAAACTCTCGCCTTCGCGAGGTTGGTGTCGAGGTTGTCGACGATAGAGTTAAGTTCGTACAGCGACTGGGTGTGTACGCCCGCCATATCCGCCTGCATACCGTTATAATTTATCCAGCCGAAGGTGAGCATAGTACCCAAAGCCAAAGTCGTTACGCCCAGGGATATAACCGCTGCAAGCCAGCCGCCCATGCCGGGGGTATGCTGTCTTTCGGCTTTGTCAGCGCGTTTTTCCGCGCGTACTTTAAGCGCGTGTTCGCGCTTTGCCTGCTTCTCGGAAATTTTCGCTTCGCGTCTTGCAATGCGCGCTTCTATCTTCGCCTCGCGCGCTTCGCGCTTGCGGTTCAGACGCGCCTCTTTGGTCTCGTGCTTGAGCATATCTCTGCGTTCGCGGCGCTTCTCTCTGCGCTCCTCGGCATGCTCTTTTAACGCCGCAAGTCTTTCAAGACGCTTCTGCTTGTGTTCCAGTCTCTTTTCAAGACGGGCCTGCTTTCTTTCGGCTCTTACCTTTGCCGCCTGCAGTCTTTTCTGCTCTAACGCCTTCTTTCTTGCAAGCTTCTTTTCGCTTACGGGCTTTTGCTTTTTGCCCTGCTTTTTATCGGTGTTTTTAACCGGCTTTGCCGTAGCTTTGGTTGATTTTTTTGCGGCGGGTTTAACGTTCTTTTTCGTCTCGCCGTTTTTGCGTGTCAGGCTCTCCGCCTTTTCCGCGCCGCTTGAAATTTTTTTCTCGCTCATTTACAACCTCCTATATTGCGAAAACGTGTTTACCGATAGTGGTAACCGTTTGTCTTCCGAAAATCCAAGAACTGGTGGCAACCGCGGGGTTGTAGTAGTAAATACAACCGTAGGTGGGGTCCCAGCCGTTCATTGCGTCTTGCGCAGCGTTCATAGCCGTCTGGTCGGGCGAAAGGTTAATCTGTCCGTCCGAAACCGCGGTAAACGCGTGCTTCTGGTAAACTACGCCCGAAATGGTGTTGGGGAACTTTTCCGAAGCAACGCGGTTTAAAATAACCGCACCGACGGCAACCTGTCCCGTGTAGCTTTCGCCGCGCGCTTCCGCGTAAATTGTCTTCGCCAAAAGATACAGATCCGAACTGGTGTAGTTTGAACCGGACGCGGAATTGTTATTGCCTTGGTTTTCAAGCGCCTTAACGGACTCGTTCATGCCGAGCGCCGCAAAAGTCGCCTTGCCGGCTATGCCGTCCGCTTTCAAGCCGTTCTTTTTCTGGAACGCCTTTACCGCCGCAACAGTGCCGGCGCCGTAAATACCGTCTACCGAACCGTTGTAGTAGCCCCAGTTTTTAAGGCGGCGCTGCAGTTCCTTAACCTCGCCGCCGCTGGCGCCCTGCTTTAATACCGCAGTCTGCACGTAGGGCGTCGAGGCGTATTCATCGCGTGTGTATCCCGAATTAGTGAATACGGCCGTTGCCGTTCCTACGGTCGCAACCGCAAGCGCAGCCAGTCCTATTCGAAGTGTTTTTTTCATTTTTCCTCCTTGCTCTGCCATGCGGCGAGCTTTATATTTATAAAAACAAAACTATGTCAGATAAAAACGGTATACAGCCGTTTGCAATTATTATGAATAATACTTAAAAAGTTATTCCGTAACGCTTGAAAAATTTTTAGCGCCGTGATATACTCAACTTGCCAAGCAATTAAATATAGATTATGGGGATAATTTTATTTTTACCGCCCAACTTTACGTATAGGCATATTCGTACCTATATTCTTAAAGTTGAGTCGGTTTATTTCCGTAATCTATAAAGAATAATTGTTTGGCGACGTTAAGGGTACGTTATGCGGGCGGCTCTTGATGCCGCCCTTATTTTTTTGGTTTGACAAATATTTACGCCGTAAAATATTTGTAAATATACACGCAAAATTTCGGAGGTTTTATGAAGAAAAAATTACTTATCGCTTTACTGGCAACGGCTGCGGTTTCGGGCTGCGCGTTAGGCTTTACTGCCTGCGGACTCTTCGGTTCGGACAACGATGCCCCGAACAATACGGACGAAACCTATTATTACGAGCTGAACGCCGACAAACAGAGTTATTCGGTCATTAACGTGAAACCGGAGGCGGCTTCCGCTGAAATGGTCGTACCCGACACTTTCAAGGATAAGCCGGTTACCGGTATCAAAGGTTTTCACATCGACGGATTGACGGGAGTAAGAGTAACTTTGCCCGACAGTATAACCGCGCTCGGCGGAGGCGCGTTCGTCGGGTGCCACGGATTGACGAGCATAAATATTCCCGACAGCGTAACTTCGATAGGTGACAATGCGTTCGGCGATACCTGCCTGACGAGTATAGCTATACCCGACAGCGTAACGAGTTTGGGCGAGGGAGTTTTTTCGCAATGTTCTGATTTGACGAGCGCGACTCTCGGCAACGGAATATCCTACATACCGGGCGGCACATTCCTTAATTGCCCGAATCTGACTACCGTGACTTTGCCTGACCGCGTAACCTCGATAGGTATGAGCGCGTTCGGTTGGTGCAGCAAGCTGACAAGTATAACCATACCGGAGGGAGTAACCGAAATCAGCAGATGCGCATTCGAGCAGTGCGTCGGTCTGACCGGAGAATTAATTATTCCCGACAGCGTAACCTTTATCGGCGACAACGCGTTCATTAACTGCCGCGGACTGACAAGTATAACTATACCCGACAGCGTAACTACAATCGAAGAGCAGGCGTTCTTTGAATGCCGCGGAATTGAAAGCGTTCAACTGCCGGCAGAAGCTTGCAAAAGCTTTAATTTCCGCGAAATGCAGTCGCTTGAAGAAAGCGCAGCGCTTAAATCCGTTACGATAACAAGCGGTAATGAAATTTACGAATACGCGTTTTACGGTTGCGCAAAATTGACCGATTTAACTTTGCCGGACAGCATAACCGCGATAGGCGATTTTGCGTTCAACTTTTGCGGCGGACTGACGGGCGAATTAACCCTTCCCGCAAATCTGACAACAATCGGCGAGTCTGCGTTCGAAGGTTGTAGCGGACTGACCGGCGTGACGATAGGTAACAAAGTAACCGCGATAAGCGACCGTGCGTTCAACTGGTGTAGCGGGCTGACGGATCTGACGATAGGTAACAAAGTAACTACAATCGGCGAAAGCGCGTTCTGCGGATGTGAAGAACTCGCCGGCGAACTGATTATCCCTGACAGTGTAACCGCAATCGGCAGGTCTGCGTTCAACGGGTGCCGCGGACTGACGGGCATATCGATGGGTAACGGCGTAACTACAATCGGCGAATATGCGTTCAGCGGTTGCATCGGAGTGACTGACTTAACGATTTCCGCCGGCGTGACGAAAATCGGTTCTTATGCGTTTGAGGGTTATGAGGCGTTGCAAAACGTCACTATGCCTACGTATGCAATAAATTATATAAACAAAACAAACCTTAAAACCGTTGTTTTGTCAGGCGGTAATTCAATCGACAGCAGGGCGTTTGAAGATTGCGGCGAACTGACGAGCGTAACCATTCCCGCCGGCTTAAAATCAATCGGAAGTTATGCGTTCTCCGACTGTAACGGTCTTACAAGAGTAAATATCTCCGACCTTAAAAGCTGGTGCGACATCATTTTTAGCGGCGCTTTCGCAAATCCTTTATATTACGCTCACAATCTTTATATTGACGACCAGCCTATAACCGAACTTGAAATTCCTGCAACCGTTGCTTCAATCGGCAGCTATGCGTTCTATAACTGCAACGGCTTGACGAGCGTGACTATTCCCGACAGTGTAAAATCAATCGGCGATAGCGCGTTCAACTGGTGCAGCGGACTTACAAGAGTAAATGCCGCCGACATCAATAGCTGGTGCGGAATTTCGTTTAACAACAATTCTTCAAATCCTTTATACTGCGCGAATAATCTTTACGTTAACGGACAGCTTGTAACAAACCTCGTTATCCCCTCAACAGTAACGACAATCAAAGGCTATGCGTTCTATAATTGCAGCGGCTTGACGGGCGTGACCGTTCACGCTGGCGTAACGGCAATCGGTACTAACGCATTTTATGGTTGTAGCGGACTTACAAGAGTGAATATCACAAACCTCAAAAACTGGTGCGGTATTTCGTTTGATACCACTTCCTCAAATCCTTTATATTACGCGCGCAAACTTTATATCGACAATCAGCTTGTAACCGCCCTTGAAATTCCTTCAACCGTAACGGCAATCGGCGGTTCTGCGTTCTATAATTGCAGCAGCTTGACGAGTGTGACCATTCCCGACAGCGTAAAAACAATCGGACATAATGCGTTCTACAGTTGTAGCGGACTTACAAAAGTGAATATCACCGATCTCAAAAACTGGTGCGGAATTTCGTTTGGCGATTATGCAAATCCTCTGTACTACGCTCACAATCTTTATATTGACAATCAGCTTGTAACCGAACTTGAAATACCTGCAAGCGTTACAGCTATTGGCGCTTCCGCGTTCAACGGTTGCACCGGATTGACAAGTATAGTAATTCCAATCGGCGTAACAAAAATCGGCGAAGGCGCGTTCAACGGTTGCAGCGGACTTAACAAAGTATATTATCGCGGTACTGCGTCGGCAACGTGGGGCGCAATATCTGTCGGAAATAATAACTATGAGTTAACAAACGCAACCTTGTATTACTATTCGGCAACCCAGCCTGCGGGCGAGGGCAATTACTGGCATTACGACACGGACGACAATATAGTCGTTTGGTAAGCGTTCCGCTTGACAGGCAATGCCTGATACGTATCTTTACTGCATTACAACTTGATTTACTAATCACATATCAAACAGGCAATGCCCGATACATATCTTTACTGCAACGCTGTAAATCTACACATAATAGATTAAACCTAAAAAGCTCTCTTTATTTTTTAGATTGACAAATTTTTGCTTGTACCGTAAAATATTTGTAAATATGCACGCAAAAAACTTCGGAGGAATATATGAAGAAAAAATTACTTATCGCCTTACTGGCAACGGCTGCGGCTTCGTGCTGCGCGTTAGGCTTTACCGCCTGCAATCCGAAAGAATCTTATGAAACTGACGGCGCGTTTAAATATAAGCTGAACGCAGACAAAGAGAGTTATTCGGTTATAGGCGTAGCGTCCGGTACCGCTTCCGGCGAGGTAGTAATCCCCGGCGAATTTAAAGAAAAGCCCGTTACGGTTATAGGCGACCGCGCGTTTTTTCAGAATTACGGAATAACGGGTTTAACTTTGCCGGACAGCATTACCACAATCGAAGAATGGGCGTTCTATGAGTGCAGAGGGTTGACTACTTTAACAATCCCGGACGGGGTAAAAACGATCGGCAAAACGGCGTTCGCTTCGTGCGCGGGAATTAAAGGCGAATTAATTATTCCCGACAGCGTAACAGAAATCGGTACTAATGCGTTCGATAACTGCAGCGGACTGACGGGTTTAACAATCGGCAACGGAGTAACTAAAATCGAAAACGGCGCGTTTATACGTTGCAGCGGACTGACGGAGTTAACGCTTGGCAACAGCGTAACTGAAATCGGCTGGTATGCGTTTGAGGGATGCGGCAAACTTACAGGCGAATTAGTAATTCCCGACAGCGTAACCGAAATCGGCGTCGATGCGTTCGGGAACTGCAGCGGACTGACGAGCGTTACAATCGGTAACGGCGTGACCTCAATCGGAGGTTCCGCATTCTATAATTGCACCGGATTGACTAGCGTAATTGTCCCCGACAGCGTTACCGAAATCAGCCATTCGGCGTTCGAAGGTTGCGATGCAGTAGAAAACGTTACTGCGCCCGGAATAGCAATATATAATTTCACCAAAACAAACCTTAAAACGGTTGTGGTATCAAGCGGTAAAATCGGCAATTATGCGTTCAGTGAATGTGGCGGATTGACAAGCTTCACAATAGGTAACAAAGTAACTGAAATCGGCGAGTCGGCGTTCGCTTCGTGCGTCGGACTTACGGGCGAATTGATAATTCCCGACAGTGTAAAAACCATCGGTGAATATGCGTTCGAAGGTTGCAGCGGCTTTACAGGCTTAACGCTCGGCAACGGCGTAACAACTATCGGACGACTTGCGTTCAGCGGTTGTAGCGGTTTGACTGGCGAATTAATTATTCCGGACAGTGTAAAAACAATCGGCGACACCGCGTTCAACGATTGCAGCGGATTTACGTCTTTAACGCTCGGTAATAGCGTGACGGAAATCGGCGAGTCTGCGTTCAAGGAATTAAGAGGACTTACCGGCGAGCTGATTATTCCGGACAGTGTAAAAACAATCGGACAATACGCGTTCGAGGCTTGCAGCGGATTTATAGGCTTGACAATCGGTAACGGTGTGACGAAAATCGGCTATGCCGCATTCAGGGATTGCAGCGAAATAACGGGCGAATTGATCCTTCCTGACAGTTTGACCGAAATTGATTATTTTACGTTCAATAATTGCAGTAAACTGACAGGCTTAACGCTCGGCAACAAAGTAGCCGTAATCGGCAATTTTGCGTTTCAGTCATGTACCGGATTTACGGGCGGATTAACTCTTCCGAACACCTTGAAAAATATCGGAGTATCTGCGTTTCAGGGCTGTAGCGGATTTACAGGCGAATTAATTATTCCCGACAGCGTTTTCGAAATCGGGAGAAGTGCGTTCAATAGATGTAGCGGGCTGACAGGTTTAACAATCGGTAACGGTTTAAGCATAATCGACAGCAACGTGTTCGCTTACTGCAACGGATTGGAGAGTTTGTCAATCGGTAACAGCCTGATAATATTACACGAGGATGCATTTTTCAGATGCAGCGGATTGATAACTATAACGGTTTCGGGAGGGAATACCGAATTTAGCTCTTTTAACAACTGCTTAATTCATACGCAAAGCCATAAGTTGGTTTTAGGTTGTAAAAACAGCGTAATTCCGACCGACGGCAGCGTAACGGCAATCGGTGATTATGCGTTCTATTATTGCGGCGGACTGACGGGTATAAGCATACCCGGCTGTGTGACGAGGATCGGTGAAAGAGCGTTTGCGTATTGCAGCGGACTGATGGGTCAATTAATTATTCCCGACAACGTAACCGAGATCGGCAATTATGCGTTTAATAGTTGCAGCGAAGTTACGAGCGTAGTAATCGGTAACAGCGTAACTGAAATCGGGGAGTCGGCGTTCGGTAATTGTAGCAAACTTGAAAAAGTGTATTATACCAGTACCGCCGACGACTGGGCAGGAATAACTGTCGGAAATTCTAACAGTTATCTGACCAACGCAACGCGGTATTACTATTCGGTAACCCGCCCCGAAGGAGAGGGTAATTACTGGCATTACGTAAGCGGCAACGTCGTCGAATGGTAACAAGCGTTCCGCTTGACCGTGTATCTTAATAGCAATGCTGTAAACTTACTAATCACTAATCAAACTTGAAAATTACATATCAAACAGGCAATGCATGATACGTATTTTTACTGCAACGCGGTAAAGCTACAAAACACAAATCAAACTTAAAAAGGCGCGGACGGCATTTGCCGTCCGCGCTTACTGTATTGACTTGCGGTCAAAGCTGTGATAAAATTTATAAAAAACACAGGGATATGCGGCGGCAAAATGTATTATTTACAAAACAGATGGCGGTTGGAAGGCAAAATTTTGCGGTACTACGGACTTCGCAATAAGCCCGTAATGTTCAAAAATACGGCAAAGCTGACCTCCGCGCAAATCGAAATTATAAAAAAACTTCCGTGTGAACTAACGGACGCGGAACTCAAAAAATTAAGCAATTTAACGGGCGGACAAATAGTGGACGAAACACTTTTAAAAGCCACGCCCAAGAGCCTTGAAGAGGCTAAATTCTGCGTTAACTGCATCGCCAACGATTTTATACTGCCCGGGCTTGAATTCGACGAAAAGGGCTTGTGTCCGATGTGTCAGACTGCGGAAGAGACCAAAAATTTAAAGAGTGTCGTTCCTGTCAAAAACACTTTTAAAAGGTCCAAAAAATCGCGGTTTGACGTCGCAGTATTCTACACCGGCGGCAAGGACAGCACCTATCTTTTGTATTACCTCTCAAAGGTTTTAAATCTCCGCGTGCTTGCGCTGACCTGGGAAATTCCGTACATGTCCGAAAGCGCGAAAGCAAGCATAGAGGGCGCAAAAAGGACTTTGCAAAACGTGGAGTTCATAAGTCGCAAAGTCGCGGATAGAGACCTCAAAAAAATTTATAAACGCCTTTACGACCTCGCCGAAAATACCTGCGCCTGCCCGTCGCTTGCGTACGTTCTGTTCTATCCCGAACTGGTCGCAAACAAGGTCCCCTACTTCGTTGCCGGCAACGAACCTGCGCAGCTTCTGGGCTTGTACTACAACCATATGGCGCCCAAAATGGCGTACTCGTTCGGCAATAACAGGGGGCTTAATTTTCTTGTAAATATCGGGCGTATGCTCACGCTGCATCCGCCTTTGAGGAAGGGGCAGTTCCACACCCTCGCCACAATGAAACAGCTTGCCTACGGCGACAATCCGCTCAAAAATTTAGCGGGTTATTCTAATTCTTTGGTCAGCAACGTGGTCGCGGCAATAAAGACCGTTCCCGAAATTGTAAAGCCCCTTAAACGCGCGATAAGAAGTTCGTCCTGGAGCGGAAATATCCCCGCGTTCGTGCAGGTTGATTTCAACGACATCTGCGGCGGCAGGTACGACTGGAGAGAGATTAAAAACGTTATAATTTCCGAGTGCGGCTGGGTTCCGCCCGAGGAGTACGACAAGGGACTTCACACAAGCTGCAAGATTGAAAAGTGCAAGGAGTACTCGCAGTTCAACCGTTTTTACCATATGCGCAGTACGTTGATACCTTTCAGCGCGCTCGAAATTTCGCTCGCCAGCCGCGATAAGGCGCTGCCGCGCGAGCAGGCGTTGGCGGAGCTTAATTCGGCGCTGGGCTTCTCTCTGGAAGAGATTCCCGAGTGCGCAATAATGAAGGGATACATAGAAAAGTGAACGCGGTAATTTACTATTCGAACACGGGCTACTGTAAAAGCATCGCGGAATATCTGGCGGACAAAAGCGGTTTTGATTTAACCGACCTCTACGACGCTACGGAGTACCCGTTCGAAACCGTGATACTCGTCTTTCCTGTGCATTGCCAGAATATTCCGAAGGCGGTTACGACCTTTTTGCAAAAACTTACCGTAAAGTATTTGGTTCCCGTCGCAGCGTACGGCAGAGCTTGCCGCGGAAACGTTTTGTACGAGCTGCAAAAGAAATACCGCCGCGATATAGTTGCGGCGGCGTTCGTCCCAACGGGGCACGCATATTTGCAGGAGGAAGGCTTCGCGGAGTTTGAAAAGTTGGATCCGGTTTTGGAAAAACTTAAAAACCCCGCGCCGGTTGTAATTCCCAAGTCTTACAAAAATCCGCTTGCGGATATTGCGTCGGAATTGCGTAGCCGCGCCGGCGTAAAGCTGTATCCGGACGCGGCTTGTACCAAATGCGGAACGTGTACCGCAATCTGCAAAAACGGCGGAATTGTAAACGGCAAGCCGAACAAAAACTGCATACGCTGTTTAAAGTGCGTTGCCGCCTGCCCCGAAAAAGCGCTGCATTTTTCGCTCCGTCCGCCAATGCGGCAGTACTTAAAAAATCGCAAAAGGAACGATCTGATAATTTATATTTAGCAAACAAAAAAGCCGCCGACTTGCTGTCGGCGGCTTACAGTTTTTATTTGTTTTCGTTTTCGGTTTGTTCAGGCTTTTCTTCGGACGCGGCTTCGGTTTCCGTTTTTTCTTCGGTCGGCTCCGCTGTCTTTTCAGCTTCTTCGGGTTTAGCCTCTTCGTCGTTTATTACCAAATCTTCTTCAACTTCCTTGTTCGCGTTGGGGTCTTTGTTCAGAGATTTGTCAACCTTCTTTTTGAATTTACGCCAGATAACTATAGCCGAAGCGCCTACCGCAACGACTATAGCCGTCAAAGAGGTCAAAAGTACGGACGTTGCCGCCGGGTCAATGTACAAAAGTTGTGTAAGTTCCATAATATCTCCCTGTCAATTTTTATTTTTGCTTTTTTGTGAAAGTGATTTTAAGATATATTGCGCGCCCTTTTCGGCGGCGTTGCCGTGGTTGAATGTGTAATCTTTATAGTATTCCGCAATTTCCGTTTTGTACTTTTTCTGGTTCTTGAAAAGGTCCTTTACGATATCTGCGATATTGCCCAGATCCTGTTTTTCTACGTCGACGCCCAGTATTTTTCTTATCTTGATTTCCATGGGCGTTATGCCGACTTTTTCCCATTCGGGGTTGTTCACCTTGGGTTTGGTGTTAATAAACAGTGCGGGGCGTTCGGTCGCGAAGCAGAATTCCGCCGCAATTCCCGACCAGTCCGTTATAAGTAAATCGGACGAGTATATTGACCTGTTGCTTGAAAAATCAAGTTCGAACGAAAGCAGTTCTTTGTCGTAGTCCTTATATTTTTCCACGAGCTTGTTCATCAGATAGCCGTATCTTTTAACGTACTCGGGATGGGGTCTTATGCAGAGCTTATAATCTTTGCCGTACAGACCGTTTATAATTCCGTCTATGCACGAATCGAGTATATTGTCTTCCTGCCACGAAGGAGCAATGAGTATTTCCTTTACCTTGCCCGCCTTTTTATTTTCGTTTTCCTTGCGTCCTGCTTCGACCAGATTATCAAGGAGGGGGAAGCCGAATTGAACGAGGTTCTTTTCTGGCAGGTTTTTCATTGCAACTATTCTGCGCATTTCCGCTTCGACGTGTTTGCCGGTACATAATATGGTGTCAAATGCGTCGAGCGCGCCGTCGCTGAATCCCATATGCACGCTCAAACTGTCGTGAGGAGCGTAGATATATTCGGTGTCTTTTTTAATGAACGAACGTTTTAAATAGTATTTGTCCAGATCGGGCGTGGTCATAACGAATATATCCGTTTCCACCAGCATCATCAAAAGCGCGGTCTTTTTCAGTCCTATATAGTAAGGCTTTATTCTGGGTTCGTCTTTGGCGATATCGAATATAACGTCGTTAAAGTCGTTAGTCACGTAGTGTATTACGAGGTTAGAACGCTTTAACAGTTCGGCAATCAGTTCCTTGTAGTATTTGTAAAAGCCGCTCTTTTCGGAATAAAAAACTATATGCTTGTTTACTATGTGCATAAATTTTTTATAATCTTGTTTTTGCCGCGCTTTCATCTGTTTATACTGCGGATCTTTCTTGTCCATTTTGCCAAACGCTTTCGAATCCGCCAAAGCTTTCCGACTCTCTTCCAAAAGCTCGTAGTCAACGTATTTCTTGGGGTTTATAATCGCGTTCAGAATATACATTTGCGCGATGGACAGAAGGTTGCTCGCTATCCAGTATACCGCAATTCCCGCCGGTACGAAAAAGCCGAGGTACAGCGACAGCGCGACGCTGACCGCCATAATTCCGTACTTGTTGAGTTTGCCCTGCTCGTGCTGAATAACGTTTGAAAGGTTTTGCGTAAAGCACATTATCCAGGAAGAGAATCCGGCAAACACGGGGAGCAAAAAGTACCATCCCAAAGCTTTTGAAGGAACGGTACAAAGGTTCATTCCCAAAAAGTTCAATTTGAAAGAAGATACTTTTGAAACTACGCCCTCAAGCGTCGAGGGGTCAATTCCCTCAATCGGAGTCGATGCGGTTATTGTGCCGTCCTTTATCGCTTGAATGACCGCAAGCTGAAAGCCCGAGTCGCCCTTATCCGCGCCGATATAGTCCGCGAGCGCGTTGACCGTTTCGTTGGAAATTCCGAATAGGTATCCCATCGGGTGATAGATTATATACACGACTGCAAGCAGCAGCAAAATCTGTATTGCAAGAGGTATCAGCGAAAGCATGGGGTGGTAATGCTCGCGTTTGTACAGCTTCGCCTGACCGTCAGCAATCGCGTCTATATTGCCCGCATAGTTTGCTTTCAGAAAGTTTATTTCCGGCTGTATCTTTACCATCAGAATAGAGTTTTTCTGAATCCATGCCGAAACGGGGAATAATATAATTTTACTTGCAAGTGTAAACAGTACTATTGCAACGCCGTAGTTTCCCACAAGCAGCCACAGCCCCTTCATAAGATAGGCAAGCGGTAAACAAATATAATAAATTACTGTATCCATATTACGCCTTTACTTTGGTTTAATTAGTCCATATAAGAGTGATCAAGGTGAGTGTGTTCAACCATTTCCCAGTTGTCGAAGTTTTTACCCGAACCGGTTATTTTATAGGTATAAACGTCGCACTTGTTACTGTTGAAAGTGTGGAAAACGTGCATTCTCTCGCGAGTCGCGTCATTTTCGGCAATATCGAAAAGTCCTACGCCGTTGTTGTCCCGATTTATCTTTTCGGAGTCGAATATAGCAGGCCAGATGTTTTCGTGCGCGGCGGGAGCAAGAGACGGCACAAGCGGCGTGTCTGCGTCACCCGAATTCTTGAAAAACAGAGCGGTCAGCTTTGCCCCTTTGGGAGCGTAGCGCGCCTGTACGGTGGTGGGATGGTCGCCCGTGATTATTATAGTTGCGTTCTTGTAAAGGCCCTTATCTTTCAGAACTTTGATATACTCGTTTACGATTTTAAAACTTTGTGCAACAACGGAAGTTATCTCGGTTTTCTGCTTTTCGGTAATGCGTTTTGAAATATAGTCTACGGATAAACCGTGACAGCCGTCTATATGTATAAACGAAAAGTTTTTGCCCTCGCGCGTGGTGAACGTCTTCTCGACAGTCTGTTCGCTGACGACGTCGTTGTACAATTCGTATCCCGCGCAGCCGTTTGTTCCTACGGTTCTTACGCAAGCATTGAACGCGCTCGAATCTACGCCGTATATCCAGTCCTTGAAAAAGAGGGGCAGACAGCGGTAAGTCGCCGTTCTTATCATTAGTTCAACGAGCTTCATAGGGTAAGCCATGGAAAACTCTCTTAAATCTGAAACATTCTCCACGTAGTCTGGCAGGGCGTCCGCCGTGTCGTAAGCGTAATGCGGCTGCGTGAAAAGATTTACGGTATAGCCGTTGTCGCGAAGTACGGAAAGGGTATTGTTATCCGCGTAAGCCGAGTCGAGATATTCCTTTCTGTTTTGATTTTCTATATCAAAAGAATTTTCGGTAAGCATCGAGGCGACGGCAGGGAATGTGTGTCCGTATAACGAAACGGTGTCCTGAAACCAGGTAAAGCCGTCAAGCTCGTCGTACATTCCGGGGTCTCTCTCGTAAGCGACTTCGGCGAAGTATTCGTCGAACTTGTCTATGCAAAAGTAAAATATATTGCGTTCGCTTGAAACGGAGGTAAGATTTTCGGTTGTAACGATTTCGTTTTTATAACCGCTGTTGTCTTTTTCAAGCCGCTCCTGTTTGCTTAAAAAGACGTCGGGATGTTTTACGGTGCTTGCCACCGGCGTGATAATCTGCGTAGCCACAACCACTATCGAAAGGATGACCGCGACTATTGCGAATATCCCTTTTTTGTCCTTTATTATTGCCAGCGCAACTGCAGCTCCGAGGACGGCAAGCCAGATAAACGCGTCTAAAATTTTCAGTCCGATATGTACCGAGTTGGTGCCGAGGTTATCGCCCGCAAGCGAGTTCGCGCCGAAGTTTAAAAAAGTGCCTTGCATGAAAAACAGAAAACAAAGCGCAAGAACTAAAGCGTAACATATTCTGTAAATTTTTTCAGGCAGGAACAAAAGCGCGCCCGCAATTCCTATGGCGAGCAGGAATCCGAACAGTACGCAATAAGGGAAGAACGCGGACAGAGAAAATAAAAACTCGTCCAGATTGTTTGCATATACTTCGAAGGGTATGGCAACGAATAAAATCAAGGGCATGCATACTGATAAAAGAATGACCGGCGCCAGCCGCTTTTTGATATTGAATTTAAATTTTATTTTGCCTTTTCCCATGTTTAACCGTCCGTATAAAATTGCATTTTACATTTTAGCACTTTTTGAATAATTTTGTCAAACGTAATACGCGCGTCGGAACTGCGGCGGAAAAATATATTGCCGGAAAATTAAGTTATTGCATATAATAAATATATCGGTTCTCCGCGCAAATCAAAATTTTAATAAAAATTGAAAAATGATTTAAAAACGCTTGATTTTTGTTATCGTATTTGATATATTAATTAAGCGTTCGGGAGCTTAGCTCAGTTGGGAGAGCAACTGCCCTACAAGCAGTGGGTCACAGGTTCGAGCCCTGTAGCTCCCACCAGAACAGTGCGGAAGAATTAATATGCGGGAGTGGCTCAGTGGTAGAGCGTCACCTTGCCAAGGTGAATGTCGCGGGTTCGAATCTCGTCTCCCGCTCCACAAAATTCTTACGCACTGTTTTTTTATGGCGCTATAGCCAAGTGGTAAGGCCAGGGTCTGCAAAACCCTCATCCCCCGGTTCAAATCCGGGTGGCGCCTCCAAATAAAAGCCTTGGCGCACGGCCAAGGCTTTTTAATAATTTTGCATACGCTTGTGTGGCGGAATAGGCAGACGCAAGGGACTTAAAATTTTTGGCAGAAAATAATTAACAGAAAATAAACACAAAAACTGAAAACTTAACAAAAAAGCGCGCTGGTGTGGCGGAATAGGCAGACGCAAGGGACTTAAAAT
>CAZDAG010000013.1:0-36936 GCA_964503655.1 uncultured Clostridia bacterium | reverse complement strand
CATAAAGTAAAGTGCGGTTATTGCGGTAGTTCGATAATTGCAGAAAGCGGAACATCACGAAACGGCGATAAAAAGTTTTATTACAAATGCCGTAGTAGTAAAAACGGAAACGGTTGCCACTCTACCGCCATTCCGAAAGATATTTTAGAAAGCCTTGTGCTTGAACATATTAAAAGTTCATTGAACGCAGAAAACATAAACAAGATAATTAATAATCTATTGTTTGTACAAGAGCAACAGGCAAAATCAAACACGATATTAACTCTACTGACGAAAGAAAAAAGACAGACCGAGATAGGCATTGACAATATTATGTCGGCGATTTTGAAAGGCGTGGTAACTGAAACGACAACCGCAAAATTAAAAGAGTTTGAAACCAAGAAAAAAGATTTAGAACGGCAAATATTAGTAGAACAAAGTAAATCGGCAATTAAATTAACTGAAAGCAGATTGCGTGAATATTTTGAAACAGGTATTCAATTAGAAGCAAAAATGCTTATCAATTATTTCATTAAAGAAGTCATACTCTACGACGATAGAATTGACATTATATACAAAAACCCTTTAACATACAGCCCTGACTATGAAAATGGTCAGGGCTTTTCCTTTTATACAAAGGCAATACGCTACACTTATAAAATAGCTCAAAGAAAGGATTGCGTTATTTATAATTACAATATTATAATGAGAATTTAACGATAACATATAAACGGCTATTTATTCCACAGTGCTATTGACTGGAACCTTTCTTGCGGTGTGTTTGTAGGCAAATAAGGGCGAAACATAGCAACCCGACTGATAACAGTCGGGTTTTGGTTTGCCTTTGGCGCAACAGCCTAACACACCGCAATTCCAGTCAATAGCCTTTTGCGGCATAAACCGCCGTTAAAAAGCAAAGAAAAAACCTAAACTAAACACTCTTTTATGTGTTCAATTTAGGTTTACAATGGCTGGGGTAGCTGGATTTGAACCAACGAATGACGGAGTCAGAGTCCGTTGCCTTACCGCTTGGCGACACCCCAATAATTTAATTGCTTAATTATTATATAAGTAAAACCCGAAAATTACAAGCGTTTTTAATGGGGTTTTTAATTTTTTATTTGCCGCATGGAATTAAAAAGAACTTTTAAGAGCTTACACGGAAAAAAGGAAACGGTTTTTCAAAGATTAAAGGTATCAATTACTGAAAATAAAAAGCAAGGTTGAAACAACAGACCTTGCTTTTTTTATTTGATATTGATATAATGAACTATGTTAAATAGCAATTTACGGTGGATAATATGGATAAAATTTGGATTAAAATGTATGAAGCGGCAAAAACTGTTCTGAATGAACGCAGAATTTCAAAGTACGTTACATGTGGAGAAGTATCTGCGGCAATCCTTTCAAAATCAGGGAAGATATACACCGGAGTTTGTATCGACGCTTGTTCGACTCTTGGTATCTGTGCTGAAAGGAATGCAATTTTCAATATGATTACAAATGGTGAGCAAGAAATAGATAAGGTGCTTTGCATGTCGCCTGACGGCTCTAACGGCGCACCTTGCGGCGCATGCCGTGAACTTATGGTACAGCTTATGCCGAACGGCAAATATAGAGATATTGAGATTATGCTTGATTATACTGCTGGGCGAACCGTAAGGCTAGGCGAAATAACACCTGAATGGTGGATAAAATAAATTTCAGTTAGCGGGCGGCAAATTAAAAAGTAAAATATAGCCCGCTGACTTCGCTTGCAAAAAAGTGCACAATTACGTTTGAGGATAATTTTATGAAAATAATACACTGCGCGGATATACACCTCGGCTCGAAAATCGACGGTACATTTCCGCGTGAAATTTCAACCAAACGCAAAGAGGCGGTGAGGAATACCTTCAAACGCCTTGTAGCGTATGCGAAAAGTAACGGCGTTAAAATAATACTTTTGTCCGGCGACGTTTTCGACGGCGACAACCCCTTTAAAAAGGACAAAGAATTCTTTTTCAGCGTTGTCGCAAACAACCCCGAAATCGACTTTTTGTACCTGCGCGGCAATCACGATATTAACGGCGAGAGGGGTGAATACGAAAACCTGAAGACCTTTTCAGACAGCTGGACCAAATACGAGTACGGCGGAGTAACCGTCTGCGGAATAGAGATGACGGGCGAAAACTGCACCTCGCTGTATTCCACGCTTAACCTTGAAAAAGAGGGTTGCAATATCGTAATGCTGCACGGACAGACTGCAACTTCCGCCGGCAAGGACAAGATTAGTTTGTCAAAGCTGAAAGATAAAAATATAGACTATCTGGCGCTGGGTCACGTTCACGAATACAAGAGCGGCGCTCTCGATAACCGCGGCGCGTGGGCGTACAGCGGCTGCCTTGAAGGCAGGGGCTTTGACGAAACGGGAGCTAAAGGGTTCGTTGAACTTGATATAAAGGACGGAAAAATTTCAAGCCGGTTTGTGCCGTTCGCCGAAAACGAGATAATCGAAAAGTCCGTGGATATAACCGGGATAGGCGACGCGTACGCAGCCTCACTGAAAGTCAAGGAAGAGGTGGCGCCGGACAGAAAAAACGTTTACAGAATTCTCTTAACCGGCGAAGTTGATTTCACGGTGGACGACCTCGTTTCCGACGTTGAAAAGTATCTTTCGGGCGACTGCCTGTTCGTTCGGGTAAAGGACAGAACGCGCAAAAAAATAGACGTCCGCGCCTACGACGGCGACACCTCGCTTACCGGCGAGTTCGTGCGCACCGTTTACGAATCGGACTACTCCGAAGATGACAAAGCTAAAATAATTTCTTACGGGCTTAAAGCGCTGTCCGGTACGAGGGGGATAGAGTAATGAAGCTTTTATCCTGCTATATTGAAAACTACGGCAAAATCAAAAAGCAAGATTTTACCTTTGATAAAAACTTAACTTCGTACTGCGAGAGTAACGGCTTCGGCAAGACTACGCTGGCGTCCTTTATCAAGGCGATGTTTTACGGGCTTGAACCCTACCGCAGTAACAGCAAGGATTTTTGCGAGAGACTGCATTTCTGCCCGTTTGACGGCGGAAAGTTCGGCGGCAACCTCACTTTCGAGGCGGACGGCAAGGTCTATAAAATCGAGAGGTTTTTCGGCGAAAAGAGCGACACGCAGGACGAATGTACGGTATATTTAAACGGCAAAAAGAGCGATTTGCGCGAGGATATAGGCAAGGTGATTTTCGGGATAGACGCGAAATCGTTCGAGCGCACTGTGTTTATAAGCAGCGACGAAATTGAAATTTCCTCGACGAACAGCATTAACGCGAAGCTGAATAGTTTCGCGCTCGGCAGCGACGAGGGGCTTGACGAAGCGCTGAAAATTTTGGATAACAAGAGGAAGGAATACAAAAAATCGCGCGCGGGCAACGACGCTATTTCCGCGAAGAAAAGCGAGATTGAAAATTTAAACTACGCGATAACCAACGCGAAAAACGTTCAGGCGGCGCTTGCGGCGAAGTACGTAAAGCACGGCGAAAACTGCGAAAAAATTACCGCGCTCGAAAAGCGGGTGGACAAGGCGCAGACCCTGAATATAGTTCTAAAGGACTGGGAAAGATACGACGGCTTTTATCAGGATATAGAGGCCGACGGCGAAAGAATAAAGGCTGTTGAAAGCGGCTATCCTTTCGGCGTTCCCGCTTTGGAAGAGGTTGAAAAAGTGTCCGCGCTTCTGGACAGAGAGGCGGAGCTTAAAGCAAGACTTTCGCAGCGTATCTTTGACGAGAGCGACGAAGCGAAGCTTGCAAAACTCAAAGAAGTATTTTCGGGCGGCGTTCCCGAAGAGGACGAAATTAAACAAACCGAAAAAGATATACAGACCTGCGCCGCGCTGGATACCGAAATAAGCCTTGCGGGCGGCAGGCAGCCGACCGAAAAGGAGTTGAAGCTGCGCCGCACGTTTGCTGCCGGCGTTCCGACAGAAAAAGAACTTGACGCCGCGCGCAAAAAAGTTGAAGAGTTTAAAGAGGCTGGAAGGGAGTACAACCTGAACCCGGTCGCCGCGCCGCAGTCGGGTACGGCTAAAACTTCCAAACTGTATCTCATTTTTGCGATAGCTTCCGCGCTTGTTCTGGCTGCCGGAATCGGCGTTGTGTTCGTACAGCTTCTGGCAGGTATCATAGTTGCGGTCGTGGGCGCGGTGTGCCTTCTTATAGACGGATTTTTGTATCTGAACAAAAAATTCACCAAAGCGAGCGTTGCGCAGGACAGCCCCGAAAGGCGCAGACTGTCAGCAAAGATTTCCGAACTTTCTGACGGCATAAAGGCGTTTCTTATGCCCTACGGATACTTTTCTTCCAACGGGCCGGTGTTTGATTTTTCCACCTTTGAAGAGGATCTGAAAACCTATACCGAGGCGGTGAACGCGGAAAAGGCGGACGGCGAAATGCTTGAAAAAAAGTCCGCGCAAAAGGCGGACGTTGAAAAAAAGATTGAGGCGTTTTTTGCAAAGTACGGCTATTCGGGCGGATATATGACAAGCCTTTCAAGCTTGCGCGGCGATATTGCAGCGTATCAGAACCTTGCGGAAAGGAAGAGTAAGTCGGCGCAGAATACGGACGAAATTCATGACAGGATAACCGAAAACGGCGTAGGTATTACCGCGTTCTGCGAGACCTATCATTTAAGCGGCGAGGGGCTGCGCGAAAAAATAAAGCTGTACGCGGACGACGTGAGAACTCTTTCAAATCTTCGCGCAAAAGTTGCGCAGAACAAAGCGCGCGCGGAGCAGTTTAAAAAGGAACGAGGTCTAATTGAGCGGCCGCAGGGCGGCGTTATTGACGTTGAGGAGCTGAACGCGGAACTCAACGGACTTCGTAGCGAGACTAACAGGCTTTACATGGAAATATGCGACGACGAGTCGCAGGTGGAAAAGCTGGACGGCTATCTCGCCGACAAGAGCGCGGCGGAAGAGGCGCTTGAAGAGTACAATAAAAAATACGCGCTGTTATCCGCGTGTATCGACTGCCTTAAAACGGCGGAAGAGAATTTAAAGGACAAATACGTAAAGCCCGTGCGCGACAAGTTTATAGACTATTCCGCGCTGCTTGAAAAGACGCTGGGCGAAAAAATTACCATGAACCGCGACTTTGAAATTTCGTTCGAGCGCAGCGGAAAGGAGCGCAGCGAAAAGCATTTGAGCGCCGGTCAGCGGACCATATGCGCGTTCTGTTTCAGGCTCGCGCTGATATGGAATATGTACGAGACCGAAAAGCCGTTTTTGATTCTGGACGACCCGTTCGTAAGTCTGGACGGCGAGCATCTCGAAAAGGTCAAAACGCTGCTTTGCGAGCTTTCCAAAAAGATGCAGTTAATTTATTTTACCTGTCATAACAGTAGGTCTATATAAACAGCAGCGGCGGCTTCGTAAACGAAGCCGCCGCTGTTTTTCAGTCCTGGCAAAGTATATAGTTTGTGTCAACGTCCAGAATTTTGCAAAGGTTTGCAAGCGTGTCAATCGCCGGCATTTTCCGGCCTTTCAGATAACTGCAAATCTGGGTTGGTTTTATATTCAGTTGTTTTGCAATCGCGGTTTGGGTCATGCCGCTTTGCTTTATTGTTTCTGCAATTCTTGTTTGTATTTGGTCAAGTGTAATCATAAAAGCCCTTTTAATGATATTTTTATTTATTTTACCCGATAGGTCAAAAAAATAGTTGGCATATGACCCATTGGGTCATATAATGGTATTGCGTTTAGACCGTAAGATGACTAAAAACGGAGTACTCACGTTCTATACGAACGAACTCTTTCAGGAATATGCTGCGAAGCATATTAACCACACCCGAATTAAGAAAGTCCCGAGAGGGACTTTCTTACGCTATAAAGAAAAAGCGCGCGGCGGCTTCGTTTACGAAGCCGCCGCTTTGTTATATTCAAGTTTGATGTGTGGTTAGTTGTTTTACGGTGTTGCAATTAAGATACGCGATTAAACGGAACGTTTAAGAATGCTTATTCGTAAAATTCAGGATTTGCTCCTTGTTGCCGAAAACCATTATAAGGTCGCCCTCTTCAAAAGTATAGGTAGGCGCCGGCGACGGCACGATATTCTTGCCCTTTTTGATAAGCAGAATATTCAGTCCGTACTTTGCGCGCGGGTTTGTTTCAATCAGATTTTTTCCGTGCCACTTTGCAGGCACCGCAATCTCGAAAATAGCGTGCTGCGAATCCACTTCGATATAGTCGTAAACGTTTCCGCTGTTCAGCTTGACCGCAAGCTTTTCGGCAATATCCTTGTTCGGATATATAACCTCGTCCGCGCCCACGCGGAAGAGGAACTTACGCTGAATTTCGGTATCGGCGCGCGATACAACGTATTTCGCGCCCAAATCTTTTAAGATAGACGTAATTTCCAGAGACGACTGAAAATCGTCGCCGATGGTCACCACGCACACGTTAAAGGACGGTATATCCATTGCCTGCAGGTTGTCGACGTTCATACAGTTGGCAATCAGGGCGTTGGTGTACTTGGATGCGAGCGCGTTTATAACGTCTTCGTCCTTGTCGACGATCATAACCTCGTTGCCCATACCCAAAAGCTTTTCGCCGAGGGTCTGACCGAACCTTCCCATACCTATAAGTAACACAGATTTCATAATTATATCTCCGTTTATTTTTAACCTATTAAAATATTTTCAACCGGAAATCTTATTTCCGCCGCCGTTCTCTTTTCGCCCAAAGCAAGCGCAAAGGTAAGTATACCCACCCTGCCGGCGAACATCAGAATTATAAGAATTATCTTTGAAAGCCAGCACTGACTTGCAATATCGCATATGCCGAGTCCCGTAGTACTCAACGCCGAAACGCTTTGGAACAGCGCGTCGTGGAAGTTAACGACTTCCGGCTTTTCTACCGCGCATATTATCATTGTCGAAAGGATAATAGTCATAAGGCAGGCGGTAAGAATTGCAAGCGAGCGCGACACGAGCGAGTATTCGATACGTCTTTTTCCTATATTTATATCCCGTCTTCCGCGGAACACGCCTAACATACCCATAGTAATTACCGCGAAGGTTCCGACTTTAAGTCCGCCCGCGGTAGAGCCGGAGCTTCCGCCTATAAACATTAAAAGGATAGTCAGAAGGTATCCGCTGTCGGACATACTTTCAAGAGGGGTGGTGGATAACCCCGCAGTTCTCGCGGTAGTGGAATTGAAGAAGGACGCAAGCAGCTTCTGCCCGAAATTATATCCCTCGTAAGAAGGATTGTCGCGCTCGAAAACGAGGAACAGAGCCGCGCCGCCAAAAAGCAGTATTGCGTTTACTATAAGTATTACTTTCGTGTTAAGCTGCGCCTTTTTGAGGTTGAACCTGCAGTCGATAACGTCGCCCCAGACGCAGAAACCCAGTCCGCCTAAAATAATCAAAAGACAGATAGTGAGGGAAACGAGGGGATCGGTCGCGTAGCCCGTAAGCGAAACAAAGGGGGCGTCGGCAGTACCCATTAAATCGAAACCCGCGTTACAGAATGCGGAAACAGAGTGCCAGATTGAAAAGTAAATACCTTTGCCCGCGCCGAACTGGGGAATGAACCTTATACACAAAAGCAGCGCTCCGACCGCCTCTATTATAAGCGAACCGACCACTATACGTACTACCAGTTTTTTAACGCCCAGAGCGTTACTGCCGCCGCCTGCGTCCATCATCATAACGCGGCGTTCGTGCAAACCCATGCCCTGCTTGAACATTACGAATATGATAGAGACTATGGTCATAAAACCCAGTCCGCCCAGCTGTATCAAAAACAGAATTACGAGCTGTCCGAAAATGGTCCAGTGAATTGCGGTGTCGTAGGGCGCAAGTCCGGTAATGAAAGTTGCGGACGCCGCAGTGAAAAGCGCGTCGATATAGGAAGTGGACTGCCCCGATTTCGTTGCGAAGGGCAGTATCAAAAGAATGCTGCCCGCAATCATAGTCACGAGATAGCCGAGCGCAAGTATTCTCCATATTGAAAGTTTGAATTTAGATTTCTTCTTCATAGATTTACGTTAAAGGGAGGGGAGGACCCGCTCATAGGCACACGGTAATCAAACAGGATAAGGTTTTGACGGCGTAATTAAACACAATACTGCGTTGAACCCGCTTGACGTACTCTCGGTACGCCTGCGCGGTTTCGCCTTGTCTTGCGCCTAATTTCGCTCGGCAAAACTGCGTAGCACCGCGACGATTGAATTATTGATTTTCTGCGAAGGTGTCCGCTGCTGTACACGGACGTACTGCAAGGGCGTATTTGCTGAAAAGCGACAATAAGGCGGCGTCGCGGCTTATTCGGTTTGGCTACCGTGTGCCTCCATTATAAGTATTTGCAAAATAAAAGTCAATTTTTTAGCGCGGTAACCCTAATTTACGGGTTTTGCATACTATGTATACGGGAAATAAACCGTTTTTGCCCTTTGTCCGCATATGGACGCGGCGGCATATGAAGTTTACGCGCATATGTATTGACAGACAGTTGACGGCAGTTTGCCGCGCAGATACATATGCGTGTAAACGCAGTTTAACGGTGGAGGTGTTTTATAGGTAAATATTTCGGAACGGACGGCTTCCGCGGCGAAGCCGGCGTAACCATAACCGCCGAACACGCGTACAAAGTCGGAAGAATTCTGGGGCATATGTACGGCGGCAAAAGCGGCGGCAGATGCCGCGCGGTTATCGGAAAAGACACGCGGTTATCGTCATATATGCTCGAATACTCGCTTGCCGCGGGGCTTACCGCGTCGGGCGCTGACGCGTACATTCTGCACGTCACCACCACCCCCTCGGTATCGTACATTACCCGTTGCGAAGGTTTTGACTGCGGTATTATGATTTCCGCAAGCCACAATCCGTACTTTGACAACGGCATTAAAATTATGAACTCCGCGGGCGAAAAACTGGAAGAGAGCGCGATAGCCGAAATCGAAAAATATCTTGACGGCAGGAGCGGCGAAATTCCCTTCGCTTCGGGCGGAGCTATCGGGCGGACGGTCGACTACGTTTCGGGGCGGAACAGATATATAGGTCACCTTATATCTCTTTCGACCTGTTCGTACAAGGGCTTGCGCGTGGGGCTGGACGCGGCGAACGGCAGCGCCTGGCAGATTGCAAGAAGCGTGTTCGACGCGCTGGGCGCTAAAACTTCGGTGGTCGGCGTGTCGCCCAACGGCACCAACGTCAACGACGGCGTAGGCTCCACTCATATCGAAAGACTTGTAGAACTTGTCAAAAACAATTCGCTGGATATAGGCTTCGCTTTCGACGGCGACGCCGACAGATGTATATGCGTCGACAGCCGCGGCGAAGTGATTACCGGCGACGAGATACTTTATATCTGCGCCGACTACCTGAAAAAACGCGGCGAGCTTTCGGGCAATAAAATAGTCTGCACCGTTTTGAGCAACGGCGGACTTATAAAAAGCCTGCTCCCCCTCGGCATAGAGTGCGCGGTGTGCGACGTCGGCGATAAAAACGTCTGCGACGAAATGACAAAATCGGGCGCGGTACTGGGCGGCGAGCGCAGCGGTCACGTGGTTTTTTCGAAGTACGAATCAACCGGCGACGGACTTGTTACCGCCATTATGATAATGGAAGCTCTGGTCGAACAGAAAAAGGATCTGCCGCAGCTACTTAAAGATTACAAAAGTTTTCCGCAGGTCAGCGTGAACATTGCGGTCAGGGACAAAAAAGCCGCGGCGGCGACTATTTTAAAAGATGTTGACAGAGTTTCCAAAAGTCTGGGCGTAAGACTGGTCGTCCGCCCCTCGGGTACCGAAGAGGTCGTAAGAATTATGGCGGAGGGCGAAAATTACGAAAATTGTCTTGCCGCCTGCGCGGAACTGCGCAAAAAAGCAGAATTATAAAATCGGAGTGAATATATGTGCGGAATAGTCGGCTGCGCTCTCAAACGCAGGGCTTCGGATATTATTTACGGCGGATTAAAACAACTTGAATACAGGGGCTACGATTCCGCGGGAATCGCAACTTTATCAAAGGGACAAATTTCAATAGTAAAGCGGCAGGGCAAGGTTGCAACGCTTGAAAACTGCGTCGGCGATTTGAACGGAAACACCGGTATAGGACATACGCGCTGGGCGACCCACGGCAAACCTTCGGACGTGAACGCCCACCCTCTTGCGGCGGGTAAGTTTGCGTTAGTACATAACGGCATTATAGAAAACTACGCCGAACTGAAAGAAAAATATCTTGCAAACGCCGAATTTTTGTCCGATACCGACAGCGAAGTTATCGCCCGTCTTCTGGATAAATTTTACGACGGCGACCTTTTAGCTGCGCTTAAAAAAGTCTGCGCGCTTTTAACCGGTTCGTATGCAATAGCGGTCATATGCGCTGATTTCGACGGTATCGCCGCGGCAAAGTTCAAAAGTCCGGTTATAGTCGGAAGCGGCGCGGACGGAAATTTTGCGGCGAGCGACGCCCCCGCTCTTGCGGGGTTGTGCAGAGAAATAAGTATTTTGGAGGACGGCGATTTTGCACTGATAACTTCGGACGCGGTACGCGTATTCGACAACGGTTTAAACGAAGTTCGCCGCCCGGTCCGTCCCAATCTTGCCACCCCAGCTAATTTAGAGCTGGGCGGCTGTCCGCACTATATGCTGAAAGAAATACGCGAGTCGCCGTATGCAATAGCGAACACTTGCGCAGTTTTTCACACGGCGGAGGGAGAGGTAAGAAAAATCTGCGCCGGCGTTGACCGCGTAATTATCACCGGCTGCGGCACGGCGTATAACAGCGGACTGGTTGCAAAAAGATATATCGAACAGTTTGCGCGAATTCCCTGCGAGGCTGAAATTGCCGGCGAGTTCCGATATAAAAATCCTATCGTCGGCGAAAGAACTCTGGTGGTCGCGGTAAGTCAGAGCGGCGAAACCGCCGACACGGTCGAGGCCGCGCAGCTCGCAAAAAATTTTAACGCGCGCGTGGTCGCGGTGACAAACGCGCCCTACTCGCAGCTGACAGGAATTGCCGACGTGGTTATACCGGTTGCCGCCGGACCCGAAATCTGCGTGGCGGCGACAAAATCGTACGCCGGTCAGGTTGCCGCCCTGTACCTGCTTGCAAACGTTCTGGCAGGCCGGCGCAACGACTTTGACGAAATGCAAAAAATTTCCGCCCTCTGCAAACAGACGGTTGAAAACACGGACATATCGGCAGTTGCGGATATGTGCGCGCGTTCAAGCGGCGTGTATTTTCTGGGCAGGGACATAGACTACGCGGTCGCGCTCGAAGGCAGTCTGAAATTAAAAGAGGTTTCCTATATTCCAAGCGAGGGCTATCCCGCGGGCGAGCTGAAGCACGGCACACTCGCGCTGATTGACGAAAGCGCTGTTGCGGTGGTGGTTATTACCTGCGAACGGCTTGCCGGCAAGAGCAAAAACGCGGTGGAGCAGGTGCTTTCGAGAAAGGGCAAAGTAGCCGTTGTGACCTGCGTTGACAGCATTGCGGAGGAGCTGAAAGGACGTGCAGAGATTGTAAAAATTCCCGACGGCGGCGAGTATTTATCCCCCCTTTTGTCGTCGTCGGCGCTGCAGCTTATCGCGTACAGAACGGCGGTAATATTGAACCGCGACCCCGACAAGCCCAGAAATCTGGCAAAGTCGGTCACTGTGGAGTGACGGTGCGATAACGCTTGACAAAAGTTTAACCGGATATATATAATACGGCTATGCAAAATATTTTGGTGACGGGCGGCGCCGGCTATATCGGCAGTCATACCGTATTGGAACTTTTAAATTCGGGCTACGGCGTAGTAGTTATCGACAACCTTTCGAACTCTTCGGAAGAGAGTCTGAAGAGGGTTGAAAAACTGACCGCGAAAAAAGTCAGCTTTTACGAGGGCGATATACGCGACAAAGCCATGCTTGATAAAATTTTAGGCGAAAACAAGATTGACGGTGTAATTCATTTCGCAGGACTGAAAGCGGTCGGCGAAAGCTGCCAAATTCCGCTGGACTATTACGATAACAACGTTTACGGTACTCTCGTGCTTTTGGACTGCATGAAGAGGGCGGGCGTTAAAAGCATTATATTTTCTTCGTCGGCGACGGTGTACGGCGTACCCGAAAGGCTGCCGCTTACCGAGGACTGCCGCCTTTCGGCGACAAACCCCTACGGTGCGACCAAACTTATGATTGAGCGCATTTTGCAGGACCTTTGCGCCGCGGACGGAAGTTGGAACGTTATGCTTTTGAGGTATTTTAACCCCGTCGGCGCGCACGAAAGCGGCATGATAGGCGAGGACCCCAAAGGAATACCGAATAATCTGATGCCCTATATAGCGCAGGTTGCGGCGGGTAAAAGGGATAAGCTGAAAGTTTTCGGCGGAGATTATCCCACGCGCGACGGCACGGGGGTAAGGGACTATATCCATGTGGTGGACCTTGCAAAGGGTCACGTTGCAGCGCTTGCCGGCTATAAATCGACGGGTGTGCATATTTGCAATCTCGGCACAGGCAGAGGTTACAGCGTGCTTGAAATGGTAAGCGCGTTTGAAAGGGCGTGCGGCAAAAAAATTCCGTACGAGATTGTGGAAAGGCGCGCGGGCGACGTTGCGGAGTGCTACGCTTCGGCGGAAAAGGCGAAAAGGGAGCTGGGCTGGTCGGCGAAACTGGGCATTGACGAAATGTGCGCGGACACATGGCGCTGGCAGAAAAACAACCCAGACGGGTTTGGACGCGGTTAATATATAATAGGTAGAATAGTGGCGCCGCGGCGGAAATTTTTCCGCCGCGGCGCCTTTTTTATGCGTTTTTAAGGCGAAAAATCAAGAAAAAACACGAAAATAATACGAAACCGGCATTGCCGGACACAATATCTTGTGGTGGGAGTAATTGGCAACCACAAGTTTTTATTTTTTTAAAAAATATCTTGAAAATTTTGACGGAATATGTTAAAATACGCATACCACATTATTTACAATTTAATATTGCCCGTTTTTTATGCAATTTTTTTGCCCGAAAAACAAAGCTTGATGCGATTTAGGAAAAAAGCAAAGACAAGCAAAAGATTTAATTATATAACAAAGTCATAGCGGCTTTGTATATCTTTAAAAATTATTTGCTATATAATCAATGACTTTGCTAAGCGATTTGCTTTTGTACTCGAATTAAGCTTTGTATTGAAAAGGGCAGAAATTGTAAATGGTGTGGTAACCTTAAAAGATATACTACATAGCAGAGTGTGTCTTTTATGGGGACACACTTTTTTTGTTACTCCGGAAAAGGAGTAGCAGGAGGATGAGGGTATGCAAAGCACCAAAAACACAAAATTTAAAAAGAGAATAGCGGCGCTCGGAACGGCGGTAGCTTCGTTTGCGATGGCGGCATCATTGATGTTCTCCGCGTGCGCGGTTCCGCTGAATAACTCCGACGATAAAACTTTCAATAAAACGCTTACCGCGGAAGAAGTTTCTTCAACCGAACAGCAGCAGGACACCACCTCGCTGCGCTTTGTGGTAGGCGAAAATTTTGCGGACGCCTGGAACAACGCGGTAAGTAACAGCAAAACGCTGGGCAAGCAGGTTTACTTTATTTTAGACGCAGACTGGTTAGCTCCCACCGACGATGCAAGCCACCCCTTCGGCACCGGCGACGGATTTTCATACGGCAGAATTTGCATTCCCGATGGCGCGGATATAGTGCTTGATTTAAACGGTCACACAATTAACCGCCAGCTTAACGACTATACCCAGCTGGGCAGCAATTTGTACGTTGGCGGAGGTAAACTTACATTAGAGGACAGCGCGGGCGGCGGCAATATTACGGGCGGCTATACGGCAGAAAAAGATAACTGGCATTCTGAAAAGCCCGAAGAGGATTACGGCGGCGGAATAATGATGAACGGCGGCGAGTTAACTATAAACGGCGGCAATATTACGGGAAACAAAGGCGATTGCGCTGCCGGTGTTTACGTACTCGATGGTAAGTTCGTTATGAACGGCGGCTCCGTTACTAACAATATAGCAGACCGTAACGGCGGCGGTGTAGAAATTGAAGGTACTTCGGAAATACACGAGATAAACGGCGGCTTAATTTCCGGTAACTATGCGAACGGTACAGGATCAACTAACGGCGGCGGCGGTGTAAGGCTAGATAAGAATGTATCCTTAATAATCACCGGCGGCACTATTACCGACAATCATAGCGCTAATAACGGCGGCGGTGTGTTTATGTCGGAGAAGTCGGAACTCACTGTAACCGGCGGTGAAATAAGTTATAACGATGCCGCTAGCTACGAAGGCGGAATATGTTTGATGGATAACACCAAAATTATATTGAACGGCGGTGTTATTACCCAGAATACTCAAGCTACGGGATGTGCCTTGAATCCTGGCGCAAGCAGCAGTGTATCAATAGGCGGACCAGTAAAAATTTACGATAACTTTACCAACGGCGACCAAGCTAACCTCAGAGTCACTACGAAATTGTTAACAATAACGGGCGACCTTACGACAGAAAAAGGTTCGGCTTATATAGGTATTACCACAGGAATTGGCAACAACGGTAAACTTACTACGGGCGCTACGGGTAAAACAAACGGTTATACTTATACAAGCTATACCGCAGCGTTTGTATTCAGTGATGACCCGTCAAAACGAATAGCCCAGGGCGGAGCCGAGTGGCAAATACTTACTTCAAATTCCAAAACGGCGATACTTGATGCAACGTGGCAGTATAAGCTTGACACCAGTACTGACTGGGAAACGGTAGAAAGCGGCGGCGATTTGACTTTAACCTACGGAAGCGAGCTTGTCGCTGTCCGTACAATAGCGAACGCCGACGGAGCAACGTTATTCGACTGGCAGTCAGGCGGCGCAACCACTTCAACTGCCTATGCGGCGTTCAACAACAGTACCACTGCGTTTACAAGCGTAAGCAACGCCGGTTATTATTCATTTTTACCTAACCTCAGTACTGTTCCCAGCTCTTATAAGCCTACCGTCTCAGCAAGCGTTACGTGTGCGATTGGTTTGCCTCCGTTTACGGTAAATATTCAGCCCAGGGAAATTACAGTAAATCTCAAAGATGCGACCAGCGAATACGGCTGCGCTCTTGCAGCGTTAGAGGCGGAAGTTAATCCCTCAACCCCGCTTGCAAGCGCGGACGCTTCAATGCCGGTAACTTCGTTAGTGACACCTTCAACCGACGCGACAAACACGTCTGATTTGGGTTCATACACCGTTAAGGGTAAAGTTCAACCGACGGTTAATAACTATAAAATCACGATTAATACCGCGGCTTACACAATCAGCCAGGCGACAATTACCGCAACGATAAGCGGCAGCAAGACCTATAACGGACAGGCGCAGAATAACGCGACGGTAAAATTTAATTACCCCGCGGGCTTTGCGGGTACCAAGCTTGATACTACCGCAGGTACGGACTATACCGTGACTTACCCGACCGACCTTATAAACGCGGACGAGTACGACAAGGACGATATTAAAGTTACGCTTAAAAGCACGGAAACCGCAAGCAGGTTTAAGTGGGCGGATACCGACGACTCCGTTACGGGCAGTTATGAAATTAAAAAAGCTAAACTGACGGTTACGGCGAAAGACGAGTCGATAGGCTACGGCGAAGCCGAACCCGAACACGAAGTAACGTACAGTGGCTTTGTGAACGGCGAAACGGAGGGGGTACTTACAGGCACGCTTGCGTTTACCTGTAAGAATAGCGGCGGAACGATTTACTCCACGACAAGCCCCGCAGGCACTTACAAAATAACGCCTAGCGGATATGAATCGGACAACTACGATATAGAATTTAAAGACGGTACGCTGACGGTCGGCAAGGGCAGCGCGAACGTTCCCACCGTCGACAAAAAGGAATACACTTACGACGGCGACAGTCACACCTTTACGCTGACCTATACTTCGGACGCGGTTAAATCGGTTACTCTTTCGGACACGACAAACTTTACGCTGTCCGAGGACCAGAAGAGCGTCACCGCGACGAACGCAGGCAAGTGCAAAATCACTTTCGTTTTAAACAGCGACAAGTATACCTGGAATGACGAAACAAAGAGCGTTTCAAACAAGACGATAGATATCGAAATTAAGCAGAAATCGCTTGAATTCACTTTCACCGCCTCGGGCGACACCAACTGGAAGTGGGACTTCGACCCTGCAAGTACAGGAACTTTGAGCTATGCGGAATCAACTACCGCAGGTCCGGTTTCGGGCGAGACTCCCGCGTATATCTTCACCTACACCAAGACGGGCGGCAGCCCCGTACCCGTAAGCGGAACGAGCATCGATATCAAAGATTTAGCTTCGGGCAACTACACGGCGAAGGTTGAACTCATTGCAAAGGGCGAAAACGGTTACAGCGCGGTGAACGATAACTATACCGTGAACACCGACAAAAACTCGCAGCAGTTCAAAATCGACGCGGGCGGCGCGGATACGAGCGGACTCGTCTGGAGTATCGTTAAAGGCGACGACCCCGCAACGGCTCTGTTCAATGATGACGGCTCGCAGGTTGAAATTAAGTACGCGTTGAAGGACGGAGCGGCAAACGTTTACACGATACCCGCGCCCCAGATTCCCACCGAGTACAACTATATGCAGCCCGACACCGACACGCGCGACGGCTTTACGAACGGTATTAAAATTACCAACAGCAAGGGTCAGGTTGTTACCGACCTTTCGACGCCCGATACTTATACGGTATGCTACGCGCTGAAAACGGACGGCGACCATCTGTTCGACGACGACGAAAAGTACGGCGGCGACTCGCAGAAGGGTACGGCAACCATTACCGTTACCATAAAGAACGGTACGGTTGATACTTCCAAAATTAAATGGCAGTATAAAGTCGGCGCAAGCGGAACGCCCGTCGATATGGGCGCGCCTAATACTACAGATTATCCTTTCACGGACAGCGAAGGCAATGCAATTCCCGTCTACGAAGTGGACTACGCCGACGGCACTATGATTTTCGTGCTTGTGAAAGACGGCACTATGCCCGACGGCACGGAGATTGACGAGCTTGACGGAAACAGCTCGAAGGAAATCACCGCAGAAGGAAACCGCGTGATTACGACCCTTTCGTTCACGCTCACCGATACAAACTTCGATCAGCCCGACCCCGTGGTTCTGTCCTGGGTAATTACCCCCAAGACGGTGAAAATTGTAAATATGCCCAAGGGCGACCTTTCGAAGGACGGCAAAAAGTACAAGACGCCCGTCGCAAAGGCGGATGACGATAAACTCGATCTGAACGAAATTCTCGACTACGTTTACACCTACAACGGCACCGAGTACAAGGGCGTTGACGGACTCGTTGAACTGTACGAACTTGCGGACGACGCAGGCGGACAGATTCAGGTAAAAGTGAACGTCGTTCTGAAAGACGGAATGGACAGTAAGTATAAACTCGAAGGAACGACCGAAGTCGCTTCGTTCAGCATCGGCGACAACAGAACGCGCGCGAAAGCGACGCTTGAAGAGAGTTCGCTCGTCTATTCGGAAGTCGACTTTGCGGTCAAAGTCGTTGAAAAGGACGGCGGCGCGCAGGTTTCGGCTTCGGGCAACTACGAAGTTTATATCCACGACTGCGAGGACGTTGACAAGATTTCAAATCTGACCGAGCTGGGCAAGCTGGGCGAGTATAAGCTTTCAGACCTCAACGCGGGCAAATACGTAGTAGAAATCAGAATGACCGAGGACGGCGACGTTTCGTACTCGCTGGATACGTATTCGTTCCTTATCGAAGTTACCCAGAAGGAAATCGACGTTCCCGAAATTATCAAGAAGATAGAGTTCAAGGGCGAACAGATTAAATTCGAAGAGTACCTGGACGGCAAGTACCAGCAGTATCTCGACGGCGAAATAATCAAGGCGGTAAGCTATCCCATCAACGCGATAAACGTAGGTCCTTACACCGCGACCCTTGAAATTATCAACGCAAACTATAAATGGAAGCAGCCTGCGGAGAGCGGCGGCGTTACCACCAAGGCGGTAGTTAAATTCAGCCTTGCGGACGACGCGGTTTCGCAGAGCGTTACGGTTGACGGCGCGGTGGCTTCCTACAACTGGAAAATTGCGCCCTACAAGCTGGGTACCGATATACTCGATTTGAGCTGCAAGAACGGCGCGAAGATTAACGCGAGCAAACTGCCCGAGTGGGCAAGAACGCTTATCACCGACGGCTCGCTTAAAATCGGCGTTGCGTACTACGCGGACGAAGCCGCAACGACCCCTCTGTCCGACGAGGAAGTCGTGTTTAAGGGCGGCAGGTCCTATTACGTCAGCGCGGTTCTCGGCGCAGGCGAAAACGGCGACGACAGCAATAACTTCACGTTTGCAAACGACGATACCGTTAAACTTTCAAGCGCGGCGGTAACATATACGGTACCTGAAAGCGGCGCGGCGGCTCTTATGAACAACGTAAAAGAGTTCGCATCCAAGACGATGCTGGGACTTCCTATGTGGGCTTGGCTTTTAATCGCGCTGGCGGTGCTGATACTGCTTATCATAATAATTGCGGTATGCATAAAACGCAGAAAGACCAAGGAACAGCGCGAAGAGGCGAAAGCCCGCCGCGAAGAAGAGCGCAGAATGCAGCAGGAGCGTCTTGAAGCCGAGCGCGAGCTTGCAAGAGCAAGGCAGGAAGCCGAACTCGAAAAGATCCGCGCGCAGGCAGGCATGGCAGGCGCCGGTATGGCTTCCATGGCAATGCAGCAGCAGGCAATGCCTACACCCGCGCAGCAGGCGCCCGTTCAGCAGGCGGATAATTCGGCAATGCAGAGACTTGAAGCCGAGCTTGCGGAAATGCGCGCAAAACTTGCGGCCGTACAGGCAATGCCTTCGCAACCTGCGCAATCGTTACAGCCTTATTCGCATGGCGGCCAGTCAGTTTCGGCTGACAGTCTGGGCGAGATAAAAATGCAGCTTGCGCTGATACGCGCCGAGCAGCAGGCGAATAAGGAACTTTCCGCAATGAAGACCGAGCTTGAAATGGCAAGGCTTGCCTCACGCGGATATCCGGCTTACGAACAGAAACAGAGGCTTCCCTTCGGCAACGAGGGTATGAACGCCGAGCTCCTGGGCGACGCGCTGATTGCGGCGTTTGCAAAGCTTATGTCGCAGAAGGGAATGGCTACCGAACAGCCTGCGGTTAACACCGTAGAGGAAAACGTTTCGCAGCCCGTTCTGGCGCAGTATCCTTCCGACGCGGTTATAACCACGACCACGACGGTTGACACAACCCAAAAGCCCGTGCGCAGAGAGCGTGACGGCGCAAGGGAAGAGAGAAACGATTTTTCGGATGTAGACGGTTTCTACGATAATATCGATTACTGATAAACGTTCCGTTTACAGACATTGTCTGTCGCGTATCTTAATTGCGTTATCGTAAACAAGCTAAACGCTAATCAAACATAAATATCCCCTGACGGTTACCGTCAGGGGATATTTTTAAATAACCTGTTGATTTGTCAACTGTTTTGATTGACATCGCATTTATAATCGGTTATTATATAACTCGTTGACAAATCAACGGTGAAGGAAAATTATGGAAAAAATATTTGAAACTTTTACGATTACCATTTTAAAAATCAATAAACTGGTGCAGAAAATCAAGCACCGCGAAATGCGCGAGTACGGCTTGCAGTGTATTCACGTTATGTGCATTTACTACCTGCGCGAAAACGAAAGCGGCCTTACCGCGAGCGAGCTTATGCGTCTTACCTTCGAGGACAAGGCGGCAATTTCGCGCGCTTTAAAAGTGCTGAAAGAAAAGGGGTATATAGAGTACGACTCCAAAACCTACAACGCGCCCGTAAAGCTGACCGGCGAAGGCTTGAAGGTTGCGGAAGCTATTTCCGAAAAAGCGGAAAGAGCGGTGAAGGGCGGCAGCGCGGATATGTCCGAAGAAGAGAGAAAATTTTTCTATAAGTCGCTTCAATCGATTGCGGAAAACCTGAAAAAATACTACGAGGCAATGGAGTGAACATGATTAAACTGTTAGTGGACTCTGCTGCGGATATAACCCGGGCCGAAGCGGAAGAGCTGGGCGTAATATGTATTCCTATACAAGTGCGCATAGGCGACGAAGAGTATCTTGACGGCGTGAACTTGCAGCACAGGGAATTTTACGAAAAACTCATTGAAAGCGCGGACCTGCCCAAAACGAGTCAGATAAACGAGTTCAGGTGGGAGGAAAAGTTCGGGGAGCTGACCGCAGACGGCGACAGCGTTATTGCAATAACCATTTCCTCAAAGCTTTCGGGAACGTACGGCTGCGCCGTAAAGGCGGCTAAAAAATTCGGCGGCAAAGTCCTCGTAGTAGACAGTCTGAACGCCTGCATAGGCGAGCGGATTTTATGCGACTACGCGTTAAGGCTTGTAAACGCCGGCAAACTTTCCGCGGAAGAGATAGTAAAAGAGCTTAACGGGGCGAAACGAAAAATTCAGGTTCTGGCTGTTTTAGACACCCTAAAATATCTGAAAAAGGGCGGACGCATATCGGCTGCGGCGGCGTTTGCCGGCGAGTTGCTTTCGATAAAGCCCGTCGTTTCGGTAATAGGCGGCGAGGTTAAATGCGTTGGCAAGGCGATGGGTTCAAAAAAGGGAAACAACCTCTTAATGCAGCTTATCGAAAAGTGCGGCGGAATTGACTTCGGTATGCCCTACGCGCTGGGCTATTCGGGACTTACCGACGACTATCTGAAAAAGTATCTGCGCGACAGCGAGGCGCTTTGGAAGGGTAAGTCGGAGAATATTCCTATTCACACCGTGGGCTGTACGATAGGTACGCACGTGGGCCCCAACGGGGTAGTTGTTTCGTTCTTTGCGAATAAATAGAAAACTTTTCAAGGAGTAAATATAAAATGACAAAATTGAAGGAACTTTGGAAAAAGCTGTGGTTCAGGGCTTTAAGTATTACCCTTGCGGTGATTATCCTTATCGCGGCAGTACTGGGTATTACGGTGGGCTGCCTTTGGGGCGAAGTAATTTCGACCGTTTCAAGCATTCAGCACCTGCAGGCGAGAAACGACGAAAACGACGAAGGCTCGGTTTATAGTATGAAGGTCAAGGGCGGTTTCTACCTGGATAAATTCGTAAAGCGCGGCGGCGCTTCGTCCGACAGCGAGCTTATTAACTTTATCACCAGCAACATTACGAAAGGGCTTATGAAAGTGGATATAGGCGAGTCGGACGTAAACTGCTCGGCGTTCACTGCAAAGACGCCCGAAAACGATATACTGTTTGCGCGCAACTACGACTTTGACAAAACGAACGTCTGCATAACGATATGCAACAACCCGGGCAAGGGCAGATACAAGTCCTTTTCTACCGTGGATATGAATTATATAGGCATCGACACTGAAAAAGATCTGGGCGGACTTATGGACAAAATCACCTGCTTCGCCGCGCCCTACACGCCCCTTGACGGTATGAACGAAAAGGGTTTGAGCTGCGCGATATTTATGTCCTATCAGGGCGACGATACAAGCGTCAGCAGCAGCGGCACGGTCGCAACCGACCAGAAGGACGAAAACAAGCCGAACTTCACTTCGACCACCATGCAGAGAATGATTTTGGACTACTGCGCGACGGTTGACGAGGCGGTGGAGCTTATTAAAGGCTACAACCTGCACGACTCGGCTAAATCCTCGTTCCACTATATGATAGCGGACGCTACCGGCAAGAGCGCCATTCTGGAATGGCTTCCGGCAGAAAATGCAACCGACAAGACGGATAACGACGGCTCGGCGCGTACTCTCAAAGTTTTGTATAACACCGACAATATGTATACCGGTCTCCGCGACGGCGCCGAATTTGATTATCAGTGGATAACAAACTTTATAGTGAACGGTCACGACAGTTATTACGAAAGCGACGCGGATAAATTCGGCTGGGACAGATATCAGCATATCTATGACCGTCTGAAAGAGGGTAACGGCGTAGTCGCGGACGAGAAAGCCGCGATGAACATTTTGTCCGAAGTAGGAAGAAGAAAGGCGGGCGGCGTAACCGTACACAGCGTTGTTTTCAACCTTACCGATAAAACCGTGCGCTGGGTTGCAAACGAAAATTACGCCAAGCCCGGCGCAACATACGCTTACTCGTTTAAATCGGGCAAGCTTACGGTTGCGGCTTAAAGGAGTTTTTAATGAAAAACAAGGTAAAAGGGGTCAACCCCTTCAAGGCGGCGTATTGCAGAATTTTTCAGACCGTTTTAAAAATCGCTCTGCCCGTTCTGCCCTACAGGGACCCGAAAATTATTTCGAAAACAGATGATATCCCGAATTCTCTTAAAGAAAACGGAAAGAAAAAACCGCTTATCGTGACCGATAAAACGATATACGGTTTAGGGCTTTGCGCAGGGCTTGAACAAAAGCTTACAGAGGAAGGGTTTGAATACCTCGTATTTTCGGACGTCGTTGCAAACCCCACGACCGACAACGCGGAGGACGCGGTAAAGGTTTATAAGGAGAACGGCTGCGACTGTCTGATAGCTTTCGGAGGCGGCTCGCCCATAGACTGCGCAAAGGGCGTGGGCGCGATTATCGCGACTAAAAAACCGCTTGCAAAGCTGCGCGGAATTTTAAAGGTGGGCAAAAAAATACCCCTTTTATACGCAATTCCAACGACTGCCGGAACGGGCAGCGAGACCACTCTCGCGTGCGTTATCGTGGACGGCAAGACGCGGTATAAATACGCAATCAACGATTTCCCCCTTATTCCGAAGTACGCCGTTTTAGACGAAGAGGTCACAATGACCCTGCCGCCCAAGGTTGTTTCGACAACAGGTATGGACGCGCTGACCCACGCGATAGAGGCGTATATCGGCAAGAGCGGAAACAGATCCACGAGGACTGACGCGCTCGAAGCTATTAAAATGATTTTTGAAAATCTCGAAGCTTCGTATTTCGACAAGACGCGCGAAGCGAGAAGGAATATGCTTATTGCCGCGCACAAAGCGGGCAGAGCGTTTTCAAAGGCGTACGTCGGCTACGTTCACGCCGTGGCGCACTCGCTGGGCGGAAAGTACGACACTCCGCACGGACTTGCAAACGCGGTTCTGCTGCCAATAGTTTTAAGGGAATACGGCAAAGCAGCGCATAAAAAACTTAAACAAATTGCAATTTACTGCGACCTTGCCACGAAGGAAACTCCGGCAGGCGAGGCGGCGGAAACAATTATTTCGAAGATAGAGGAAATGAATAAAAAGTTCGGTATTCCGGCGCAGTTTGATTTTATTAAAAAAGAACATATCGGAGAGCTTGCCTCGCACGCGGAAAAGGAGGCTAACCCTCTGTACCCCGTACCCGTGCTGTGGAGCAAAGACAAGCTGAAAGAAATATATTTAAAGGCAGGAATTTATGCAGACTGAAATTTCGGAGATAGTTGCAAAACAGAAAGAGTTTTTTAAGAGCGGCAAAACGCTTAACGTAAAATTCAGACTTTTATACCTCAAAAAGCTTTACGCGGCAATCAGGGATAACCTTGAAGAAATTCACGCGGGGCTTAAAAAAGATTTGGGTAAGAGCGAAAGCGAAAGTTATATGTGCGAAACGGGGCTTGCTTTAAGCGAGCTTACCCATATGATAAAGCATATAAAAAAATACGCTTCGCCCAAAAAGGTGAAAACGCCTCTGGCGCAGTTCGCGTCCAAGAGCTACCGTCTGCCCTCGCCTTACGGAACGGTACTCGTTATGAACCCGTGGAATTATCCCTTTCTGCTTTCGATAGATCCCGTAATCGCGGCGGTCGCAGCCGGTAACACGGTTGTTCTGAAGACGAGCGCGTATTCGCCCGCGACCAACGAGGCGATAAAGAAAGTTATTTCGAGCGTGTTCCCTGAAGAGTACGTTGCGGTAATTTTCGGCGGCTCGCAGGTCAACGCCGTACTTTTCGACACCAAGTTCGACTATATATTCTTCACCGGCAGCAAGAGGGTAGGCAAAATCGTCTATGAAAAAGCGGCGGAAAACTTAACGCCCGTAACGCTGGAGCTGGGCGGCAAAAGCCCCTGCATTGTGGACGAAACGGCGAATATTCCGCTTGCGGCAAAGCGCATAGTATGGGGCAAATTTTTAAATCTTGGTCAGACCTGCGTCGCGCCAGACTATCTTATGTGCAGCGAAAAAATTCACGACAAGTTAATTGCCGAAATTAAATTGCAGATTGAAAAGCAGTTCGGAAGCGACCCCCTTAAAAATCCCGCGTACGGTAAAATTATAAACGAAAAGCACTTTAACCGACTTCTGGGACTTATCGATAAAGACAAGGTTGTATGCGGCGGCGCTTACAGCGAAGAGGAGCTGAAAATTGCGCCCACCGTTTTAGACGGAGTGACCTTTGACGACGCGGTTATGCAGGAGGAAATTTTCGGACCAATTCTGCCGGTTATAATCTATAAAAGCGTTGACGAAGTTATTTCCCGCGTTGAAAGCTGCGACGCGCCTCTTGCCGCGTATCTGTTTTCTACAAACAAAAAACAAATTAAAAAACTTACTACCGAGCTTGGCTTCGGAGGCGGCTGCGTAAACGACGTGGTCATTCACCTTGCGACTTCCAATATGCCCTTCGGCGGCTTTAAGGAGAGCGGAATGGGTTCGTACCACGGCAAGCAGGGCTTCGATACTTTCACGCACTACAAGAGCATTGTGGACAAAAAGAACTGGATAGATTTGCCCATGCGTTACCAGCCCTACAAAAAGAGCAACGACAAACTGGTTAAATTTTTCTTACATTAAAAAAGTTAAACCGCGGCTGCAATTTGCAGCCGCGGTTTTTTATAGCAATATTACAAAAAACGGGACAAATATAAGTTTTAAACCGTTATTACAGTGAAAAGGCGCAAAGAGGGTGTATATATGATTAAAAAAGCAGGTTATTCCGCAATAATTTTTATAATAGCTTTATGCTTTTTTGTCGGGTGCAGCGTTAAATATAATGCAGCGCTGTACGATAACGCCGCAGAATGGATAAATACGCAATTCGCAAGCGAAAATCTGACGCGCAGTATCCATTACGTTGAACAGGATTTTTATACGGACGAAACTTACCCTGCGTCAAGAACTTTTATCGTCAATAACCGGGAAAGATATGACGAAATATTTATTGCCGGTATAAAAGAGCTTGATATCGATTTTGATAAGCAAATGCTTGTTGCGTATACGTTTACGACCGTGTATCACAGAAACAACCGCATAACGAAAACAGAAGTAAAAAATCAAGTATTGACAATAAGCTATAAACCGGAAGAAAAATTCGGGATCGGCGACGCTTCGATGCCATACCAGCGGTGGTTCGTCGTTAAGCTTGATGCGTTGGATATAACTTTGGTTGAGTTTGTCGAAAAATAATAATTTAGAGCGCGGCTGCAATTTGCAGCCGCGCTTTTAATAGTTTGACATATTGATAAATTTAAAATAAAATATAGTTACAAATAATGGGGTCTGCGCCTATGATGACGGCGTATCGGAATTGTTCAGCTTTTCAAGCTCGGCTTCGTCTACAATTTTGGCGCGCTTTATGCCCGTAACGGCAATGGTTACCGTTTCGCCCGTTTCATAAAACTGTTTTGAAAATGCGGCGTATTCTTCGCCGTCGGCGCTGACGATTACCCTGTAAGTTACGCCGCTTACGCGTACGGTCTGACCGTTACTGCTCTGATAGCAGTTTCCGTCTGTTCGCGTTGTGGCAGTACCCACCATATAGCAAGTTTTGACTTTGCCTTCGGTTATCTTTTTGGCTTTACTTATATCGCCGTTCAACGCTTTTGCGCGGCTTACCGCTACGACGGTAAACGCGGTGATGATAACGACGCCGAAAAGCGCGGCGCACACTATCGCGCCGATAAATATCCGGTTAATGAGAAGCACCGTCGCGGCTATAATGTCGGCAACGAGCAGGAAGAAAGAGGTCAAGCCTACCGCGACGCCCCATTTAGGAGCGTTTTTCATACCTTCCGCTACGTGCTGAATTTCGTATTCGGACATATTAACTCGGCTTTCGTAACGGCTTGAACCGTTAACTTTATCAATCGCGTTCTGCTCGCGCTCTCTTTGGGACGGAGTTTCCTCTTCACGCGCGACGTCCGTTATCGTCGTCTTATTGTCTGCCGCGTCAGTCGTATCCGTTGTATCCGTTGTATCCGACTCCGGCTTTTTGCCGTCGCCGAGCTTGCCGGTCGACATCAGAATTAGCCCTACGATTAAGAATATAATCATCATCGCGGGTAAACCCGCAATAAGCGAAAGCATACCGGCGTAAGTTACGGTGCTGTTGCCGGTGGTATTGCCGACTATGAGGCATACTACTCCGGCAACTACCGGAATAAAACATAGAAGGGTAAACCTTGCAAATTTTTTCATACCGGTAATATATCAGAAAATATAATAAAAATCAAGCGTCATTAAAAAGAACAGGGACATTATGGACAGCGAAAAGTTTAAAGAGAAAATGAAAAAACGCGCGTATATCGAGGCAGGTTCGGAAATGCACCTGCATATGCACGAAGCGGCTGAAAGGGCGCGGAAAATTACGGCTGAAATAAATAATAAATTTCATACCGCGGAAGAGTTGAGGGAGCTGTTTTCAACCCTCACGGGGCAGAAAGTCGACAAAGGTTTCGGGATGTTTCCGCCCTTCTACGCAGATTACGGACAGAATATTACCGTCGGCAAAAACGTGTTTATAAACTCTGGCTGCTGTTTTCAGGACCAGGGCGGTATCGAAATCGGCGATAACGCGCTCATCGGTCAGCAGGTTGTTATCGCAACTTTAAACCACGATTTATCGCCGGAGAAGCGCGCGAGCATGCTGCCCGCGCCAGTAAAGATAGGCAAAAACGTCTGGATAGGCGCGCACGCGACCATATTGGTGGGAGTAACTATCGGTGATGGCGCGGTGGTAGCCGCGGGCGCGGTAGTCAATAAGGACGTTCCCGAAAACGCCGTTGTCGGCGGCGTACCGGCAAAAATTATAAAAACCGTTAAGGAGTAATAAATATGTTAGGTAATTTTACTTATTGCAATCCCACTAAACTTTATTTCGGAAAAGACGCTTTAAACGGGCTTAACGAAGAGCTTCCCAAATACGGTAAAAACGTGCTGCTTATCTACGGCGGCGGCTCTGTAAAGAAAAACGGAATTTACGATAAGGTAATTAAAATTTTAAAGGACAACGGTAAAAGCGTTTACGAGGACGCGGGCGTTATGCCTAACCCCACGTCCGAAAAACTCAACGAGGGAGTGGCGAGGGCGAAAGCCGCGAAAGCCGACTTCATTCTTGCCGTCGGCGGCGGTTCGGTTTGCGATTACGCGAAAGCCGTTTCCGTTTCGGTAAACTGCAACGACGATCCGTGGGATAAATATTTTATCCGTTTCGAAGACGCAACCTGCGATATTATTCCCGTGGGCTGCGTGCTGACTATGGTAGGCACCGGCAGCGAAATGAACGGCGGCTCGGTTATTACCAACCATGCGCAGAAGCTGAAAATCGGTCACGTTTTCGGCGATAACGTTTTCCCTAAATTCTCAATTCTCAATCCCGAGTTTACTTATACTCTGCCCAAATACCAGATGGTTTCGGGCGTGTACGATATTATGTCGCATATTCTCGAACAGTACTTTTCGGGTACGGACGACAATACCAGCGACTATATCGCCGAGGGGCTTTTGCGTTCGCTCATTCACAGCGCAAATATCGCGGTTGAAAATCCGACCGATTACGAGGCGCGCAGTAACATAATGTGGATAGCGACCTGGGCGCTGAATACCCTTATTGCGAAGGGCAAGACCACCGACTGGGAAGTGCATATGCTGGGTCAGGCGGTCGGCGCGCATACCGACGCTACGCACGGCATGACCCTTGCCGCGGTTTCCATACCATACTATAAATTTATCCTTTCTTACGGCGAGGCGAAATTCGCGCGGTACGCGGTCAACGTCTGGGGAGTAAATCCCGAAGGCAAGACACAAAAGGAGACCGCTTTAAAGGGACTGGAAGAGATGGAAAAGTGGATGAAAAAGATCGGGCTTGTCATGAATTTAACAGATCTCGGCGCAAAGCCCGTTATGCTTGAAGGCATTGTAAAAAGCACGCGCGTTATGGAGGGCGGCTACAAGGTTCTGACCGAAAAGGATATACGCGAAATTTTAAAAACAAGTTATTAATTTAAAGGAGTAAACGAAATGAAAAAAGTAATAGTAGTTACAAGCTCGCCGAGAAAGGGCGGCAATTCCGAAACTCTGGCGAAGAGGTTTGCCGAGGGCGCGCTCGCCGCGGGACACAACGTTCAGACTGTCGCGGTCCGCGATATAAATCTCAAATTCTGCACGGGCTGTATGTACTGCCAGTCGCACGGTAAATGCGTTCTGGACGACGGCATGAACGCGCTTTACGAAAGTTTTCAAAGCGCCGACGTCATTGCGTTTGCTACGCCCGTTTACTATTACGCGGTAAGCGGACAACTTAAAACTTTTCTTGACAGGTTAAATCCGCTGTATCCGCGCAAAAACAAGTTTAAGGATATTTATCTCCTTGCGACGGCGGCGGAGGACGACGAAGCCGCAATGGACGGCAGCGTGAAGGATATTCAGGGCTGGATAGACTGCTTCGACGGTGTGAAGCTGAAGGGCGTCATCCGCGGCATAAGCGTAACCGACAAGGGCGAGATAGACGGCACTGATTTTCCCGCGCAGGCGTACGAAGCCGGCAAGTCGGTCTGATAATTAATATGAAATACGTAAAAGGAAAAACTTTCAGCGAAGAACGCGCTCTGTACAATATCAAGGACACCGCCGTTGAAAACTGCCGCTTCGCCGGCGAAGAGGACGGCGAGTCATTCTTGAAGGAGTGCGAAAATATCACGGTTAAAAACTGTTTTATGGATTTGCGCTACCCGATGTGGCACGTCGATAATTTAAAGATTTTTAACTGCGAAATGACAATAAACTGCCGCGCCGCGCTGTGGTACGATAACTGCGTGTACGTTGAAAACTGCGTTATGAACGGCATTAAGGCTCTGCGCGAGTGCGCGGACGTTATCCTTAAAGATACGATAGCGGACTCGCCCGAATTTTGCTGGCGGTGCAAGGGCGTAAAGATAGAGGGCGGAAAAATTATTTCCGAGTACGCCTTTTTCGAGAGCAGGGATATAAATATTTCGGGTTTGGAATTTTCGGGCAAGTATTCCTTTCAGTATACCGAAAATCTTACGATAATAAACTCAAAGCTTAAAACCAAGGACGCGTTCTGGCACGCGAAAAACGTCACCGTTACGGACAGCGTTCTGGACGGCGAATATCTCGGCTGGTATTCGGAGGGGTTGACCCTTATCCGTTGCCGTATCAGGGGAACGCAGCCGCTGTGCTATTGCAAAAATCTGAAGCTCGTCGACTGCGCAATGGAAAACTGCGATTTGTCCTTTGAGTACAGCGACGTGGACGCGGATATAAAGGGAGATGTGCTGTCCGTTAAAAACCCCAAAAGCGGAAAAATCGTCGCCGACGGCTACGGCGAGATTATACTTTCAAACAGCAAGTACGCCTGCGCCGCGGAGATTATCAAAAGGAAATAATAAATTTACGATAAAACAAAGCGAGGGACTTTCGTCCCTCGCTTTGTTTATTCAAGCACCCGCCACAGTGCCATTTTGAGTTTGTCAATAATACAGTTGAAAATAAAGTGAATTTGTGATACGATATTTTTATGGTAATTTTAATTTCGGGGACAACGCATACGGGCAAAACTGCTTTATCTCAACGGCTTATGGAAAAATATAAAATTTCATATTTTTCTATTGATCACTTAAAGATGGGGTTAATTAGAAGTGGTAAAACTTCACTTACTGTAAATGATGATGAAAAACTTACGCCGTATCTTTGGTCGATTATCAAGGAAATGATAAAGACTGCAATAGAGAACAAGCAAAATATTATAATAGAAGGTTGCTATATTCCATTTGATTGGCAAAAAGATTTTGACGAAAGTTACTTGCAGGAAATCAAATTTTATTGTCTAATTATGACCGCCGAATATATCGCAAACTACTTTTCGGAAATTTTAAAATTCGAAAGTATTATTGAAAAGCGTATTACAGCCGACATAAACAAGGCTGATTTGATAGCAGACAATAAAATGAATTTAAAACTTTGTAAAGAATATGGTTTGGAATATATCTTAATTGATAAAAATTACAAAATAGAAATTGAATTATGATAATACGACAATACAAAAATGAAGATTGCGATATAGTGTCAAAATTATTTTATGAAACAGTCCATTCCATCAATGCAAAAGACTATACGGCGGAACAACTTTCAGTTTGGGCAAATAATGCTGACAGCTTAAAAATACGGCGCGACTACTTATTAAAGCAATTTACTTTAATAGCTGAAATAAACGGCGAAATCGTTGGGTTCGGAAGTATTGATAAATTGGGCTATTTAGATTTACTTTTCGTACATAAAGATTATCAAAAGCAAGGTGTTGCTACGGTATTGTGCAACGAATTGGAAAAAGGCTTTTCGGTCATAAATACTTTTGCATCTATTACTGCAAAGCCATTTTTTGAAAGCCGTGGATATGTCGTTATAAATGAGTGTGAAGCAGAGCGTTTTGGTGTCAAATTGAAAAATTTTGAAATGCAAAAGAAAAACGCAACCTAATATTTGAATTAGGTTGCGTATGTTATTGTTTTAGGTAATCTGTCGCAGGGACTCTCGCCGCCGGCGAGGGTGTCGGCAACGAGTTGCCTCGCGCGAACCGCAGGGTTCGCTACGAACTGAAATCAGACCACGAAAAAGTCCAAGTCATTAGACTTGGACTTTTTCGTGGTGCACCAAACGCAACCTAATTCGAATATTAGGTTGCGTTTTTATATTATTACCTGAATTTATAGTTTTTTTATTTGGATAGTCTTCCCGTCAATACAAACAATTTTAATGTTTTCATTTAATGCTGAGTTAAGACCTTTCATTTCTATATTGAGCCATTCTTGACCTGTTCCATTATATGTTATCTTTTCCAACGTGGTAATAGTAAGAAGTGATTTAGATATATGTTTTACACTTTTAGGAATAACTATATTTGAAAGAGAAGAACATCCCTTAAATACACTATCTTCAATACTAGTCACACTATTAGGAATTGTAAAATTTTTAAGTGATAAGCAGTTGCAAAATGCATATTCCTCAATACTTGTAACACTATCTGGAATTATAATAGTTTCTAGTGAAATACAATGATTAAAAGCTAGTTCCCCAATACTTTTTACCTTGTCTGGAATTATAATGGATTTTAACGAGGTGCATTCCCAAAAAGTATCTTTCTCAATGTTTGTAAGGCTGTCGGGCAGTTTAATATTTGATAACGAGGTGCATTTTGCAAAAGCATATTCCCCGATATTCGTCACGCGGTCAGGAATTTTGATAGTTGTTAGCGATGTACATTCTGCGAATGCTGTTGCTCCAATACTGGTCAACCCCTCAGGTAGAGTTATATTTTTTAGAGACTTACATTCTACAAATGCTTGTTCTTCAATTTCAATCACGCTGTCAGGGATTGTAATAGTTGTTAGCGAAGCACATCTCAAAAAAGCTTGGCTACCAATACTCTTCACACTGTTAGGAATTGTGATATTGGTCAGCGAAGTACATTCTGCAAATACTCCTTTTTCAATATTCTTCACACTGTTGGGAATTGTAATATTTTTTAGTGCGGTGCATCTCAAAAAAGCATATTCCCCGATATTCGTCACGCGGTCAGGAATTTTGATAGTTGTTAGCGATGTACATTCTGCGAATGCTGTTGCTTCAATACTGGTCAACCCCTCAGGTAGAGTTATATTTTTTAGAGACTTACATTTACAAAATGCTGTTATTCCAATATTCGTTACGCTTTCGGGGATTGTGATATCGGTTAACGATGTACATTCTGAGAATGCTTGTTCTCCAATAATTATCAGGCTATCGGATAATTTAATTTTTATTAAAGAAGAGCAATCCCTAAAAGCTCTTTCTTCAATGCTTGTCACCTTATCTGGTATTGCGATGGTGGCCAATGACGAGCATTCCGCACATAAACACTTTGCAATACACGTTAAATCTTTGGGCAATGTTATATTTATCAGAGAAGTGCATTTGCCAAAAACTTGTTCTTCAATATTAGTCACGCTATTAGGGATTTTGATATCCCTTAGTGAAATACAACCTTGAAACGCTGCAAACCCGATACTTGTCAAGCTTTCGGGTAGTATTATGTTTTTTAGGGAAGTGCATCCATAAAATGCGGCTTTTTCAACATTCTTCACACTGTCAGTCATTATTATGCTTTTTAGAGAAGTGCATCCGTAAAATGCGCCTTCTTTAATACGCTCCATACTGTTGGGAATTATGACATCTGTTAGTGAAATACACTTATAAAAACTAATCTCTTTAATATAATTAGGAATATCGGCTTTTGCTATGTTTGAATTTGAACAGTCGAGAAAGTCAAAGCTGTTATTGCTGAAATTATTTAAAATAGTTAAATCAGTAATATTAGTATTAGCTAAATTAAGTTTTCTATCTTTAACAAAGTCTTCAATTTGACAAAAGTTAAACCTAAACGAATAGTCACAAGAAACTTCATTAAATTTATAAAAACAAGATAATATTACTTCTAGTGGTAAAGTATTATCGACTGTTCTGCATTCAATAACTTTTTTATCTATTGCTCTCATATATGCAGAATAATCCGCATAAGGAAATATCTTATTTAAATCTCTATGCAAAGACCAAAGACCTTGAATGCAATAAGGTAATAAAGGTGTTGAATACTTATTGTCAGTATAAGTTAATATTATTTTGCCACGCACATTTTGCGGTGTATTTGGATTAAGTAATGCACCTGCCAAAACTCGCCAATATATTGTGTTATGTATGAATTCATAGTAAGGTTGAAAATCCGACTTTTCCGACCAATCCATATAGCGAAGTAAACGACGGGTTAAAAAAGTATTTCCTGTAGTTTCATTTTGCGTTTTATTAAATTGTTTAACTATAACATTTGCTAAAATACTTTCTCTTGATATGCGTGAAGAATTGGATAATGCCATTTTCAACGCAATATCGGTTAGGAATTCTTTGCCGTCATTTATAAATTGGTCACGAGAATAACTTGTAGGGCCTATAATGACACCTTTAGAATTGCGATATAAATTATATTCTCTTTCCAACTCTTTATCTATGACTTTACCGAGAGCGTCATACCAAGAGATATTTGTTAATTCTTTAATGTTATAATCAGACAAAATTTGATTTGCCCAAGTTAAAATTAGCGGATAAGTAAAAACACTTTCAGGGTTGTTTTTTATTACAAATTTTAATTTTTTAAAATTTTGTATACGTACTTTTAATTTTGTTTTTGTTGTATGGTTATGATTTTCATTATGATACATAGCCATAATTTGTTTTTTATTAAAATTTTGAATTTTAAAAATTAAAATATTATCTTCTTCGTCTGGCTGAGCAAAAGAATATCCGCCATCTAAAATTTCTGGTCTTAATGAGATAAATATTCTGTTACATTTTTGTGATATGCCGTTTAACAACTTACTTAATAAATCATTAAGAATTTCAGCACCTGAACGAACACTTAACTCTGAAATTTCATCTAACCCGTCAAGATATAATGAATAGGGTATTGATGAAGATTTGATTTTTTCTTCAATCTCGTTAATTATTTTTTTTAAATCTGACTGCCTATTAAGTTTATAAAACAATACGCCATAATCGTCAAGAATTTGCCCCGATTTGTCTTTTTGAATTTTTGAACGAAAATTTAATGCTAATCTTTGCATTAATATAGATTTGCCAACGCCAGCACTACCTGTTAAAATCACTATTTTAGTGTTTTTAACAATTTTAATAAATTCTTTATACAAAATGTTTTCTTGTGGTGTCTGAAAACTTTCCAACGTAAAAGAATGCTTTATATAATGCATAAAGCGATAACGTTCCCAACTATTGGGATTTCTACTGTTTAAAACTGTACGAAAAAACACATCGTAAAATTTTTTAATATTTAAACTTCTAATGAAAAATAATAAGCCTGATATAACTGCAGGAAGCCCAAAAACAATAGTTACAAGCGTGCCAATAATACCGACAATCGTATTTACAGTAGTGCCATCTACTTCAAGAAGTGAAAACAACAATTTATAATTTTCCTTTTCCGAATTTTATGAATTTATTTTAACATAGATATTTTAATTTTTCAAGTGCAATATATTGCACAAATCAAAATGGCACTGTGGCGGGTGCTTGAATAAACAAGCACCCGCCACAAAAGAAAACAACCGAATAAAAAGAAAGATATGAACGCCGCACGAAAGGGGCGTTTGCGCTAAACCGCTTGCAAATCGCCCCCTTCTTCGTGCGGCGGCGTAATTCATAACCTTATACTTTTTAGTATAGGGTTGTTTTTTCTTTTAACGGCGGTGCGCCCAGCTTTTTACACTTGTGACAACGCTTTGCAAAATTCCGCATATACTGTCATAATTTTCTGCTTTCAGCGGTATAAACTGATTTTCGCAAGGCATTTCGCAAAAAAATTTAAAAAATTATGTAAACAAATGTTTGACTTTATTCTTTTTGCGTTATATAATACTTGCACGCACAAAAAAAGTGCGGTTACAACTTAATATGAGTAACTGCGTCAATAGGAAATCTATTGTGCAGCTAAAACAGCATACCAGAGTATAGTTTAAGGTGCGAAGTAGCGATTAAGTGAAAAGCCGGCTCACCCCCAACACAAAGAAAAGGTGCAGAGTTGCGTTTTGATAAGAGAGAAGATTACACACTCTTATTCAACGGGCGATGTACAAAGTTTTATGAGATTAAGTTCTCGTAAGATTTTGTACATCGCCCTTTTTTCGTGCAAATTTTTTCGATTTGGAGGACAGAAATTTGCAGGGAAACAAGACACAACAATTAGAAGTAATTACTATCGGCAAACCCGATATTCGGGCATTGACCGAAAGCGAGCGCACAGCTTTTTTTGAAACGCTTTTAGCAAGGCTTAAAGAGCTGAAACAAAGCAACGGAAATTAAGGGGGAAAATGAAATGCCATATATAGGAACAAAAGTGTATTCAGACGGCGGACATTATATCGCTATTCCACCCGAAAACTTTCCGAGCAAACAGCGCAAAAGGAAAAAGCCAAAACCAAAACCCACCACTAAACCAAAGACGGACGAAACACCGCCCACTACACCGAAAGAGAAATTCGAAACGGCTTACAAAGAAAGCCAAAGCCTACCCAAGCGAGAGCGCAAAAAGTATATTGCCGATAAGCTGAAAAACGAATTTCAAACCGCCGAGCAATTAAAGGAATTTGTAGAAAGCAATATCGAGCGCAAGAAAAACAACGCTTATAAACGCTATACAAGATTATGGCGCAAGGTGCATTTACAAAAGGAATGGAATTATTTTGTAACCTTTACCTACGACGATAATAAACTTGACGAAACGCAATTCAAAAAGAAGTTGCGGAACGCACTCAAACACGCCGTAAACCGTAACGGTTGGAAGTATATCGGCGTATGGGAACGCAGTCCAGAGAAACAACGCCTACACTTTCACGGCATTTTCTATATTCCGCAGATGATAGGCGAAATTGTGGAAGTTAAAGATTACAGCACGAAAAGCCACCGTATGCAGACAACCTACCAAAACACCCACTTTTTGAAAGAGTTTGGGCGCAACGATTTCAAGGCAATAGATATTCCTAACGATATATCGCAGTCCGTTAAATACCTACTCAAATATATCGAGAAGTCGGGTGAAAAACTTGTTTACGGCGGTAAACTACCAACCTATTTCAAAAGCGATATTTTGGACGAAGATATAGCTTGCGGTTTTGGTGTGGACGAAAAGAAGTTACTACTATTTGACAATTTTGAATGTATAGACGAGGGCGTACTTATGGGCAAAGTAAGTCCCGAAGTTATAGAGCAAATGCCCAAAGCCAATTAAATATTTTGTCTATCGACGGGCGGAGCGTAAACGGAAACGCACTCTGTTGCAAGGGTAAAATGCACTACTGCGTAGCCCTTGCAGCAAAGAGAACACCGCCAAAGAACACGCTTGATTTTTGCGTTCCCGTTTGTTCGCCCCTTGTCGAAAGACAAAATAAAAAATCTATTTTAAAAGGAGTTTAAAAAACTATGAAAACAGCAGTTATCTATGCAAGATACTCTTGCGATAACCAAACAGAACAGTCCATAGACGGACAACTTCGGGTATGTGAAGAATATGCACAGCGGAACAATATTCTCATACTCAACACCTACATTGACAGAGCTATGACGGGTACTAACGATAACAGACCAGACTTTCAAAAAATGCTTAAAGATAGCAACCGTAAAGAATGGGATTATGTATTAGTCTATAAGTTAGACCGTTTTAGCCGTAATAAGTACGAAACAGCAATACATAAAAAGACATTGCGTGATAACGGCGTTAAGGTGTTATCCGCTATGGAAAATATACCCGATACGCCCGAAGGAATTATACTTGAAAGTTTACTCGAAGGTATGAACCAATACTATTCCGCAGAGCTTGCACAAAAGGTTAGTCGTGGAATGAAAGAAACACGGCGCAAAGGTTTATATCAAGGCGGTGCGGTATTGTACGGTTACAAAATTGACGGACGGAAAATTGTAGTTGACGAAAGCGATGCCGAAGTAGTCCGCTATATGTACAAACAATATGCAAACGGCGTATTTGTAAGAGATATAATCAAAGACTTGACCGACAAAGGAATTTTATATAAAGGAAAGCCGTTCGTTAAAAACAGCGTTTACAATATTTTGCGTAACGAAAAGTATTCGGGCGTATATAAACACGGCGAAGAAGTAATTGATAATATGTATCCGCAAATCGTTCCTACCGACATATACGAAAAAGTCCGTGCGAAAG
>CAZDAG010000012.1:0-41281 GCA_964503655.1 uncultured Clostridia bacterium | reverse complement strand
GGATATTCTGGGGCAGGTTCAGCGTTGCGCCCTTGCTGCCCTTGTTCCACATATTAGTTGTATCAACTAGCAGCGGAGTAATATTCCAATTATAGTTTGCAGTAGTATCGTCGCCGGTCACTTTAACACTGTCAGCCGCAAGGCTGTACTTGACGATTGCTTTTGTAGGCGTTACTGACGAGGGATATATCCACTTATAGTTGCTGTCGGTAAGTTCGAGCGTAGTTAAGTAGTCACCCGCGCCGACGTTCCTGTCCGAAAGCTTGCCGTCTACTTTGATTATGTTCATACCTGCGGGGCCGTAAGTAGTCCAGCTGTTACCGGAAAGATTATCCGCAAAGTTCTGCTCTTTGCCGTTGAAGGTTATGGTTCCGAGAACAGGTAAATCTATACCCTTTGCCTCAACCGTTACGACGAAAGTCTCTTTTGCAAGTATATACTTGCTCGACGCCATCGTTCCGAGAATTATTTCCACGCAGTAGTCGCCTGCGTCTTTGGGAAGTTCGCCTGCCGCAAGCGCGTTCGCCGCTACGGGAGTCGTACCATTGTAGTACTTAACGGTAAAGTCCGTAACGTTCATTGAGTCGTCGCCGGTTATCTTTACAAGCGATTTATCAAAGTGAGTATTGCCATCGTACACTGCGGTTATAGGCGTCGTGCCGTTCGCGCCGTCTATAGTTGCCGCAGCAAGTACGTTATTGCTGCCCGTCTTAAACTGATCGCCGGGCGTACTTCCGTTATCGTCTACCGTATAGTTAGCCGCATAAGCCGGTTTTATATACGCTTCCACTTTATAGTTGTGCGGACTAGTAAGGTCCACCGCGTCTTTTATGTCCTGAAGCGTTACAATCGCACCGCTATTATCCAAATCATAATAAACGTAGTCAATATATCCTGCGAACGTAGGATCCAGGTCAAGCTGTTTTAAGATTATATTGCCGGAATAGGTTGCATTGGTAAACGGTTCGGCAACGTTCTTAAAACTTTTGTACAGGTTTTTCTTTGCTATTTCCCAGTTGAGGGTTAACTTACCGGTATCAGGCGCATTGAAGTTGTTAGTGTTATACTTCAAGTCAGAAGCCGAAATAGTTGCAGTGTAGTTATTTACATTGCTTTCCCGCACTCCAGTGTACAGGCTGTCTAACGTTAAACCGTTAGGCAAGGTGCTTGCCTTTACTCTTACGGTTATATCGTAGCCGTCGTTAAACTGCGGAGGATTTGCAGGGTCATATTCGGTCCAAGGCGCGTTGCCGGTCAGAGAGTACTCCCACTTAACGCCGCTTAAATTGAAAGTGCCTTTTTCAATCTCCCAGTTGAATTCCACTTCGCATGTGGACTGCATAGTACTGCCCACTTCAAACTTAAGATCGGGGTCTACGGACTTGAGCGCAACGACAGTTTTATACGTATTTACGCTGTCTCCGCTACGCGTCAGATAGCCGTTTACGTATTTAGAAATGTCCACTACAACCGCACTTGCGTCAGCCGTAGGTATCTGTATGGAAAGCTCATACTTAACGCCGTCCGCCGCGCTGCCGGGTTTCAGTTCAAAAGGAAGCTTCAGCGAGCCGTCGTTTGCGCTTGCACCGCCTGCCACGCCGTCCTTGGTATAAGTCCAGTCGTATTTGCCAGGGTCAAGCTTGCCCGAAGTTACCTCGAAATTCAGAGTATTGTTTTTAGTAATTTTATAGTTAGCGTTATCTCCGGTATTGCCGTTTAACTCTACCGTTAAAGTATAGTTGCCTACGGCGATAGTTGCAGGCATAGTTATAGTTGTTACGTTACCGACTGTATTAGGCGTAAGCGTATTCGCCTTGCTCGTACCGCCCGCTACGTCGTAATAACAGAGCAGGTTTATATTTTCGCCCGATATCCTGTCATCCGTTATAGTAACGGTTGCTGCGTCGCCGAACTCCCATTCCGCGCCGCCCGTGCCGTTCACTTCCGAGCTTACCGGCGGAGTTGACAGAAGTTCTTTCTGTGTTATCTCAAAATCTACGGTCTTGGAAGTATTCACACCGTCCGACCACGCGTAGTTTTTGGTGTCGCGCAAACTTAACTTTACCGTATATTTGCCGACGTTCGTCGCCTCGAAGGTGTCCGTTGTATCAGTAATAGTTGCGCCACCTGCGCCGGTCACGGTGTTACTGCCCGTGCCTGTTGCGCTGTCTACTTTTATATAAGCACCCGCATTGAAGTCCGCAAGTACAAACTGCAACGCGCTACCGGTGTATTCCTGCGGCGCTGTTATTGTGGGGATAGTGAGTTTTTTGGGCTCTACCTTTACTGTCGCTGGCTGGTCTGCCGTAGTGCCGTTAGCGCCCACATCCCAGACGTAATTTTTAGTATCTTTTAATTGAAATTGTACACTATAAGTACCTGCGGCAGTTGCATCAAAACAAGTGCTTGCCGCATTCCAGCTTATATTTGTCGCAGTTGCCGGCACCGCCCCGATCATTGTCGCCGCATCAAAGCCCGAATTTACAGTAAAGCTATTGCCGTTTGTGGAATCATAGGTCTGCGGTGAATTAGTTATTTTAGGAATAGTGAGTTTTTTGGGGTTGATTTTAAAGTTAAAGTATCTTATTGTGTCACTCTCATCGCCGGCACCTTTACTCGGGTCTGCATCGCCCCTGAATATGTAATGAGCTGCAACCGCTGTTGCTTTCAACTCGGCTTTAACCTCGTAAGTATCCGCGTCTATCATATCGGTGGGATTAGCCGTAGGATAGGTCAGGGTCATTAAAGAACTATCATACCATTCTTTTTTATCCGCCGCAACGTCCGCAATGGACAGCGTAGAGCCGGTGTAGGTTGTCTCTACGTCTCCCACAGAAGCTCGTCTGGCAGTTGTTAAATCCAAATTGATCGCGGGATAAACGCCAAGTGGTCCGTGGACAACATTCCAATCTATAGTACCACTAGTCGTAATATAGTATACATAGACATTATCGCCAGCGTGCGTAGTGCTAAACCATTTATGATTTGATCCCACATGAACACTAGATATTTGCCAAGTGCCGCCCATTTGTCCTTGCGATAAGGAAGGTAGCCATACATTATCGCCCAAATCGCCAGGCAATACAAAACTTGAATATGTTCCGCCGCTAACAAAGGCAGCAAAATCAGTAAACGCCGTTGGTGCCATTGCTGCGGTTGGAGATTTTATGTTGTTTTGATATTGGGCACAAGAATTACCACTAAATGAACCATAATAATAACCAAGATTGGTGTTACCTGCGTTTATAGCCGCACGAATCCAGCTATAATAATAATTGTTACTGGTTGGATTAGATGCCCCTGTTGTCAAAGTTCCGTCTGAAAAAGTGTAGGTACCGATAGAGTCTTTAAGCCAAAGAGTAAGCGTATTACCCGTAGCGTACACAGGAAACCAACCTTTGCCGTCGAGTGTTACGGCATAGCCGCCAAAGTTGTTTGCTTTGAGTGTAGTTCCCGCGTCAAGCGCATCTAGCATTGCGTTTATATCGTCATACCCTGCCGCAGATGCTAAAGCGTCCAACGCATCATCGTCATACTTGCTGCCGTCGCTTTTAATAAGCTCGCCGCCTGCCGCGCGCACAGATATTTTTTCATTTTTAGGCAGCATAAAACCGACGCCGAGCGCTATCAGCACGGCGCAAAGCATTGCGAGCAATACTGTTAATAAGTTTCCTCTCTTAATTTTCATAAATTCTTCTCCTCGAATATCAAAAAGATTTCTCGATTTCGCTTCGTTTCACTCGAAATGACAACGAGGCGCCTCCCTCCAAACCTGCCCTCACGCACTGCGGCGCAGGGGCAAGTCAAGAGAGGTTTCTCTGCATCCGCTATGCGCGGATATCAGATGACGTGGTTAAAAAAAGTAACAAAAAAAGTGTGTCCCCGAAGAGACACACTCTGCAATGTAGTATCTCTTACGGTTACCACACCTAATCAACCCAAATCAAGAGTCAATACAATTTAATAAACTTATTCGGATACTAAACGATATGAGAACAAAGATTCAGTTATCAAGAGATACTAAACGCAAACGCGTTTAGGTTCTCATATCGAATTTATTAAGTTTTCAATATCCCATTAAGTTACGTTATTTAGTTTTTTGTAAAAAAGAAAAAGACCCCCGTATGATTTAGTTGATTAAATGTGGTATAGCAAGTATAACACAGCAATTTTTAAATTACAAGAGTTTTTGACAAATTTTTTAAAATTGTGGTTTTCCACATTTTGGACCACAAGATATTGTGTCCGGCAATGCCGGTTTCGTATCTTTTTCGCCTTTTTTATCCGCTTTATTGCCCTCGAATCAAGCTTAAATACAGTAAATAAAAAAGTAAGGGCCTTTCAGACTAGCCGAAAGGTCCTTACATGAAGAAGAATGATTTGGGCGAATTTAAACGAGATACTCCAAAAGGAGCTTGTCCGCAACGAGAGCGATAAATTCGCTATTTGTGGGACGCTCGTTGCCTATGTACACTTTTGCGCCGAAGATTGAAGAAATTGCGTCCGTTCTGCCGCGGTTCCAGGCAACTTCTATTGCGTGACGGATAGCGCGCTCTACCTTGCTTGCGGAAGTTTCAAACTTTTGTCCGATTTGCGGATAAAGTTCTTTGGTGACCTTGTTAATTATTGCAGGATCCTCTACCGCCATTTTTATACCCTCGCGCAGATACTGATAGCCCTTAATGTGGGGCGGAATTCCGATGGTTATAAAAATGTTACTTATTTTTTCGTCAAGCGAGTTGGTTTTGCGCTTGTCCCTGACTTCGGTCGTTACTTTGTAGTCAACGGCGCGGTCGGTCAGAATATCGCTTATCCTTTCGGCAATGTTCTGCGGCGTAACCGGTTTTATAAAATAGTAAACGGCGCCGTGGTTTATGGCAAGGTTTACTATTTTGTCGTTATCGAATTCGGAAACGACGATTGAAACGCATTCGGGATAAGCCGCCTTTATGTGGTCAAGAAGTTTTATGCCGTCAACCCCTTTGAGCATAGGGTCGATAATTGCAACGTCGGGCTTTGACGATTTAAGAGTTTCCAACGCAACGTCGCCAGTCTGGGCAACTGCGCACACGTTAAAATTGTCAGAGTTTTCAAAATAAGTTTTCAGTTCGTTGAAATAATTGTCGTTGCGCTCAAAAATTGCAACATTTGCTTTTTTCATGCTTCACCTCACTCCACCTACAAAACGCAAACTGTTTTGCGGAGCAATCAAATTGTAGGAGTATTATAACGCAGAAAAAATCAAATGTAAAGTAATTTTGTAAAATAATACAAAATATTTTTTACAATTTTTAAAATTTATTGTCTAATTTTGTAAAAAATACACGCTACTTGGTCAAAATATCAATATATTCGTCGTAAGTTACCTGTTTATCGAATTTTTTGGTGCCGTTTATCTCTATTATCCTGTTTGCTACCGTGTTCATAAGTTCCTGGTCGTGGGAAGTGAAAAGCATGCAGCCTCTGAAATTTTTCATACCGTTATTTAATGCGGTAATCGATTCCAGATCCAAATGGTTGGTCGGTTCGTCAAAAATGAGGAAGTTGCTGCCTTCAAGCATCATCTTTGCAAGCATACACCTCACCTTTTCGCCGCCGGAAAGTACTTTTGCCTGTTTTAACGCTTCCTCGCCGGAAAACAGCATTCTGCCAAGCCAGCCGCGAAGGTATTCTTCGTAATGGTCCTTGGAAAACTGACTTAACCATTCCACAAGCGTGTAGTTGCAACCCTGAAAATATTCATTATTGTTTTCGGGGAAGTACGAAGTCGATATGGTCTTGCCCCATCTGATAGTTCCGGCGTCGGGCTGCACTTTGCCGACGAGAATATCGTACAGCATGGAAACAGTCGTAGACTTATCGCTGACGATGCCTATTTTTTCGTCTTTCTGAACAGTGAACGATACATTTTCAAAATAGCCCTTCTTGGTCAGCCCTTCCACTATTAAAATATCGTTGCCGATTTCTTTTTCGTATTTAAAGTCGATAAAGGGATATTTCCTCAAAGACGGCTTAAAGTCGGCAATGGTGAGTTTTTCAAGTTCTTTCTTTCTCGAAGTCGCCTGTCTCGATTTCGAAGCGTTCGCCGCAAACCTTGCAATAAATTCCTGCAATTCCTTTGCGCGCTGTTCATTTTTCTTGTTCTGGTCGCGCTGCTGACGGGCGAGCAACTGGTTTGTTTCGTACCAGAAGTCGTAGTTACCCAGCATCATATTAATTTTGCCGTAGTCGACGTCGCAAATGTGGGTGCATACCTTATTTAAAAAGTGTCTGTTATGCGAAACTATAATAATGGTATTTTCAAAGTCCAAAAGATAGTTTTCAAGCCAACGCACGGTTTTAATATCAAGGTTGTTGGTAGGCTCGTCCAAAAGCAGAATATCGGGGTTTCCGAAAAGCGCCTGCGCAAGAAGAATTTTGACTTTGCGCTTTGCGTCCATATCCGCCATAAGCGTATCGTAAAATTCTTCGGTAATGTCCAAAGCGTTTAACAGCGTCTGCGCTTCGTATTCGGCGTCCCAGCCGCCCAGTTCGGCGAATTCGCTTTCAAGCTCGCTCGCGCGTACGCCGTCGGCTTCGGTAAAATCGGCTTTGGCGTAGAGCGCGTCCTTTTCATCCATTATTTCTATCAAACGCTTATGACCCAGCATTACCGCGCGCAAAACGGTTACGTTGTCGTAAGCGTTTTGGTTTTGCTGCAAAACGGACATTCTTTCATTCTTGTCCATAGTAACGTCGCCCTTGTTCGGTTCGACGTCGCCGCTTAACACCTTTAAAAAAGTAGATTTGCCAGCACCGTTAGCGCCTATTATGCCGTAACAGTTGCCCTTTGTGAATTTGAGATTTACGTCCTCAAACAGCTTTTTACTGCCGTACTGCAGCGATACATTGTTGACTTGTAACATACTTTCTCCGTAATAGTTTTTTATTTTTAAACCGCGAATTGGCTATTATATAATGTGGTATAGAAGCCGTTCTGCTTCATAAGACTTTCGTGAGTGCCTTGCTCGATGATATTTCCGTCTTTCATAACGAGAATTACATCCGCCTCTTTTATTGTCGAAAGCCTGTGCGCAACGATAAAACTCGTTCTGCCGCTCATAAGTTTTGCAAAAGCTTCCTGTATCTTTTGCTCCGTTCTTGTATCTATTGACGACGTCGCCTCGTCCAGAATCAGCATCGGCGGCAGTTGTAACATTACTCTCGTTATACATAAAAGCTGTTTTTGCCCCTGCGAAAGGTTGCCTCCGTCCTCGGTAATTTCAGTATCGTAACCGTCGGGAAGCTGCATAATGAACTTATGCGAACCGGTTGCTTTTGCCGCCGCAACCACTTCCTCGTCTGTCGCGTCGGGTTTGCTTATCGTGATATTATCGCGGATAGTTCCGCTTTTCAACCAGGTATCCTGCAAGACCATACCGTAGTTGCTTCTTACCGATTTTCGGGTTAAATCCTTAATATTTTTTCCGTCCACCGAAATCGCGCCGCTCGTCGGCTCGTAAAAACGCATTAAGAGGTTTATAAGCGTCGTTTTGCCGCAGCCGGTAGGTCCGACTATCGCCACGCGCTGCCCTGCCTTTGCCTTAATATTTAAGTTTTCTATAAGTTTTTTATCCGCCGTATACGAAAAATATACGTTCTCAAATTCAACGTCGCCGTTAACGTTTTCAAGCGCGGTTGCGTTTTCGCTTTCGGGCGGTTGCGGCGGTTCGTCAATCAATTCGTAAATTCTGCCTGCGCAAGCGATAGCGTTCTGCAATTCGGTTACCACACTGGAAATTTCGTTGAAGGGTTTTGTGTACTGGTTGGCATAGAACAATAAACTCATTAATCCGCCGACAGAAAAAGCAACCGGCAACGCGACATCTTTTACAAGTAACAACGTGCCGGACAGCGCCACTGCCGCATAGACGACCGAGTTTACGAAACGGGTCGTGGGATTAGTCAGCGACGAATAGAAAATCGATTTTAACGACGCTTTTGTAAGCCGACCGTTAATTTCGTCGAACTTTTCAAGATTTTTATCTTCCCTTCCGAACGCCTGCACAACTTTTAAATTACCTATCATTTCGTCAATAAAAGCAGTCTGCTCTCCTCTTATTTCCGAAGTCTTTTTGAAAAGCGAATAAGTGCGCGACGCGACAAACTTTGCAACAAAAAGCGAAAGCGGCGTGATAACGAACACAATCAGAGCGATTATCCAGTTTTTGTAGAGCATTATGCCCAGCGTTCCCGCAATCGTTAAAACGCCGGTAAAAAGCTGCGTAAAGCCCATCAAAAGTCCGTCGGCAAACTGGTCAACGTCCGCAATATTGCGCCCGACTATATCGCCGTAGGAATGCGCGTCTATGAACTTCAGCGGTAAATTCTGAATTTTGGCAAACGCTTCTTCACGGATATCTTTAACGACGTTATAAGTAATACGGTTATTAATAGTACTCATAAGCCACTGCGCTATACACGAAGTAGCAATGAAAACCGCAATCAGAATGAAATACTCGAAAATTTTGGCAAAGTCGACAGCTTTGCCTTCAACCAATAAATCGACTACGTTTCCGAAATAAATCGGAATAAGAAGATTTCCGGCAACCGAAACAAGCGCAAAAAGTATTGTCAGGACCACTAAAAATTTATAGTGTTTAAGCTGCTTGAAAATTCGTTTTAATATCGCTTTTTGAGAGGATTTAGCCAATTTATGCACCCTCCTTTTCAAACTGCGTATAATGAATTTCACGGTAAACGGGACAATTCTTTAAAAGCTCTTCGTGAGTTCCGAGACCTACCATTTTACCGCCGTCCAAAACGATAATTTTATCGGCGTGCTTTATCGAAGATGTGCGCTGCGACACAATAAATACAGTAGGCGCGTAATCAAGCGTTTGAAGCGATTTACGAAGCCTGGCGTCGGTCGCGTAATCGAGCGCGGAAGCGCTGTCGTCCAAAATCAAAATTTCGGGTTTTTTAACGAGCGCCCGCGCAATCGTCAAACGCTGCCGCTGTCCGCCCGAAAAGTTTTTGCCCCCCTGCTCGACAACTTCGTCAAGCCCGTCCTTTTTTGAATCGATTACGTCTTCTGCCTGCGCAATTTCAATCGCGGAATAAATCTGCTCGTCGGTAGCGTTTTCGTCGCCCCACTTCATATTGCTGCGTATAGTTCCTTCAAACAAAACGGCGCGTTGCGGTACTATGCCGCATTTGTCGCGCAAAATTTTATCGCCGATGGCGTTTACGTTTTGACCGTCGATAAAAACTTCGCCGCTCTTCGCATCATAAAAATGCGGCAGCAAATTTACAAGCGTAGTTTTGCCTGCACCGGTTCCGCCTATTATTCCGACCGTCTGACCGCGCTCGGCAAAAAAGGATATATCTTCAAGCGCATCCATCGCCGAGTCGCCGTAATTTACGCAAACGTTTTTAAACTCGATAAAATGACTACTCTCATCCGAAGTCTGCACGCCTGATTTTAACGAAGGTTTCATCTCCAGTACTTCGTTAATTCTTCCTGCGCACGCGAAAGACTTTGTTAATGTTATAATCAGATTTGCGAGTTTTATAAGCTCCACAAGAATTTGCGACATATAGTTATACAGCGCAACAACCTGACCTCTGTCAAGGCTGCCGCCGTCAAACTTGACCGCGCCGACGTACAATAAAACGATTATCGCAACGTTTATTATTGCGTAGGTCAAAGGGTTCATAAGCGCGGAAATTCTGCCTGCAAAAAGCTGTGCTTTGGTGAGAGCTGTATTGCGTTTATTGTATTCTTTTATTTCGTCCTCTTCTTTACAATAAGCGCGTAGCAACCTTGCGCCAGTAAGGGTTTCGCGTGTAGAAGTAGTAACGCCGTCAAGCTTGCCCTGTACTTTTTTATACAGCGGAATACTTGCAAACATAATTCCAAAAACAACCGCGCATAGTACCGTAATAGTAATTGCAAATATGCCGCCCACAGTAACGTTTATGAGAAACGCCATTACCATTGCTCCGATAACAATAAACGGAGAGCGCGAAAACAGCCTTAACACAAGATTGACACCGGATTGAATCTGGTTGACATCGCTCGTCATTCTGGTTATCATTTTCGAAGTTCCCAGACCGTCGATTTCTCTATACGACAGCGACTGCATCTTTGAGAACAGGTCGTGGCGCAATTCTTTGGAAAAACCTACCGCCGCCTTTGCGGCAAAATACTGCGCCGCAACCGAACATACCAGCCCTACGGCGCCGAGAAGCACGAGAATGGCGCAAGCTTTAATTATATATGCCGTTCCTGCGCCGCCGTCAATACCGTTATTGATTATTGCGGCAACGACGAGCGGCACGAAAAGCTCGAACGCGGCTTCCAGCAATTTGAAAAGCGGTCCGAGTATGCTTAACAATTTATAATGTCTTAAATATTTAAGCAGTTTTCGCATATTTAATATTTTACCAAATTATAAAATAAAAAGCAATTTTATTTGCAATTATTCTCAACCTTTGATACACTCGTTTCAGGAGTTTTTATGGCATACGAAGTTTATTTAAAAAAGAACGAAGAAAAGCGCATAGTTGCGGGTCACAGCTGGGTATACGCAAACGAGGTTGCGCGCATTGAAAACAAGGACAAAAACGGCTCGCTTGCGACCGTGTACTCTCATGACGGAAGATATATCGGCAAGGGCTATATTAACCATGCGTCTAAAATTTTAGTAAGAATTTTCATCCGCGGAAATAAATTAGATGACGCAGAGTACTATACAAATACCATAAAAGCCGCAAATGAGCATAGAATTAGGCTTGGTTATGATAATTGCTACAGAATGGTATTTGCAGAAGCTGACAACCTCCCTGCTCTCATAATCGACAAATACGGCGACTATCTTGTAATACAATGTTTATCTTTGGGCATAGATATGCGCAAACAAATGATTTGCGACTGCCTTGTAAAACTCTTTAATCCGAAAGGCATTTACGAGCGAAGCGACGTTGCCGTCCGCAAAAAAGAAGGTTTATCCGAAGTAAAGCAAGTTTTGTACGGAGAAGTTCCCGACTACTGCGAAATTTGCGAGAACGGCATAAAAATGCTCGTCGACGTAAAGAACGGACAAAAGACGGGTTACTTTTTAGATCAGAAAGAAAACAGATTTGCCGCGAGAAAATACTGCAGAGGCGGAGTTTTGGATTGCTTTTGTAACAGCGGCGGCTTCTCCTTAAATGCTGCAACCGTTGCAGAGAGCGTCACAGCGTGCGATATTTCAGAACTTGCCCTAAAAAACGTTCGCGATAACGCCCAATTAAACGGTTTTAAAAATATCAATACACTCTGCGGCGACGTTTTTGAAGTATTACGCAACTTTAAAAAAGATAAAAAACAGTTTGATACGGTAATTCTTGACCCTCCCGCTTTTTGTAAAACGGCAGACGAAGTAAAAGACGCTTACCGCGGCTATAAAGACATAAATTTAACCGCAATGAAAATAGTAAAAAAGAACGGCTTCCTGATAACCTGTTCATGCTCACACTATATGAGCGCGACGCTTTTTGAAAAGATGCTTATTGAAGCCGCGCGCGAAAGCGGCAGAATCGTACGCAGTATCGAAGTCAAAACGCAATCGCCCGACCACCCGTCGTTGCTGTGCGCCGAAGAAACTAATTACCTGAAATTTTACGTTTTACAGATAATTTAGGCTATTTATGTGTAGCATAATACTTAACAAATAACAAAAAAGCGCGGCAAAATGCCGCGTTTTTTAAATTATTCACTTATTTCAGCCTTTACAACTCCAGTATACGCGTAGATGAACTGTTCCGGACCCGTATCGCGTACTAGCGTCTTACCACCTTTAAATTTATGATTCAGAATATAAGTTAAATGCAAATCGCCGACGCATCCGCCTATATGCAGTCCAAGTATTACCGATGCTGACAAAAAGGCTAAATCGCTTATAAAATACATTCCCACCGTCAAGCCGGCAAAAATTACGTTGAATATAATAAACGGCATCACTGCGGCAAGTCTTGCAGCCTTTTTGTAAACGTAGATATCTGGTACGCCGCAAAACGCCACGTTCCACCTCAAACCGAAAGTCAGTTTCGCGCCCGTCAATACCTTGTACGCTATTCCATGTACCGCCTCGTGCAAAACCACATATAAAAAAATTACGATACAGTCAACAAGCAAAGTGATAAGCGGAGCAACGTTAAACGCACCGTCTTCTCTCGCGTCCCAACCGCGAAGGAAGGTTATAAGCAATACTGAAACAGCAAAGGCAACTATCAACGGCAAAGACGACAAAACCAAATAAACGACAGCCGTCTTTTTGTTCTTGGCGTCAATATGCATTTTCAGTTCATAGCCTTCGGGCAGTTCGGTTTCAAAATTATCTTTTTTCATAGATACTATTTATTTTAAATTGCCCAGTTACCGTCTTTAAATATCTGGACGCGCTTACCGTCCGCGGTTACGCCTACTATAGACATATCTGCGCTGCCTATCATAAAGTCGACGTGAATCATCGAAGTGTTCACTCCCAGTTTCTCGCATTCTTCAACCGAATAGTTTTCGTAGTTTTCAAGGCAGTTGTTAAAGCCTCTGCCCAGCGCCAGATGACAGCTTGCATTTTCGTCAAACAACGTATTGTAGAAAAGTATACCAGTATTATTAATTGGCGAATCGTGCGCAATCAACGCAACCTCGCCGAGATATTCGGCGCCATCGTCCATTGCAATCATTTTTTCAAGCACGTCCTGGTTCTTTTCGGCATGCACCTCTACCGCCTTTCCGTTTTCAAATCTGACCCAGAAATTTTCAATCAACTTACCCTGATAAGAGAGCGGCTTAGTCGCAACGACCTTTCCTTCAGCCTTGCCGCGTAAGGGCGAAGTAAATACCTCTTCACTGGGGATATTGGCGTTAAAGTAAATATTACTGCCCAGCGCATGCTCTCCGCCGCCAAGGAATATACCCTTTGAATTAAGCCCTACTTTAAAATCGGTGCCGTTTGCGCTTTTGTATTCAAGACTTTCAAATTTATAGTCGTTTAGGAACTTGCAACGCTTTGCAAGTTCTTTATTATGCTTATCCCAAGCCTTTATAGGATCGTCGTCTACGCGCGAGCAATAGAGAATATTTTCCCAAAGCTTTTCAACAGCCTCTTCCGCGGGAAGTTCGGGAAAAATCTTTTGCGCCCACTCGCGGCCGGGAACGGATGCAATGCACCACTGATACTTATTTTCAATTTCATCGCGATAAGGCTTTATGAAGGGGAATTTAGCCTGACTTGCTTTCGAAATCTTTTCGCTGTCCGTACCGTTCAAACCGTCGGGGTCATCGGAATCTATCCACAAAAGACAAGTTAATTTTTCAACTCTTCTCTCCCATTGCGCTTTATCAATTCCGGTAAATTCGGAAAGAGTTTCCAAACTTCTGTAATCGTAATGAAGTTTTGTTACGGGCATATAAGACCATTCGACAGTTACGCGCGAAGCTCCGAGTTTATAGCACTCCTCAACGCACATTTTAACAAATTCAGGCTGGTCAAGTCCGCAACGTATAATTACTTCCTGTCCTTTTTTTACGTTTAAACCGCATTTTGCAATTAATTCTGCGTATTTTTGTAATCTTTCCTGCTGCATAATAAAGTCCTTTTATAATTTAGTTTTTTAAATTATAGCATTATTTAAAAGCAGACGCAAGAAAATCAAACCTCGGTTTCAAAAACTAAATCCATTATTATAATTTTGCCGCTGGGACCGATTAACGACGGAATAAACCCGACGTACCTGTAACCTTTTTCGGCATAAGCGTTGATAACGTCCTTATACCCTGAAAACACTGCGTCTTTAACAACATTATTTTTTGCTTCTATTGAAACGTATTCGTATTTTTTCATAGCAACTCCTTATTTCTTTTTATTTTTAACGATTACTATCGTCACAAAAGCAGCCAGTAATACGGTGCAAGTCCCCAGTAAAATTCCGTACATTGCGCCAAGCGGAATTTGATTTCCGAACACGTAAATATTTGCGTCGAAACCGTCTTTTATACCCTTTAGCATTCCCTCAGCAACAGCGGGGTCCTCAATGTTTTTTACGATTTCATCAACATAACCATTCATATAGTGGTTACGGATGATTCCCACGCAATACGTTCCGGGCAAGCACCCCAAAACATTTTGCAAGCCCTTTGAAAAACTGGAAATAGGCATATACGCACCGCAAATAAAACCATACATTGACGAAACCAAGGTTGCAACCGCCGACAGTCCGCCCTGCGAAGAAACAAAGCTTTCCACAATACCTGCAAGAAGAGTTCCGAATAATATCCCGCATATACAGTCGACTATAATCATAAAGAAGTTGCCAACCGAAATATACCAGCCAACTGCGGCAAGGTAGATATGCCCTATCAGCATAACGCACATCATTATGGAAAATGTCACAAAAAAGTTAGAAACAAAATACGCAAGCGAAACGGTTGTAGGTTTTACAGGCGAAACACGAAAATCGTTGATGGTTGAATGGATTTTATCGTCCACCATAACAAGATTTGAACAGAATGCAACGGTTACCGAGCTTACACTTAATATTGAAGACATCAACCAAGCCCCCGTTATTCCGTTTAAAACTTTCGGTGCAATCGTTATTTCAAACTGTTCGGCAATAGTCTTAAAACTATCAACATAAACGTTCCTTAAAAATGTAACAAACAAGACAAGCAATATCAACGGCGTTATCATAGACATAAAAAAGGTTAGCTTGTCTTTAAAATAACACTTTGTATTGCGCCCCACCAATGAAATAAGTTTTTTAAATTCTGTCATTTTTATACTCCTTGTAAGTCCTTACCCGTAACCTTCAGAAAGACGTTATCCATATTGCCTTTTAGAACTTCGAAATCGTCGAAAAGTTCGGGCTTTTCCTTAAAAAACTTTGACGCTTCTGACGTGCTTTTAAGTTCGATTTCCGTATAATCGCGTTCATTTTTTACGCAATATCCAAGCTTTGAAAAATATTTTTCCGCATCTTCGCGATGGTTATAAAATTTTACAAAATCGCTTGCAAATTCGTTTTTAAGATCGTGAGGCGTACCCTCCGCGGCAATTTTGCCGGCGTCAATTATTACCACGTAATCTGACTCCGCCGCTTCTTCCATATAGTGCGTGGTCAGAAAGACGGATAATCCGGTTTCCTTTCTCAACTTGTCAACTACGTTCCAAACCGTCATTCTCGTTTTGGGGTCAAGTCCGGTTGTCGGCTCGTCCAAAATAAGTAGTTGCGGCTTATGAATCAGCGCTCGGGCAATATCAATTCGCCTCTTCTGTCCGCCTGAAAGCTTATTTAAGGGTCGTTTTAAAATATCCTTTAAATCAAGCAGTTCGGTCATTTCATCAAGACGGGCTTTGAATTCACTGCCGAAAATGCCGTATAAATTTGCTCTGTGTTTTAAGTTGTCGTAAACGCTCAATTTTTTATCAAGCACCGAATTCTGAAAAACAATCCCAAGCTTGCTCTTTACTTCGTCGGAATTTTTATCAATGTCGTAACCGCAGACGCTTACTCTACCGCTATCCTTTTTGAGAATACCGCTGATTATATTAATTGTCGTTGACTTTCCCGCGCCGTTCACGCCTAGAAAAGCAAACAGTTCGCCCTCTTTTACTTTGAAAGAAATATCGTTGACGGCGTGAACGTCCTTAAACGATTTTTTGAGGTTTTCGATTTCGATAATCATTTTTTATCTCCTTGTTTTATTTTCGCTAAAAGTCCCTGATATACGTCGCTTACCATTTTGCTTACCGTCTCCCATTCCCAATCGAGGTAGCCGGTTGCAAACATAGTAGCTATCCCGTGAACGAATACCCACATTTCGGCGTGCAGCGTATATGCCTGGTCGGTATAAAGTCCGTAATTTTTCATTATTATAAAAGTCGACTTATCAAAACTATCCTTTTCGAACCCGTCCTCTTCCGTACGCTTGCGCATAAAAAGATATTTAAAAAGTTCGGTCTCTTCAATCGCAAATTTTATATAGCCCATGCCCACAGCTTTATATTCGGGGTATTCTTTTTTAGCAATTTCTCTTTCGGTAAATTCGTAAAATTGCTGAAGCGCCCGTTTTGCAATTTCACCTTTGATTTCGTCTATTCCCTTAAAAGACAAATAAATAGGCTGGGTCGAGCATTTGCATCTTTTTGCAAGTTCGCGAGCGTTTAAGCCGTCCATACCGCTCTCCTGCACTAACCGGAAGGCTTCTTCTAAAATGAATTCTTTTGTAATCAATTTTTTTGCCGGCATAAATTAACCCCAAAAATAACAAGCATTATTAATAACAGTCGTTATTTTATCATAAACAGAGAATGATGTCAACATTTTTAAGGCACTATTTTATTTGGGACTATTTATAATCCTATTTTAATTAAATTAGGATGATGTGTCAAGCAAAAGAATGACACATCATCCTAATATTTTTTAATTATTGTTGTACACTTATTTTAAGGTATATTAAAATGAAAACTTTAAACGACGTAATTGTGGAACGGCTGAACAAATTAATGGAAGAAAAAGGGCTAACTCAATACCGTTTGGCACAGATAAGCGGCGTCCCCTTTCCTACTCTTAAAAGCATAATGCAGCAGCGAACAAAAGGAATTTCGCTGAAAACGATTATTCTTCTTGCCGAAGGGCTAGGCATATCTGCAAGTGAGTTTATATCCGATGATAGCTTTTCTTCAAAAAATCTTGATTTGGAATAAGACAATAATAAAATTAAAAGCGGGAGACAATTTGTCTCCCGCTTTTGGCGCGGAGAAGAGGATTTGAACCTCCGGTACCTTTTGGGTACACACGATTTCCAATCGTGCGCCTTAAACCGCTCAGCCATCTCCGCATTGCTTGTTCGGTTACCCCGAACGCTAATATATTATTAAATTTACGCAAAAAAATCAAGTATTTTTGCTTACTATAATCAACTCGGCGTATTTTTTTGCTATATTAACGCCGCACACCCGCTCGGCTTCGGCAAAAAACGCATTTGAATTAACTTCACAAATATACCGCTTGCCGTCGTTATCAGTCAAAACGTCAATTCCGCAATAATCGAGTTGCAAAATTGAAGCGACTTTTTCGCAAAGGGTTATAAGATTTTCGTCGGCTGAATATTTCTCCCCGACTCCGCCCTGTTCAACGTTTGAACGAAAGTCGCTATCGTTACGCCTCTTCATTGCGCAGACGTACTTTCCGCCTATTACTATTACTCTGACATCTTCGCCGCCGCAGCCTATAAATTTCTGATAAAAATGGGCGTTCAGTTTATTCCGATCTTCAAAAGCCCGAAGAGCCGACCTATCCTCTATCTTAAAAACCCCGCTGCCGAGCGAACCGTAACATAATTTTGCTATCAGCGGAAACCCTAGCTTTTCAACACAATCCAGAAATTTTTCAGAAATTTGCGCGTCCGGATAATAGCAAAGCGGCGCGTATATACTGTCTGGCATAGGTATACCGTTGTTTGACATTTCTATATGGGTCAGCATTTTATCGTCGCAGATTTCAATGGCGCGCGCGCTGTTAAAAAGACGTATACCGCACTTTTCCAAAAGTCTTGCCGCCGCCCTGTCTTTATCTAAAAACACGCAGCAATCGTAACTTTTCGCTATCGTTTTACCGCCCTGAATTTGCGATAAATTGATATTTTTAGTTAACTCGCACTGCGCGCCGAGAAGCCGCAACTCCTCCGCTATTCGCTCCGCCTGCATTTTCTGCGACTTGTTTTTAATATACGCGTTAACGACAATAAGACAATTCATTAACAAACTCTGATTAAGGAGGCAACAGAAACAAGCCCTTTGCTGGCATTGATTTCTTCGACAGCCTTATGCATATAACTTTCAAACGTTTCGCCGGTAACTAAAATAATTGAACCGACACCATCAACGCCGCCATTTTCACGAATAACAGGTTTAACGCTTATGCCGTACTTTTCTAAAACGGAAGTTACCTTTGTGAGCGCGCCCGTATCATGCGTCTGTAAACGAACATAGTACGCGCTTTTAAAGTCGGTTATAAATTTAGTTGCAGGGTCGGCGTCTTCCGTATTTTCAAACGGTGAATAGTTGAAATTTTTGTGGGTTGCGTAATAGATTATATCGCCTGCAATTGCGCTCGCCGTCGGCACTGCACCGGCGCCACGGCCGTAAAGCAATACGTCTTCAACGCAATCGCCAGAAATGCAAACGGCATTATAGCTGTCGTTTACACCTGCCAACTTGTGAGTTGATTTTATAAATGCGGGGTGAACCCTGACTTCAACGCCGCTGTCAGTGTTTTTTCCTATTACGAGCAGTTTTAGAACATAACCAAGCCGTTTGCCGTAGCTCAAATCGTCAGATTCGATTTTCGTTATGCCCTCTCGGTAAATTTTAGTGTAAGGCACTTTTGTATGAAAGGCAAGACTTGACAATATAGAGAGCTTGTAAACAGGATCAAACCCTTCAACGTCCGCAGAAGGGTTGGCTTCGGCATACCCGAGCGACTGCGCTTCCTTTAACGCGTCCTTATAAGATACGCCGCAATCGGTCATTTTGGTTAAAATATAATTTGTGGTACTGTTTACTATACCGGTAATGCAATTTATTTTATTTCCCTGAAGACAGTCCAACAGCGATCTTATTATCGGCACGCCGCCTACGCATGTCGCTTCGTAAAATAATCCGCAAGTGTTTGCTTTTGCCGCTTTTTCAAGTTCATGACTGTATTTGCAAAACAGTTCTTTGTTCGAGGTCACTACCGACTTACCGGCATTGAGCGCTGACAGCGCGAAAGTTTTAGCCGGTTCTATGCCGCCTAAAACTTCTACAACTATATCTACGTCGGGATTATTGCAGATTTCTTCAATACTTTTCGCAATCTTTTTGTCGTTAACGCCAAGAGAAATAGCGCGCTCTCTGTTTCTTTCAAGCACACTTTCTACCACGATATCGATATCGTGTATCTTTTTATAAAAATCTCTGTGTTCGATCAGCATCTTATAAGTTCCGCCGCCGACGACACCCAATCCGAGTATTGCTACCCCGACTTTCTTCATCTTATGCCTCCGCGCTGTTTAAATCGTACAGATATTTGAGTCCTTCAAGCGTTAAAAGCTTGTCTACGTAGTCTATACAGGAAATTTCGTTTGCAATAACTTCGGAAAAACCGCCGGTCGCTACCGTTTTAATACTTTCGTCTTTAAGCTCCTGTTTGATTTTTCTGACGATATAAGCCACAAGACCCGCAAAACCGTATACGATTCCGGACTGCATATTTGTAACGGTGTTTTTGCCGATTACTTTTGCAGGACGCTCTATTTCTACTCTCGGCAATTTTGCCGTACCGTTTACTAGACTGTCAAGCGAACCCTTAATACCGGGAGCAATTACTCCGCCGATAAATTCGCCCTTGCCGTCTATTACGTTGAAAGTCGTCGCCGTACCGAAGTCTACTACAATAAGCGGATAGCCGTATTTTCTGACCGCTGAAACGTTGTTGACCACTCTGTCCGCGCCAACTTCTTTCGCGTTATCCACCCTTAAATTCATACCAGTCTTCAAGCCGGGTACGAGTAAAAGCGGCTTAATATTAAGGTACGTGCGGCACATGTTTTCAAGCGTATAATCAAGCGGCGGCACGACCGAAGAAATAATTCCTCCGGTTATATCTTCCGGACGGATATTTTTATTTTCAAGAATACTTAAAAGTTGTCCGCCGTATTCATCGGAGGTCTTTTTACTCTCCGTTGCAATGCGGAAGCTCATAACGAGTTTATCTCCGTCGTATACTGCGTATTTTATATTCGTATTCCCTACGTCAAGACATATTATCATCGTTATTTTTTACCTTGATGCGTTTACTTACAACCCTGTCAATAGTGTATACGGCAGGCGATAATACTATATTGATAGCAAATTCTATAATAAAATTAATACCGGCGCAACCTATGAATAAAAAATACATAAGCGTTTGCCCGTCGGCGACAAAGTTTTCTTTAAGAGTATTACTCATAAACAGCGCGCCTAAAATAAATAATCCGGTATTTACTATGGGCGCCGCGGCAGACGCAACGAATACGGCAGCGTAAGCGTTTTTCTTTGCAATCAGCCTGTACAAAAGCCCTGAAACCAATCCGGCAGCAGTACCTTTTAAAAGGCACAAAATACTGGTCCAAACAGGATGCTCTGTTAAAAGAATTGACGTAAAAACGTCCGTACCGGCGACACCGTACATCAAGACGATAAAGCCGAAAATAAAACCGAGCAACGCTCCAGCCCACGGTCCCAGAATAATCCCTCCCAGAACTATAGGTACGAGTACGAAACTCAAGCTCGTTGCGCCGATTTTGAAATACCCGCCGCAAACCTGCAAAACTACTACAAGCGCCACCAAAATTGCAAGATAAGCAATGTTTCTTGCCGAAAAGAACTTCTTTTCCTTTTCCATGAATACCTCCGTCTGATTTCCCGTACGGGAATATCAGCGTAAAAAAATTATTATACTTTATAAACGGTCGGGTTAAATATACCCGCCAAAAGTATCAGATTAAAATATAAAATATTATAGCATTGCAAAAAAAATTATGCAAGCATTTATAGAGCAGTAACATTTTTACGGTAATTTTAATACAATTTAATATACGGAAACTGCAAGGGCAAAAACTAAATCTACATACCGCCCTGCAGCTCATTTACAGGAGGAAATTTATGAACATTTTTTCTAGCTGCGGCAACAATAGCTGCCTTTGGATCTTAATCCTTTTACTTCTCGCGGCAAGTTGCAGCGGTAACGGCTTAGAGAGCGTACTTAGCGGAAGCTGTACCCCCATACTTATCGCTTTACTTTACAGTATGTGGAAAAACGGCACTCTTTCCAATCTGTTATGCGGCAACGGCAATAACGGCTGCGGCTGTGGTTGCGGTTGTAACTAATCCCAAATAAAAAAAGAGGTTGCCCTGCGGCAACCTCTTTTACTTTACAAATTATTATCGCATTTATATTTAAAAACTGCGGCGATTGTCTTTGAGTCGCAGATTTCGCCGCTTTCAATCATATTTATAACGCTGTTCAGATCAATAAATTCGTAAGCGATAAACTCGTCTTCGTCCGGGTTTACCTTACCTTCTTTGTAATCGTTTGCAAAATAAATATGAATAATCTCGTCGGTATAACCGGGACTGGGGTAAATATCCAAAGCGTGGACAAGTTTTGCCTTAAATCCCGTTTCTTCTTCCAACTCTCTTTCGGCGGCTTTTAACGGATCTTCGCCGACGTCCAGTTTGCCGGCAGGTATTTCATAAATTTCTTTGCCGTAAGGATATCTGAACTGTTTAACGAGCAGTACTTTGCCGTCTTTGACCAAAAGCACGGCTGCGCCGCCGCTGTGTCTTACGCACTCTCTTACGCCTTTATTTCCGTTAGGCAAAAGCACGTCGTCAACTTCCAAAGTCACAACTTTGCCGCTATATACTGTCTGTGATTTTAATTTTTGTTCGAAAAATTTCATAAAACCGCTTCAAATTCAGCTAACATTTCAATGAGCGAAGCAATACCGTCGCTCACACATCTGTTATAAAGCACAAAATAATTATAACCGCAAATCAATGCGTCAATCAGATTTTCATTACCAGACTTAACCGCAAACAAAAGCTCGTTAAGAAGCTTATAGCCGCCTTCTTTTTCCTCTTTCGGAATAGTAGTCTGATACAGATACTGCTTTTCAGCCGCAATCGCAAGCGAAATTTCGGAATACAGTTTAGCGCGCGAAGGGTTAGCGGTATTATTCTGCTCCGCTTCTTCGCTTTCTTCCTCGAAATATTCCTTAAAGACGTCTTGTACCAATTCTTCAAGGCTGTTTATTACCGTATTGCAGAACGCCATATAACTGGCGTAATAGCTGCCGTCTTCGGGATAATAAATTTGCAGAAAGTCGTTAAAATTCAGCGTATCTCTGTCAAACTCGACCAAAAGGCAGAAAATGAACGCAAGTCTCTGCCCTACCGTTTGAGGTAAAACGACTTTACTCTTATTGATATAGCCGTCGTCGGCAATTATAAGGCAACGCGCTTTTTCCTGCAAATAGTCAAAGTCTTTGGTTACGCCGTCAAACAACCTGTATAAGTCGGGACTATTGACTATGCACTTCAATAAATCCTTTATTTTCGTGGTTGCCATTATAAACTTGCATTTTTTAAGTTCTTCACATTTTTCCAAAAAGGTTACAACCTGCTCTTTCGTGTTATCCATATACCACCTAAATTATGCTTTACAATGCTATTATATCACAGATTATTTTAAAATTAAATTATTTTTAGGCAAATATCTTGATTTTAAGATAAATATTATGTATAATATTAAAGACTTTTACACTTTTTGTAGATTTGAGCATTATTATGTTGAACACAGGCGAAACTTCTATCAACAAATTAATAATACTTTTCGTTTTCGATAAAATGGAAAGCGCCCTGTCCGAGAGAACTATCGTCGACATGTGTTCCTCTTCAAACAGCTGGATGGGTTATATGGATTGCGTAAACGTACTCCATAAGCTTATTGACGATAACTTTATCTGCATCGTCAACGAGGACGAAGATACGATGTATTCCCTCACGCCCGACGGCAGGGAAACGCTTGCAAACTTTTACATAAATATCCCTAAAAGCGTCAGAGAAGAAATTTCGATATTTATTAAAAAGAACAGCGCGCGTTACAGAAACAGACAGGAATGCCGCTCGGACTACTTTCAGAACATGGACGGAACCTACACCGTTGCGCTGAAAATTTTATCGCCCGTACAGACTATTTTGGAACTTAAATTCGTTGTACCGGATAAAAAAACCGCGAAAATTATATACAAAAAATGGGAAGAAAAAGCCGCCGACGTTTACTCGGTGATATACGAAAATCTTTGCGATTAGGAGAAAAATATGTTTACTTACTTAACATCGGGAACCTGTTCAAGACAAATTATATTTGAAGTTGACGACCAAAACAAGCTGCACGGCGTAAAATTTATAGGCGGTTGCAGCGGTAATTTACAAGGCGTAAGCAAACTCGTTGAAGGCAGAACTATTGACGAAGTTGAAACGTTGCTTGCCGGAATAAAGTGCAAAAACAACACCTCCTGCCCCGACCAACTGTCAAAAGCTATCGTAGCGTACAAAAAATCTTTAACGGAAAATTCAAAATAAATAATACTAAAAGCGGGTCAAAAAGACCCGCTTTTTTTCTTTATTTTACTAAAATTTTGCTTATTATGTCAGACATACTACTTTTTAAACTCTACATTTTAAGCAATAAGTCGTATAATTCACCCATACTCTTTCCGTTTAAATCGTAATAAAAGCATCTGCCGTCGTAACCGCCAACCGAATTATAACGAATAAGGTTAAAGCCGTAATTGCCTTTTGCAACCTGAATAAGCAGCTTTTCGTAAGGCATGCCTTCGCTTTCAAGCTGTTTACCGAAATCAAACTCGACCCATAAGCCTTTTTGTAAAGCTTCAAGCGTGTAATCATTAAGGCTTACTCCGTATGCCGGCATTAAATGAACCTGACTAATCATATCCGTCCAGCACGTAAGGATTTTACCGAATTGTTTACTTCCTGCAGCATAAGAAGTTATTACGCCTTCGTTATAGACGTTAATATTTTCAGCCTGTTCAAACGATTGGTCAAGATTAACTGAAATACTCATATCAATATTATAAATCCTTTTTTGAAAGATATTCGTCTATAGCTTTTGCAGCGGTCTTACCTGCGCCCATTGCAAGAATTACGGTCGCCGCGCCGGTTACCGCATCGCCTCCGGCAAACACACCCTCTTTTGTGGTTTTGCCGGTTTTCTCTTCAACTATTATACCGCCGTGTTTATTTACTTCAAGCCCTGCGGTAGTATTTTTTATAAGCGGATTAGGACTGGTACCTATCGCCATAATAACGCAGTCCACGTCTATTACGTATTCGCTGTCCGGAATTTCAACAGGACGGCGTCTGCCCTTTTCATCAGGTTCGCCGAGTTCGCACTTTATAACCTTTATACCGGTAACAAACCCGTTCAACGGATTGCGTTTATCGTCTTTATTGCAGTAGCCTAAAATCTCAACGGGATTTCTTAAAATTTCAAACTCTATACCCTCTTCCTGCGCGTGTTCCACCTCTTCACGCCTTGCAGGAAGCTCATCCATAGAGCGGCGGTATATTATGTAAACCTTATCCGCGCCCAGTCTTAAAGCTGTACGCGCGGCGTCCATTGCAACGTTTCCGCCGCCAACCACAGCTACTTTTTTTGCGCGCAATATCGGCGTATGCGACCTGCCGTCGTAGGCTTTCATAAGGTTTGCGCGGGTCAGAAATTCGTTTGCTGAATATACGCCTTTCAGGCTTTCGCCGGGAATTCCCATAAACCGCGGAAGTCCTGCGCCTGAACCGACGAATACGGCTTCATAACCGTTCTCAAACAGTTCATCTATTGTTACGGTTTTTCCTATTACGACGTTGGTTTTCACATTAACGCCGTATTTTTTCAGTTCGCTTACTTCCTTTTCCACTATCTTTTTAGGAAGTCTGAATTCGGGGATACCATAAACGAGTACGCCGCCCGCCGTATGTAAAGCCTCAAATACCGTCACTTTATAACCCTTTTTAGCCAAATCTCCGGCGCAAGCAAGTCCGGAAGGACCTGACCCGACTACGGCAACTTTGTGACCATTTGTAAACGGTTTAACGGGTAAATCTTCACCTTTGCCGTTGTGATAGTCTGCTACGAACCTTTCAAGTCTGCCTATACCCACAGGCTCAAATTTAATTCCGAGGGTACATTTGCTTTCGCACTGCGTTTCCTGCGGACAAACTCTTCCGCAAACCGCCGGCAGCGACGAACTTTGCGAAATTACTGCGTAAGCGCCGTCAAAGTCCTTATTTTTGATTTTAGAAATAAATTCGGGTATATTTACGTTAACAGGGCAACCCTCTACGCATGGACTGTTTTTGCAGTTTAAACAGCGTTGTGCTTCTTTAATGGCAATTTCGGCAGAATAGCCCGTCGCAACCTCTTCAAAATTGCGCGCGCGAATATTCGGATCCTGCACAGGCATAGGATTTTTTTTGGGTTGAATAGCCATCACTCAACCTCCTTTTTAAAAAGGTTGCAACGCTCCCTTTCTCTCTGCTCAAATTCGGCGTACATATTCGAACGAGCCATTGCTTCGTCAAAGTCGACTTCAAAGCCGTCAAAATCGGGACCGTCAACGCAGGCGAATTTTGTTTTGCCACCCACGGTCAATCTGCAGCCTCCGCACATTCCAGTACCGTCTATCATTATGGGATTCATTGATACCGTAGTAGGTATACCGAACGGTTTGGTCGTTGCCACGACGAACTTCATCATAATAAGCGGACCTATTGCAATAACTTCATCATACTTTTCGCCGCTTTCTATACTCTCTTTTAACGGAATTGTTACAACGCCTTTCCGACCGTAACTGCCGTCATCGGTAACTACGGTCAATTTATCTGAACACGCCTTGAATTCGTCTTCGAGAATGAGCAAATCTTTACTTCTGAAACCTATTATGGTGTGAACTTCACAGCCCTGCTCGTGCAATTTTTGCGCGACGGGCAACGCTATTGCGCAGCCGACTCCGCCGCCGACAACGCAGACCTTTTTAAGTCCGTCCGTCTTCGTTGCGCAACCCAAAGGGCCGACAAAATCAGCTATATACTCGCCCTCGCGCTTGGCGTTAAGGCGCATTGTCGTTCCGCCGACAACCTGGAATATAATTTTTACTGTACCGGCTTTTCTGTCGTATCCGGCAACGGTAAGCGGTATTCTTTCGCCGTCGTCGTCTACGCGGAGAATGATAAACTGTCCTGCCTCCGCTTTTTTTGCAACGAGCGGCGCAAGTACTTCCATCATAGTAACCGTTGAATTCAGCTCGCGTTTTTTGACGATTTTATACAAGCTATCGCTATCGGCTTTAACTAAATTTCTGATATTCTTTATGTAATGAACGGGAAAAGGCGCGTCATCCTCATAAGCAAATAAAACCTGCCTGACTACGCCCTGCTGCAAATTATTGTGCCTGCCCAAAGGAGCGACGACTTTATCGCCCTCTTCCACGTTTGCAAATCTGCACAGATACCAATATAAATAACCTTTTACGTTGTCGTCGTCTTCAAAATCAACCGCGACAAAACATTGCTTTTGTTCCATAATTATATTATATCAGCGGAATTTTATTTTTGCAATAAATAAGGCTCGGTTTTTAGCCGAGCCGTTTATTTGATTTTCATTTATTCTATAATTAATTTTTCGCCGCAAGGAATTCTGCGTTCGTTGTTTAGGTCTGGGGCAGATTTTCGGTTGAGGCGCCAAAGCTTTCAAGTTCGTATTCTTTAGTATAAATATTTGTTCCGTTAAGTGTGTAAGTATTTTTTATTTTCAGTCCCGTTCTTGTTGTTTCATCATTAAGGTTTGCGATAATTGTTTCATCTTTACCGTCACCGCGTAAAACTTCTAAAGTTTTTACTAAATATTGATTATTATTTACAACCAAAATATCATAAGCTTTTCTTGTTCCTCTTGAGGGTTCTATTTCTGTAAAAAGCATAACGTCACAAGTATCACCGTGAGTCGCATAGAGAGCTGACGCAAGATTTTGTTTTTCAGAATTTTCTTTTGCGTCAAAACTAAAAACCGTAGCTGTTGAAGCGCTTACAGAATTACCTGAAAAAGTAGCTTTTTCGTGTGCGATATCGTATAGGTCAACGGGTTTTTCAAGCGTTGCGTTTACTATTTGAATAGTGCGCTCCGTATCACTATCCTTGTAAGTGAAAGCGAACGAAACCGAAACAAACTGATCATTTTCATTTGCCGAAACCGACCATTTTTCCGCCAGCACTTCGCTTGCGCCCACAACCTCGGGACGGATATATTCCGATACAAATGCTTTTGCCTTACCTGTATAATCTTTTATAAAGTTCTCAAGAGAAATTGAACGCCTATAACCGCAAACATCGCAAGTATTATTACTATTAAAGTTATGGGTATCTTTATCCTTTACCTCTTCAGTGTCGCCGCAGGTGGGTTCGTGCCAATGATTTTCGCCGTCATTACTCCACTGCGTGGAATAAACGTGCTTATGCGCGGGCGGTTCTTCGGGCGCAGGTTTTTCACCTACACCGCAAGCGGAAAGCGCGCCAACCGAAGTCACTGCCAAAGCCGATAACAAACATACCAAAATCTTTTTTTTCATATCCTCTCCTATAAGATGTTTTTGTATGCGTTGCGTACGCAACGCATACAGGGGTGCACCCCTGAAAAATTTTCTTGTTTGTTTATTATATTATACCCGTCACAATTTGTCAATTTAAAAAGCCGCTTTTTAAAGCGGCTTTATTTTAATCGTAATCGACTACGTCTGCCCAGCGGCGCAAAAGCTCCGCCTCTTCAGGCTTTGCTTTTGAAAGTCTTGCTGCGGCAACTATAGGAATCCAGCGCTGCACGTACTGCACTGCGGTGTCGCTCTTTTTACAGTAGAGCTTTAAATACTTTTCCGCAAGCTCGCTCTTACCGGCAAGATAGAACAGCAAATAACTCGTAGCGACGTCTGCAGATGAATTGCCCTGCGTTGCATGCGCCCAGTCGATAATATACGGAGTTCCGTCGATCGTTATAATAACGTTCGTGGGGTTGAAATCGCCGTGGCAAAGATGAGTGTGTTTTGGCATAGAATCAAGTCGGGTATGAAGCTCGTAGCGCGCGGTTGCGTCAAGCGTATCGGAAGTCGCAGAAATTCTTGCCTGTAGCTTATCTTTCAGCTTGTTTAAAAGCGGAACTTTTCTTGCCATTACGGTACGCTGCAAATCAACGAAAAGATTTAAATACTCCTCTTCTTTTTCGGGATGCTCATCCATAAGAGATTGCAGAGTTTTTCCCTCGATATAGTCAAGCACAATAGCCCACTTACCGTCAACGAATTGTACCGCCTGCAACTTTGAAATATTCAAGTCGGTTTCTTCTACCCTTGCGTGATTTAACGCTTCGTTTAAAATATCCGACTTGGAATAATGCTCGCCGAAAACTTTAATAAGTTTATTACCGTCTCGGAAGATTTCCTTGTCTTCCCTTGAAAATATTTTTTTACCGTTCATAATTTTCTCCTTATTATTTTCCGTAATACGCATTGAGATACATCTGCTTTATTTCACTCATTAACGGGTATCTAGGGTTCGCGCCGGTACACTGGTCGTCAAAAGCCTGCTCTACCATATCGTCAAGCCTATCCAAAAAGTCTTTTTCATCGATACCGTAATCTTTTATGGTTTTCTTAATGCCTATTTTAACTTTCAATTCGTCGATAGCTTTAATTAAATTTTTGACTTTTTCGTCGTCGTTTCTGCCGTCAAGTCCCAACTCTTCGGCAACTTCAGCATATCTGCGCTTGGTTTTAGGATGGTCGTACTGACTGAAAGTTCCCATTTTTGCGGGAGCTTCGGACGAATTGAATTTTATCACTTCATCAATCATAAGCGCGTTTGCAACGCCGTGCGGCAGATGATGGAACGCTCCTAGTTTATGCGCCATACTGTGGCATACGCCGAGGAAAGCGTTTGCAAAAGCCATACCAGCCATCGTCGCGGCGTTCGCCATTTTCTCTCTTGCTTCAACATCCGTCTGTCCGTTTTCGTACGCGGCAGGCAGATATTTGAATATTACTTTAAGCGCCTGCAATGCAAGCCCGTCGGTATAATCGGTAGCAAGCATCGAAGCGTACGCTTCCAGAGCATGGGTCACCGCGTCTATTCCGGAAGCCGCCGTTAAGCCTTTCGGCGCAGTCATATGCAAATCAGTATCGACTATCGCCATGTTAGGCATAAGCTCGTAATCTGCAAGCGGATATTTAACTCCTGTCTTTTCGTCCGTAATCACGGCAAAAGGCGTAACTTCGGAACCGGTTCCGGCAGATGTGGGAATTGCGATAAAGTAAGCCTTTTCGCCCATTTTAGGGAAGGTGTAAACTCTCTTTCTTATATCTATAAAGCGCATCGCCATATCCATAAAATCGGCTTCGGGGTGTTCGTACATAACCCACATAATTTTTGCAGCGTCCATTGCGCTACCGCCGCCCAAAGCAATTATGGTATCGGGTTTAAATGCGTTCATTTGTTTAGCGCCTTCAAGCGCGCAGGCAAGCGCAGGATCGGGTTCTACGTCAAAAAAAGTACTATGCGAAACTCCTATTTCATCAAGTTTATCGGTTATACGCTTTGTGAAACCGCTTTGATAAAGGAAATTGTCGGTTACGATAAACGCCCTCTTCTTTCCTAAAACTTCTTTCAATTCGTCAAGAGCTAATGGCAGACACCCTTTTTTAATATAAACTTTTTGAGGCGCTCTGAACCACAACATGTTTTCTCTCCTTTCCGCAACGGTTTTGATATTTAGCAGATGATTAATTCCTACGTTTTCGGAAACGGAATTTCCGCCCCAGCTACCGCAACCCAGTGTAAGCGAGGGCGCAAGTTTAAAATTGTACAAATCGCCTATACCACCGTGCGACGAAGGAGTATTTATTAGAATACGGCAGGTCTTCATCTTTTCAGCAAACTTTGAAATTTTATCCTCCGCCATATTGACATTCACGTATAGCGACGAAGTATGACCTATACCGCCGTCGTTGACAAGCTTTTCAGCCTTATTTAACGCGTCGTCAAAGTCGTCAGCGCGGTACATTGCAAGCACGGGTGAAAGTTTTTCATGCGCAAACTCTTCCGAAATATCTACCGACTCCACTTCTCCTATTAAAATTTTAGTTGCTTGCGGCGCTTCAACTCCCGCAAGGCAAGCAATTTTATAGGCGCTCTGTCCTACGATTTTAGCGTTAAGCGAACCGTTTATGATTACAGTCTTTCTGACTTTTTCGCACTCGTCCGCGTTCAGGAAATAACAACCGCGCGATAAAAATTCTTTCTTAACTTTACTATAAATTTTATCGTCGACTATAACAGACTGCTCCGAAGCGCAAATCATACCGTTGTCAAAAGTTTTCGAGTGAATTATAGAGTTGACCGCAAGCAGAATATCGGCGCTTTCATCTATAACCGCAGGAGTGTTTCCGGCGCCGACGCCTATTGCCGGCTTTCCGCTTGAGTACGCCGCTTTAACCATACCGGGCCCGCCCGTTGCAAGAATAGTATCCACTTCCTTCATTAACAGGTTGCTTATTTCAAGCGTAGGAACGTCCACCCAACTGATAATTCCTTCAGGCGCGCCTGCTTTTACGGCTGCTTCGTAAACTATTTTAGCCGCAGTTATAGTTGAATTTTTCGCGCGCGGATGCGGACTTATTATGCATCCATTGCGCGTTTTAATACAAATCAGCGTTTTGAAAATTGCTGTGGAAGTCGGATTAGTAGTCGGAATAACGGCGCCTATAACGCCAATCGGTTCAGCGATTTTTTTAATTCCATAAGCCTTATCCTCTTCAATCACACCGCATGTTTTAACGTTTTTATATTTATTGTAAATGTATTCTGCGGCGTAGTGGTTTTTTATAACCTTATCCTCTACCACTCCCATACCCGTTTCTTCAACGGCAAGCTTTGCTAGAGGTATACGCGCATTGTTCGCGGCGGTTGCGCAAGCCAGAAATATTTTATCAACCTGCTCTTGCGTAAACGTGGCAAATTTTTTCTGCGCCTCTTTTACCTTTGCGATTTCGCGTTCGACCTTTTCTACGCTATCGCAAATTTCGTACTTAAATTCAAACTCCATCGCTTTCTTTGATACTCCTTTTACAATTCATAATATGTGAATTGTTCGATGAATTAATTAAATAATTTTTTATCGATAAAATTATATCAATTTATAAAACGTTAGTAAACAACTGAAATTCAACTTTAAAAATTTTGTTATTTTTGTTACTCCGTAAAAATTTTGGTTAATTAAAAACAAAAAAAGGCTACGCGAATTAACGCGTAGCCCTAAACATATTGTTAAAAATTAAGTTTTCTTCTTGCAACCGCAATACGGAGTTTTTTCTCTTCAAGCGGCTTTTCCTGCTTTTCTTCGGAAATTTCCACTTTTTCCTGTTTTTTAGCAGGCGGAACAACTTCGGAATATTTCGGTGTGACAACTTCGGGTTGAGTCGAAACATGCGTCTGTTTTACAACGGGATTTTCGGGTTTTGCCTCTACTGTAATTTCGACAGGCTTTTCCGCCAAAATTTCCACCGGTTTTTCTTCGATATATACGGGCTGTACGGGAAGTTCCTCCTCCGTTACAGCGATTTCTGTTTTAACCTCTTTGGGTACTCTGGGCTTATTAGGTCTTTCACTATACCTCTTTTCGACAGGTTTTCTTGCGCTGCGCTGTTCGTAAGAAGCGGCGTTTGCGCGGGGTTTAGTCTGCGGAACTTCAAGCGAAGGCTTGTACGGTTGAGGCATACAATTAAATGACGGCGAGGCGTCTATTTCAATATTCATACCTTCCGACTGTAACATTCTAATATATGATACCGCGCACGGATAAATGCTCGTCCTGTCGCAACCGCGGCAGAAAGGCGCAAAAATACCGCAAAGATCAAAGCCGCTTATAATACTGTTTTTATATTTGTCAGCATCTATGAGCAACTGAATCTTTTCAAGATTTTCCTGATTAAGCTTGCTGGGCATTGTTTTAAGCAACTGCAAAGGCGCGTTATTATCCCACATAGATATTACTCCTGATTAAATTCCTACTAATTATACAACATAAAACAAAAAAATTCAAGCAATATAGCTAAATTTCTTCAACTGTTAAAGAGGAAAGTATTTCCTTATATTTATCTTTGGTAAACGATATACAATCGGGCGTAGTAACCGCAGCGGTTCCACCAGCAACCCCACAGCGGAGAATTTCCTGCATAGAACCGCCCTTTACAAGCGCGCCCGTTGCCGCCGCCACCATTCCGTCGCCTGCGCCTATTGTTGAATTCATTGCGACGTTAACCGACTTACAGTGGTAACTTTTACTGCCGTCCGTTATAACCGCGCCCTGCTTGCCCAACGATAATAGAACGTATTTTGCTCCTTTATCCAAAATTTCACGGCAAGCGGCACGCATATCCTCTTTGCTCGATATTTTACGTTTCAGAGTATTTTCCAACTCGCTCAAATTAGGTTTAACGAGATCCGCGCCGCATTTTAAAGCCTGCAAAAGTCTTTCGCCCTCGCTATCTACGACTTTTAAAACAGAAGACGGAACAGCGTTTAAAACTTCATAATAAAAGTCCGCGTTCATTCCCTTTGCTAGTCCGCCTGAAATAACGATAGCTTCGCTGTCCGCAGACAACTCGCCTATAAGTTTAATTAACTCTGTTTGTTTTTCTTCCGGCACTTCCGAGCTTACGTCGTCAACTTCCGTTAGCATTGATTTGCGGTCGATTATTTTATAATTTTCGCGTACCCTGCCCTTATTCCATACGAATTTATAAGGTACGCCTTCGCGGTGTAATTCATGTTCGAACTGACGGCTGTTTTCCTCGTACATAAAACCGGTTGCAAATACTCGCGATTCCAGCCTTGCAAGTCCTATCGCGACGTTGATAGCCTTACCTGTATAAAAGGTACTTTTGCTTATAATTTTGTTAGGTCTGCCAACGCTTAACGTATCAACTTCCATATTGACATCGATACACGGACTCGGACACACGGTTAATATCATATTTTAATCCTTTAATCGTCTTATTAAACAAAAAAACCGCTTATTCTCAAAGCGGTTTTTAAATATCTTACATTGAAATCATTTGCAGGGTTTCGTAAAGCTCATAGTTGAATTTTTTCTTCATACTTACGGCTTCGATAATGTCCATATCAATAATTTCGTTTTTACGTATTCCAACCACTCTGTTGCCTATGCCTTCGTTCAGTAGACGGACGGCTTTATTACCGAACTGCGCAGCAAGCATTCTGTCCGCCATTGAAGGCGAGCCGCCGCGTTGAATGTGGCCTATCGTCGTAGGACGGACTGAATAAGTCGTCACCGACTGCAACTGCTTTGCAAATTCGTCTGCCGTACAAACGCCTTCAGCAACCACAACGATATTTGAGTGCTTGCCGTTAGCGCGCGAACGGTTAATACGCATAACGACGTCATCCAAATCAAACACAACCTCGGGGACAACGATAATTTCAGCGCCGCTTGCAATTCCGGCATACAAAGCTATGTCGCCGCAACGCCTGCCCATGACCTCCACTACCGAAATTCTTTCGTGCGAAGTCATAGTGTCGCGCAGCTTATTTATTACATCGATACAGGTATTGACTGCAGTATCGAATCCCAAAGTATAATCAGTATATTCAAGGTCGTTATCTATTGTGCCGGGAATACCTATCGTTGGTATACCGTATTCTTCCGAAAGACATTTTGCGCCGCGGAACGAGCCGTCGCCGCCGATTACGACAAGACCTTCAATGCCCCTCGCTTCCAAAGTTTTGACAGCTTTTTTCTGTCCCGCCTTGGTAAGCATTTCAAGACATCTCGCGGTGCGTAATTTAGTGCCGCCTCTTTGAACGATATCCGAAACTGAACGCATTTCCATAGAGACCATTTCATCATCGATAAGTCCCTGATAGCCGCGCTCGATACCGTACACTTCCATACCGTAGTAAAGAGCCGTACGCACGACCGCCCTGATACATGCATTCATTCCGGGAGCGTCGCCGCCGCTGGTAAGCAAGCCTATTCTTTTCATATATTCCTCCGCCTGATTCCGCCGTTCACGCTTTGCCCCCAATGCCGCCATGAACCTATTTCATCATTTCCACTGTCAATTATAGCAGAACGTTTTTAAAAATACAACAATTTTTTAAATTATATTAAAGTTTTATCTATGTACTTTATATCTTCGTTATTAAGATATACGGACAATTCCGCTAACAATCCACGGCAGTAATTTACGCCGTCTACCTTATATCTCTTATCGCCGCGCACGATTTTGCAAACGGTTGCGCCCTCGTAGTTTGACAGCATATTGACTATTTCGCTAAAAGATTCGTCGTCAAGTTTTCCTGCGTTCAACCAAAGCACCGATTGCTCTTTTGCTGTCTGCTGCGCGCCTGCCTCCGCAAGCTTATCATCTTCTACTGCGGTAAGGCTATCTACTATAAGCGAAACGCCTTTTTCACCGTCAACGTCGAGTTTACCCTTCACAATAACGATTTTGTCCAACGCAATATCAGATTTACACTTCTCGTAGGCTGACGGGAAACAAACGCATTCAAGCGAACCGTAAACGTCTTCCAGCGTTAAAAACGCCATAAAAGTACCCGTTCTTTTAGTTGTAGTACGCCTGAAAGAGGATATTATGCCTGACATAGTAATACGCATACCGTCTTCTATGCGGTTAAAAGTGCGGTTTCCGTCCTCATCTTCAACGTAATCTTCAAGGTACGAGCAGTCAAACGTACAATCAGGGAATGCGTGCATATATTTTTCAAACGGGTGACCGCTGACGTATACTCCCAAAACCTGCTTTTCCTTTGAAAGCTTTTCGTTTAGCTCGTATTCGGGAACGTTGGGATAATTTACTTCAAGTTTCTCTTCCTCAATGAAATTACCGAAAAGGCTCATTTGCGCACTGTCACGCTGCTTGCTGATTGCCTTTGCACGCGCGCAAAGTTGCTCATAAACGGCAGCAAGCTGCGAGCGCTTTACTCCCATTTCATCAAACGCGCCGGCATAAATCAAGCCCTCTACAAGACGTGAGTTAAGCCAGTTTATACTGCGTGAAATAAAGTCGGGGAAATCTTTAAATTCTCCGTTTTTAGACCGCTCTTCGATAATGGAATCAATAGCAGTCTGTCCTGCGCCCTTCAACGCTGAAAGCCCGAAACGCACACCATTCTTTTCAACGGCAAACACCGTCTTACTTTTATTAATGTCGGGCGGATATACTTTGTAGCCCTTTTCTTTAAGGTAAATTACGTATTTGGTAATTTCGTCTATTTTATTAAGACGGTTATTCAACAGCGCGCAAATAAACTCTTTACAATAATACTTTTTGAGCCACGCAGTCTGATACGCAAGTACCGCGTACGCCGCCGCATGCGACTTGTTAAACGCGTACGAAGCAAAACCTTCCATATCGCCGAAAATTTTATTAGCCACGTCGGCAGTTATGCCGTTATGAACGCAGCCTTTAATTTCCTTACCGTTAGTAGCGCTGACGCCGCCGTTAATGAATTTTTCCTTTTGTGCCATCAAGGTCTTCTTATCTTTTTTACCCATTGCTCGGCGCACAAGGTCCGCTTCGCCGAGCGAAAAACCTGCTAAATCCTGAAATATCTGCATTACCTGTTCCTGATAAACGGGTATGCCGTAAGTAACTTTCAGAATTTTCTCTTCCTGCGGACAATCGTACGAAATGGGTTCCTGACCGTGCTTTCTTTTGCAGAAAGAGTCTATAAACTTCATAGGACCGGGACGATATAAAGAGACACCAGCGATAAGATCTTCAAGGCAGTCAGGTTTTAATGTTTTCATGAACCTCTTCATACCGCCGGCTTCGAGCTGGAACACGCCGTCCGTGTCGCCCTCCGAAATCAGCGCGTACGCGCCTTCGTTTCCGTAACCTATTTCGTTGAAATTAACGTCAACACCGAAATCTTCTTTGACATAGTCTACGCATTTTTTAATATCGGTAAGAGTTACCAACGCAAGGAAGTCCATTTTAAGCATTCCCAGCGATTCTATTTCCTTCGCTACGAACTGCGTCGTAATATCTTCGCCGTTTCTTGAAAGAGGAACGTTATCCGCTATTCTCTTCTGGCAAATTACGACGCCGGCAGCGTGGATACCCGTCTGCCTGGGCATACCCTCTACCTTTAACGCCATATCAATAACTCTTCTCAAAGCATCGTCCGTTTCGTATATTTCACAGAACTCGCTGTTTTTCGCCGCCTTTAACTCCTCGAGTTTAGATTCGAGGTCAACCTTTTTATCCTCGTCAGTTTCTGCTTCAAGTTTCTTGCGCACACCTTCTATGCGCCGCCCCAAAAGGTCGGTTATAGACGTTCTGCCGTCCATTATCTTGGTAAGCCTGTCCGTCTCGGAATAGGGAACGCGCATAACCCTGCCGACGTCTTTTATGGAGTTTTTCGCCGCCATCGTGCCGAATGTAACAATTTGGCAAACGTTCTCTTTTCCGTATTTTCTGCGCACGTAATCAATAGTTTCCTCGCGCCTGTCAGTACAGAAGTCAATATCAAAGTCTGGCATGGAAACACGATCGGGATTAAGAAATCTTTCAAACAGTAAATCGTACTGAAGCGGTTCAACGTCTGTAATTCCTATGGAATACGCAACGATAGAACTTACGCCCGAACCACGCCCGGGACCTACTGGTATGCCTTGCTTTTTGGACCAGTTGATAAAGTCCCAGACTACCAGATAATAATCGGCGTAACCCATGCCGCAGATAATATTAAGTTCGTACTCGGCGCGGTCAAGCTCGCGTTGCGAAAGTTTATCTCCGTAACGAAATTTCAACCCCTCGTCCGTGAGTTTTCTTAAATACTCTTCCGCGGTAGAGCCGTCTTCCGGCGTATACTCAGGAATAAGCGACATATCCTTAACAGGATAGCCGTTTTTAAGATTAAATGCAGACTCTGTAACCTTATCCGCAATTACGCGCGTATTTGATATAGCTTTCGGCAAATTAGGGAACAGCGCCGCCATTTGGTCGCCCGTTTTGAAATAAAATTCTTCGGTAGAGAACTTCATTCGTTTGGGGTCGTCAAGCTGCTTTTTCATTTGTATGCACATAAGAACATCCTGCAACTGCGAATCTTCCTTTGAAAGATAATGAACGTCGTTTGTAGCAACCAACTCAACGCCGATTTCGTTTGCAAGTTTTACAAGAAGAGGCAAAACCCTCTTCTCTTCCTCTATGCCGTGGTCCTGAATTTCTATGTAAAAATCTTCTCCGAAAGTATCTTTTAAGTCCAGCGCCATTGCTTTCGCGCCGTCGTAATCGCCTGCAAGCAGTCTTCTGGGGATACCTCCGGCAAGGCACGCCGAAAGGCAAATTACGCCTTCGGAATGTTCTTTTAATACTTTATAGTCGATTTTCGGTTTGTAGTAGAAACCGTCCACGAACGCCATAGAATCAAGCTGAACAAGATTGATATAACCCTTTCTGTTTTTAGCTAAAAGTATCAGGTGTTCCGCCGTATTTGACGACTTATCCGACATATCGCGCGTCATATAAAACTCGCAGCCGACTATGTATTTTAACCCGGCAGATGCCGCTTTTTCAGCAAATTGCAAAGCGCCGTACATATTGCCGTGGTCGGTCATGCACACGGTATCTATCCCGTTCGTCTTACAGTATTGTATTAAATTATCAATTTTGCACGCGCCGTCCAGTAACGAATATTCGGTGTGCAGATGAAGATGTACGAAATCGGTCATATCCTATCAATCCTTATCTAGCGATTTTGCGAGATCTAAAATTTTTCTCATTCTGTGGTTTATACAACTTTTTGAAATTGAAAGTCTGTCGGCAAGTTCCTGCATAGACGCGTTCTTGTCTGCAAGCCTTGCTTCCGCAACATCAAAAAGCATTTTATCAAGACTTTGAAGCCCTACCGTACCGCTTATAATTTCAATCGCGCGTACCTGGTTTACAGACGCCGTAACGGTCTTATCAATATTTGAAACCGAGCAGTTATTTACTCTGTTCGCGTTATTAGTTCTGTCTTTTAACTCAACAAGTCTGTTCAATTTCTCAAGACAGGTATCGGCAGATAAAACGTGCAGCAAATCGGAAATGACTTCTTTGCTCTTCACATAAACGACGGCGGAATCTTTGCGCGCAACCAATTTTGCAAGAATTTCAAACGAACATAAAAGCTCGCAGAAATCGCTTGCGGCTATCTTGTTTGAAAATACGATTTCAAAATGATACCCGGTACGGCTTAAAACTCCTTCTTCGGGAAGGGTGCAACTTCCGCCGCCAAGGAACGCTCCCTTAATATAAGCCGCCTTGCAACAGTCCTTAGCGATAACTTTGTTGCTTATGCCAAAAGTTAAAAATCTTTCCCCGTCGCTGTATTTTACGATACCTAAATCAGAAAGTAACTTTTCAGCCGGCTCACCCAGACATTCAAAAGTCAGCTTGTCCCTGCCGCTTAAAATATCAAATTTTGCGCCGGTAACGTTTAAATGCAACCCGAACTCTTCCTCAAGCAAATCGGAAAAATATTCGGCTGTACCCTCGTTTTCAGTAATAATTTCAAACCCGAAATTTCCCTGTTTTGAAACGACGCTGCCGCTCGTCCTTATAAAAGCGGAAAGCGCGGCAAGCTTACAACACTTGTCGCCGATTGGAATTTGCGTAATTTCGTTTTTGATTTCTTCGGTAAAATTTTGCATATTACAATTTTTCTGCTTTGTACGCGCTGAACCTGAATTTTGGCAGCCTTCCGTCGATATTGTCTATTTGATCAAGGGATACGCTTGCTTCAGCTAAAAGCTCTTCGGCTATTTTAGTATCGCCTACTCTTGCCGCGGAATGAGCGTCCGAATCGATAACGAACCGAACGCCGGTAGAAGCCATCAAATTAAGCTCCTCCGCGGAAACGTGCCGCTTTTTAGTATTTATTTCAATATAAGTGCCGTAATCGCAGCAACATTTTGCGACCTCTTTCAAGTCGCAAAAACACTTATAATTAATGTGAGTTAAAATGTCGACGGGATTCTTTTTTACGAGGTTTATATAAGCTTTCGTAGTATTTGCAACGACCTTGTCCGAAGGTTTTTTCCCCAGCTTATACGCCGCGTAATTTTTGGCCATTACATTGCGAAAATCGAAAAAACTTTTATACCTTACAACCTCGTGAATTCCGCAAAGGAAAATATCAAAGTATTTCAGATCATTTTTGGTCATATCCGAATCGCCGTCGACCGAAATTAAATTACTTTCCATACCCATCAACACTTTAACGCCAGTCAGCTTTTCAGCTTCGATTATTTCCGAACGAAGAGCGGCAAGATTTTTTCTTTTAAGCCCGAAAATGATATGATTAAAACCGTGGTCCGTTATGGCAATTTCTTTTAAACCTTTTGCCTTTGCCGCCAAAACGTTTTCAAGTACCGTATTTTTACCGTGTGAATACGGGGTATGGGTATGATAATCAGCCGAAAGAATCATTAAAATCTCCTATGTAAACCACTTCTTCCTCAAGTAAAATTCCCGTCTTTTCAAACACCCTTCGCTTTACTTCCTGTATAAGTGCGTATACGTCGGATGAACGGGTACCGGTGTTTATTATAAAATTAGCATGTTCACAACTGACGGTAGCGCCGCCTATTGTAAGGCCTTTAAGTCCAACTTCATCAATGAGCTTCCCCGCGCTTATTTCGCCGGCGTTTTTAAAAACGCAACCGCAGCTTTTACCTTTCGGCTGTATACGCCTTTTGTTAAGATAAAATTCTATATCCGCGTCAATTTGTTCAGCAGATTTTTGTTCCACTTTAAATTCTACCGCTAAAATCAGGCAATCTATGTCACGCATAATACTGTGTTTATTGCCAAAATGACAGCTTTTATTTGTCAAAACCTTAAATTCACCATCATAAATATGCACTTTATTTACGCTATCGCTGATGCGCGTTCCCCCTGCACCGCCGTTCATGTAGACTAAACCGCCGCAGGATGCAGGAATTCCGACAAGGTATTCGAGTCCGCCTAATCCATGCATTTTGCAAAAATTCAGAATCTGCGTAACAGTAGCGCCGGCATAACACAAAATGCTGTTTGGTGAAATTTGCTCTATTTGCTGCAAATATTTTGTAGCGATTACGTCACCGATATACCCGCTGTCCGCCGCCAAAATGTTTGAGCCGTTTCCTAACGGCACAAAGTCCTTACCGCTCTGTTTAAGGTAATCGTAAACTGCCGACACCTGCTCAAGCGTTTTGGGAAAATACGCCATGCGGGCAACTCCGCCGCTACCATAGGTGGTATGTTTTGTAAAACTGAACCCGTTTATTTTTTCCACATCGTCCAAAACGGTTTGCAAGTGCATTTTACGATTCAAATTACCACCTCTAATATAATAACATTTATTTTACTTTTTTTCAATTATTTAAGCAGTTTTTTCAATATATTTATATCGCCGTTCAAAATCGCCTGCTCCAACTTTTGCCGTGTACTTTCACTGATAGGACTAATAAGTTTACATTGGTAGGTAAGACCTTCCATAGCTTTTAACTCATCGTCATACAGTCCGTCGCGGTCATTCAGCATACCAACCCTATTTACTTCGTCCGTTCTAGTCAACAGATAGTCGCAAAAGCGTTTAGCCAAATTTGCCCTATTCCCCTCTGCGGTAACAGAAATATTTTGGTACAAGTCGTTAAAGTCAGTTAGCGGTTTAACAGCAAAACTTACACCGCGCGTTTTTAATCTGAAAATATCACGCTGCGTACCTAAAAGATACTTATACTTTCCGTTTATGAGACTTACGTAAGCGGTTGTGCTTTTTTCATATTTCGCATCTGATATTCCGCAAAAAAGCGCAGCGGCGCCAACTAAATTTTCTTTTCCTTCATTGATAACCGTGTTACTTGCGCTAACGTCAGAAAAGTCTGTAGACGTATCCAGCGACAGCAGACAATATCCGCCGTGGCACCAGCTCACATATTCCTTTACATAGCTTTCAATGCCGTACACGCCCGCGCCGTAGGAAATAATGTCCGGCGCGTTACCCGCTTCAAGATTAAAACGCGCGGCGCTTGCTGACAGCGAAACGACCGAAACGTAACTTTCACCGATTTTAGAAAAATCGTCGCCTATGGATTGTAAAAAATCTGCTCGCGACCCCTTTCCGCCTTCAAACGAGTCAATTTGCCAGATTTTTAAAACGACTTTGTCTTTTGCCGACGCGCTTCCTCCGGCTTTTGAAAAAGCCAGACATGGCGCGGCGATGCAAACGGATACGCAAAGCGCAAGACAAATTATTATTTTTAATTTAGGCAAAATTTTGAGTAAAAATTTCTTCATATAATATTTTACTTCCAAACCCTACCAAAAATTCATAGAGGAGTATCCGAAAATACGAATACCCCTCCCGCCTGTCCTTCAAAAAGACAGGCGTCAATCTGAAAAACAAGCTCTATATTAAAGCGTTTCCGCTTGTAAAGATATTTTGAGTAGTTTTAAACAGATTATTCAATAAAAATCCACCCGCATAGCGGGTGGTATTTCATTTTCGGGCAATTAGCCCTA
>CAZDAG010000011.1:0-50922 GCA_964503655.1 uncultured Clostridia bacterium | reverse complement strand
GGGCGTCAACCCCGAATGCGCAAACCCGGGAGGTTCTCTTAAAGATGGAAGAAAACACAGAAGTTAAAGCAACGACGAATGAAATGGAAGACGTCCTTGCTAAAATCGACAACGAATCGAAATTTAAAAAGGGTCAAATCGTTCAGGCCACTATATCACAGGCTACGGACGAAGGCTTGCAGATTCTGTTGCCTTTCTCAAAGAAAGAAGTCGCTTTGAGCAAAGACGAACTCGACTGCGAAAATTATAACGCCGACGAATATATGGATAAAATCGGCGAACCCATTGATTTGCTTGTCGTTGAACTTAAACCTGCTTTAAAACTTTCGCAGAAAATGATTAAAATGTTGGCGGAAGAGGAAGCGTTAAGCGCTGACATAGAAGCGGGCAAAGAGTTTTCTGTCGTATGTACGGGAACCAATAAAGGTGGACTCGTATCACAGCTCGGCACCTATCAGATTTTTGTACCGGCAAAGGAAATCCGTCCCGGATTTGTTAAAGATTTAACCAAATACGTCGGCAAAACCCTGCGTCTTCGCGCTATTGAAATCAGAAAGACCGGCAGAAAAGAAATTATTGCTTCGCAGCGCGTTATTTTGGAGGCTGAACTCAAAGAGAAAGAGGCGGCTAAACAGGCAAAGACCGAAGAATTTTTCGCAAACATTGCCGTTGGCGACGTTGTTGAAGGTAAAGTTGAAAGAGCAACCGGTTTCGGCGCGTTTGTTTCCGTAAACGGCTTTGACTGCCTTGCGCACATTTCCGATCTATCCTGGACGGGTACTGAAAACGTAACCGACGTTCTTGAAATCGGCAAAACCTATAACTTCAAGGTTCTTAAAGTAGATAAAGAAAATAAAAAAGTTTCAATCGGATATAAACAGCTTCAGCCCCAGCCTTGGGATTTGGTCGGCGAAAAGTATTCGGTCGGCGACGTTATACACGGAAAAGTAGTAAGAATCGTTCCGTTCGGCGCGTTTGTCGAAGTTGAGAAAGGAATTGACGGACTTGTTCACGTTTCCCAGATCAGCTATGAGAGAATTGAAACTCCGGCGACCGTTCTCAACGTAGGCGACGAAGTTGACGCAAAAGTAATTGCGCTTGACACGGAACTTAAAAAGATGAATCTTTCCATTAAGGTTCTTTTGCCCGAACCCGAAAGAAAACCTTCGCACAAATCTTTTAATGAATCGGACGATGACGAAGGCGGCAGCAGAAAGCCCCGTGCATCCAGAAGACATAACGACGACGAGCTTTCTAATTGGAGCGAAGGCAGCATTTCCGTCGGTACGTCGCTCGGCGATTTGATTGCAAACGCAAAAAAGAATAAGTAAAAAATATTATTTAAAAACTCCGCTTGATTTTAGCGGAGTTTTTTTATGCGGTAAAGTTTAACGCCTTTTTTCGCTGTTTATATATTATAGTGAAAGCTAAAAACGGAACTTCGGAGGAAAAAAATGAAAAGAGAAGGCAATATTAAAATTTCAAGCGAAAATATGATGCCCATAATAAAAAAGTGGCTTTATTCCGATAAAGACATTTTTTTAAGAGAAATAGTTGCAAACGGCATTGACGCTATAACCAAGTTCAAAAAACTTGTCGATATGGGCGAAGCGCAGAGCGCGGGCGAAGAGTACTGCGTTAAAATTTCGGTTGATAAAAAAGCAAAGACGCTAACCGTGGAAGATAACGGTATAGGTATGACCGAAGAAGAGGTTGAAACTTATATCACGCAGATTGCTTTTTCCGGCGCGTCCGATTTCCTTTCAAAATACGAAAAGGCGAACGGTGACGGAATTATCGGACACTTCGGTCTGGGTTTTTATTCCGCTTACATGGTTTCCGACAACGTCGAAATCTTCACCAAATCTTATAAGGATCTTTCTGCCGTTCATTGGACTTCGGACGGAAACGCAACTTACAGCATAGAAGAGTGCGAAAAAGAGGGGCGCGGCACAAAGATAGTAATGCACATAAGCGCAAGCGAGAAGGAATTTTTAGACGAGAGCAATATTAAAAATCTCGTTAAAAAATACTGCGCTTTTATGCCTTATAACGTCTACGTCTCTTACAAAGGCGACGGAAAGGACCAACCTTTAAATTCTACTACGCCGCTGTATGCTAAAAACCCTAAAGACTGCACGGACGAAGAATATAAAAATTTCTACCGTGATACTTTTATGGATTACAACGAGCCTATTTTCTGGGTTCACCTGAATATGGACTATCCTTTTAAATTGAAAGGTATTCTGTACTTCCCCAAGGTTACGAACAAGGTTGAATTAGAGCGCGGAAAGGTAAAACTTTACTGCAATCAGGTATTTATTGCCGACAATATTAAAGAGGTTATTCCGGAATTCTTAATGCTTTTAAACGGCGTTATCGATTGCCCCGATATTCCGTTAAATGTTTCGCGCAGCTTTTTGCAAAACGATAAACAGGTTCAGAAAATCAGTAACCATATAACCAAAAAAGTTGCGGACAAACTGACTGCATTATTCAAGTCCGACAGAGAAAAATACGAAAATTGTTGGGAAGATACAGCTAACTTTATTAAATTCGGCTGCATTAAGCAGAAAGATTTTTACGACAAGGTTAAAGACATTATAATATATAAAGATATTAACGACAAATTCCAAAACTTTGAAGAATTGGGCGTTAATAGCGAAGAAAAACAGGACGAAGAGAATAAAGATAAAGAACCCAAGACGGTCTACTATATTTCTGATAAATTGCAGCAGGCGCAGTACATCAAGATGTTCAAGGACGAAGGACTTAACGCAATTATCTGCGACAGTTTTATCGACCCTCACTTTTTAAGCTTTTTAGAGTATAATTCACCGTCAAAAGTCAAATTTATGCGTATAGACGCAGGGCTTGACGGAGCGCTTAAAGAAGACGAGGGCGAAGAGGATACCGTTCTTGCCGATATCTTCAAAAACGCTTTAAACAACGACAAATTGACCGTAAAATTTGAAAAACTGAAAAACAGTCAGGTCCCTGCGGTAATTATTACGGACGAATATATGCGCCGTTACAGTGAAATGGGTAAATTTTACGGTATGAGCGACGGCATTTTAGCTCAAACGCTTATCGTAAACAAAAACAGCCCGGTGGTTGCAAAAATCAAAGAACTTGACGAGCAGAAGCAAAAATTCGTAGTAAATTATGTTTATTCGCTTGCTTTGCTGTCTTTTAAAAAGTTGGAAGCGAACGAATTGGACAGCTTTGTCGAGGCAAATATCGCGCTGCTTGACAACTACATCAAATAATATTTTTGCGCGGCTTTAAGCCGCGCAATTTTTTTACAAATAAATTAAAAAAATATTTCATTTTTTTCGGTTTGTATCTTGAAAAAAATGTAAGTATATGGTAAAATATTTAAGGTATGGTAAAGGGGCTTTACGATAATAAGCTTCGGCTTGAAAGTTTCCATAACGGAACGGATTTCAAAGCCTATGAATTTTTCGGCTGTCACAGAATTTCCGAAAAAGAATTTGTTTTCAGAGTGTGGGCGCCGCGCGCAAAGTCGGTAAAGCTGATCGGCTTGAACCAGGACGGCGTTCTGATGGTCCGTCTTGACGATAACGAAAGCTTTGAAGCCGTATCACACGCGGAAGAGGGGCAGATTTACGCTTACTGCATTACTACGTATGACGGCAGGGAAATAGTAAAAGCCGATCCGTACGCATTTGCCGCCGACCTGCCGAATTCATTTTATTCAAAGGTTATCGACCTAAAAAAAAGCGGATCGTATCTGCCGGATATTCCGCAGGACGGACAACCCGTAAACATATACGAAGTAAGCCTTTTGTCATGGAAAAGACATAAAGACAATTCGTATTATACTTATTCCGAGCTTGAAAAAGAGCTTGTTCCATATATTAAAACTCTGGGCTATACCCATGTAGAGTTTATGCCGGTAACCGAATTTCCTTACGACGGATCTTGGGGATATCAGGTAACCGGATACTTCGCCGTAACGGCGAGGCTTGGAACGCCGAAAGAGTTTAAAAGTTTAATCGACGCATTCCATGCAAACGGTATAAAAGTCATTTTGGACTGGGTACCGGCGCACTTCCCCAAAGACGACTGGGGGCTGTACGAATTTGACGGTCAGCCGCTTTATGAATGTCCGCTTTGGGACAGAATGGAACACACCGGATGGGGAACGCGCAAATTTGATTTCGGCAGGGGAGAAGTTGACAGCTTTCTTTTGTCGTCCGCGGCATTTTTTCTTGACGTATACGATATAGACGGATTACGTGTTGACGCAGTCGCTTCAATGCTCTATCTGAATTACGATAAAGCGGACGGTGACTGGACCCCTAACCTTTACGGCGATAACAGAAATCTTGAATCTATCGAATTTATTAAAAAGTTCAACCGTATGGTAAAGCAAAATTTCCCTCACGTGATTATTGCGGCGGAGGAATCGACCGCGTTTAGCGGCGTTACCGAAAAAATAGAGAACGGCGGACTGGGGTTTGATTACAAATGGAATATGGGTTGGATGAACGATGTGTTGTTTTACTGCCGACAGGACCCTTATTTCAGGAGCTATCACCATAATAAAATAACTTTTTCGCTCGTTTACGCTTTTTCTGAAAACTTTATTCTGCCTTTATCGCACGACGAAGTGGTACACGTCAAAGGCTCCATAGTAAACAAAATGTGGGGCGATTACGGCGATAAATTTGCGGGAGAGCGCGCTTTACTGGGATTTATGTACGCGCACCCCGGTAAAAAGCTCAACTTTATGGGCTATGAAATAGCGCAGTTTAAAGAGTGGGATTACACAACGGGCATTGATTTATGCCTTTTAAAGTTTGAAAAGCATCGCAAAATGACGGCTTTCGTCAAAAAACTAAACGCGTTTTATCTTAATAACAGACCGCTGTACGAAATTGAAAAGAGTTGGGAAGGCTTTGAATGGCTTTCGGTTGACGACAGCTTTAACAACGTTTTAGCTTTCAACAGATATTCTAAAAACGGCGAAAGTATAACGGCGGTTATAAACTTTTCCGGCGTTGATATAAAAGATTACCGCATAGGAATTAAGCAGGGTAAATACCGTCTGGTTTTCAATACCGACAATAAGAGCTTCGGCGGCGAAGGAAAGAAGATACGAAAGGTATTTACGGCTAAAAAAATAACAAGTCACGGAAAGGAATACTCGATTTCAATCGATATACCCAGACTGTCTTGCATATATTTAAAATCAGAAATTTTTTAAAATAAGGGGATTTTTTGATGTTAAGAAAAAAAGAATGTGTTGCAATGTTACTTGCCGGCGGACAAGGCAGCAGGTTGTATGCTTTGACAAACAATATTGCCAAGCCTGCAGTATCGTTCGGCGCAAAGTACAGAATTATTGACTTTCCGCTGTCAAACTGTATAAATTCCGGCATTGATACCGTAGGCGTGCTTACGCAGTACCAGCCTCTGGTGCTTAACGAGTACGTCGGAAACGGTCAGCCGTGGGATTTGGACAGAACGTTCGGCGGCGTCCATATTCTGTCGCCGTACGAGGCTAAAACGGCTACCTCGTGGTATAAAGGTACGGCAAACGCAATTTATCAGAATATCAGATTTATGAAGATGTACGACCCCGAATATGTTTTAATACTTTCGGGCGACCATATCTATAAAATGGATTACGATAAAATGCTACAGGCGCACAAAGCGGCAAAAGCCGATTGCACTATCGCCTGCATGGAAGTGCCTATGAGAGAGGCGTCCAGATTCGGTATTCTGAACACCAACTCTGACGGTACGATTTACGAATTTGAAGAAAAACCTGCGAAACCCAAGAGCAATTTAGCTTCTATGGGCATATACATATTCACGGCTTCAAAACTTTTCAAATATCTTGAGCTTGATGAGGACGACCCCAAATCGGAAAACGATTTCGGTAAAAATGTTCTTCCCGCAATGCTTAACGCGGGCGAAAAAATGTATTCTTATCGCTTTGAAGGATACTGGAAAGACGTTGGAACGATTACCTCTCTTTGGGAGGCGAACATGGACCTTCTCGGCGTAGTTCCCAATTTTGATCTTAACGACCGCGACAGAACGGTTCATTCCAGAAGTCCGCTTGCGCCGCCCGCTTTCGTAGAAGGGGAAGTCGTTAACTCAATAGTTGCAACCGGCGGCGAAATAGAGGGTAAAGTCGTCAATTCGGTTATCGGTACCAACTGCGTAATTGAAAAGGGCGCGGAAGTTATCGACTGCGTGCTTATGGGAAATATAGTCGTAAAAGCAGGCGCTAAAATTAATTACGCAATAATTGACGAGGAAGTAACCGTCGGCGAAAACGCAGTAATCGGCGCGCCGAGAGAGGTTGCCTGCAAAGTTGAAAGCAAGACGGGCGGCATTGCGGTACTCGGCAGAGGTATCACCGTAAGCAAAAAGGGCAAGATTGCCGCAGGCGAAATCGTTGATAAAAACGTATAAAGGGGGATAATAAAATGGCTTCAACCATAGGTGTTATATTTTCAAGCATTAACGAAGAAAACGTTCCCGAACTGACCAAAGTCAGGTCGATAGGTTCGGTTCCCTACGGCGGCAGATACCGCGTTGTTGACTTTGCTCTTTCAAATATGGTCAACTCGGGCATCACTACCGTAGGTATGATAACTAAAAACAATTACCAGTCGCTTTTGGACCATCTCGGAACGGGCAAGTACTGGGATCTGGCAAGAAAGGAAGGCGGACTGATTTTGTTACCGCCCTACATAAACGGCACTGAAACGTTGTATAAAACGCGTTTAGAAGCTCTAAAAGGCGCGGTATCCTTCTTAAAAAAGGCAAAAGAGGACTTTGTCGTAATTGCTGACAGCGACGCTATTTATAAGCTTGATTACAGCAAAATAATCGATTTCCATATCAAAAAGAACGCCGATATCACGCTCGCATATCACGAGCATGAAGTAGAGCCGTCACATTATTATATGACTTTCGATACCAATAAGGACGAGCGTATTACTGGGCTTTCTATCAATCCTACGACAACCGGCGTCAAAAAGAATTATATTAACGTAATGGTTGCGCGTACTTCGTTCCTTATAAGACTTATTCAGAACGCAAGTCAGAGCGGCTTTACAAGCTTCGGCAAGGATATTTTAAGCCCCGGACTTAAAACCTACAATCTGTACGGATATAAGTTTGACGGCTATTATGCAAATATCACGTCGCTCACTAAATATTTTGACGCAAATATGGATTTGCTCGATAAAAATATCCGCAACGAAATTTTCGGCGACAGAGACGTTTATACCAAGGTAAACGACAGCTCGCCGGCAAAAATTGCAGAGACCGGTAAGGTTAAAAATTCACTTATTTCCGATGGTTGCCTCGTTGAAGGTACTGTAGAAAACAGCATTTTATTCCGCGGCGTAAAGGTAGGTAAAGGTACGGTGGTCAAAAACTGTATTCTTATGTCCGAAAATATTGTCGGTGAAAACTGCAATCTTTCGTACGTCGTAAGCGACAAAGATTCGGTTATCCGCGATAACAGGACGCTGGCTGGTTGCGAAATAAAACCTTATTTCATTAATAAAGGTTCGTTGATTTAAAAGGATTCAGGGGGAAATAAATATGGCAACGGCAAAAAAATCAACTACTACTAAAACGACGGCTAAATCAACGAAAACCGTTGAAAAGAAGCCGGCTGAAGTCAAAAAAGTAAAAGAAGTTAAAGAAGTAAAGACTGTCAAAACCGTTGAAAAGAAGAAAATTTTATTCGTAGCTTCGGAATCAACGCCGTTTATTGCTACGGGCGGTCTTGCTGAAGTTATAGGCTCGTTATCAAAAGCGCTTGCCGCAACCGGCAAATATGACGTAAGAGTGGTAGTTCCCCTTTATTCTGACATAAAGTGGGAATATAGGGAGAAATTTACCTATCTCGGAAATCTGTACGTTCACCTTGCCTGGAGAAATCAGTACTGCGGCATATTTACCTATGAAAAGGACGGCGTTACGTTCTATTTCATAGATAACGAATTCTATTTCAAACGCCCCGGTTGCTACGGCTACTATGACGACGGCGAAAGGTTTGCGTTCTTCTCAAAGAGCGTACTCGAAATTATGCCTTTCCTTAACTTCTATCCCGATGTTATGCACTGCCACGACTGGCAGGCCGCGTTAGCTGCAATTTACCTTAAAACTAACTACTGTTTCAGACAGGAATACCAGTTTATAAGGGCGCTGTTTACGATACATAACATTGAATATCAGGGTCAATATTCGCTTGATCTTCTGTGCGATTTGTTCGATATTTACGGTAAATATCAATACCTCGTTGAATATAAAAACAGCATCAACCTTATGAAGGGCGCTATTGAATGCTGCGAAAGATTTTCTACCGTAAGTCCGAGATATGCGCAGGAAATCAAAGATCCGTACTTTGCGCACGGACTTGACCCGATTATACGCAGAAACGAGTTTAAACTGTGCGGAATTCTTAATGGTATAGACGACGTAAGTTATAACAGCGAGCTTGACAATCATCTTTATGCAAACTTCACAGCTGAAAATTCTGAAAATAAGGCGGTGTGCAAGAAGGGACTACAAAAGATGCTGGGACTCCCCGTAAAGCCGGAAACACCCGTAATTTCAATGGTAACACGTCTGGTTTCGCACAAGGGTCTTGACCTCGTTACAAACGTAATAGAAGAGCTGCTGCAAGACGACGTTCAGTTCGTTTTATTAGGAACGGGCGACGCGCATTTCGAAGGTTATTTCAGCGATCTTGCAAAAAGATATCCTGAAAAAATGAGCGCAAATATCGTATTTAACGGCGATTTGTCAAGAAAGATTTACTCGGGTTCGGATATATTCCTTATGCCCTCAAAATCAGAGCCGTGCGGACTTTCGCAAATGATTGCCTGCCGTTACGGTACCGTTCCGATCGTCAGAGAAACGGGCGGACTTTACGACAGTATCAAACCGCTTGAAAACGGGTATACGTTCGCTAACTTTAACGCGCACGATATGCTTCACGTTATAAGAGAGGCGGTTGCCGATTATAAAAATAAGTCTAAATGGAAAAAAATAATGTATCGCGCCGCAACGAGCGATTTTAGCTGGAATCACTCGGCGCGCGATTACGAAAATCTCTATTTGGATATGCTTAAATAACTTTTACAAATTTTATAGGAGAACTTAATGAGTACTACGATTACCGAAAAAGAAGTAAAGGAATTAATCAAGGGCAAACTTTCAAGATATTTTGGCGTTAGCCCTGCCGAAGCTTCTAAAGACCAGATTTATAAAGCAGTCGTCATGTCCGTGAGGGATATTCTGCTTGAAAAAAGACAACAATTTCATAAAAAAATAAAGGCAAAGCGCGCAAAAAGAGTTTACTATCTTTGCATGGAATTTCTATTAGGCCGTTCGTTGAAGAACAGCTTATATAATCTCAATGCGGTGCCTATATTTGAAAAAGTTGTTTCAACCTACGGCGTTTCTCTTGAAGAGCTGTACGAGCAGGAACCTGACGCAGGTTTAGGTAATGGTGGACTCGGAAGGTTAGCCGCGTGCTTTATGGACGCGCTCGCAACGGGAAATTATCCTGCAATGGGATACTCGCTGCGCTATGAATACGGCCTTTTTAAACAGAAGATAGTGGACGGCTGGCAGATGGAACTGCCCGACGTTTGGCTTCCCGGCGGCGAAGTCTGGCTTACTCAAAGAACGGATAAGTCTTTTATCGTAAGATTTAACGGTCAAATCGAAGAGAAGTGGACGGAAACGGGCCTTAAAACCGAGTATATAAACAGCAAGGAAATCGAAGCCGTTGCTTACGATATGATGATATCGGGCAAGGACAGCGAGGCTGTTTCTGTTTTAAGGCTTTGGAAGGCAAAGCCCAGACAGGACTTCAATATGAAGTTATTCTCGCAAGGCGATTATTACCAGTCTATGACTGAAGAAAACGACGCAGATCTTCTAACGAAGGTCTTGTATCCTGCGGATAATCACGTTGCAGGCAAGTCGCTTCGACTTAAACAACAGTATTTCCTTTGTTCGGCTTCAATTCAGAATATAATTTCCGACCATAGACATAGATACGGCGATTTGAGAGATTTGCCTAAACTGGCGGCAATTCACCTCAACGATACGCATCCGGCGATGGCTATTCCGGAGCTTATGCGTATACTTGTAGACGAGTATTTTTACGACTGGAACGAAGCGTGGGCTATTACGACGGCAACCTGCGCGTATACGAACCATACCGTATTGGCGGAAGCGCTTGAAACCTGGTCAGAAGATCTTATTGAAAGAACTATCCCCAGAATTCATTCAATTATTAAAGAAATCAATAGAAGGCTTTGCGAACAGCTTTGGAATGCGTTCCCCGGTGAATGGGCTAAAATCTCACGCATGTCGATAATCGAACACGACAGAATTAAAATGGCAAATCTGTCTGTCTACGGCGGACACAGTGTAAACGGTGTTTCTGCGCTGCATAGCGACATTATCAAAAAGTCGGTGTTCAAAGATTTCTATGATTTCTCGCCTGAAAAGTTTACAAACGTGACGAACGGTATTGCTCACCGACGTTGGCTCAACCAGTCAAACCCCGAACTTTGCGCTCTGCTTGACGAGTGCATCGGCACAGGATACGCGCTTGACAGCTCTAAACTTGTCGATTTCAAACAATACGAGAATGATAAAACCGTTCTTGCAAAACTTGACGAAATTAAGTTAATCAAGAAAAAGCAGTTTGCCGATTACGCAAAAAAGAAGCAGGGAATAATAATTAATCCCGAAACAATGTTTGACGTTCAGGCAAAGAGATTGCACGAATACAAACGCCAGCTTTTGAACGTTTTAAATATAATCGACAGCTATCTTGATTTGACGGATAATCCCGATTTAAAGGTCGTACCCAAAACTTATATATTCGGCGCCAAAGCTGCGCCTGGTTACGATATGGCGAAAAAGATTATTAAGTTAATAAACTACCTCGCCGAAGACATTAAGAAAAATCCCAAGATAAACGAAAAACTCAATGTCGTTTATATGGAAGATTACAACGTAACGATGTCAGAAAAACTTATGCCGGCATCCGAAGTTTCCGAACAGATTTCGCTTGCGGGTAAGGAAGCGAGCGGTACCGGTAATATGAAGTTTATGATTAACGGCGCGCTTACAATCGGAACGCTTGACGGCGCAAACGTTGAAATGGCAGAATGCGTAGGAAATGAAAATATTTTCATCTTCGGATTAAAAGCTAACGAGGTTGACGCCATCTGGCGTGACGGTTACAGCTCAAGCAAGTACTACAACGAATCTCCTAAATTGAGAAGAATTGTAGAATCGCTTATAATCGGTTTCAACGGTCAATCGTTTGCCGATATTGCAAATTATCTTCTGACTGAATTACCCGTTGCTGACCCTTATATGTGCATGGCAGATTTCGGCGCTTACAGTAGCGCGCAGCAAGCGATATCGAAGCTTTATACAAAAGATAAAAATAAGTGGAATCAGATGTCGCTCAATAACATTGCCGCAGCCGGTAAATTCTCTGCCGACAGAGCTATTACCGATTACGCGAACAACGTCTGGAATTTGAAATCTTTAAAATAAAAAATGGGCATATCGCCCATTTTTTATATACTATGTCAGACATAATAGCATTAAAATTTATCTTGATTAATACAACTTTTAAAACGTTTTAAATTAATTAACATTAATACAGTATTTCATATTAATTTGCTGATTTTTATTGATATTGATAAAGCATCAAATTTATAGAAATGCGGTCAAAAATTGAACTAGCCCCTCTTTTTTGTGTAAAAACAAGCATTACTCTTCGTAAAAGCTGTGTTTTACGAACACTTAAATCTTCTTATACAGGATACCACCATTAAGAGGGGTTGTCAAGGGTTCTACTAAAAAAAGTTGAAAAATTTTCAAATTTAATAAAAAAACAGTCCTCTGCCTTGTGCAGGGGGCTTTTTTTAATGCGGTAAGAATATTTGATAGTTACGCCTGTAACCGAACTTCCTTTACTTCCGCCATTCCATTGTAACGCTTTTACGGTTTATTTCGTCAAGACGGTAGTATTTTTTTTCGTTATAAGGTTTGCGTATTTGTTACGAAAAAAAATCTCCACCTTTAATGTCTTGACTAAATCTCCCTAAAAGCGTTGCTTCCGTTCTGCCGAAAGGCAAATAAATTTAGGTAGGTAAAGGAAATGGAAGAAATGACAGTTTCAGAACTCAACCGTTTGATTTCGTACTTGAAGTCTATCGGTTGGAACGATACGGAAATTGTTAAATTGCTTACGTACATAAGCAGTTAACGGTTTCCGTTGCAGGACATACTAAAAGCCGTCTCCCCTATTCCACAGAAACGGCTTTTACACAGGGCGGTAGAAACCTACCTCTACCGCTCTAAACTTATTTTTATTATAACTTATCCACATTTAAAAATCAATACTTTAAGGAGTTAAAATTTATGTTAAAAATTAAAAAATCTAATATTATCAACTGGGCAAGAAAAACAAGACCGAATTTTAAAAACGAACTTAAAGACACAACTTGGTGGAACGCTTTTGTTACTGTTTTTATACACGATATACTGGGATATACCTTTGCCGAAATAGAAAAGCTTAATTATTCAGTTATAGAAGAAAGCGAGGGTTAGTCCTCGCTTTTTTTATGGTCGTTAATTATTTCGCCTGTATCTGGGTCTACTTGTAAATCAGGGTTGATTTGTAATTGTGTTTGGGTCGCAAAAGGGTTAAACGAACTATTGTCATATTCAACCTGCGACAACATATTTTCTTCCGTTCGCACTTTTTGGGCGAACTTCGTATACAGATTACAATTACGGATATAATCGCGCCCGTATTTTATAGCTCTTTCGCGGTAGGTCATATGTGGGTTTAAAAGGTCTAATAAAAATTCTTCGTTATCCACAGACTTTTTTGCACCGCGTTGAAAAAATGACATATCATTAGAATGTATATCAGTTTCGTTATATAGTGCCTTGTCGGGGAAATCTTCACTATGAACGAGATAAATAAAATCTTGATACTTGTCTTTCATTTGCTGGGCGAAAGTGTTTTGAGATCCCTCTACCATTTTCCGCACTTGCTCGAAGCTCTTATTTTGCTTGAACGTGCAAAGAATATGTATATGAGGGTCTGTCTTGTCTTTGTCATGGAGTATCCACGCATATTTAAAAGCCTTGTCTAAAAGCGGTTGTATCTCGCTTTCGTTTGTGTTATATGTAACTACTTTAAAGCTGTAAAATCTATCCATTTACTGCACCTCGATTATTAAAAATGTGTGTGTGTGTGCGGTTTTGCTATCTATGCAAAAGATAGCAAAACCGCACCCTTTGCCACTGTCCGCACTTCCCCACCGTCCGCCCGGCGCGCTGGTCGCGCGATCAGGGGCGGACGGTGGGTTTTATGCGGTGGAAAATATATAAACCGCGACCCAAATATTTCGAATGCGTTTCTATTTTCCGTTTCTCTCCGCCTTGGGTGCGCGTTCTACGCATACGCTGCCGCTTCCTCGTTGGAACGCGCAATATTCTTTTAAACAGCCTCGCGGTTGCAAAGCTGATAAAAGAGAGGTCAGGCAATACGGTTAGTTATGCACTTTTTTTGCGCTTTTTTACTTCGTCTGGACGTTCCAAAGGGTGCGCCTCGCAATATGCTTTTATCCCCTCAACTGATAAATCGCCGTCTATATGACGTTTATACACATAACCGACTTTTTCTATACCATAGAGAAAATACGGCTCGCCACTGAACGAATTATAGCAGTCAAAGACATTGCCCCAAATACGGAACGACCCCCACTCCGCCACTTTTATTTTTACGTTTACGCCGAGCGTTGAAAGCTCTTTAACAACAGCATTAAGCTGATTACGGATATAAAGGAACTTCCACTTCTGCCGTTTCCAAAACAACAAAAACCGACTTACGCCCGATTTAACAACGTAGTACATTCCGACTAATAACCGCCGTAAAGCCTTATCCAATGCACCGCCAACCTGCATATCAAAAAACAAAGTTATGAGGTTATGACGAACAAATTTTATAAGGTTTATAAGGTAGTTGTTTAAACTTTCCCAGTCACGGCAAAAAGCTAAAACGTCAGCTTCCTGAATGAATACGGCAGAGCCACGGGGCAGATATTGAACTTCGAAATCGTCGTTTGGTAGTCCCAGACGTTGCAAATCAACCGCCCAAGTTTCAATACCCCTGCGCTTGTCTAAAATCATTTTATTATTGCTGAAATACAGCGTATCGGAAATTTCAAGCCGAATGCCGCTATCCGAATAAAAACGCCTTGCGAGGTCTACCGCCAGTTCTTTACGCTCTTTATGATGTCGGCGGTAGTCCTCTTTGAATAAAGCCGTTGCAAGCGAAGTTTTACCCGCGCCTTGCTCGCCACAAATCGCATAAAAGCCACTCGGTAACGGCGCGGACTTTAACATTTTGTTTAAATTCAAAACTTACTACCTCGCTCTTCCTCTCTTTTTAAGCGCTTGTTAAACTTAACAAATTCAGCCTTTAAAACGTCCAAAGCCTTTTTTATACCTGCGTTATAGCCTTTCAATAGCTTGTCTGGAATACGTATTTTTTTACGCTTACAAAATAACCGAGCAAATAAACCGCGTTTTTCTGCGCTTAATTCAACAGGGTCACGCTTTAAATTTTGCAAGTAATTGCCGTGGTCTTTGCGTATTTTCGCTTCAACAATTTTATAAAATAACTCTAATTCTATCATTTTATACCCCTACATTATTTAAATACTGAAACTATTGCAGACACGGCAGAAGCCAATAAAGCCGCTAAAACACCGCAGATAACAAAAGTTGCCACTGCAACAAAAATTTCCCAGTTGCTTGCCGTTCCATTCAATAATGCCTTTATGCAATACCAAATGTATTCCCAAAAGCCAAGCCTGTCGCCGTTGTCTGGGGCGTTTGGTGAAGGGTAAGTGATATTACTTACCGTATCACTGACCGCGCCAAGGTTGTAAACTACACCGTCAGTTTCAAATTCAAGCCGTAAAACACTTACTTTGTCAACTTTCGTAAAATATGTATCGTAATAAATAAAGCCAAAAGCCCCATCTTCCTTTTCTTCTTTTCGTTCCGTTTCGGCAAACATTAAAACCCATTCCCTTCCAGATACGGTTTCATATACAGTTTTTAAACCATTTTTGTCATAATCTGAATTTGCACATACAGTGGAATAAAAATCGTCAACCGAATAAATTTTATCCCAAGAATAAGTGTGTTTGCTTAACGTGAAAATTGACCAAGTATCTTTATGCGTAATGTCAAAACTTTCAGTATAGTTTAAATCAACAGTAGTTTCATAAGCGTCTCCATATTCAACACCGTCCTTAACATCAACCCAAGGTGTCCAGTCATAGTCATATAGTTGACCTGAGCAATACGAATAATAAACGGTAGCAGAAATCAAACGGTCAATATCCCAGTCCGTAGAAAATGCTACATAGTGTAAATCTGTGTACTGCCACTTCCTGTAATTATTTGCAAAAGGACCGAGACCACTATTATATCCACTGTCCGAATTTTCAATAGTAAGGTAACTACTTACAGGGTTTATAATTTGAACAACATAAGTTGCATCTAAACTATAAACAACAGAGCCGTCCTGCTGTGTCATTACGTAATATAGCTTTGCAACAGGAAATGCTTTTTCGTTTATTATGTTATCGTTGGAACTCGGAATGTCGTCTATGCCGTTGATATATTCACGGTAAATACTCGAAATGTTATAATAGCGCAGTGATTTATTACTTGCTACTGTTACACCTTGAACACGATATTTAACGAATACGCCAGTTTCGTTTAACTTAGTCAAACCATATATCTCGGTATCATTTACACTATCAGTCAGCGACATATTCAAATGAGTTGCTGATAATGGACGAGAGAGTTGACAAGGCTGATAAGTATATACATACAAATTTCCTTTTTCACCCTCGGCAATGTTTATAACATAAATTCTATAATCGTCGTCATAAGCGGGAAAGTCGTCAACCCTAAATTCACTATCCTTGCGCAAATCGTCCAATACGTTAGAGTATGAACTTTCAGCAAAAGCGGCATAAGCATTACCGCCTACGCCGCTAATTACTGATAAGAATACCAAAAACACAACGGCGATTATAAACGCAATTTTAAATGTATTTTTAAATACTCTTTTCATTTTCCACCGCCTTAAAATACGTAGTTCTTGTTTAACGTCGTATTGGGCGCGACAGCTGAACCTTCGTCGCAGTATAAATCACGCGAAGGAATATCTGACTCCACAATACCGCCCACGCCGACACCGTTAAAGGTGTAACTGAACGATATATCAATACGCGCAAAGGGGGAAGTGCCATAATTGCACGCCGCAGTATACCAAGCGTAGTAAATAGCTTCTTTGTGTACGGTGTCGTAGTCGTTAAAGCCTTCAATAAACATTGACATTTGAATATCACAATTAACATCACCGTTCGAGCCTGATAGCACATCAGTAGCGTAAAAAGAATGAGATACAACGCTTATGTTAAATTTTAAATAGCTTTTAACGGTATTTATAAAATCTTCATCAAAAGTTATAGCCGCGTTTTGAAATACAAACTCACCCGATACAGTGCCCAAGCTATAATTAACGCCGCTTTCCTTAACGTAAAAATTAGCGTCATCGCCCCAATCGCCGTAATAAGCAAGCGCGCCAGTTGACGTTATTTCTTTTAGACAGTCAATAGTGCAGCTATCAGAACTATCAGTTCCGCGCAACGTCGCCGTTAAAATAATCTGTTCGGCAAAAGGGGCAAGGAAACGAAGCTTTGCCGTTGAGCTATCGCCCGCAACGGCTTCCGCGCTGACGTAATAGTCCGCAACCTTACCGACAGCCCAGTCTGCGGTTTCGTCCGCAAAATTGACACCCCAGTCAAACACGCCGTTTATGTACTCGTTCGACAGCTCGGCGGTTACGTAAATTTCACCATCAGGCACGTATGTCTGATTGTTGCGTGTTTCGCTTAAATACGTTATACCGTTTACTGCACTGCGCCCCATTGAGTACGCGCCGCCGTCCTTTATTGCGCTGCCGTCCGAACTTACGGCGATAGTACTCACCGCGGTATCGCTTGCGCTGTCCGTTCCTATTATTTTGTCGTTGACCCAAGTTTTAAAATTTGGAATTGCAAAGTAACAAGCCACAAATGCAATAAGTAACGCGCCAAGACCCGATAAAATACTAAGTAAAATCTTTTTCATTTTGATTTACCCTCCACTAATATAACGACTTCTTTTCGCTTGTTTGTCTGTTTTTACCTGCTTCGTATGAAGCGGATATTTTACTATCTGCGTTTTTTCTGCCACGTTCCACACAGCCCATTAAATACGCCGTGCGCGTTACGTCTCTGGTATGACTTCTTCTGCGGTTACGGTAATTTCCGTAACGTCTTTTACTTCCGTAATAACTTCTTCCGTATGCCATTACTTTTTACCTCCCACTTCTTCCGCCGTACCCAAATAACCGATAACTTCAACTCCCACAGGCTTATTTGCCAATTCACGAGGGGAACAGTCCAATAACTCCGCAATTACAGCACTGTCAAAAGTTAACACCGCTTCTCTGTATCCCAAATCAACTGCTATGCAGCTATAAGGTTTACCGCTTTTTTCGCCTACCGCTTTCTTGTAAATGATTTTGTTTTTTTCCATAAAAAAACCTCCGATAAATTTTTATCGAAGATTGTAAGTGTTTTCGGTACATTCACCTGCCATAATGCGGAAATTATGTCAGTTGAAGTATCCCGTAAAACATTCCTTTTGCAAATAATTGACTTGACTTTTGAAGTGTATTATGATAATCTTTTTACAAATATTTAGCATACACTACTGGTTGAATAACGAAAGTCAAATTATTCGCAAAAGCCACCGTGTTTTACGAAGAGTTTGATATATTTAGATTTGCGCAAATAGCACCTACACTATGAGTACTGATTACTACGTTCAAAGAAACAATAAGAATTTAGAGACGATCGAGAGATTGCTTGAAAACGATCTCCCGACTTTCTGTTACGATTATTTTCTTGCTATTGACAGTCAGACCAGTACTTTGACCAGGCTCAATTACGCGCATGATTTAAAGATATTTTTCTACTTTCTTTCGCAAAAAAGATTTCACGGTAAATCTGTAAAAGATTTTACGCTGGACGATTTAAATCAAATCACAAGCACCGATATTGAATACTTTCTTGGATTTCTCTCCCACTACACTTATTGCGATAAACAACATAACTGCAACGACAGAGCCAAAGCGCGAAAGCTCTCCTCCGTTCGTGCAATGTTCAAATACTTTTTTAATAAAGGTTTTATAAGCGTTGACAATTCAGCAAAGGTCGCTACTCCAAAAATTCATGAGAAACCTATAATCAGATTGGACGGTAACGAAATTTATAATATAATCGATACGGCCGAAAGCGGCGTCGGACTTACTCGCCACCAGCTTGCTTACCATGAAAAGAGTAAAGTCCGCGACAGTGCAATTTTAATGCTTTTTCTCGGTACCGGCATTCGTATCAGCGAGCTTGTGGGGCTGAACAACGACGATATAAATTTCAACGACAATTCGTTTATCGTTACGCGTAAAGGCGGCAACAAAACCATCCTCTACTTCGATGATGACGTCGCCGCCGCATTGCTGCGCTATATGGATTATAAGGATCAGACAGGCGATATTATTAAAGACACGAACGCGCTGTTTATTTCAAACAATCAAAACCGAATTACCGTGCGCGCAGTTGAAAATCTAGTGCAGAAATACGCTAAAATTGTCTCCCCTCTTAAAAAGATTTCGCCGCATAAGCTGCGTTCAACCTACGGCACAGCGCTATACAAAGCAACCGGCGATATTTATATCGTTGCCGACGTTTTGGGACATAAAGACGTCAATACAACAAGGAAACACTACGCGGCAATCAGCGACGATAACAGACGCGCCGTAGCAGGTAAAGTAAAATTAAAACGCGATGATGATTAAAAGACAGGCCGTCCGACCTGTCTTTTTTAATTAATTGTCTTCATCCATAATGATTTTATCTATTTTGATTACCGCATCGTCTCGGAAGTCAATGCATTTACCGCAGTTGTCGCAAATCTTTTCGGGATCCAAATCGCAGATTTCGCATTCAAGACAACCGATGCACTCTCTGTCGTAAAGCTCGCACATTTTCTTTTCGTTGTTATCCATAAGCACCTCTATTACGATTATAATATAAAAACCGCACAAAAACAAGTAAAAAAACAGAAACAAGCGTTTGATTTTTGAAAATTATTATGCTATAATCTATTTAAGAGGTGTAAATTATGAAAAGTCTCAATAAAACCGATGAAGTTTACAATTATATTGAAAAATTCATCCTTGAAAACAATTACTCCCCTTCCGTTCGTGAAATATGCAAGGCGTGCGGCTTAAAATCCACCGCTACCGCCTTTGATTACATAAATGAACTGTGCAACCGCGGTCTGATTAAAAAGGCCGGCGCAAAAAACCGCGCGGTGGTTTTAACGCAACAGACTTCAACAACTACTGTTCCTCTTATCGGAACGGTTGCGGCCGGTCATCCGATATTTGCGGCAGAAAATTATGACGGGTATTTTTCCATTCCCGGTAACTACTTTTCCGGTGAAGATCTATTCCTATTGAACGTAAGCGGAGATTCTATGATCAAAATAGGAATGTACAACGGCGATAAAATAGTCGTTAAAAAGCAGGAATCGGCTAACGACGGCGATATAGTTGTAGCTCTGGTCGATGACAGCGCTACCGTTAAGCGGCTTTTCAGACATAACGGAAAGATTATTTTGCATCCTGAAAACGACGATATGGAAGACTTCGTATTTGACGATGTCAAGATAATCGGAAAAGTTATCGGACTTATGAGAACGTTATAAATATGATATAGTTTTAAAATTAAAAATGAGCGGTATGAATGATCCGCTCATTTTTTTATATTGATTTCAGATACTCCACTTCTTCTTTTGTTAATTTTCTGTACGAGCCTCTGTCAAGTCCGCGCAGAGTAATTTCGCCGACTTTAATACGCTTTAACAGTGAAACATCTTTTCCTATTGCGGCAAACATTTTTCGCACTTCCCGGTTCTTGCCTTCGGTTAAAGTGACGTGAACTTTTGTATAATTTTTATTAGTTTCAACAATATGTGCTTTACACTTTTTTGTCAAGTACCCGTCAATTTCGATGCCGCTCCTGATTGGATTAAGCGCGGTTTCCGTCAATGTGCCTTCCACCTTCACCAAATAGGTTTTGGGAACTTCGTTTGACGGATGGGTCAAATGCTGCGCAAGAGCGCCGTCAGTTGTAAGAATCAAAAGCCCTTCGCTGTCGTAATCAAGCCTGCCGACGGGGTAGATTCTACCTACGTTATCCGGCATTAAGTCCATAACTGTCTTTCTGTCTTTATCGTCAGATACGCTGCAAATATAGCCTTTTGGTTTATTTAAAATATAATATTCGTTCTTTTTAACGGTAACGATATTACCGTTTAATTTTATCTCGTCACCGTCAACGACGTCGATGCCCAAAGTGGCAATTTTGCCGTTTACAGAAACCTTGCCTTCCTGTATCAATCTGTCACATTCTCTTCTTGATGCAACTCCGGAAGAGGCAAGATATTTGTTAATCCTCATAGTAAATTCCAGTAAATATTATTTACTTTATACTATATAATTTTTCTGTAAAAAGCAAGTCATTTTTATCGTAAATTTCAAGCTCGGCAACTATTTTCTTATCGTATTCTATTAATACTTTTTGTAAGGGTTTAATTTTATATTCTATTTCCGCCCCGACATTTATTACTTTACTTTGACATTTTAATATTTTGCATAGTACATGATTACACATAAATACTTTATTTGTATCAATTTGAAGCAATTTAAAGTCTTTAAAGCAGTTATCAAAAATTGCGCAGCTCCTTTCGTACATGTCTGGACAATTTAAAACTACGCAGACCACGTCCATACCATTCCGATCTGCCGATGATACAAGGCATCTTCCAGCTTTCACAGTATATCCTGTCTTTACCCCGTTTGCTCCTTCGTATTTATGGAGCATTTTATTTTTGTTTGCAAAACTTCTGAATTTTCCCGAATAATTTGTAGTGGAAACAATTTGTTTGAATGCAGTATTTCTCATAGCGTAGCAAGCAATTTTACACAAATCACGCGTCGTCGTAAAATGTTCGCTGTCGGGAAGTCCGCTGGGGTTTTTAAAGTTAGAACTTGTCGCGCCTATTTTTTTTGCGCGTTCGTTCATTGCCTCCGTGAATTTTTCAATAGAACCGCTGTGGTGAATTGCAAGCGCGGTGGCGCTGTCGTTTCCGGAACGCAGCATAAGCCCGTAGAGCAAATCGCGAATATCAATTTGCTCGTCTTTTTTCAGATAGATGCTTGAACCCTCTACTCCTACCGCCTCTGTCGGTACGGTTATAATTTCGTCAAGGTTGCAATCTTCGATTATGATTAACGCCGTCAATATTTTTGTCGTGCTTGCCATTGGAAGCTTCGCGTCTGCGTTTCGTTCGGTCAGAACGGTTTCAGTAGTCAGCTCCATTGCAATTTCAGCCTGCGCGCTTGCGTCGGCGCTGAATTTATTTGGCAATGACATAAAAATTGCGCCTATTGACAGCGTTAAAGCCAGTAAAGTATATAATAATTTATTACGCATTGTCCGTTATTTTATGAACCAAATCACCCGTTTTATCAATCAAGGAATCTAGCGTGCTTTCTTCCATTTTAAGTAGTCTGCACGACTTTCCGTCGTCTACTAAAAAGCCCTGTGGTTTAACGGTAATTACCGCGCCGTTACCGCCCGCAATTTTAAAGCCGTCCGCCTCTCTGAAAGTTTTTACATCGCCGTATTCTCCGCCGACGCTTAGATTTACTATAGTTACGGATGACAGAGGAATTACCTGCGTTCCGCTTACGGTTATTATCGATTTACCGACGACCGTATCGGCGTCTGCAATTTTTTCTATTGAAAGAGGTAATTCGTTAAAGTCTGCGCTTTTCTTAATTTTTGAGTTCATTTAACTTCTCCATTAAAATATAAAAAATGATTTTAGTGACCACTAAAAGGTTTATAACAGTTACCGCTTTTGCATAATATCTGATTGAAGAATGTTCCTCGTTCAGTATAGTGTAATTACGAAGTTTGGCGCAATTCCCATTTATCTGCAAAAATTTATATGCGGCTGTTGTTACACCGTTCTGCGCTAATGCAGCGTAAGCATTATTTGTGTTCTGCATTCCGTAATCTGAAAGCTGAATTACTTTATGAACACACAGCATATTAAATATTTTGTAAAAGCTTAATTTTACGCTTTTGTAATCCATCTTCTTTTCTTTGCCGTTTATCTGCATTTTCCCGGGCTGATTTTTAACCGTATTTGCGTTAAATATTCTGATGTATCTGAATAATGTAACATTAATACTCGCATATTTTTCTTCGGTATTTACGTAAATATAGTTAAAAACGTGTATCGGAAAAATTGAAATCGCAAATCCTGCAGCAGCTATAATAATCAATGCTACATTCATAACAATATTATTTGTAACATAACTTTAAATATACAAAAAAAGCGGACAATTATCGTCCGCTTTACCTATTTAAATCAGTCTATTTTAATCACATCGTCCTCTTGTGAGATGAAGTCTGGCAGTTCGTAACCGTCTTCGGTTACCTCCGTTTTCTTCTCTTTTGCCGGTTGCGCCTTTTCGGCGTTTTCTACGTACTCGTCTTTCTTATAAAGGTAATTACCATCCTCTTCGTCGTCTGTAAGTAACGAACTGTTAATTTCGGCAATCTGCTCCATCAGCTCATCATAGTCGGGTAATTCGTCAATTGAATTAAGTTTAAATCTTTTTAAAAAGTTGTCGGTAGTCGCATACAGAATGGGTTTTCCGATTGCATCCTTTCTGCCGCACGGTACTATCATTTCAAGCTCTAACAATGTATGTATAGCATAATCGCAGCTTACCTGCCTGATCTCTTCAAGTTCGGGTTTGGTAATGGGCTGTTTATACGCAATTATTGCTGCGCATTCAAGGATAGTTTTCGTAAATTCTTTTTCTTTAATTGGCGTAAGCACTTCGGATACCGGCTGTTTGTATTTGGGATTTGAAGCGAATTGCAGCTTTCCGTTAAATGTAAGAAGTTGAATTCCGCTGTCCTCGCCGTATTTTTCTTTTAATTCGGCGGCGCATGCGTTAACGTCTTTAACCGTACAATTCAGCTTTTCCACTATATATTTTACAGGCACGGCCTCGCCGGACGCAAAAACGACCGCCTCAATTATACTCGTCAAATTGTTCACTTGTTACTTCCTTTGCATCCCAGTCGGGATTGAGTTTAATATTTATTGTTCCGAATGATTCAAGCTGCACTACTGTAATAAACTGGTGCTTTAACATTTCAAGCAATGCCTGAAATGTCGTTATAATTTCGTTGCGTGAAAAAGTCGTAAAAAGATTTTCAAACGCAACTTCCTTTTTTTCAATCAAAGTATCGCGAATAAACACAACCTTTTCTTCAACGGTATGAACGTCTTTCGGAATCTCTTTGATTTTTTCCTTTTCGCGTTGCATACTCTCGTTGCGCAGCATCAGGTTTGCAAACGCTTCCAAAAGCGCGTGAACGTTAAAATCTTTATAAACTATTTTAACTTTACTGAAGTCTGAATCGGGTTCTTTGAAATAATAACCTATTGTTTCAAGGTCTTTCAGTTTGGGCGTTTCCTCTTTAATAAGTTCGTATTCGCGTTGCTTTAATTGCTCAATAAGCGCGCGCTGCTCTTCTTCCGAACCGCCCATTTCGTCGCCGGCAATGTCAACGACCGGCACCATACTCTTTGATTTTATATAGATAATCTGCGCAGCCAAAGCAAGGTATTCGCTTTCCTTGTCAACGTCGCGGCTGGGTTGCGTTTTCATATATTCGATGTAGTCCAAAAACTGTTCGGTAACTTTTGAAACGAAAACGTCCTCGATTTTAATCTGTGCAATATTTATAAGATGCAACAGCAAATCAAGCGGTCCTTCAAAGTCGTCCAAAACGGTGTTATAGTCTACAACCGATTCAAAATTGTCATAATTCTTATCTGCCATTAATTAAAACCTATCAAAATAAACTAAATATCCAATCCCATAAATAATGAATCGGCGCGCCCAAAATATTTTCCGCAAACCATTGCAGATAGAAACCTAGTACGTTTAAATATTGTATTGCTGCGATACCTGTTGCCTGATAGAGAATATTACAAATAAAACATTCGATAATAAGTCCCATCAGTATATATCTGCCGTATTTTTGCAAAAACAGTCTGAATCTGTTGTAAGGGCTCGTACACGATTCAATTACTCTGAACCCATCCAACGGAAAAAGCGGCAAAATGTTAAACGCAATTATTGAAAGACTGATTAAATAGATTCTGGCAAAAACAAGTTCTATAAAGTATTTAATGTAAATCAGGGCAACTGCATTTTCGGGTATATATCTGCTAACGATAAGATATAACGGATAAACAATAAAAGCAATTACGTAGTTTGTGCAAACGCCGGCAACCGCAGTTTCAAAAAGTCCTTTTCTGTACTTGCGGAAATTATTCGGGTTAATGGGAACGGGTTTTGCCCAACCGAAACCTGCCAGTACGCACAACAGAAAGCCCATAAGGTCAAAGTGTTTGACTGGATTAAGTGTCAATCTACCGTAATATTTAGCGGTTATATCGCCGTTTCTGTAAGCTGCGTATGCGTGCGCAAACTCATGAGGAACGAATACGAACAATACGGCAATAATCGCTGAAAGATAATAAAATATTTCTTTTACTATAGGATTCATTTTAAATAACCAGGAACGGCGTCGTTTCTTATTATATCGTCATAGGTCTGCGGTTTTACTATATATTCCGCTTTGCCGTCTTTGACGAGAACCGCCGCAGGAATTAAATTTCTGTTATAGTTGCTTGCCATCGAGTAATTATAAGCGCCGGTTGAAAGCACCGCCATAATATCGCCGCTTTCGGTTTTGGGTAAGGGAACGTCTACGGCAATCAAATCGCCGCTCTCACAGCATTTGCCCGCGACAGTCACCTTTTCGGTACATTTTTCGTTTGCCCTGTTTGCAAGCAAAACGGTATATTTCGATTGATACAGCGCGTATCTGGGATTATCAAACATACCGCCGTTAACGGCAACGTATTTTTTTATTCCATGGATTTCCTTTATTGCGCCAACGGTGTATAACGTAACCCCCGCTTCTCCTACAATCGAACGCCCTGGTTCTATTACAAGATAGGGTTCTTTAACCGAGTGTTCCTTCGCTTTGTTTTTAATCGTCTTAATGACTGTTTTCAGATATTCGGCGTAGTCAGAATATTTCAGCTTTGGATCTTCGTCGTTATACCAGATTCCGAAGCCGCCGCCGATATTCAAGGTTTCCGCAATAAAGCCGTGTTTATTTTTTATCTCCGCAATAAAGTCCATAACTTTTTCTGCGGCTAGCGCAAACGACTGCTTTTCAAAAATCTGCGACCCGATATGGCAATGAAAACCTTTAAGGCAGAGATGCTTCTTGTTTAAAATATGTAGCGCAATCTCTTCCGCCGCGCCGTCCGATATGGAAAAGCCGAACTTGCTGTCCGTACGCGCCGTCTGAACAAAAGCGTGCGTATGCGCCTCTACCCCGGGATTTATCCTGATTAGGACGTTCTGCTTTATACCGCGTTTTGCGGCAATTCCGTCTAAAACGTCCGCTTCGCGGAAAGAGTCAACTACGATGTATCCTACTCTATTGTCAACCGCAAGCTCCAACTCGCTTAAAAGCTTATTGTTGCCGTGCATATAAATGTTTTGAGGATGAAAACCGGCTTTTAACGCCGTATACAGTTCGCCGCCGGAAACAACGTCAACGCCGATATTTTCCTGACGGGCGATAGCGTAAACAGCCATGCAAGAAAAAGCTTTCGAAGCGTACAGCACCTGGCCGTTACCGCCGTATTCGCTGTCGAGAGTATTTTTATAAACGCGCATCATATTTCTGATATGCGCCTCGTCGAAAACATACAAAGGAGTCCCGAAACACTTTGCTAAATCAACGGCATCCGCGCCGCCGATTTCCAGGTGTCCTTTTGCATTTATTTTCAACGTCTCTCTTTCGTTCATTGAAATCCTCAATAAAATAAATTACCTGTTTATTTTATCAAAGCAAATGAAAATAGTCAAATGAATTGCTTATAATATTGACCCGCGCAAAAAATTACGGCGTCCGCAGATCTTGCGCGAACGCCGTTTAAAAATATTTTAAATAGCCCAATTTTCAAGAATTGTTACAAAGTTATCGCCGAATCCGGCCTTTTTAACATCTTCCGCCGCTACGACGTTAACAGTATCGCACAATACGCCGTCCTTGTAAACTTCTATTTTGCCGACAACCTGTCCTTTTGCAACGGGCGCTTTTACTTTGTAAGCCACCAGATTATGCGTAACTTCCGGCGTCTTGTCTATGCCGGAAAATACGTAACTGTTGCGCTCGGGACATACGGCAAAACTGTCTTTCTTTCCGCCTATTACCGCAAACTCGTCGTTCAGGGTAACGTCCTTATCCAATACGATTTTATTTTTGTAATTTGCAAAGCCGTAATCGAACATACTTACGGTAGACTTAAAACGGTTATCGCTGCTGTCAGCGCCCAGAACTACCGAGATAAGACGCATATTATCTTTTTTTGCGGTTGCCGTAAGACAGAAGCCCGCTTCGTTCGTAAAGCCGGTTTTACCGCCGTCGCAATTTGAATATTTTCTTATCAGTTTATTGGTGTTAGTCATCGAAGTGACTCTGTTATCAGGATGCTCGAAATCTTCAAGCCAGATTTTGCTGTAATTGTAGTAACACTCATTTTCAAGCAGGTTGCGGAACATGAGCGCAACGTCCTTTGCGCACGAATACTGGGTTTCTTTGGGTAATCCGGTGCAGTTAGCAAACAGAGTATCGGCGCAGCCGAGTTCTGTCGCCTTTTTATTCATCTGCGCAACGAACCCTTCTTCGCTGCCGGCAATCGCTTCGGAAACCGCCACGCAGCTGTCGTTAGCCGAACATACTATTATACTTTTAATAAGCTGGTCCAAACGGTATTGACATCCGCTACCTAAAAAGACCTGCGAACCGCCCATACCCGCGGCATTTTCACTGGCGGTTATAATATCGTCAAGCGCAAATTTACCTTCGTTTATAGCGTCAAAGCAGATTGTCAAAGTCATAACTTTGCAGACGCTTGCAATCGGCATACGCTTCGTCTCGTTTTCTTTATAAATACATTCGCCGGTGCCGTAATCCATAAGATACGCCGCCTTGCAACTTTTCGTAAGAGATATACTTTCCGCTGCAGCGTTAAGCTGAACGCCCGCAGCCGCCGTACTGCCTGCAATCATGCACGCCGTACCAAGAATAGCTAATATTTTTTTCATACAACTATTATGCGAAAAAAATTGCTTATTATACTATAACTATTACCACTCTGAAAACGATGTTTACTAAAACAATCAAAACGACTGTATTTATAAGCGCAAGCGCGGCGGGTACAAAAAATACATATTTTTTATTAATGATTTTGCAAAACTCTGCGGCAATCCAGCAGAAAACCAAAGATATTACCGACGTCGGAATAAAGACAAGTATTGCGACGGTAATTCCGCCGAAGGTAACCAGTTCAAACAATATTGCCGCGTAGACCGCAAAATAAAGTCCGCGTATAAATACAATTATTAATGTTAAATATTTAAATCTTGTAAAATAGCCAATCAAAAAAAAGATATAAATATACAAAAGTTCACTTAAAATATGTGAAAATATAAGCTTTGTATTCTTAAAATTGAATACGTAATAAACGTAGTCTTCCGCAAAATCTTTGAAATAAATATTAATTGTGGCAACTTTATATAGTATTATGCCACATATAATAGCACATAAAAAGGTTATGATTACGGCAATTAAATACCTTAAATCGCATTTACTCCCTTTAAAAGACAAATTCCTCATATACAATTATATGAGGAATTTTGTCTTAATATGAATTAAGCATTTTGTCTATTGCAATACCATACCCTCTTGTAGGGTCGTTGATAAACACGTGGGTTACCGCGCCGATAATTTTACCGTTCTGAACGATAGGGCTTCCGCTCATTCCCTGCACTATTCCGCCCGACTTACTTATAAGCTTTTCATCGTCGATTTTAATTACGAAATTTCTGTTATCCTTGTTGTTTTTATCAACTTTTACTATCGAAATGTCGTATTTTTGTATGTCGCAGCCTTCAAGAGTTGAATATATACACGCTTTACCTATTTTCACGCCTTCTACACTACCCTTTTCAACTTTGACCAATTTAGAAACGTCGTAATTTTTTGATAAGTCGCCGTAAATGCCGCACGCACTGTTTACCATTGCTTTTCCGAGTACAGTTGAAGCTTCAAACGCGCCACGAAGTTCTCCCGGTGTTCCCTTAACTCCTTTTTTAACGTCGTAAATGAAGCAGCCATATACGGTACCGCCGTTTATTTCTATAAGCGATCCGCTTAAATCCGTTACCGGATGTCCCAACGACGCAAACTTGTTATTTGCCTTGTCGATATAGGTTACCGTACCTATTCCGTTTATACTGTCTTTGACCAGTACGCCCAGCCTCTTTAACTTTGTAGTAACGTCTATAGCCGGAGTAACGTCAACGGTTAAAGGATCGCCGCCCCTTAAAATAGTTACTTCAAATTTTTTGTAGTCTTCGGCAAGAATGTCGTTTACGTCCTTTGTGCAATTTACTTCTTTACCGTTTATTTTGTCAATGACGTCGCCCGTTCTGATACCACTCTCTCTCGCCGGCGATTTCATTCCGTCCAAAGTCATTACTTCACAAATTCCTATTACCTCAACTGTCGTGGTATTCAGCGTAAATCCTGCCGGAAATCCGCCCAGATACAACGTCTGGGTTTCCGCAGCCGCGCTGATTGGCGCAAACGACATAATACACAGCAATGCTATGGCGAATACCATTAAGGTTTTTAAAACATTTTTTCTTAAAAGCATAACAGTAGTATTGTGTGCAGGTTTAACGGTAATATACAAAAAAATCAGCGGTTAAAAGCCGCTGATTTTAATTAGTTTTTAAATTGATTAATAAGCTCTTCGGCGTGTCGTCTTGCTGCTTCTGAAGCTCCGTTTCCTCCGGTAAGCCGGATAATTTCGTCAACTTTTTGTTCTTTTGAAAGTCTTTTAACTCTCGTTAACGTCTTGCCGCCTTCTTCTACCTTATATATTAATAGCTGCGCGTCGCTCGCCGCGCACACCTGCGGTAAGTGCGATACCGCCAGAATTTGGGTATGCTTTGATATGTCAATAAATTTTCTTGCCACGGTTGCCGCTGTAAAGCCGCTTATACCCGCGTCAATTTCGTCGAAAATGTAAGTTGATATGCCGTTCAAATCTTTTAACTGCGTTTTAATGGCAAGCATAAACCTGCTCATTTCGCCGCCGCTGATAACCTTGTTTAAAGGTTTTTTCGGTTCGCCCTTGTTTGCGGAAAATTCAAAGATTAAGTTATCTGAACCGTTTACGCTCTGCAAATCGGCCGACACCATATCATATTCTTCAAAATTCACGCTGAATTGCGCGTCAGGGATATTTAAAGTTTTAAGTTCCGCGACGACTTTTTCGCTGAAAGTTTGCGCCGTAGCTTTCCTAATTTTGGTAAGTTCTCTACATAAAGCGTAAATCCTTTCGTCGCAACCGCTTATTTGCGCGGTATATTTTTCAATCAGAGCAGCGCTATCAGAAATTGCCTCAAACTCCGACTGCGCTTTCTCCATATAAGCAATAATCTGCTCTTCGTCCGCACCGTATTTCTTTATCAGGGCTTTAATTAGTTCAAGCCTTTCGTCAATCCTTCTTGCCTCGCCCTCGTCAAAAGACAGGTTGTCCGCAAAATCAGAAAGGGTTTCGCATATATCGTCGACTTCTGCGCCGACCCCTTCAAGGCGGTTATAAATACGCGAGTATTCTTCGTCTATTGCCGAAATGCCGTTCATTGCGTGTATTGCCGATGCAAGCCCGTCTTCGTAGCCGCCGTCATCGCCGAGAGCGGATCGCGCCTCGTTAATCGCGGACATTATTTTTTCAACGTTTAATAATACGTTTTGTCTCGTCTTTAATTCATCGTATTCGCCGACTTTAAGCGCGGCAGCCTGAATTTCATTGATTTGATAGCTTAAAAGATCAAGCTTTCTGGCGCGCTCGCTCTCGTTGCCGCCAAGCGAGTTTATTTTTGATTTCAACTGCCGTTTTTCAGAAATCAAAGCGGCAAGTTCGCTTTTGATTTTTTCGGTTTTATCTCCGGCAAGACTATCAACTAATTTTAACTGGTTTTCTTCGCTCAAAAGAAAAAAGTGTTCGCTTTGACCATGTACGTCCACAAGATGCTGTGTAACACCTTTAAGCATCGAAGCCGTTACGCTGTTACCGTTAATCTTGATACTCCCCTTGCCGTCCGCCGAAAGCTTGCGCGAAATTATTACTTCGCCGTCTGTTTCAATATCGTATCCGTTTAAAACTTTTACTGCGTCGGAGTTTTTATCAAGAACGAATTCCGCCCTCACTGACGCTTCGTTTTCGCCGTAACGAATCATAGTTCTGTCGGCTTTACAACCGAGGACAAAGTTAATCGAGTCGAGTATAACAGACTTACCCGACCCTGTTTCACCTGACAATACGTTAAGACCGCCGTCAAACTCAATATCAGCCTCGGAAATTAAGGCTACGTTTTTAACGTATAATCTTTTTAACATCAGATTATGTACTCTCTCAATTTTTGCATTATCAGCTGCGCGTTTTCGGTCGTATCAACCACTATTAAAAGCGTATCGTCGCCGGCAACGCTACCGATAATTTCTTTCAACTGTAACGAATCAACGAAGGTACCTGCGGTTGAACCGTTTCCGCGCATAGTTTTTATAACTATAATATTGCTTGCATAATTAATTGTCTGCACACATTCGCGGAAAATATTTTTCATTTTGCTTGAAACAGTTTCGTCGTCGCTTTCAAGGCAAGCATATCTGTACTTCTTTTCTTTACCCGAAACCTTGTACAGTTTAAGTTCCTTGATGTCACGCGAAACCGTTGCCTGCGTAACTTTGAAATTTTCAAAATTCAGCTCGGCGCAGAGTTCTTCCTGCGTATCAATTTCCTTTGCGTTAATAATTTCAAGAATTTTCTGCTGTCTGGCGTTCCTATGCATTTACTTACTCCAAATGTTAAGTTTTATAAATAATTTATTAAAGAAATCGCCGCCGCAACGGGTTATAAACTCGATATTGATAGGCGATTTTTTTACTTTTACAACCGTGTTTTTACCGATTACGCATACTACTTTGCCGTCAACTACAATATTTAACGGAGTATTATCGTCAGCGGTAAATATTTCAAGCAGTGAATTATCGTTATATACTACCGGTCGCGAATGAAGCGAATGCGCGCAAACCGGCGTCATTATAAAAGCGTTAATATCGGGCGTTAAAACCGAACCGCCAGCCGAAAGCGAATAAGCCGTCGAGCCGGTCGGTGTGCTTACGATTATTCCGTCCGCCGTAAAATTATCCACCGTTGAACCGTTTATACGCGCCTGCAACCTCACCGTGTTGTTGAAACTGTTGCCGCCCGTATTTCTCTGTACAACCAAATCGTTCAAGGCGTAATAACTTTTGCCGTCGCATTGGATTTCTAAAAGGCTTCTTTTCTCCGTCTCGTAATTTCCGCTGCACACAAGATTTATAGCGTCGTCAAGTTTTTCACGCTCAAATTCAGCCAAAAAGCCCAGATGTCCGTAATTTACGCCGATTATTTTTACGTTCCGTTTTGCGCATTCGGAAGCGACATTTAAAATAGTTCCGTCGCCGCCCAAAACGAAAAGCACGTCAAGCCCGTCCAAATCGTCAAAATCAGTTACCCAAATACAAGACGCGCCGTGCTGCTCGAGCGATTGTCTGATTTTCTCCGAATACGGTTTGTTTTCAGTCAGATAATTTTTATTAAAGTATATACCTGCTCTCACAAATTCTATTATACATCTTTTTATACAAATATGCAAACAAAAAGTCTGTATTTTTATAATTTTACAGACTTTAATAATTTATTAATATCGTCAGGCTTGTCGCCCTTTTCAAGTAATATGAGATATTCTATATTCTTTCCCAAAATTATCGGCGCATTTGTAAGTTTTATCGGAGCGAAATTTACGCCAATCGCAAAATTATAAATTTTTTCAATAATTTTTTTATGCGTGTCTCGATCTTTAACTATGCCGTTTTTGCCCACTTTCCTGCTTTCACATTCAAACTGCGGCTTAATAAGCGCAATAACTGTTGAGCCGTTTTCAAGAACGTTGCTTACCTCTTCTAACAAATACGTTAGCGATATAAAGCTAACATCTATCACTACCCCGTCAAGTTTTTCACTGAAAAGGCTACTGTTAAGATTCCTTGCGTTGAAATTGTCAATAACAACCGTGTTTTGGTTTAGCAGGCTTTTATCAAGCTGACTTTCGCCGACGTCAATACAATATACTTTTTTTGCGCCGTTCTGAAAAAGGCAATCGGTGAATCCGCCCGTACTTGCTCCTATGTCTGCAAAAACTTTATCTTTAACGTCAAAGCCGAAATCTTTCAGCGCTTTACTTAATTTATAACCGCCTGCCGATACGAACGTTTCGTCCGCTTTCAAAAATTCAAATTCATCCGTATCTTTCACTTCGTATGACGGGGCGCAGTTTTTGCCGTTTACAAGTACCAAGCCGCTCTTTATTGCCGCGACGGCTTTTGCGCGAGAACCGTACTTTTCAGACAGGTATTTATCTAACCGCATTTTTAATATAATCCGTAATCGCTTTGCAGCTTACGCCGAAATCTTCCATAAGCTCACATATTCCGCCCTGCGGAATAAAGCAGTCTTTATAAGCAAAATTTTTAACAATTTTATCGCCGCTCGAAAAGAAGTTATTTATCTGCGAACCGAAGCCGCCGATAAGCATATTATCCTCAACGGTTATTATGTGCCTTTCTTTCAAATTTTTCAGCATCTGATCATCGAGCGGTTTAACGAAACGGGCGTTGATAACTTTTACGGCGATGCCTTCGTTCTCAAGAGTTTGCGCGGCGGCGAGCGCCAAAGTCACAGGTTGTTCGCCGCAGGCAATTATTACGGCGTTGCCTCCGCCGGACGACAACTCCTCCCATTTTCCGCAGACTATCGGCGTATGATTTTTGAAAATTCTTTTGCCCTCTCTGGGATAGCGGATTGCAAGCGGCGCTTCGAATTTTGTACTGAATTCAATCATATCTTCAAATTCTTTCAAATCTTTAGGCACCGCAATAGTCAAATTAGGAATGGGGTTTAAAAAGGATAAATCAAATACGCCCTGGTGTGTTTCGCCGTCGGAACCTGAAATTCCCGCTCTGTCAATGCACAAAGTGACGGGCAGATTCTGACTGCAAATATCTATCGCTATTTCGTCAAACGACCGCTGCAAAAAAGTTGAATATACTGCGTAATAAGGCTTTAAATTTTCGGTTGCCATTGCCGCACAAAGTATAGTCGCATGCTCTTCGCAAATACCGACGTCTATGGACCGCTCGGGATATTTTTCAAAAAATTCACCGAGACCAAGACTCGTGGTCATTGCCGCCGTTACCGCCACAATGCGGTTATCTTTCTCCGCAAGCTGGATAAGTTTTTCACCCAAAACTTCTGAATATTCCTTTGAGACGGCGTCGCTACTGCCTATCGATATACCATGCGTAGCCTCGGGGTTTTCCTCGCAGAACGAGTAGCCCTTACCCTTTTTAGAAAGAATATGTAAAATTACCGACCGGGTTTTCAGCTTTTCTTTCACCGCGGAAAGTTTTTCAATCATAACCGCAAGGTCGTTGCCGTCGTACACTCCGTCATATGCAAAACCGAAGCGTTCGAAGATATTTGCATGCTTTTCTTTCTTTGCGTTATGCTCGTAGTCGGAGCTTAAAACTTCAAGATATTCATGAATACTTCCGACCGTCGGCGCGATAGACATTCCGTTGTCATTCAGAATAACGAGTATGCGCGTATTTAAAAGCCGCAGGCTGTTAAACGCTTCGTATACAAGCCCGTTATTAAACGACCCGTCGCCGATAACCGCAATCACGTTGAAGTCCTGCTTATTAATATCACGCGCTTTTGCAATACCAAGAGCTGCTGAGATCGACGTGCCGGCATGACCGGTATTATAACAGTCGTATTCACTTTCCTCACGCTTGGGAAAACCGGAAATTCCGCCTTTTTTGCGGATAGTGCCGAATTTATCATATCTGCCCGATAATAATTTATGGGTATAGCACTGATGCCCCACATCAAAAATTACCTTATCTTCGGGAAAGTCAAAGACGTAATGCATCGCAACGATAAGTTCCACGGCTCCGAGATTAGAGGACAAATGCCCCCCGTTCTTGTAAACCGTGGAAATAATCGTTTGCCGCACCTCGTCACAGAGTGAAGCAAGTTGCGGCAACGTCATTTGCTTTATTTGTTTTGAAGAAATATTTTCAAGCATTACTTTTCCTTTTTAAAGGCCGTGGTAAATTTCGCAAAGCCGAAAACTATCTGTTTATTGTATTTTATGGCAAAATGTTTAAAAATTGCTTTTCCGCCTACCGTTAGCGCGCCTATGACTGCGCTCACGCCTATTGAAGCGATAAGTTCGTATATAGTGCCGGACACGGCAAAATGTACTATAAGCGCAGCACCCGCCGCGCCGCTGACTATGCCGCAAATATCGCCTATTACGTCCGCAAATATACTTGAAAGCTTTGTCGCATTGCGGCAAAAACTCACCGCGCGCTTTGCTCCCTTTATCTTTTTAGAAGCCATTGCATGGAATGCTTCCGGATTGCAGGAAATTATCGCATTTGCAAGAACGTCGCAAACTATATTTACTACTAAAAGTACGACGAGTACGATAATACAGATATAAAGCGGACTGTTCTTTACCGAAACTTCAGTCAAAAAGCTGAAAAGAACGGTCAGGGCAAATGATAAAATAAGTACGCCCAGTCCCCAAACGAGCCATGGCGGTATTCTGCGCTTTTGTTTTTTTCTTTTTATTTTGCGTTGGTTAGAATTACTGTCACTGTCCATAGATTTAAAATTTTAAAAAATACGCACTTCGGCGTGCGTAAAAAAATAACGATATAGTGGTTTATATTAAATAAACTTTGCGGCTTAAGGTTCGGTAGGATTTCCCTCAAACTCACTCCCCGTCACCGAAAGAGCAGTTTCCTTTTAAGAGTCTGAAAGCGCAGAGCGCATAACCGAATCGCCACTGAGTCCACACCGTAATCTCTAATATAAAATCAGTCTAGAAGCTTTCCTTGACAAAAACCATTGAGCTTATCCTCTTTTGCAAAATCAATTTCAAGCGGCAATAGATTTCAACGTCTGGCCATACGGTCGAAATCGTGAATCCGCTATCCGCTGACTTCACTCAAGGCAGGCTACTCTGTACCAAGCTTTCGCCTGATAGCAGGTTTATACCGCCGAAAATAAAATCCGGCAGCCTCCACGGTAAATGGGTTAGGCTGCGGTATGCCGTTACCAAGCTCCCATAAACCTTTACTCCCAGCATTCACCCGCTTTTGGCAAAGTAAGCAAACACCAGAAACTTCATCGATATGCCCTTTAACGGTATTTTACCCCCGTCTTCGTATCAATGGGTATTGACTAGAATACTGCACCACTATATCAATGCATATATTATAACACAAGTATACCTGAAAGTCAAGAGTATATCAGCATATTCTTTGCCGCACGAAAGTTACGAGATCCTTTAAAAACGCCGTATCGCCGTCGAATTTTTCTAAAATGCCGGTACACTTGTCCGCAAGCATGTCCGCGCGCACCTTGCAACCGTCAAGCCCGTAAAGACGAATGCCGGTATATTTCCCCTCGGCACTGTCTTTTCCTATACTCTTGCCAAGCTGATCGAAATTGCCTTCAACGTCTAAAATATCGTCTGTCAGCTGAAACAGATTGCCGAGAACGCTTCCGAAGGTTTTCAGCTCGGAATAATACTTGCCGCCGCATAATATGCTGGGAACTACTACCGCGGCAATCAATAATTTTGCCGTTTTATTTTCATAAATGAAATTTAATATTTTCTCGTCTACGCTTTGGTCGTTTTCGTATTCAAGGTCCGCAGATTGTCCGGCAATCATACCGTTAATGCCTGCGCAATCGCAAATAAATTTCGCAGCAAAAATGTATTCGTTCCCCTTAAAACATTCGCTGAAAAGCAGTGAATAAGCCGTATTCAACAGCCCGTCGCCGGCAAGCACGGCATTCCCAGCGCCGAAAACCTTATGATTTGTCAACCTGCCGCGGCGGTAATCGTCGTTATCCATTTCGGGCAAGTCGTCGTGAATAAGCGAATAAGTATGGATGAGTTCAAGCGCAAGAGCGTAATTCGTTATTTTTTCGCGCTCAACACCCAAAAGTTCGCCGACCGACATCATAAGTATCGGTCTTAACCTTTTTCCGCCGGACTTTAAACTGTACTTTAAACTTTCCGCCAACTTATCGGGTTTACAGTTAAGCCCGTCGCAAAAGTCGTCAAGAGCCTTTTCAAAATCGTTCAAGTATTTATCGTATTTTTCCTGATATGCAGTCAACTGTTACTCCTCGTCGCTGATAAATAGGTATTATACATAAGCATCGTAATCGTCATAGGACCGACTCCGCCGGGAACCGGAGTTATATACGAGCATTTTTCCTTAACGGAATCAAAGTCCACGTCGCCGCACAGCTTTCCGTTTTCGTCTCTGTTCATACCGACGTCAACCACCACCGCGCCCTCTTTGACCATATCGGCGGTTATAAATTTAGCCTTTCCGATAGCGGCAACTAGTACGTCGGCGCTAAGGCACTCTTCCTTTAGATTTTTAGTTTTGCTGTGGCAAACCGTTACCGTGGCGTCGGCGTTTAAAAGGAGCAATGCCATAGGCCTGCCGACGATATTGGACCTGCCTACAACCACCGCTTTTTTACCGCAGAGATTTATATTGCAGCTTTCAAGCATTTTCATAACGCCGTTGGGCGTACACGCTACAATACTTTCTTTACTTTGACACAATTTGCCGATATTTTCCGTGGAAAAGCCGTCCACGTCTTTACAGTCCGGAATAATTTTCAGAGCTTTTTCCCCGTCAATATGGGCGGGCAAAGGAAGCTGAACGAGTATTCCGTCAATCTTTTTATCTTCCGCAAGCGTATGCAACAAATTTTCAAGTTCTTCCTGCGTTACGGTATTAGCAAGATAATGCGCGTAAGATTTAATGCCAACCTCTTCGCAGGCTTTTATTTTGTTCCTGACATAAATCTGCGAAGCGGGATTATCGCCGGCAAGCACTACGGCAAGCCCTATCTGCCTGCCGCTCTTTTTCGTAAATTCTTCAACGTCTGTTTTTAACTCTCCGCGCATTCGCGCTGCAAGTTCTTTCCCGTCGATAATTTTATACATTGTTCTTCTCCCTGATTATCTCCGCAAGTATTCCGCTTAAAAATGAAGCGCTTTTTGCAGAAGAGTATTTGGAAGCAATGTTTGCCGCCTCATTTACGGAAACTGCGGCAGGCACATCGTCGAAATATAAAATTTCGGCAAGAGCGATAAAAAGTATACTTCTGTCCGCAGGGAATAAACGGGATTCGGGGAAAAGTCTTGAATGATTATCAAGTATTTCCGCAAATTCTTCCTTATGCACGTCTATAATCTTCAAAATACTTTCGCAATAAGAAATATCGTCGTTATTTAATTTGTCGCTCTTGTACATCGCGCTATTAAAAGCTTCGCCGCAACAATCGTTAAATTGACTTGCAAATACTATTTTAAAAAGCGTTTCTCTTGCTACAGTTCTCATAACTTACTCCGTTAAATACAAATATTCCCTTAAAAAATTTAAGGGAATAGCGTAATATTTTACAATGCCGAATTTTCGGGGAAATTTACGTCCTGGATATGAACGTCAACCTTCGCAACCTTATATTTCGTCATCGACTCGACGTTGTGCTTTATGGACTGCTGAATTCTGAAAGCGAGAGACGGAACGTTATAAGTTGCGTCCACCTTTACGCTTATATCAGCTAAAATTCCTTGTTTATCAAAATTGAGTTTAATGCCCTTGTTCTTTGTATTCAGAAGGGAAACGCCGTCAACCTCTTCGATAGCGAGCGAAACTATGCCGCTGACTATGCCCGAATTATAGGTTATTTTTCCTTTCTGCGTTGAAGTAGGGTCGTGCCTTACGTGTGCCATATTTTTCTCCTTGTCATTAGTATAACACAGTATTTTAAATTTTGCAACTTACAAACTTAAATTTGTGAGTAAACAGGCATAATTATTACGTTGCCGGGCTTTACGTCCGCTTCCTTGGTAAGGCAGTAGTAAATCGCGACAGCCGTATTCGAGTCGAGTTCGTTAGAATTTACGAAAACGTTTACGTTATCAGAATCCATACCGATAGAAACGACCGCGTCTGCAAATCCTCTTGATTTGATCATGGTTTCAAGTACAAGCTCTTTTTCCATAATCTCTACTAACTTCATTTTCATATTAACCGCTTCGTTGTACTTCTCGCTGCCCTCTTCATAGAGCGCAATTATGCTGTCAAGCTGAACGAGTTCTTCACTTCTCGTAGTAGTTCTTTCCGAACGGTATGTCGAGAAATAGTTTGCGGTTGCAACAGCCGAATCGCCGTTGGCTACTCTTGTTTTAGCAAGCAGTACGTTTAAAACTGCCGTTAATGCGAGTAAAAATACGAGTGATGACATTACGATGATTTTTTTCTTTTTAGTCATAAATTTCTCCTTATACAGTCATTGAATAGATTGCAATAATATTTTTTTGAATGTTTAACGCAGTTGAAACGGCGTTTAAAATGTTACTTCGGGTCATTATGCTGTTTGCTCCGTCGCAAACAATAACGACCCCGACGATTTTTCCGTCGTTTTCTGATACCATTACGTCCGTAGCCCCCACGCCTTCTATACTGCTTAAAATACCGATCAACTTGACCTCTGTCTCGCTTTTTTTGGTATTTATATTAGAAACTTCGGACGACTTTGTGCTTTTGTTAATAAAATAAACGGCGCCAATAAGTATTGCTATAAGCAAGACCACGATGATTATTTTTTTGTTTTCTTTCACGTAATCAAGGACTTTTCGCATATACTGTTATATTTATATAACCGAGCTTATCCAAATATTCATAAATATTTGCGATTAATTGATTATTTTCAGAACTTGTCTCCACAGTGACGCTTTCAGCCTTAAAGTTGCCTTCGCTGTAAACGATATTTACCTGGCACTCGCACTCTTCATTAAATTGTTCGTATAAAAGTTTTTCAAGACTGCCGCTTTGATTTTTTGAATAAACAGTTGCTACATACTCGGTATCGTAAATCACTTCGCCTTTGGAAGATACGTCTATTTTGAAAATTCCGGTTATCGGTTGAATCATGACAAGTATACACGCCATACGCATAACGAACACAATAGTCTTGTTAAGTTTGCCCTGCGGAATTATGAGCGACACTATTACGGATAGAAATATTACGGCGGCTGCCGTCAACAGATAGGTTTTCATATAAAACTGTTTGCCGAATTTATAATTAGCATAATAATCAGCGCGTACATAAACGCCACCGTCAAAAGACCGGCAATAAAATACTCAATATCTTTGGAAAGATCTGACAAGAGATTATAAAGTGTATTCTCCCCTATCGGCTGTACTATTGCTCCTACTAACTTTAATAATAAAGAGAAAGCCGCAAGCAGGATTATCGGCCCCAATAGCTCGAATAGAAGCAAAACGAGTCCGCAAACTCCGACCGAACTTTTTATAAGCAGTCCGGCGGACGTCAGCATATCAAAACCGCTTGATAAAAAATTTCCCACTATCGGCACCGAGTTGCTTACCGCGTATTTGGTGGCCTTGAATAATATGCCGTCAAACAGCGACGACGCCGAACTCTGCGCGGTAATAAAAATACTGAATACCGTTACGGTTATTCCTATTACCCACTTCATTATGCTTTTTACAAGCGTGCTGACGCCCGTAAAAGACATCTGCGGATTCAACTTTGACATAAAATTCAAAATTATGACCGTGATAGTTGCGGGGAATATAAATCCGCTGATAATTTCTATTGCGCCGCTCGATAGAAATATCGCGGACGGCTGATAGATTGCAGCCGTACTTGTACCGCCCGTAAGCACTGTTAAAGTTGCAAGTATTGGCGTTATAATTTCGATTTGTCTTTTTACGTTGTTAATGCAGGTTATACAATCCGATACTATACCGACCAGCATCGAAGCAAGCAACAATATAATGAGCGAATAACAGGCAAGATGAACGATTTTAGAGGTTGATTTACCCAGTAAGTTGCCTTCGGCAGAACTAACTATCGCCGACAAAAGCGCAACGGCTGTTATTTCGGCAAATACGGGTATAAGTGTTATTACGTTTTTAAATATTACGGAAAAAAGCTCGCTTATAAATCCGCTGTAATCGGTATTCAGGTTTCCGTGAACTAAATATTCTACTATTTCGGATGCGGTACTGCCGAAGTTATAAAGATAACTGTCCGAATTTTCGTCAAGATACTTTTGAAGCTCGGACAAATCGAGATCCTTTAAAAGATCGGAAATGCTTTCATTCAACTGCTCGCCGCCTTCATTATCGGCAAAAGCCGAAATGCCGCCGAAAACGGCGACCAGTACCGCGCAGACAATTAAAAAAACAAGTAAAAAGACACGCTTTTTTACACCAGTTCTATAAGCGAAACTATTATTTTGTACGTACTGTTTAGAATCGGCACCGATACCACGAATATAATTATTTTTCCACATAAAACAAGCTTGTCCGCAGTGCTTTCAAAGCCGAGTTCTTTAACCGAACCCGCAGTAAGCTCTACAAGGAAACCTATTCCTATAATTTTAAAAATTATCCTTATAATGCCGCTATCTATTCCGGCGCCTTCGGTAAAAGATTTAATGAACTCTACGCTCTCCGTCAGGTAGTCAAAGGCGTATAAAAACATTATTATACCGCCGGCAGTAAGACAAAGCGGCACCAACTCGGACTTATGGTTTTTTAAAATTAAAGCGCATACCGCAGTAATTACGGCTATGCAGCACAGGCGCAATATGTACATCAGAAAATGTCAAAAAGTTGCCTTATCTGCGTAAACAGGTCGGCAATCATAGAAATTACTACCGTTAGCACTATTATCAGACCTACCAGGCTTACTACGGTAGCAATATCGTCCCTGTCCGATTTTTTTAAGACCTGACAAATAATAGTTACTATTATGCCTACGACGGCTATTTTAAAAATTATACTTATATCCATTAAGCTAAAAGGACCGCCACCATGACTCCGACCAGAAAAAATATTTTCACGTAAAGCGAACTGTATTTTTTATAGTCGGCGTGGCTTTCTTCCTTATATTTTTTTAAAATCTGCTTTCTTTCAGAAAGATAATCGACCTGCGAAAGCGCGTCAGTTTTACCGAGATTCTGAACGTAATCCCTTACCGCCGCATCGTCCGCGCCCTTCAAAACGCCCTCGCCGTTCAAAATTTTAGGTACGTATTTAAAGGGCGCAGCAATAGCGTCTATAGATGAACGGGAAAATTTTAGGGTAAGAATGAGTTGCTCGTTAAACTCGTACAACTCTGAAAAAACCTGCATCCTCTTCTTTTTATTCGCCGACAAAAATACTCCTATCGAGGTTGTCAGCGCTACCACAACGATAAGTATTAAAATTTTTATCATATATTATAGGTTGACTGCCGACTCCCGTTAGTTTCACGAAATATTCAAAAGGCAGACTTTTCAGGTTTTCCTCCCGCTCTGTGTGCGATGATGCAATTACGCAAATTCCGCAGTTGACCGCATATTTAATTGCATCTGCGTCTTCGTCGCCGTACAACTCGTCCGTAATAATGACTTCCGGCTTCATTGCCCTTATTGCGCTTGCTATCGCGCTCTTTTTATTGTAACAGCGTATGACGTCCACACGGTCGCCCAAATCAAAGCCGTTACCTTCTCCGTCGATTGCTGAAATTTCGTTGCGTTCATCGAATACAAGAACGTTGCATTTGCGCTTTTTACCGAGCGTTACAGCTATATCGCGTAACATGGTAGTTTTGCCAAAACCAGGTTTTGAGTAGATTAAAGTACTATGTAAATCACTAAAAAGTAGGTTTTTAACTATAAAATCGGCGCAACCGGCGATAAAATGCGGTATTCGGATATTTATTGAAGTTATATTTTTGATAGAAACTACTTCACTGCCGTTCGTAACGTATTCGCCCGCTATTCCTATCCTTATTCCGCGGCCTACCGTTATAAAACCGCTTTTCATTTGTTCAGTATAGTTATAGATACAGCCGTAGGTTGCGCTGTTAATTATCGGCGAGATATCGCCGACGGTCAATCCGCCGCGCTCGCTTTCGCTTATACCAAACGGATTTAAATATTTATATTCCCCCTTATACTCAACTATTACAGGCTGTCCTTTCCGTATTCTTATTTCAGATAAATAGTTAAGATTGATATTTGTCAACGCTTGTCTGATATTCGCTGGCAAAAAATATAAATCCATACCTTAATTTATTTTTATAAGCGCAAAATTAGAACGGTTCAATTATATTAATAAACAGTAAAAGAAATTGACAAAGGGCTTGACTTTTTGTCGTATTTTGTAGTTTAATATATATTAAGATAAATATTGGCGATTTTGCAAATATTTACCAAAAAATAGAGAGCCTGGTACGGAATTACACCTATGAGAAAATTGTTGATTATATTATTATCAGTAATTGCGGCAACATTTGCTTTATGTCTTTTGTCTTGTAAGACAAATAAAGCCACCGCTTATACTGTAAAATTTTACATTGATGGGAAACAGCATACTACATTTTCAGCTGAATACGGAAGCCCGTTAGAATTACCTGAAATAGAAGATCCCGACAGCGATGAAAACGTATTTATCAGCTGGTTTACTTCGTCAGATTATGACGAATGGTTTACTGAAACGACCGTCACTAAAAACGTTAGCGTCTATGGGTATTGGACAACATATGAAGACAGTTTAGTTTCCGTTACTTTTTACGATAATGATGTGGTAGTAGAAAGTTACTACGCGCAAAAAGGCTCCGTAATCGAAAGTTACGCGCTACCCGAAAATGACGACGGTTATTCTCTTGACGCATGGACTGTTGCCGGAGAACCTTACGATTTCAATACAAGAATTTTAAATAATCTTGATATCCATTCCACAAAAAAACCTACGGAATATACTGTGGAATTTATATCTTTAGGCGAATGTGTTTCAACCCAAACGTATACCGTTGAAAATTACGATATAGTCGAACCCGAATGCCCCGCACAAGATCACTACCAACCCGGCGAGTGGGAAAATTACGAACTTACAAAGGGAAATATTCAGGTAAACGCTGTTTATGAACCGATTGAATATACAGTAAAGTACGTTGACCGTAGCGATAACGTAATCGGCGAATATAATTACAATATTTTAACCTATAAAGAAGTTGTACCGCCGGAGCCTGCGGAGGTACCCGGCTGTTACTGCTATTGGGAAAAGGAGCTTGAATGTGGAATGACCATTATAAAGCTCAACGTAGATATGCTTGAATACTCTATCGATTACATAGTAAAGGACAAAATAGTTGCAACCTTTAACACTACCATGAAAGAGTATTATGAACTCCAAACTCCCGACGTTCCTCAACGAGCAGGTTATAATACTTCGTGGGAAGAAATTAAATTCAGACAGGAAACAAAGATAACAGTTAACGTCATATACGATCCGATTACTTACTACATAAACTTCGTTGCAGACAATAACGTAGTTGACATTCTTGAATACAACGTAGAAAATACTGAAGTTGAAATACCCGAATTCCCTGAAAAAGCAGGTTATACCGGGGAATGGGAAGATTTCACTCTTGTAATGGGCGACGTTACCGTTTACGCCGAGTATACTCCTATTGACTATACCGCAAGCTTTATATTATTCGACGAACTATTAGGAACCGAAATAAAACTTGAATACACCACCACTTTCAATATCGAAAACCCGGAAATTAATTATCCGGGGGCAGGCAATTACGCTTATGTAGCCGGCTGTGATGTCAAGTGGGACGAACCGAAGAAATTAGTGTTGGATGATATTGAAATAAGCGGATATTATTACGACGTGGACTACCTCTATTTGAACTTTGTACAAGTAAAAACCGAAACGGAACATTATTTCTACGTATCAGGTTTCGCTCCAAAATTACACAGAACTGCGAACGTTGTAATTCCAGACAAATATCATAATATTCCGGTATCCTATATTGAAAGTAGCGCCTTTGAAAATGATATGTACATTGAGACGCTTGATATTTACGGTATCGAAAAAATTGAAGCTTCTGCATTCAGTAACTGCTATACACTTTTAAGCGTAACCTTACACGAAGGACTTAAAACGGTTGAAAAAAACGCTTTTTCTTCCAACGAATATATTACGAAAATCGACATACCTGAAACCGTTACGCAAATCGGTGAATCAGCATTCTCCGGAACAGGACTTATTGAAGTAACGCTGCCATATGGTTTAGATAGAGTATCGGAAAATTTGTTCAGTAGTTGCACCGCTCTGAAAAAGGTAATCATTTCGGATAGCGTTACAGAAATCGGAAAAGGTGCGTTTAACGAATGCGCGTCACTGACCGAAGTTACGCTCGGTTCCGGCGTTGAAATTATCAAAGAAACAGCGTTTGCCGGGTGCGGTTCGCTTACTACGATTACTATCAGCGAAAGCGTTTATCTGATAGAAAGCAACGCGTTCAAAAACTGCGGAACTTTAAATTCAATTAATATTCCGGTCAGTGACGACAGCTGGTATTATTTTGTAAATAACGATATATCTAACAAACAGTACCTCCCTAACGACTTTATAAGTGACGGCAACGTTTTAGGTGAAACCATAAAAAGCGACTCCGGTATCGGACTGTATAAAGAAATTAATTAACCCCTCTTCCAACCATAAATAATTTAATAAAATTTTGTCTTATCGTTAATTTTAACTTGACAATATTATTGAAATAATATAGAATTATTATGCTTTAAGTAAGTTGCACTCATGGCGGAATTGGCAGACGCGCAAGACTAAGGATCTTGTGGATAACACCATGCAGGTTCAACTCCTGTTGAGTGCACCAAGTCTTAATAGCTTGAACTTCTTTACCGTAAAAAGAACGTTCGGGCTATTTTGTTTTATTGAGGAATTTGATAACTTCCGAGCATAAAAAAACGCCGATAGAGTTTGTGGCTCTATCGGCGTTTGCCGTTCCTACTACTTTATGTACGGCTACCTAACTTGATTAGGTTTATATCTTTCATTTATATACCGCTCAACTTCGGCGGTTTTCCTTATTCCGTTTCTTTCAACGGCTATCCCTATATGCTTTAATGGGATCCTTTCTTTTTTGATTGATTATTCAGTTGTGATTTTTGCCATTCGGCGTAGTCTTTTTGTCCTTGCTCGGACGATAGATATTCCTGCAAAATCGGCAACAATACTCTCGCAAGAGATTCAAGCTGATATTCGGGAATATCAAAATCGGTATATGGTAGCTTTTTCTTTCTCGGCATAACTTACTCTATACATTCTCCTCCTATAAAAATTACTTTGACCACCAATTCTTCGACGAAGGTACGGGCGGCTTTTGCTTGCTTTCAAACAGCTCATTGTAAGCCGTAGGGTTTTCGCGCTCTAACCTTGCAAGCAGTTCAAGAGCCTTTGCCGCTCGAACTTTGTACGCTTTGAGTTCTTTGTTCTCTTTGTCAATATCCAGCGTTTCTTGCATAGACTTTGTGAGCCGCTTTTTAAGCTCGGCATTGTCGGCAGTAACGGCTACGATTTGCTGTCGCATTCCGCTTTTGCTGTGGGCAATTTCGCCTTGCTCGGCTTGCCGTAACGCTTCCGAATATTCTTCCGCTTCGGTACGTTTTTGCTCGGCAGCTTCCACAATTTTCTTTGCCTTATAGCTTGCCGTATCCAAGTGTTCGGCTTGGCTGTTCGGCTTGCCTCTATCCAAACCGTACCGTTCTCCGACTTCTTTCCAAAACTCCGTTTGGAGTGCGGCGAGCTTTCCGTCAAACAAATCTTTGGCACACAGCTTGCCGTTGGTAATAGGTATAAGGTTTAAGTGCAAGTGCGGATTTGTTTCGTCCATATGTACGATAGCAGACAGCACGTTTTCTTCGCCGTACTTGTCTTGAAAAAACTTTACGCAATCCCGAAAGAAAGCATACTGTTTTTCCTTTGTGGACACCCTAAAAAATTCGGGACTTGCACCGAGAACAAACGACGCGATATATACGGCATCCGAGCGCACCTTGCGTTTCAAATGCAAGCCTGCAATCCGTTCTTCGATAACGTCCATATACCTGCCCGCCGGAGTAACAAGGTGGTAGTTGTCTTTCGTCCTTGCACTGTCAATTTGTGGGTTGGTTGCCTGATAAGTTTCGTCGCGTTCGTTTTCTTCTTCAACGTCGGTAACGTCGTCTTTACCTAATTTCTTTAAGTTACAAATGATATAAATAGTTTCGTCCTCCTAATGACTTAAATTCTTTGAAGTGTAGCTCACTACACTTATTTCGCTTCGCTACATAAGTTGCGTTCGCCCTGCGGGGCTTTCGTCCACAGCGCGATGAACTTTGCTTGACATTTGCTTGCCGATTAAGGCGGTCGTATTGTCATTGAGTTTACCTCCGAAAATATATTTATCTCGACCACTGAAAGGGAGTGGTAGATAGCTGAAAAAGGACACAAAAAAGCCGCTGATACTTTTACCGTAATCACCGACTTCAACCGTATTTAGCAACCGTAATTGCTCTATGGTGGTTAGCCATTCTATTAAGTTAGAGTGCTACTTATCTAAAAATTTGTAACACAAAATAGACCATCAACACTATCCGACTTTCGCATCCTCATAGGAATCTCGGATAACTCCGGCTGAACACTTTATTGCCGTAAAACTGTACGACAATAAAAGCCTATCACGGCTCACGAATTTTGCGTACAACAAAAAAACCACGCTCTATCCGTAAGCTAAGGCAAGGCGGTTTAACCGCTCAAAACCTTCCGCGCTCTATGAGCTATGCTCATTGCGGAACTCCTACCCCGAAGGGTACTCTACCACAACTCGCATTGTGGTAGTGTGCATTATATCACAAACTTTTGTTTGTTGCAAGACTTTCACCGCCCATAAACGGACGGTGAAAAAGTTTTTGTGAGAAAATTGTCGAATTTATAACCATACCGCCCAATCGCCGTAATCAAATGTTCCTGCGCCGTGATGTAGCTTGCCTTGTGCTTTCAACTCACGAAAAGCGTCTCTCATCCTAACCACTATTTCGGGCTGAATATCTAATGAGTGATGTGCAGGGAATAATCTTTTGGACGGTAATGCGGCAACCGCTTCAAGCGACTGTAAATACGCTTCAGGATCGGTGGACGGATAGTAAGCAAACAACGTGTCCTTATAAATCAAGTCGCCCGTGAATATGTATCCGCGCTCTTGTTCCCAAAAGCAAAGATGTCCCGGCGAATGCCCTGCGGTATGCAAAACTTCTATTTCTCTACCGCCAATGTCAATAATCTCGCCGCCGCTTAACACCTTTGTCGGTGTTCCTTGAAACATCTCATAAGTGCTTACGTCAAAGCCTTCGGGTAAATCGCAACGGTCAACTACCATATCACGGACGGTTTGAATCGACAGCGGAAATTTGCCGTTCAGCCAATCCAACTCCGCTTTGTGCGCATAGAAATCGGGGAAGTATTTATGTCCGCCTATATGATCCCAATGAATATGAGTTGCAACGGCGGTAACGGGTTTATCCGTCAGTTTGCGAACTTGCTCATAGATATTGCAAATACCGAGTCCCGTATCAATCAAAAGGCAACGCTCACTACCGATTAAAAGATAGCTATGCGTTTCTTCCCAATGACGGTATTCGCTTATGATATAAGTCGTATCGTCTATTTTGTCTATCGTAAACCAATCTTTCATTTGTTATAGCCTTTAATTATGGTAAATTGAAATTTATCTTACTTTCTTTTAGAATATTTTTCCTTTGCGTATTCATAAGCCTCTTGAATTAACGGCTTTAATCTTTCAAATGTAGTATCGGACGGATTGAGCGCACACACCCAACTCATCCAAGCGTAAACGGGGTGCGGTAGTATTTTATCCGTTTGCGTGAAGTCATACGGCATATCTACAATCCCACCTTTTGACGGACGCGCAGGAACAGCACCAAACATATTTATAAAAGTATTTTTGCGAACACCTATATTTACACGATAAATATTCTCCCTATTCAAATCCGAGCCTTTATCATTGTCACCGTCTTTTTCTTTGACTGTCAAAATATAAATTCCACGTTTAAGCGTGTTATTCGGATTATAGAAAATTCCGCTTTCGCCCCAACTACTTACCAAAACCGTAGCTGGCAAATTATCAAGGCAGTATTTGAGTATTTCGTTAGGTTGCATTTTATATCTTCCTTGTATAAATTGAAATTTATCTTACAATATTTTTTCCATACCGATTTTCTGTATATGTAAACCTATTTTTTCATAGAAAGCAACTGCGTTTTTATTATCCGCCCATACATTAAGCGTTACATTATAACAACCGCATTTTTTGGCATACTCAACTACAAAATTATATAACAGCTTGCCTATACCTTTACCGCGACAAGTTTCGTCCACGCACAAATCGTCAATATAAAGCGTTGTATTATCGGTATGCGACGGCTCGTCGCCGTTGTTAATTAACACGCAAAACGCATAACCTAACACTGTGCCGTTTTGGGTTGCAACGAATATGGGTTTAGTTTCGTCTTTAAGAATTTGCCTTAACTGTTCGTCAGTATATTTTTTTGCTCCAGGAACAAATAAGTCAGGACGAGCATCGCTATGTACTTTGTGTACCTGAAAAAGCAAGTAGTCAAGTTTTTCAATGTCAAATAATTTTGCTCTGCGTATTTCAATTTCATTATTATGCATTATTATCAATGACCTCGTTAAATTACTGTTTATCGTACAATCATTATAGCATAAATAGAAACTTTTTTCAAGCGTTATAGATATTTATAAAAACGCCTTGACTTTAATCTATTTTTGTGATATGCTTAATACGATTTTATATACGGAGTTATCTATGAAAGAAAAGCCTAATATTGTAGCCAAAAGAATGAAAGACTTGCGTGAGGGAGTAAAGCTATCCCAAGCAAAACTTGCCGCTTGTTTGGATAATATTGAGCAAACGGCAATATTCCGTTATGAAAGCGGTCAATCGTTCCCGCCTTACGGAGTGCTAATGCAGTACGCCGACTTTTTTGACGTTTCGCTTGACTATATCTTCGGTAGAACGGACAATCCGCAAGGCAAGCTATACGATTTTCAACCGAAAGTATGGAAAAACCAAAGCCAAATGCAAGAGCTAATCGAAATGTGCTTTGACCCGAACTCACCGGCTAATGCACAGTTAAAAGAAACGCTTTTGCGCCTTATGGGAGAACATAAATAATGGTAACAATGCAACAGTATTTGAAAGAAACTGAAATGCTCGATTATTCGCATTCATCCATCCAAAAACTTATTAAGGATAATGCTTGGGAGCAATTTGATGAATTTACAAAAATAAAATCTATATACAACTTCGTTCGTGATGAGATAAAATTCGGCTATAATGTAAGCGATAGGATATCCGCAAGCAAAGTATTAAAAGACGGTTACGGTCAATGTAATACCAAAGGCACGTTGTTTATGGCACTGCTTCGCGTCGTAAATATACCCTGTCGAATACACGGCTTTACCATAAATAAAGAATTGCAAAAAGGTGCTATGACGGGAATTGTTTATAAAAATGCCCCTAATAATGTATTCCATAGTTGGGTTGAAGTATTTTATCAAGACAAGTGGTATAACTTAGAAGCATTTATTTTAGATAAAGTTTATTTAAGCAAGTTGCAAAAACGTTTTGCCGACTGTGTAGGCGCATTTTGCGGATATGGTGTTGCAGTCAAAGATTTTCAAAACCCTACTATCGAATGGAATGCAAACGATACTTATATTCAAAGCGAAGGAATCAATCAAGACTTCGGTGTCTATGACAGTCCAGACGAACTATTGAAAGAACACGGGCAAGAGATGTCAAAATGTAAAGAATTTATATACAAGCATATCGGCAGGCACTTAATGAATAGGAACGTAAAAAAAATAAGGAGAGCCAAATGAGAGCAGTCATTTACGCAAGATATTCTTCGGACAACCAAACGGAAGCAAGTATCGAAGGACAACTCCGCGAGTGTATGGAATACGCTACCTATAACGATATTCAAGTTATGGGCAACTACATAGATAGAGCGTTATCGGCTAAAACCGACCACCGCCCCGAATTTCAGCGTATGATAAAAGACAGCTATAAACACGCTTTCGATTGTATCATAGTTTGGAAGTTAGATCGCTTTTCTCGTAACCGTTACGACAGCGCACATTATAAAGCTCTACTCCGCAAGAACGGCGTTAAGGTTGTATCGGCAAAAGAAACGATTGCCGAAGGCTCGGAAGGCATACTCCTTGAATCGGTTTTGGAAGGAATGGCGGAATACTACTCAGCCGAGCTTGCCGA
>CAZDAG010000010.1:0-64365 GCA_964503655.1 uncultured Clostridia bacterium | reverse complement strand
GTCAAGGGCAAAAGCCTTGCAAAATAAAAAAATAACCCTATGCTAAAAAAGCATAAGGTTAAAAATTAAGCCGCCGCAAGGGGAACGGCGAATCGCCAAGCGGTTTAGCGGCGAACGCCGTCCCTGCGGCGTTTTTATCTTACTTTTTTATCGGTTTTTTCTATTTTGTGGCGGGTGCTTGTTATATCATTATATCAAGCACCCGCCACAGTGCCATTTAAGTTTTTAGTAATAAATGTGACTTAAAGTCCGTTGTTAGAAAAGTCACATAATAGTATAATATTTTTTATAGTGAGGTATATAAATGGATATAAAACAAGCAGTAGGAAAACGTGTAAAAGAGCTACGCAATAAAATCGGTATAAGTCAAGAAGAATTAGCCGATACCGCACAACTTGACAGAACCTATATTACAAGCGTTGAGTGCGGAAAGCGTAACATTTCTATTGTTAATATAGAAAAATTAGCTAACGCTTTAAATGTTACACTTGCAGAATTTTTTACGTTTTAGGGGATAACACAAATGAACAATACATTTGAAATATTTAAGAAAAGGTTTTTAGAAATTGAGCAAATGGATTGGATACCAAGCCATAGAGCCGGCAATGACGGCGGCGTTGGTAACACGTTAGAAGATTTATTAGAAATTGCGGAAAATAATTATCAGTTGCCGGATATGGGGGAATGGGAAATCAAAAGTCATCGTTCTACTTCAAATTCACTTTTAACATTATTTCATACTGAACCTGAACCGAGAAGCGCAAAAATTGTCCCTTCCATATTGTTGCCTAAATATGGTTGGAAACATCAAGAAGCAGGTTTAAAATATCCTAATTCAGAAAGAAGTTTTCGTGCCACTCTACATTTTACCGAATATAGTGACAGAGGTTTAAAAGTGTCACTTGATTATAACAAGAAACAATTATATATAGATTTTGATTACACAAAAATTAGTGAACGGCATAATGCTTGGAAAGAAGCATTAGAAAAAGGCGTTGGCCTTGATAATTTTGCAATACGCCCTTATTGGAGTTTTGAGAGTATTCAAAAAATATTAGATACAAAAATTGCAAATCTTCTTTATGTCAATGTTGATAGAAAAACAGTTGATGGCGTTGAATATTTTAAATATAGGAATTTTGAAGCCTATATGCAACCCACGTTAGAACGCTTTTTGAGGTTAGTTGAAGACGGCTCAATCTATGTAGATTTTGACGCTCGTACAGGACATAATCACGGTACTAAAATTAGGATAAGGCCGTCAAGAAAAATTGATTTATATGACATACATATCGAAGTTTAGTCTTTAACAAAATTTAGAATATATTCAAAGGTTGTTCCCATTGTTATATAGTTAGTGGGCCAACCAAAGATACCAATTCTATTGACGATATTACGTCTGTCCCAAATAATAGTATTTTTTAGGCTATAACCTGCCGCTTGCATAGCATTAAATACATTTATATGTAAAGGAACTCGCTTTTTATCTATCCAAGCGTCAGTAATATTTATTAAAACATTTGAATTGTCACTCAATGCGGGTTTTAAATTAAAAAACACTTCGGTTATTGCTTTTTCAAAAATAGGTGCTTCCAAAATGCCAAGGTCCCTCGGGTCTTGGCTATATTGTTCTATTTTCCCATATTGTTCATTATGTCTTTCATCACCTCTACGACTTTTGTTTGTGCGTTGATGATTTAATATATTTGCATAAGGCGGTGAGGTGACTATCAATTTAACTGATTTCGGTTCAATATAATTCGCTATATTTCTAGCATCATCACAAATTGCTATGGCTTTTGCAACTGAATTATCTACTATACGTGATTTTGCTAACTCAATATACTTTTCGTTTAAGTCAAAGCCTATTGCATTGCGGTCACAGTCCTGCGCCGCAACTAATGTTGTACCTGAGCCAACGAAAGGGTCAAGTACAAGTTCGCCTTTATGCGTAAACAGCTCAATAATTTTTCTCGGTAGAGAAATCGGAAACGTAGCGGGGTGCAAATTTTTATCACGCACGTCACGTTGCTCATATTTAAATTCCCATACACCAATTTGACATTTCATCCATTCTCTCGGTGGCAAACAAGATAAAAATTTGCTTGAACAGTCACACATTTTTGAATGGTTTATTTCAATAAAGTTGCTCATTATTATTTCCTAATTGTGTTGATAAAACGAGAATAAGCATATTGAACAAATTCATTGTTAATTTCGTGGCCAATGAAATTGCGCTTCAATTTTTCGCATACTACCCAAGTTGTACCTGTACCCATAAAAGGGTCGTAAACTACTCCATTTTTAGGCGAAGCCGCCATAACAATTTGCTCAATCAATTTTTCAGGGAAAGAAGCTGTATGATTTCCGTCTAATGGCTGGGTGTTAATGGACCATACATCTCCCGGGTTTTTCATTTTACCGTTTGCACCAAGCACTTTAACAGCATTTAAGTCAAAGTAATATGATTTGCTTTTTACAAAGTGATAAACGTGCTCGTATGTGTTATTAAATCTATCAGTAACACTTGCTGGTATCCTATTGGGTTTATGCCAAATAATATCGTCACGTAATATCCAACCATTTTCTTGCATAGCAATAGCAAATCTTGCAGGAATTAAAAGCAATTGTTTATTTTGATATAATTTCCCATTTTGTGGAATTTTGGGCTGTAATGGTTTTGTAGTAAAATACTTTTCTTTGCGTTCCTTTTGATATTCAGTTACATTGCCGTCATCATCTAAATATTTACTCCAAGCCCCTGCGCCTGAACCAAAGAACGTATCACCAATATTAACAAACAAATTACCGTCTTTCTTTAATTTTGATTTAAATTTTTCAAAGTAAGAAACGAGTGTGGAAACATATAGTTCGGGTGTAGCCTCTGAACCTAATTCGCCGGAACCATTATAAATTCGTTTTGCCCAATAAGGCGGTGATGTAACTATTAGGTCTACTGTGTCATTTTCAATTTCTTCAATGAGTTGTAAGCAGTCACCGCATTTTACAGTATTACTTACTTCAATATCGTCTTTTTTATATCTGGCGTCAATAGGTTTATGGGCGTCAATTGGAATAAACCAAACACTTCCACGTTTGACGGCCCCTTCAATTTTTCCATCATTACAATAATTGTATATTTGGCGTTCTGTTACGTTCCATTGTTCAGCTGTTTCTTTTGCTGTTGCATAATCCATATAAAGACCACCTCAATTTCGCTTATTAGAAATATTATATTTCTTTTTACGGAAATATGCAAGTTGTTTGATATAATTATTAAGACAATCTAATTCAAAGAAGTGTTTTATTTAATATTTTTTTGTTTATATAATATAAAACATACTTTTAATTATACGGAGGAAGAAAATGGCTGTACCTAAGGTTTTTATCAGTTCAACATACTATGATTTAAAGCAGGAAAGAAGTAATTTAGCAGAATTTATTAAAGGTTTAGGTTATGAGCCTGTTATGCACGAAAGGGCGGGCGTGGCATATACTCAAAACGAACCATTAGAAAATGATTGTTATAATGAGATTTCTAACTGTGATATTTTAGTTTGTATTATAGGAAATCATTTCGGCTCACAGTCAATAGGTAATGATTATTCTATTACAATGAATGAACTAAAAGCAGCAATGAAAGATAGAAAGAAGATTTTTATCTTTATTATGAAAGATGTTTATGTGGAAAACGCAACATATCTAAAAAATAAAGATAACAATTTCATTCCTGCGTTCGCTGATAATATTAAAATTCACGAATTTATAGCTGAATTAAAACAAACTGTTAAAAACAATCCAATAACTGCTTTTGATGATACAAGTGATATTATTGAAAATTTAAAATCACAATTTGCAGGTATGTTTCAACGATTATTAACTAAAGAAGCTACATTAACTAATGGTACAACTATGTACGATTTGCAAGAAACTGCGGATAGAATGAAGACAATGTTAGACAATTTTGTTGAACAACAAGACCAATTTGTAGATAAATTTAACTGTTCTGTTTTGGTTAACAAAGTGCCTTTGCAAATTATAAGAAATCACTTAGGCTTATCAAAATCATATTTGTATTTAAATGACATTGATACTATTGATGAATTTATGCAATTATTAGGGTTCACAATTGAGCAAGAGTTACCTGATTTGATAAGAGTTTATACACGAATAACAATTTCTATGCGGCAAACTCTAAAACTATCAGAAGAGTTGTTTGATGAAAACAATGTACTAAAAGATATTAGAAATAAAGAAAAATTAAAATCTTTTATTATTTGGGAAGAAGAAGAGATAAAATCTCCATTTGATGACGATAGTGATATTCCATTTTAAGAGTATTCGAATAAGACTGAATGCGGGTCACCATTAAAAGCCTAAATCGAATCACTATTAAGTTAGTGGAAAGCGATTTGGGTTTTTTATTTGCTCTTTTTAGTTTTAATCAGTATAATAAAGAAAAAAGCTAAAATGTTTTTGAGGCAAAGAGATGAAAATAACGGTAATAAACGGCACGGAAAAGCGCGGCGTAACTTATAAATTAAAAGAGATGTTTATAGAGCCGTTTAAATCTGTTGCCGAGATAACGGAATACTATCTGCCGAAAGATTGCCCTTCTTTCTGTGTAGGCTGCGCAAGTTGTTTTACGAAAGGTGAAAATACTTGTAAAGATTATTCATACATAAATGCTGTTGAAAAATCGATTTTAGAAGCTGATTTAATCGTTATGACTTCTCCAGCTTATGTTATGCATGCTACTGGGGCAATGAAGGCGTTACTTGACCATTTCGGATATCGCTGGATGCCGCATAGACCTGCCCTCGAAATGTTCGGGAAGCGCGCCGTAATTATTACACAGTGTCTTGGCGCAGGTGCAAATTCAACTGCATTAGATATAAAGAATAGCTTATCTTGGTGGGGCATATCAAAAATAGGCGTATTCAGCGCTGCGCTTATGGGTGACATCATATGGGATAAGCTTTCTGAAAAGAAGCGTAAAAGTCTTATAAAAAATATAAATAAACTTGCTCGTAAATTCGCAAAAATCAATTATTCAAAGCCTGCACATACAAAACTTATAACAAAAATTAAATTCAAGTTTTGTCGCTTTATACAAAAGAAAGTGCAAAAAAATGGGATTGGCGGACTTGACTGCAAGTATTGGCAAGAGCGCGGTTGGCTTGATAAAAACCGTCCGTGGAAAAGAAAATAATTCAATATACACAACGAAAGAATCACTAAAAAAAAGCGGAAGCATTTTGCTTTCGCTTTTTTTTAATTCATTGCAATATATACGATTATAAGCGGTTATTCGAGAGCATGGTGGTAGGGACAACCGAAAGGTTATGCTTGTTTAACTCTTTTCCGTTGCACCTATATCTACCTTGTCGCCAATGATCCTGTTATTGAAGTTAAAATCATAACCGACTTTGATGTATGAATTTTCGCCTGCGTCCACGGAAACGCCTAATTGCACTCCGTATGTCGACGTTAGCAATACCTGACCGGTTATATTGTTAAAACTTAATGCCGAATTAAAATTTTCGATTGAAGAGTAGGTAGTCCCCAGATATTCAAATTCGATATTGCCGCTTGCTATAAAGCAGTTGTTTTTAACCTTTATATTTTTCGTTTCGGCGCCGGTCAAATCGATATAAATCATCTTGCCGTGATCAGATTTTACCAGATTGTTTGCAATAATCAGTCCGTCCAGCATAGCAAGAACGAACTCGGCTTCGCTTCCTTTGGTATTGTTGTTTACAAGCGTATTGTTTGCGATTATGCAGTTTTCGACTATACCCGAACTTTTTTTGTCGTAACCGCCGACCCGTATTCCGCAGTTCGTATTATTTACGATAATATTGTTATAGGCGCTTATATTTTTTACGGTATAGCCGACGCTTTTTTCTTCCGAACCGACTTCTATGCCGTACTGACAGCCTTCAATATAATTGTTTACCAAAAGCGCGTCGCGCGCTCCGTCAACGTAAAGCCCGGCGCACTCGGCATAATCCGAAATACAGTTTTTAACGACATTGCCTGCCGCAATGCAAAAGCGCGGCTGATCAAGCGATTTGTCCTTGCAGTAACCGAAATTACCTGTAAAGTCTATGCCGATATTCGTATTATCGTGTACGCTATTGTTTATTACGTAAATGCACTCACAGTTGGCGGCAACCGAAATTGCTTCGCACCAGCCTAAAACGTTGTCGTAACACTCGTTACCGTAAATCAACCAGTTGTTTATAGGTGTCTTTTTTTCGCCGAAGAGGAGTATGGCGTTGGCGCCGCAATTATCGTCGTTCGGTTTATTGGTTTCAAGATTTTGGAACTTGTTATTGCGAATTATTATATCATGCTGACCGCCGTCGTAAGCGGCAATTCCGATAGCGGTATCCGTTTTGACGTTGCATATTTCAAGCCCTTCGAACACAATATAACCGACGTTTTCGTTAAGGGCGAACACGGGGAATTCTTTGTTCTTTGCAACTGCCGCCGCGCTTGCGGTAATGATAGGTTTTTCTTCGGAATAATTTCGCACTGTAATATAGCCGTTTTCATTTCCCGAATTTTCAATCCATACGCTTTCGTCAAGCTCGTACGTTCCGCCGGTGAGGTAGACCGTTTGACCGGCTTTCGCGGTGTCGAGCGCCGACTGAATGTCGGTTGCATCGGATTTGGAGGTTCCGTTGCCCGTACCGTTAGGTGAAGCGAACAGGGCGTTGGTAACAATTCCGGAAGAATTGTCATAGTCAGGCATTTCGGTAATATAGTTATAAAATTTTTTGTTTTTTACGTAACCGGCAGAAATATATGTTTTTAAGTAATCGCTCTGTGATTCGGGTTTGACTATATCAGTATCATTTTCCGGATTGCCGCCGATCAAACCGTTATCGTCATCTTCCGAACCTCTGTCTGGTTCGTTGCCGTTTCCGCCGTGTATGTTACAACCGGTAACGGCAAAAACGCCTACGCAAAGGCAGGTAATACACGTAGTTATAATTCGTTTAAAATTTTCTTTGGTCATTGTTTACCTCGGAATGTGATAAGCCTGATTTGAAAATATTATACACCATAAAATTTCAATATGCAATATCCGAATAATTCAATTCATTACGGGCAATGAGATAAATTATTTCACATAAAAATCATAATATACGGTTGACATTATTTTTTCCAACGCATATAATAAATACGTTAAAATAGTTAGAAGTCGAAATATTTTTTCGGAGATATTATTTTGGAAAACAAAAGACTCTACGGCAAAATGTGTTTTTTGCACCGCCAGATGTACAGGGAGAATATTCAGTTGTTTGCGAAGTACGGCGTAAGTCCCGTACAGATGCACGCAATGGTGTTCATCCGCAAAAGCTCAATGAAGGGCGAAAAGGTTATGCAAAAGGACGTGGAAAAGTTCATTAATTTGCGCGCGTCTTCCGTATCAACGCTTATTTCCAATCTTGAAAGTAAAGGCTTTATTACGCGCACCGTATCTGAAGGGGACGGCAGAGCGAGATACATTGAGCTGACAGAAAAGGGAAACAATATCTGCCTTAAAGACAAACAGCTAATGGAAAAGTGCGACGGCGCAATTCAGTCTGCCCTTGATAAAGACGAGCAGGAGGAATTTGACAGACTTCTGACTAAAATAATAGATTCGGTGAGCAAAAGCGATTAAAGGAGAGTATATGATTAAAACTTTACTTAAAAGCGTAAGGGAATACAAAAAGGCTTCGATTCTTTGTCCCGTATTTATGGTGGGAGAAGCCGCTATGGAAATTTTGATTCCTTGGCTTACGACTTTTATAATCCGCGAACTCCGTCTGCTTTCGGAAGACAGCGCGTATCAGGTAGACATTAAAATAATAATTATCTGTTCGATAGCAATGGTTGCGTGCGCGTTGTTTGCTCTTTTATGCGGAGTTATAGGCGCGCGGCTCGCGGCTACTGCGTCAAGCGGATTTGCGCACAATTTAAGGGAAGATATGTATAACAATTTGCAGACTTACTCGTTTGCGAATATCGACAACTTTTCGACTTCAAGCCTTATAACGAGAATAACTACAGACGTAACAAACGTTCAGATGGCTTACCAGATGAGCATAAGAATGTTAGTGCGAGCGCCCGTACTTTTCATATCCGCAATAGTAATGACTTGCGTAATAGAGCCGTCTATGGCGGGAATTTTCGTCGGCGCGGCGGTGTTCCTGGCAATCATAGTAGCCGTCTGTATGCTCAAAGTTATGCCTTATTTCAGAACTATGTTCAAAAAGTACGACAAACTCAACTCCGTTGTGCAGGAAGATTTAACTGCGATAAGGGTAGTTAAATCTTACGTTCGCGAAGAGCGTGAAATTCAGAAGATGAGCGCAGCGACGCAGGACGTTTATAATTTCTCCGTTAAAGCGGAAAGAATACTGACCATAATGATGCCCTGCGTTATGTTTGCAATGTTCGCCACAATAATTGTGATACTCACCGTCGGCTCGAATATGGTTATGGGTAACATAGCAGGCAACGTAAAGCCGGACGATATACAGGCGCTTATTTCTTACGCAATGCAGATTATGCAGGGCGTAATAATGGTCGCAATGTGCTTAAACTATATTTCGCTTTCAAAGGGCAGTATGGACAGAATTTGCGAAGTCCTTAACGAAAAGACGACTTTGCCCAAGCCCGAAAATCCCGTGTTCGAAGTTGAAGACGGTTCCGTTGATTTTGAAAATGTAAGCTTTGCGTATTCGCAAAAGTCGGAAGTCTGCGTATTGCAGGATATAAACTTGCATATCAACGCCGGAGAAACGGTCGGCATAATAGGCGCGACCGGTTCGGGTAAAACTTCGCTCGTGTCGCTTATTCCCAGACTTTACGATACTACCGGCGGAACGGTTAAAGTAGGCGGCGTAGACGTGAGGAACTACAATATGGATACTCTCCGCAATAAGGTTGCAATGGTTTTGCAGAAAAACGTTTTATTCTCCGGCTCGGTTGCTGAAAACCTTCGCTGGGGCGATGAAAACGCGACCGAGGAAGAGTTGCGTTTTGCCGCGCGTCAGGCGTGCGCCGAAGAGTTTATCGATGCTCTGCCCGGCGGATTTGACTACGATTTGGGTCAGGGCGGCGTAAATGTTTCGGGCGGACAGAAGCAAAGACTGTGTATTGCGCGCGCGCTTTTAAAGAAGCCGCATGTCATAATCTTTGACGACTCGACTTCCGCGGTTGACACCAAGACCGACTCGCTTATAAGAGAATCGCTCAAAAAGTACGCGCCTCAAACCACTAAAATCATTATTGCCCAGCGCATAGCTTCCGTTCAGGACTCCGATAAAATTATCGTTCTTGACGAGGGCAAAATAGTAGGACTCGGTACCCACAACGAGCTTTTAAAATCGAACGAAATATACAGGGAAGTTTACGAGTCCCAGATGAAGGGAGGTGACGATGATGAGTAGTCCAATGAGAGGTATGGGCGGCAAAGGCGTTCCTGCTGGCGGCAAAGGCGCTAAAAATCCTATAAAAACTTTAAAACGCTTGCTTTCATACGCTTTTTCGCGCTATAAGCTTGCAATGGCGTTCGTCGTTATTTTCGTACTGCTTTCTTCTGCGGCTAATGTGGTAGCGTCGTCGCGCCTTGCGGTTATCGTTAAGGAACTAATCGTAACCGAAGATCATCCCGCAATAGATGCAAATGTTATATGGATGAATGTAATCATAATGGGCGGTATCTACATTGTTGGCGTGCTGTCGTCATTCGCGTACAACTATATTATGATGCTTATCGCGCAGGGAACGCTGAAAAAGATGCGAGACGAAATGTTCGCAAAAATGCAGAAGCTTCCTTTGAAATATTTCGATACGCACACCCACGGCGATTTAATGAGCCTGTATACCAACGATATAGACACTATGCGCCAGCTTCTCTCGCAGACTATTCCCCAAATGATTTCAGCAGGGCTTACATTTATATTCGTATTCGCGTTTATGGTGTATTATAGTTTTACGCTTACGCTGCTTGTTTTAATCGTTCTTGCGCTTATGATATTTATCATAAAGAACATAGGACAAAAATCCGCTAAAAATTTCTTAAAACAGCAGAAGGCTCTCGGCGCGCTCAACGGTTACGTTGAGGAAATGACAGAAGGGCAAAAGGTAATAAAGGTATTCTGCCATGAGCAGAAGGCTCGCGAGCAGTTCAAAGTCGTAAACGACGAACTCAATATTGCCGGTAGAAACGCAAATACTTTCGCATTTGTTTTGGGACCGGTGAACAACAACCTCGGCTATCTGCAATACGTTTTAGTTGCGGTGGTTGGATTTGTACTCACGGTTACGGGGACCGAAATCGGGCTTTTGTCAGGGTACACAGCTATTGAAGGCGGCGGAATAGCGGCATGCGCCGGTATGCTCGTTTCCTTCCTTGCGTACACCAGGCAGTTCAATAACCCCGTAATGCAGGTTTCGCAGCAGTTTAATGCGATTGTTATGGCGCTTGCTGGCGCGGAACGCATATTCGAAATGGTAGACGTTCAGCCCGAGGACGACGGCGGCGAAATAACGCTGACTAGGGACGAGTACGAACAGGGCAAGTGGGCGTGGAAAAAGCCTTTGCCCGACGGCAGCTTTGAATATGTTCCTCTTAAAGGCAATATACGGTTTAACGATGTCGTTTTCGGCTATACCGATGAAAAAGTAATTTTAAAGAATATAACTCTTTATGCAAAACCGGGACAGAAAATTGCTTTTGTCGGTTCTACCGGCGCCGGAAAAACTACGATAACCAATCTTATAAACCGTTTTTACGACATACAATCGGGTGAAATTACTTACGACGGACTTGATATTAAATCAATAAATAAGGACGATTTAAGAAAGTCTCTCGGCGTAGTATTGCAGGATACCCATCTTTTCACGGGAACGGTTATGGATAACATCCGTTACGGCAGACTTAACGCGTCCGATGATGATTGCATAAAAGCGGCAAAGCTTGCAAACGCCGACTTCTTTATTTCGCATTTGCCTGAAGGCTATAACACAATGATTTCGGGCGACGGCGCGAACCTGTCGCAGGGACAAAGACAGTTGCTTGCCATTGCGCGCGCAATGGTTTCGGAATGTCCAGTGCTTATCCTTGACGAAGCGACTTCGTCAATCGATACACGTACGGAAAAACTTATTGAGGAGGGCATGGATAAATTGATGGAGGGCAGAACGGTATTCGTAATCGCCCACAGACTTTCCACGGTAAGAAACAGTCATGCGATAATGGTTCTGGAACACGGCGAAATTATCGAACGCGGCAACCACGAACAACTTATTGCGCAAAAAGGAAAGTATTATCAGCTTTATACCGGAGCTTTTGAATTAGATTAATTCAGTATCTGAAAACGCCTTCCGCGCGACGCGCGGAAGGCGTTTTAACTTGTAAAAATTTAGGACAAACCAAAACAGAATAGTACAACCTGTCAATTTCATACACTACGAATATATAGGTAGAGTATGGTATTTGATTTGTTAAATCTTCTGTTCGGCAGGATATTTTTCTTTACGGGAACGGTGCAGAATAAAGGCACGTTCCCCAAACCTCTTTCGCCCGAGGACGAAAAAAAATATCTGCGTCTTGCCCGTGAGGGCGATAAGGAAGCGAGGGATATTCTTATCCGCCACAATATGCGTCTGGTTGCGCATATAGTAAAAAAATATACCGGTGCAGCCGAAACCGACGATTTGATTTCCGTCGGCTCTATAGGGCTTATCAAGGCGATTAATACATATAAAGAGGGCAAGGGTACGCAGCTTGCAACGTACACCGCGCGTTGTATCGAGAATGAAATTTTAATGCTGTTGCGCTCCGGTAAAAAGCATAAAAATAACGTTTCTCTTTCCGATCCCGTTGGGGTCGATAAGGACGGAAACGAACTTACCCTTATAGACCTTTTAGCCGAAAAAGAGGACAGCGTTTTCGCGCAGGTTGAAAAGAGTATTCAACGCGAAAAATTCGTTGCATTTCTGAAAAGGATTTTAGACGAGCGCGAGTTTGCGATACTCTCATTGCGATACGGGCTTGAAGACGGCGCGGCAATGCCGCAGAGAGAGGTTGCCAAAAAGCTGAATATTTCACGCTCTTACATATCTCGGATTGAAAAGCGCGCGATTGAAAAGGCGAGGAAAAGTTTAAACAAGGACGATTTTTTCACCGATTAAAAAGTATTCGTTATATTTTGCATTTCTTAACGGTTTATCCACGGGGTAAACCGCTTTTTTAATTGCAAATTTTCCGCGAGGGTGATAGAATTATTTAAAAGGTGATTGGTATGGAAATTTTTGAAGAACTTAAAAAAAGAGGACTTATTGCGCAGGTTACGGACGAAGATGAAATTAAAGCTCTTATAAACGGCGGCTGCGCAAGGTTTTATATCGGTTTTGACCCTACTGCGGACAGCCTTCACGTTGGACATTTTATGGCGTTATGCTTAATGAAAAGGCTGCAAATGGCGGGGAATAAGCCCGTTGTGCTTTTAGGCGGCGGAACCGGTCATATAGGCGACCCTACGGGCAGGACGGATCTTCGTTCTATGATGACAACCGAAACGATTAATAGTAACTGCGAGCGGTTCAAAAAACAGATGGAGAGGTTTATCGAATTCGGCGAAGACAAGGCGCTGATAGTAAATAACGCCGACTGGCTTTTAAACCTTAATTACGTTGAACTTCTGCGCGAGGTTGGCGTATGCTTCACCGTCAATAATATGCTGCGCGCCGAGTGCTATAAACAGAGAATGGAAAAGGGGTTGTCTTTTCTCGAATTCAACTATATGATTATGCAGGCGTACGACTTCTGGTATTTGAACGAAAAGTACGGTTGTAATATGCAGTTCGGAGGCGATGACCAGTGGTCCAATATGCTTGCGGGAACCGAACTTATCCGTAAAAAGTCGGGTAAGGACGCTTACGCTATGACGATAACCCTGCTTTTAAACAGCGAAGGCAAAAAAATGGGAAAGACGGCGAAAGGCGCTGTCTGGCTTGATGAAAATAAAACCAGTCCTTACGATTTTTATCAGTACTGGCGCAACGTTGCCGATGCAGACGTTATGAAGTGTATTAAAATGCTTACCTTTATTCCTATTGAAAGCATTGAAGAAATGGAAAACTGGAACGTGAGCAGAATAAACGAAAAGAAAGAAATTTTGGCTTACGAGCTTACCAAACTCGTTCACGGCGAGCAGAAAGCGGCTAAGGCTCAAATGCAGGCGAGAGCGGCGTTCGGCGGCGGTGGCGAACTTCCCGAAAAGGACGTCAGCATTGATAAACCCACAATCATAAACGTGCTGGTTGCAGCCGGTATGTGCCAGTCTAACGGCGAAGCGCGCCGGCTCATTCAGCAGGGCGGCGTTTCGTTGAACGAAGATAAAGTGACCGATATAAACCTCGTCGTAAAAGACGGCGATGTTGTTCACAAGGGCAAAAAGGTTCACATAAAAATTAATCTGAAATAATGCTTGAAAAATACCTTTCATTAAGCGGCGAAACTCAAACCGAAAAGGTGATTGAAAAGTCGCGCTTTATAACCGCTTCAAAGCATATATGCGGCGAGGAAGAGGCGAAAGCCTTCGTCGAACGTGTTCGCGCAAATTATCCGGATGCGACCCATAATTGCTACGCGTATATCAGCGATAACCTTGGCAACTTTTTACGCTTTTCAGACGACGCCGAACCACAGGGTACAGCCGGTATGCCTATGCTTGAAGTTTTAAAGTCAAATAAGCTGTACGAAGTTGCCGTTGTCGTAACCAGATACTTCGGCGGAATTAAACTGGGCGCAGGCGGACTTGTGCGCGCGTACTCGGGTTGCGTTGCCGAAAATTTGAACGCGGCGCAAAAGGTGTGCTACGAGCCTTGTGCGGAAAGCAGCTATACTGTTGACTATCCTTTAGCGGATAGCGCGATACGGTTTTTCAGCGAGTCCGGTGCAGAACTTTTAAACTGCGACTATCTCAACGAAGTTACTTTTACAGTAGCTGTCAGAAAATCAGAAGAACAGACTTTTACCGCAGAGCTTTTAAACAGGCTTTGCGGTAAAGTAAAAATACAAAAAATAAAAGAATATTTCTTTCCTTTTAAAATTTAAAGATGTCCGAAATTACTTCGATAGAGCCGCAGAAAAAAGACAAGGAGCGGTGCAGCATTTTCGTGGACGGAAGGTTTTATTGCGGCATAAAATTGGAAGTTGCAATAAAATATCATCTAAAAACGGGGATGCAAATTGAAAAGTCAAAGCTGGACGAAATTCAGCTTGAAACGGAAAAAAGCCAGGCGATAGATAAAGCTATGACCCATCTTTCCGCTACTATGAAAACGAAAAAGCAGATGCGCGATTTCCTTGCAAAAAAAGGCTATACCGAGGCGGTAATAAATTACGTTTTCGAAAGACTGGAATACTACAAACTTATTGACGACGAAGCTTATTGCAGGGCGTACGTAAACAGCGTAAGCGGCAAGGGCAAACGCGCGTTAGAGGCGGATTTGTACAAACGCGGTGCGGAAAAGTCCGCAATAGAGCGCGCGCTTTTGGAAATTGAAGAGGATGCGGACGAAGCTTCGAAAGTTTTAGAAAAGTATATGCGCGGTAAAGATGGTACAAAAGATAATTTGTACAAAGGCTTAAAATATCTCTTGTCAAAGGGTTTCGGTTATGATACCGCAAAACAAGCGTTGGAAAAATTCGGTGAAATAGATGAAGATTATTGAGCTTGAAGTAACCGACTCTACCAACGAATTTTGTAAGCGGCTTGAGGGCGGTGAGGATATAATAGTAACCGCAAAAAGGCAGACTTCCGGCAAGGGAACAAAGGGCAGAAGTTTTGCGTCTGACAACGGAGGACTGTATATATCCGTTATGCGGCATAATCCGGTTAAAGCGGAGCATGCCTTTAAAATTATGATTGACAGCTGTACTGCCGTATGCGAAACTTTAAAATTTTTCGGGCTTGATCCTGTTATCCGCTGGGCAAACGATGTTTTAATTGACGGCAAAAAAATTTGCGGAACGCTTATCGAAAATACTTTCTGCGGCGATAAAGTCAGCCGTTCCATAGTCGGAATGGGAATTAACGTAAACAATTCTCTCCCGTGCGATTTGCAGGAAATTGCAATAACTATGCGGCAGGCGGTCGGAAATGAAATTGATCTTTCTGCAGTCAGAGACACTTTAATTGAAAATCTGCAGAAAAGTTATTCGATAGAGAGGTACAAAAGTTATATCAACTGGTTCGGCCGCGAAATACTTTTAAAAGGTCCGGACGGGGAAATTAGAGCGGTGGTCAAAGACGTGGCGGAGGACGGCAGACTGGTCTGCCTTATAAACGGAAAAATTGTGAAAATGAGTTCGGCGGAGGTTTCATTAAGACTGTAATGGAAAAAGTGCTTACCAATTCCCAAATGCGCGCCGCTGACGAATACACGATAAATACGCTTAAAATTCCTTCGGAAACTCTGATGAGACGCGCCGGCGAAAGTCTTGCCGAAGAGGTCGAAAAAGTAGCCAACCTTAACGGTGTTAAAAATATACTGGTCTTATGCGGAACGGGCAATAACGGCGGCGACGGCTTTGTCTGCGCCGAAAAGTTGATTGCGCGCGGTTTTGCCGTAAAAGTTTACGCCTTGGAAGGAAGTCTTTCAGCTGATTGTGCGCGCGAAAAGCAAAAATACTCGGGGCAGTATACGCAGGAAATTTCAGGCGGTATTATAGTCGATTGCATTTTCGGTACCGGGCTTACGCGCGAAGTTACGGGTAAGTATGCCGAAGTTATCGCAAAAATAAATGCAAGCGGGGCGTTTGTAATATCTGCGGATATTCCCAGCGGTTTAAGCGGCGACAGCGGAAAGATACTGGGCTGCGCGGTAAGGGCCGATTTAACGGTTGCAATCGCGGAGTATAAAGCCGGACATTTTCTCGGCGACGGTACCGATTTATGCGGAACTTTAATAAAAAAAGACATAGGTATAACTTGTCCCGATGACGGTTACGCTTATATTTTTAACGATTGCGATATAAAACCGTTTTATCTGAAGCGCAAACGCAATTCAAATAAAGGTACTTACGGTTCGGTAAATTTAATCGCGGGAAGTTCTAAATATATCGGCGCGGCGGCGCTTGCGGCGGAAGCCGCTTTAAAGTCGGGTTGCGGCTATGTTAAACTTATAACCTGCAATGATGTTAAATACGCGCTTGCGGCAAAATTTCCGCAGGTCGTTTTTACTGGTAAAGAGGACTTAACTTCAAATTTAATCGCGATAGGAATGGGATGCGGCGTAAGCAGCGAGTTGTACAATAAAATCAAATACTTACTTGCAAATTACACGGGAACACTTATTATCGACGCGGACGGACTGAACACAATTTCAAAGTTCGGCATAGATATATTAATAAACAAAAGCTGTCGCGTTATTTTAACTCCGCATCCAAAGGAGTTCTCGCGCCTTACCAATCTTTCGGTTGAGGAAATCTTATCCGACCCGTTGAAAAATGCAAAGGACTTCGCTAAAAAGTACGGCGTTACCCTTTTACTGAAGGGCGCGGCAAGTATAATAACTGACGGAGAAAAAACGGTAATAAATGCGAAAGGCAGCACTGCGCTTGCAAAAGCGGGCAGCGGAGATATATTGTCCGGTTATATTGGCGGCTGCGTTGCGCGCGGACTCGATCCGTTTGACGGAGTTGTGTGCGCGGCTTATACGATAGGAATTACTGCGGAGGAAGTTTCGGAACAAAAGACTGATTATTGCGCTACGTCAAAGGATATTATAAAAAATATTCATCGCGCGGTTTTACGCTTGACAAGATAAAAACTTAATGTTAAAATATTCCACGTTGAAAGGGAGTAGTTTTAAAAGGCTGCGGCAACATTCCCCGATTATAAAAATCGTGCCGTATCCCCTTAATCTTTAAGGAACAAGACTTTCGACTTAAAAGTAATTTTAAGTCGTGAGTCTTATATTTTTACTCCGACTTACCTAAAATAATATGTGAGGTATATATGGACGCTGGAAAAATTATTCTATACGTTGTTCTGTTACTTGTCGGATTCGTGCTGCTTGTAAAAGGCGCGGATTTCTTCGTCGACGGCGCTTCGGGTATCGCTAAAAAACTCAAGGTATCAACCTTTATAATTGGCGTAACCGTGGTGGCGTTAGGCACCAGCGCGCCCGAACTTGCCGTGACCATAGTCGACGCGGTAGGCGGAGAGGGTACGCTTATAACCGGAAATATTTTGGGCAGTAACGTAATGAATATTTTTCTCATACTCGGTATTTCCGCCGTAATCTGTAAGCTGCCGGTTGAAAAAACTACGCGGTTTATTGATTTGCCCATTCTGATTGTTTCAGGCGCGCTCTTCGTGGTTCTGGGCTTTTTCGGAAGCTCGTTCGAGTGGTGGGAAGGTTTAATTCTCGTCGTCTTATATATCGGTTTTATGGTATATAATATCGTGCTTGCCAAAAAGCAGTCGAAAGCTCTTTTGGAAGAAGCGACCGCCGCAGTTGCAACGTTTGAGGGCGACAAGGCGGAAGCCGTTCCCGAAAACTGGTGGGCAAAGATGAAAGCTGGGTACGAAAACCTGCAGTCAAAAGTCTGGTTTTTAATAATCCTGACGGTTGTAGGGCTTGGTATGGTAGTCGGCGGCGCCGAACTTGTCGTTACTTCTGCAAAGTTTATCGCTGAAAAAGTCTTTAATATCCCCGCGGAAATAGTTGCGCTTACCGTGGTAGCGTTCGGAACTTCTCTGCCGGAGCTGGTAACTTCAATTTCCGCTGCGAGAAAAGGCGATGTGGGAATTGCAACCGGCAATATCATAGGCAGCAATATAGCAAACGTTTTGCTTATAGGCGGCGTAGGCGCGCTTTGTACGGGTACGAACGGACTGCCGTTTACAATGGAGGGAATAGTCAGCGGACTTGTGGCGCTTTTCGCGTCGGTATTAATTTTCTGTTCGTGCTGGGGGAAAACAAAAAGTCTCGGCAGAATATTTGGTATAATCTGCCTGGTGTGCCTCGTTGTATACTACGTTTTGGTTTTCCTGAATTTGTACGGCGTAATAAAACTTTACTGATACGTATAAAACGGGCCTCGCGCGGCAAAAATATTTATATAAAGGATACACGGTTTAAAAAGCCGTTAGTATCTTTCGCAAATCGGCGGTACATATAATAGAGTATATAACACTGCCGAAAAAGAGGTAATTATGAATATAAAGCGCGGAGAACTGTATTACGCCGACTTGTCGCCTGTCGTCGGTAGTGAGCAAGGGGGAATAAGACCCGTACTGGTCGTCCAGAACGACGTCGGTAACAAATATTCGCCGACGGTGATAGCGGCGGCGGTAACGAGCAAAATCAACAAGGCAAAACTTCCGACACATATAGAGCTTGCTTCTAATTCCTACGGTCTTGCAAAGGATTCGGTAATTCTTTTAGAGCAGATAAGAACGCTCGACAAACGCAGATTAAAGGAAAGAATAGGAGAATTAAGCGACGCGACTATGAACCGCGTAGACAAGGCAATTTTGATAAGTCTCGGATTTATGAAATAAAATTAAAAGGCTCGCGGTGTTACACACCGCGAGCCGTCTTTTTATTGACAAAACGGCGCGTTTGATATATGATATAGCTATGCTTGAAAAATTAAAGAAACTAAAAGTAAATATCGGTTGGAAAAGCATAGTATTAATCGCCGTCTGCGTCGCTCTCGTTCTCGTGGATTTGCTTACTAAAATTTTCGAAGAGCGTGACGGCTGGAACTTTATCGTTATACGCAATTTTATTGAAGTTACAAGCGGCAGCAGAAATCCCGGTTGCGCTTTCAGCTTTCTTGCGGAAGCAGCCTGGGGTCAGATTTTTCTGATAGTAGTAACTTTCATTATGCTTATTTTGCTTATCGGCTTTTTTATCGTTCTGCCCGAAAGATTTATCATTTTAAAAGTCGCAGTTTCAATGGTCACTGCAGGCGCAATAGGTAACCTTATTGACAGAATAGCCTATCAGGAAGTGCGCGATTTCGTCGGCTTGAATATGTTCGGCAAAATGACTGCCTGTAACTTTGCCGATTTCTGGATAGTTTTAGGCGCAATTCTCGCCGTAGTAGATTTACTGTTTTTAAACGAATGGGCAGTATTTCCCCTTACCAAATCGGCAAAACTGGCGCAGGCAAAGCGTAAAGAGGCGGAAGAGGATAAAAAGCAGCAGGAAACATCTAAAGAGAAGCCCGAAGAAAAGCTCGAAAGCGAAAACGGGCAGGATAACGACGAAAATGGATAAACTGCAATTTACCGCAGAAAGCGTCTGCCAGCGCGCGGACGTTTTTCTTTGCGAAAAACTTGATAAAACCCGTTCGGCAGTAAAAAAGCTGATTGAGGGCGGCGGCGTTTTAATTAACGGAAAAGCGGCTAAGCCTTCGCAGGAAGTCGCCGACGGAGATTTAATTGAAATTACACTGCCGGACGCCGCGGAATATTTTGTAAAGCCCGAAGATATTCCGATAGATATTATCTACGAGGATAGGGATATCGCAGTCGTAAACAAGCCGCAGGGAATGACCGTGCATATGGGTAACGGCAATACGGAGGGGACTCTCGTAAACGCTCTTTTATACAGGCTTGACAGTTTAAGCGGTATAAACGGAGTGATCAGACCGGGCATAGTGCATAGAATAGATAAGGGTACTTCGGGGCTTCTCGTTGTTGCAAAAAACGATAAGGCGCATTTAAGCCTTTCACAGCAGATTGCCGAAAAGACATGTAAAAGAACATACCTCGCTCTTTTAGAGGGCAATCTGAAAGATGATATCGGCAGGGTTACCACATACATAGGAAGAAGTCCGCAGGACAGAATTAAAATGGCGGTAGTTCCGCCCGATAAGGGGAAACTGGCAATTACCGATTTCACCGTTCTGGAACGGTATGAAGGGTTCACACTGTGCCGATTTGATTTGCACACGGGCAGAACCCACCAGATACGCGTTCATGCAAAGCATTTGGGACATCCCGTCGTCGGCGATACCGTTTACGGAGTAAAAAAGCAGAAATTCAAACTGAACGGTCAGCTTCTGCACGCGTACAGGCTTTCGCTTACCCACCCGGTAACGGGCGAGCAAATGACATTCGAAGCGCCCGTCCCCGACTATTTCACCGCAGTACTTGATAAACTTAAAAAGCTTTAAAATACCGCTGAATTGCTTGCAAAAATGCAAACGGCTTGTTATAATAAATATAAGTTAAAAATTAAGGAGTAATATATGGCAAAGAGATCTACAAGAGTTGCAAGAGAAAAAAGAGATTTAACTAAATTTTGCGCGTTTTGGGGCATGGCGATTGCTTCAATAATGTACATATGCAGCGGAGTAATAAATTTTTCGATAGAGTTAATCGGTAAAATTTCTCCGGAAACGAAAAACGTTCTTAATCAGACGGTAGGCATTTTTCAGTTGCTCGGAAACATCGCAATTATAATTGCAATCGCATTGCCCGCATACGGCTTTGTAAGCGGAAGAGTCAAGGGATGGAAAATCTTCTATTGGATAGTGCTTGTAATTTTCGCGCTTGGCGTTGTATTCGGTATGATTGCCAGATTCTTATAATTATAAATATTTTCCCCGACAGCAATGTCGGGGATTTTGCATTTATACGCGCTTTTTCTTTACAAAATTTTCTTAATAATTTATAATTGAATTATGCTTGAAATTGCCAAAGCAAAGGGCAAACTTGCCGCGAAATACCAATTTAAAAAGGGCGATAAAATTACCGCTTTCGACGGTTTTACCGCAGAGGATAGTTTAGATTATCTTTATTACGACAGTAAGCCGTCCTTTACCGTAAGCCTGATTTCGGCGGACGGAAGCGAGCGTACGGTTAAAGTGGACAAGCCCGAAGACGAAAGTTTAAATTTGGTTTTTAAAGAAAACGAAAAAATAAGGACTTGCCGAAACAAGTGCATTTTCTGTTTTGTCGACCAAATGGGCGAAGGCATGCGTGAAAGCCTTTACGTTAAGGATGACGATTACACAATGAGTTTTATGTGCGGCAATTTCGTAACACTGACCAACGTAAGCGACGAAGAGTTGGAAAGGATAACAAGGCTGCGCCTGTCGCCACTGTACGTATCGGTCCATACCATGGACGGGGAGCTGCGTTGCAAGCTTATGGGCAACCGCTTTGCCGGCAAAATAGGAGAGCAGTTAAAAAAACTTACCGACGCAAAAATTACTATTCACTGTCAGGCGGTTATAGTACCCGGGTTAAACGACGGTAAAAATCTTGAATTTACCGCAAGGAAGCTTTTTGAAATGTATCCGTACGTTGCCGATGTTGCGGTCGTTCCTACTGGTCTTACCAAGCACCGCGAAAATCTTACGGCTATACCCGATATTACTGCGGAGAGCGCGGCGGATATTCTTGATTTGTGCGATAAGCTTAACGCAGAATTCGGAGTAAACTTTTTGCTCCCTGCGGACGAGTATTTCGTCAGGTGCGGACGTGAATTTAAACCTGCGGAATTTTACGGCAATTTTTCGCAGATTGAAAACGGCATAGGAATGACGAGTAAGTTTATATCCGAGTTTACTCAAAGCGTATATAAAACAGTTTTAAAAAAGAGTAAACGGGTTGCCGTTGTAACGGGTGTCAGCGCGGCAAAAGTCGTAAACGGTATGTGCAGTCTTGCAAACGAAAACGTCGGTAATTTACACGCTTTCGCCTTGCCCGTAGAAAATAAATTTTTCGGCTCTACGGTGACGTGTACCGGGCTTCTGACCGGCGGCGACATCGCTGACGCGTTAAAAAATAATTCTGACAAATTTGACGTTGCGGTAATTCCGTCTAACACTCTCAAAGAATTTGAGGACGTATTTTTGGACGATATGACGGTAAAACAGCTTAAAAAGCTTTTAAAAGGCAAAAAAATAGTAATAAATAAAATGCAGGACGAACTTTTCGACTGTCTGGTCAGGTGTTAAATGGCAACGGGTAAGCAATATATAGATTATATTTCAGAACAGCTTAAACCGTTGGATGGAATAGTTTTCCGCCCGATGATGGGAGAATATTTACTGTATTACAAGGGCAGGCTTGCTGGCGGTGTCTACGACGAAAGGCTTTTAATCAAGCCCGTACCGTCAGCAAAAGAGTATATGCCGGACGCAGAAGAAGAAATTCCTTACGACGGCGCAAAGCCGATGCTTTTAGTGGATAATACCGACGATTCGGAATTCCTTTGCGGACTGTTTAACGCTATTTATCAGGACCTGCCCGAACCTAAAACAAAAAATAAGAAAAACGGATAAAATTATGGCAAACCCGCTTATAGCGATTGTCGGCAGACCGAACGTAGGTAAAAGTACGTTTTTTAATAAGATAGCCGGCAGAAAAATTTCAATAACGGAGGACAGACCTGGTGTCACTCGCGACAGGCTTTACGCCGATTCCGAGTGGCGTGGTAAGGCGTTCTCTATGGTCGATACCGGAGGCATTGAAATGCGTTCGGAAGACGTTATGTGGAAAGAAATTAAAAAGCAGGCGGAAGTTGCAATAGATACCGCGCAGGTAATTCTCTTTTTCGTTGACGGAAAAGAGGGCTTGACCACGTCCGATTACGATGTTGCCGATATGCTCCGCCGCAGTAAAAAACCGGTAGTTTTGGTTGTTAATAAAATTGACGAATATTCAGAGGAAAAGATATTCGAATTTTACTCTCTCGGTCTCGGCGAGCCGTACCCCGTTTCCGCGGAACACGGTACTGGGCTTGGCGACGTTCTGGACGAAGCGGTCAGCTGGTTTGAAAAGGTGGAGGTTACCGAGGACGACAGTATTAAGATTGCCGTCGTCGGAAAACCCAACGCCGGCAAATCGAGTCTTGTTAACAGACTTTTAGGGTTTGAGCGCTCTATCGTCACGGATATAGCAGGAACTACGCGCGACGCAATCGATACTAAATTTACCTACGGCGATAAGAATTACACGATAATCGACACGGCAGGTATTCGCAAAAAGAGCAGAGTGGAAGACGACGTCGAGTACTATTCCGTAATGCGCGCCTTTGACGCCGTACGCCGCGCGGACGTGTGTTTGCTAGTTGTGGACAGCGCGGACGGGTTAACCGAGCAGGATACCAAAATTATCGGCTACGTACACGAGGCGGGTAAACCTTCGGTCATAGTAATGAATAAATGGGACCTGATTGAAAAGGACACCAATACCATAAACAAATTTGAAGATAAACTTAAAGAAGATTTAAAGTTTATGGACTACTTTAAATCGATTTATATTTCAGCAAAAACGGGGCAGCGCGCCGAAAAAATTCTTTCCCTCATTGACGAGGTTTACGCACATTCTCTTTTCAGAATACCGACCGGTATACTGAACGAAGTTATTTCAGACGCGGTAAGAGCGAACGAGCCTCCCTCGTATAACGGAAGGCGGCTAAAAGTTTACTATTCGTCGCAGGTATCGGTTGCGCCGCCTACGGTTGCGCTTTTCGTAAACTGCGTCGATTTGCTGCATTTTTCGTATCAAAGATTTTTGGAAAACACTTTGCGCAAATCCTTCGATTTTTCAGGTACGCCGATAAAAATATTGACCAGAGAGAAGAAGAGCAGTTAATGAAAGATTTTGTTATTGCCGAAAACTGGTACTGGTTTTTGGTCGCAGCGGTAGTTTGCTATCTTGTAGGGTGCTTCAACTTTGCGGTTATTATCTCCCGTATCAAAAAACAGGATATTCGCGGAGTAGGCAGCGGCAACCCCGGCACTATGAATATGACGCGTTCGTTCGGACTTAAAGTTGGCGCCGTCAACTTTTTCTGCGACATGATAAAGGGCGGCGTGCCTGCGCTTGTCGGATGGTTGCTGTTTAAAGATTACGTTTTTGCAGGAACCCAGATTGCCGTATCTGATTTTACCCGTTACTTTTTCGGCGTGTTTGTAATAATCGGTCACGTATTTCCCGTAACTATGAAATTTAAGGGCGGCAAGGGAATTGCATCCACAATGGGTCTTTTTACTTTTGCTTTGCCGTGCGAAACGTGGTGGTACGTCTTTATCGCCCTTGCTTTTTTGATAGTCGTATTCGTGTATATAATTTTGTCCGAATGGGGGTCAATGGGTTCGCTTATCGGCGTCACCGGACTTTCAATCTGGCAGACTGTCATCTTCATATTGAGGTATAACGGCAGCCTTTTAAACGGTTGGGTTATAGGTATGCTGATGATATTGCTTTTATTGAACGTGTTGACCTGGGGCGCGCATCATAAAAACATTTACAAACTCGTCGCAGGCGAAGAACACCGCACTAGAGTTGGCAAAAAGAAAAGGACTTTATAAACTTAATAAAAAACAGCGGCACGCTTTAAACGTACCGCTGTTTTTTTATTCTTCAATTATTTTAACTTCGCCGCATACGCCGTCGAGCAAAACCAGCGCGCCGTCGGGTATAAGTTCGGTCGCATTTTTAAGCCCGACTACGGCAGGGAGATTTAATTCCCTTGCAACCACAAAACTGTGCGAAAGCATACTGCCGTGTTCTACTATAAGTCCGCTTGCCGAAGGGAAGAGGCTGATCCAGCCGGGGTCTGTGCGTTTTGTCAGAATTATATTTCCTGCTGTCAGTTTGTCTGACGGCGACTGCATAAGAGAAACTCTTGCCGAAACTTTGCCGTTGCCGCTGGGTATGCCGCGCAAGCCTCCGCTCGGGCGGTCGCTTTTTACGTGTAGCGGAATGCCGTCAAAGAAAACGACTCTGTCGTAAGAGGGGCTTTTCAATCCAGATTTTTTCTTCCGCTTTTCTCTTTTCAACCAGAGTTTTAAAATCGCCTTCGCTCGACAAAACTTCCTGCTTGGTCAGATAAAAAATATCGCGCTTGTCTAAAAGCTTTCCGTCTTTGCAATAATTTTCGCCGAAGTTGAGGAAGATATTTCTTACTACCGAATAAAGGTAAGTTCTGTATAGCCGCAGACGTTCGCGCATACGCATATATCTTTTAGCTTTTTCCGCTAAACTTTTCAGCTTTTTCGGTACGGTAATCTTTTCGTATTCGGGTATTTTGAATTCCGTATCCAGATTTGCTTTTATTAAGGAATATAGCAGCGTTTCGTCCTCAATCATAGTTATCGTTTCAAGCTTCAACTCGTCCATAACTCTCGCGCCGAAAGAGCGGATATACTCTTTAAGAATAGGTGAAATTGAAGAGCCTTCGCGGTATTTTTCGCAAAGCGTTTTCTCGTCAAGCGTTTTAAAGTCGGCGTAAATATTTTCGTCGGCTTTGATTTTATTTACAATTTCCACAAGCTTGCTTGCGCTTTCCGCGCTTTTTACGTCGCCTTGACTTGATATGTATTTATTGAGATCTTCGTTTGATATATTCAGTTTTTTCGCTTTGTCTTTTAGCTTTCCGAAGTAGTACATTACCGCAAGGTCGTTGATTATGGGTATAACGAATCTGTCGGTAATTTCGCTTTCTATCAGGTTGGCAAGTTCAATAAGCTGTTCGTTTGTTGCCGTCAACTTTTTGCCGTAGCGCGGCATAACTATCTCGTTAAACTTCTGCTCGAAGCCTTCGGCAAGTTTATCTATATTTTTAAGCTTACTTGTAAATTCAAAGAAGATTTTGACAATGTCAAAAAAGTTCATTTTAACTTTTTTGAAACCGTCTGTTTTGCTGTTTACGCCAATCATACTGTCAAAGTAAGAGGCGGACTTTTTAAACGGCAATACGCTTACGCCGTAATACCAGCTGTTCATATTGTAGTAAATTTTGCCTTCGTACCAGTAAAGCATTTCGGATAGGGCAGGCAAAAGCGCGTCTGAAATTTTCTTGCGTACTTTGCCTGCGCGGAGCGCGGCGCAGTAAACGTCGCGATAAACTTCTTTCGCGAAAGAAAAAGTTAGAGGGGAAGTCACGCCGAAAAAAGACTCTACTATATTTGAGTTGTCTACCAGAAGATTGCGGTCGTGCGGATTCAGGTTTCCGTAAGTCGTTATCGCGCGCGCTTGCAAAAAATAAACTTTTCCGCGGCTGTACGCAAATTCAATGTCCTGAAAAGAAGTCGTTTTTGTCGCAATCTCCTTTGTAAATTGCACTATTTTGCGCAGCGGCTTTGCGCCTAAAATATCGTTGCCTTCAATTCTGACTTTGTCTTGATTTACAACGTATGTAGTGCCGCTGTCCGTGCCGTCCACAATCTTGTCGCCCAGTCCGCGCGTCACGCTTATTACTATTTCGTCGGGGTTGTCGGTTACGGGGTTAATCGTATTTATTACGCCGGCAAATTCGGCGTCAACCATTTCCTGAATTACGACCGCAATTTTTATATCGTCGGAAGAGAGTTCGCGCGTTTTGCGGTAGTCGATTGCTCTTTCGGTGAATGCGCTGTCGTAAACTTTTTCAATATACTTAACTACGTATTTTTTTGGTATATTCAAAAACGAGTCGTGTACGCCGGCAAAACTGTCCGACGCAGAATCTTCGTCCACCGCGGACGAACGCACGGCGTATAATTTTTTGTCTGACAAAAGCTTATTTACTTCTGCGGACAACTGTTCTTTAAGCGAAGCGTTTGTTTTTAAATTTTCAAAATAGCTTGCCGGACAGACGAAGAGGGGCGGAGTATTTTTAATTTTTAAAGCAAGCAGATTGTAAGCTTTGCCGCCGATTTCGTTTATGTCGCATAAGCAGTTTATTAAAATCATATATTACCTTTTAAATTCTGTTTGTAATTAAAACGGTTTAAGGTTTGCCCTTGTCCCGTAAACTTTTAAAAAATTGAAAAGCGGCGCAAAATTTATACGCCGCCTTAATTTTATTTTTTCTTTTTATCGTTTTTGTCGTTCTTATCTTCGGGTTCTTTCGACTTTATTGAAAACTCAATTTTTTTGTTCGCTTTGCAGAGAGTGTCAATAAATTCGTCGTACCATTCTTCCTTGACTACTATAATGACAAAGCTGCTGTTTTCAAAAAATACCGTGAGTTTATTTGTATTACGGTCAAGCAAAACGGTATATATTGTAGTAATGTCGTACTTGCTTTTAATAATTCCGAAGCTCGTTTTAAGCGTAGTGCCGTCTATGGCATAGTATGACGAGTGTATCAGGCTTATCAGTATTACCAAAAGAACTGCGGGAACCAGGAACATAAGGGTATATTGAATTATCGGATAAACGGGATTTGCCGCTTCTGCAACGTCGCCTGTGACGATTGTAAATATATTAATTCCAAAGCCGACGAAGCACAGCGCAATTCCTATATAAATTAAAGTTTTGGTAAGTTTTGAAAACTTGTACTTGAACACTTTCATAAATTTATTATACTTTTGCGCACATTAAAAATCAAGGGAATTGATAAAAAAGTTAATTAAAAAGCCGGCTTAAAATTTAAACCGGCTTTAATTTTATTTTTTTGGTCTTACGGGCATGGGTTTGGGCGCAGGATTATTTCTATACGGGCGCGCTTTGCGCGGTCTTACGGGTTCAACGCCGCCGCCAATCGGGTTTTCGATTCCGTCGTCGTTATCCGTTTCGCGTTCTAGTTGATTATCACCATGCGGAGTATGGGGTCTGCGCGGTCTGAACTTGAATTCAGGCATTCCTTCGGGAAGATTTTTGTATTTGCAGCCGTCGTTTTCGCAGTCGTTATCTTTTTCGGCCGGCTGGTTTTCGTCGTCCTGCTGTTCAATGTTATAGTTGCGTTCATTTGTAGCGTCAGGACCGCCTTGATTGCCGTGGCAGCCTGCCGTAATGCACGCCGCGCCGACGGCGAGTACCGACGTAATTAAAAACAGTAATTTTTTCATATAAGCAGTATGCAGCAACCGGAAAAAGTTATGCAAACGCTTGTCAACTTTCGCGCCTTATGATAGAATATAAAATACTGAACGCAAAGGCAAACCTGCGCGTAAAGGAGTTGCGTATGTCCGAAAACAGACTTGCGGTATTAAGTATTATAGTCGAAGAAAGGGGAGCGAGCGCGGAAATTAATTCGCTTTTGTCTCAATTCGGCGATTATATCGTGGGAAGATTGGGCGTACCTTACAGACAAAAGAGCGTTTTCGTCATAAGCGTAATTGTCGACGCGCCGACGGAGATAATAAACACTCTTACGGGCAAGATAGGAATGATTGCGGGAGTTACCGCAAAAACTCTTATGTCAAAAGTGTAAAAATATTTTTTGAGGTAAAAGGCAATAACCTGATACCGAAAGGAGTTATAATGAAGAGATTTTTCGTTGCGCTTTTATGCGTAAGTCTTGCGGCTTTTTCAGCCGTCGGCTTTTCTGCATGTAGTGGCAAAGAAAGCAGTGACGCGGTTAATCTTGTCGCTATTTCCGCGGAGCAGGTAGGTCTTACAACTGATATCGATTATTGCGTCGTTGCCGAACCCGCTGCAAGTACGAAAGTGAACTCTGTGCCTTCGCTTGAATTTGCGGGCGATTTGCAAAAATTATACGGCGGTGAAAACGGTTATCCGCAAGCGGTAATAGTTGCAAAAAATGAACTGCTCGGTTACAGTTTTGTCGGAGATTTTTTAAACGCTGTCGCCGAAAACAAGCAATGGCTTTTAAGTGAAAATACTTCGGCGGAAACGATAGTAAGCGCCGTTCAGTCGCATTTGACGGACGGTATGAGTCCGACTTTCACGGCGGCGAATCTTACTAAACAGGTTATAAAAAACTGCGGTATTAATTTAACTTATTCTTACGACGATAAAAACGAAATAAATAGCTTTATAGAAAAATTCAATTCCGTAAGCGAAACGTCTTTTGGAACTGCGGCGGACGGATTTTTCCACGGCGGGATTTATCCCGAAGTTGAATACGAGGGCAAAGTCTCGGTCTACGCGCCTGACGGCGCGCCCGCGCTCGGAATTGCAAATCTCTTGGCAGGAGTAGAGTCTTTTTCAAACGAAGTCTCGTATAATGTGGTTAACGCGAGCCTTGTTCAGACTTTCGTCACCGGCGCGAATCCCAAAGCGGATATTTGCGTTCTGCCCGTAAACCTTGCTGTCAAACTTTTAGGCAGCGGTCAAAAGTATAAACTTGTAGGCACGCTTACTCACGGTAATTTATATCTGCTTTCAAAGGACGGCGCGCAAATTACCGCGGATAATATTAGTAGTTTAAAGGGCAAAAAAGTAGGTGTTGTGAACCTTGCGGCGGTTCCCGGACTTACCTTTAAAGTCATTCTGAAAAACAGCGGACTGGACTTCGTAGAACTCACGTAATGGTTAAGCGGTTTTTCATTAAAAGAAAACTTAATATAATTTGCGCGGTTGCCGCTCTCGTTTTAATGTCGTTGGTGTGGATAATTGCCTATCACAGTGTTAAAAACGATTATATAATTCCGTCGTTCGGCGAAACTTTTAAAAGTTTTTTCAAATGTCTCGGGCAGAAAACTTTTTGGGCGGCGTTCGGCTTTACATTTTTAAGAACGGCAGAAGGGTTTATAATTTCGTTTGCGCTTGCGCTTTTGTGCGCCGCGCTGTCCATGTGCAGTAAAATTTTTTCTGCCATATTAAACCCTTTTATGGTAATACTGCGTACGCTGCCGACGCTTGCGGTAATACTTATCCTTTTAATTTGGACGACTCCAAAAGTTGCGCCCGTAATAGTTACGGTGCTGGTGCTTTTCCCTATGATTTACTCGCAGATTATCGCGGCGATAGGCGGTATAGACGAAGGCTTAAAGGAAATGGCGGACGTTTACAGAATAAGCAAAAAGGACAGGCTTTTTAAAATATATCTGCCTTCGGTTTCGCCAAACGTCTTATCGCAGACGGGTGCTAATCTTTCACTCGGACTTAAAATTATGATTTCCGCGGAGGTGCTTGCAAGTACTTACCAAAGCCTTGGAAATCTTATGCAGACCGCAAGATTATATCTGGATACGCCCAGACTTGCAGCTTTAACGATTGCCGCAATTTTAATAGGTTTTATCGTGGATGTCGCTTTTTCGCAGCTTGCAAGAATTTCTTACAAGTGGAGCAGGAAGGAGGGCGGCGATGATTGAAATTAAGGACCTTTGTAAAAGCTACGGAGATAATGTCGTTTATAAAAATTTCAATCTCTGTCTTGAAACGGAGAAAATAACCTGTGTTCTCGGCGAAAGCGGTAGCGGCAAGACCACTCTTTTAAACATTATCGCAGGGCTTACGAAGTATAGCGGCAGCGTTTCTAAAGTGGAATGTTCGTATATTTTCCAGGCGCCGCGGCTCGCGCCTAATCTGACCGTTTACGGGAATCTGTCGCTAATTTGTAAAGACGATAAAAAGATCGAAGAAATTCTGAAACGGGTACAGCTATACGATAAGCGCGACTGCTACCCCATAAAGCTTTCCGGCGGACAGGCGCAAAGAGTTGCAATCGCGCGCGCGTTTTTATTCGGCGGTGAAGTTATATTAATGGACGAGCCTTTTTCATCTCTTGATTTAAGGCTTAAAAAAGAAATGACCGAACTCTTCCTTGATTTATGGCGGAGTGACGGCAGAACGGCGGTTTTCGTTACTCACGACGCGGACGAGGCGGTCAGCGTTGCGCACAGAATAATAGTTATAAATGGCGGCGAAATTGTTTGCGATTTAAAGCCTGCGGGTGAGCCGCCGAGAGATTTGAAAAACGGTGAAGAGGTAAGGCGGGAGCTTATTTCCGCCCTGCTTGAAAAATAAAAAAACAAAGGAGATTCACAATGAAAAAATTCTTCAAAGAGTTCAAGGATTTCATTTCACGCGGCAATATCCTTGACATGGCAATCGGTGTCATCATCGGCGGCGCGTTCAGCGCAATAGTAAATTCGCTTGTAAACGATATTATCATGCCGCTTTTAAAGCTCGCCACCGGCGACGGTATTCAGGGGCTTTCAGTTCAGTTGAATACATGGGTCAGCGCCACGCTTGAAGACGGCAGCGCAAATCCCGCGGCAATTTACTGGAACTACGGCAATTTCATAATGGCGATAGTTAATTTCCTCATTATCGCAATCTGCCTGTTTATCGGTATTAAAATTGTTATGGCAATCAGAAAGGCCGGTCAGTCGGTTGCCGAAAAGCAGAAGAAAGCGATAGCGAAGAAGCTTAAAAAGGGTGAAATAACCGAAGAAGAGGCTGCGCAAGCGGTTGTTGAGGCTGAAGCGCAGGCAGAACCAGCAGCGCCCGTTGAAACTACCGACGACCTTTTGAGAGAAATACGAGATCTTTTAAAGGAAAATAAAAAGGAAAAAGAAAAGGAAGAATAAGACTATAAAAACCTCACGGAATGCGTGAGGTTTTATTTGTTAGAATGCAAATTTAAGTTTGTCAAGTATTTAAAAAGGGCAAAAGTAAAATTTTTACTTTTAAATTTTAAAAAATCTGCGTGCAAACATTTTTCTTTTCACAATATGTTGTGGTATAATTCTAAAGTAAGTGACAGATATTGTGGTTTTATACTACGAAGAATGTAAAGCCCGACCTGAACGCCGCTATAAAAAAGTAAACATTTAAAACGGCGATTACGGGCATCAGAATCATTAAAAGCAGATTTTTAATTTTGAACCGCATTATGAACATACTTACATAAATTGCGATTGCTCCGCCTAAAATTGCGGTAAGGATAAGCTTTCCGTCGCCGCTCGTGATTTTTGAATCGTTTTCGCCGAACTCGTCGCGTTGCGCTCTTAAAAGCATAACCGCGTAAAAGTTCACAGCGAGTATATATACGATAAAAATAATATAAAGTAGCAGCATAGTAATAAAAGTATGCTACAAAAGAAGTACTTTAATTCGGAGAAGTCAATGTCTAAAATAGCCGTTATAATGGGTAGCAAATCTGATTTTAACGTTGTAAAACCTGCCGTAGACGTAATTAAAAGTTTCGGCGTGGAAACGGAAGTCAGGGTTATATCAGCGCACAGAACGCCCGAAGAGGCGCACGAATTTTCGGCGAATGCGGCAAAGCGCGGAGTAGAAGTAATAATCTGCGCCGCGGGTAAGGCGGCTCACCTCGGTGGCGTTATAGCCGCAAGTACAACCTTGCCCGTAATCGGTTTGCCTGTAAAAACGGATATGATGGGAGGGCTTGACAGCCTGCTTTCAATAGTTCAGATGCCTTCGGGTATACCCGTTGCAACCGTCGGAGTAAACGGCGGTGAAAACGCAGGACTTTTGGCGTTGCAGATATTGGGCGTAAAATATCCCGAAATCGAAAAAAAACTTATCGAATATAAATCGGCAATGAGAAAGAAAATAAATGCCGACGATGTTGCTCTGCAATCCGAGCTGGAGCAAAAGTAAACCATACCCGCGAACTATACGCGGGTATTTAAGTTGTTAAATAATAAAAGTTTTTATACAAGGAGTCAATTTATGCAGAAAAAGGAACAGCTTTACGAAGGCAAAGCAAAAAAGGTATTCGCAACCGATAACGCGGACTATGTCATTGTGTCTTACAAAGACGACGCAACAGCGTTTAACGGACTTAAAAAGGGTACCATAACCGGCAAAGGCGTCATCAATAACAAGATGAGCAATATGATGATGCAGATGCTTGAAAAGAAGGGTATTCCCACCCATTTTGTCGAGCAGATTGACGACAGAAACACGGTCGTTAAAAAGGTTCAGATAGTTCCCCTTGAAGTTATTATAAGAAACGTTGCCGCAGGTAGCTTTTCAAAGCGATACGGCGTTGCGGAAGGCACCAAGTTTTCTGCGCCCACTATTGAATTTTCCTACAAAAACGACGATTTGGGCGATCCTTTAATCAACGACTATCACGCATTGGCGCTCAATCTTGCGACTGCGGAAGAGATTGCAACTATTAAAAATATGGCGTTTGCGGTAAACGACGCGATGAAAGCTTTCTTTAAAGAGTTGCATATCGACCTTATCGACTTCAAACTCGAATTCGGCAGATTCAAGGGCAACATAGTTCTTGCGGACGAAATTTCGCCCGACACCTGCCGCTTCTGGGAAGCAGGTAGCTGGGATACCACTAAACACGTAAGTCTTGACAAGGACAGATTCCGCAGAGATCTCGGCGGAGTAGAGGACGCATATAAAGAAATTTTCAAACGTCTTACAGGAGAGTAATAAATGGGCGGTTTTTTCGGCTCTGTAAAAAAAGGAAGCGCTATATTTGACGTCTTTCTCGGTACCGATTATCATTCGCATCTCGGCACCAAACGCGGCGGTATGGCGGCATACGATACCGTTATGGGGTTACAGCGCGAAATACATAATATTGAAAACGCGCCTTTCAGAACCAAGTTCGAACGCACTTTGTCCGAAATGAAGGGTAACGCAGCGATAGGCTGTATAAGCGATACCGACCCACAGCCTCTTTTAATGGTTTCAAAACTCGGAACGTACGCTATCTGCACGATAGGCATAATAAACAACGCTTCCGCAGTTATGAACAATCTGCTTTCGCGCGGCGGCTATTTCGACGCCATGACGGGTAGTAAAGTAAATACCAACGAAATCGTTGCGGCGCTTATAAACTGTAAGGATAATTACGTGGACGGTATCCGTTACGCGCAGGAGCAAGTTGACGGAACTGTTTCCGTTCTTCTTCTGACGGACAAGGGAACGCTGATTGCCGCAAGGGACAAATTCGGCAGACTTCCCGTGCTTATAGGAAAATGCAGCGACGGTTATTGCGTGTCTTTTGAAAGCTTCGCTTATAAAAAACTGGGCTATTCGGACGAACGCGAACTGGGTCCCGGCGAAATAGTTGAAATTTCCGCAGACGAAATTAAACAGCTTTCGCCGCCAGGTGAAAAAATGCGTATCTGCGCGTTCCTTTGGTCGTACTACGGTTATCCCACGTCAACGTACGAGGGCGTAAACGTTGAAGTTATGCGCTGTAAGAACGGTCAGATTTTCGCGAAGAATGATGCGAAAGCCGGCAATTTAAAAGACGTCGACTACGTCGGCGGCGTTCCCGATTCGGGTACTCCCCACGCGATAGGCTATTCCAACGCGAGTAAAATTCCGTTTGCCCGTCCTTATATAAAATATACTCCCACGTGGTCGCGTAGCTTTATGCCTGTTAATCAGACAGAACGCAATAAAGTTGCGAAGATGAAGCTCATTCCCGTTCACGAATTTATTGAAGGTAAAAATCTGCTTCTCGTAGACGACTCTATTGTCAGGGGAACCCAGCTTAAAGAAACGGTGGAGTTTTTGTATTCTCATGGAGCAAAAGCCGTTCATATGCGTTCGGCTTGTCCGCCCATAATGTACGGTTGTAAGTATCTGAACTTTTCACGCTCAACGGGCGATATGGATTTGATTACGCGCCGTACTATGTTAGAGCTTGAGGGCGAAGAGGGGATTAAACATATAGAAGAATACAGCGATTCCAAAACTGGGCGCGGCAAAGCAATGCGCAAGGCTATCTGCGATAAATTCAAATTCGAATCTCTTGAATTTCAATCTTTGGAGGGGCTGATAGAAGCTATCGGCATAGACCCCTGCAAACTTTGCACTTATTGCTGGACAGGCAAGGAGTAAGTATGGACGGTGAGATTCACGAGGAGTGCGGAGTTTTCGGCGTTTACTCGCAGGAAAACCGCGACGTGGCGCACACCGTCTATTACGGGCTGTACGCCCTTCAGCACAGAGGACAGGAGTCGAGCGGTATAGCGGTCGCTTACGCCGACAAAATTTTGTATCACAAAGGAATGGGACTGGTACCCGACGTGTTTTCGGACGGAAGCTTGGAAAAACTTCCCGAAGGCGACATCGCCATAGGTCACGTCCGATATTCCACTACGGGAGCAAGTCAGCTTTTGAACGCCCAGCCGGTAGTATTTACCGGTAAGTGCGGTAAAATGGCGCTTGCCCATAACGGCAATCTTATAAACACGCAGCAACTGCGCAGTGAAATGATTGAAAAGAACGCCGTATTTCAGACGACGATTGATTCCGAAGTAATGGCGGTGTTTATTAACGCTCTGTCCGACGGAGATATTCTTACCGGAGTAAAGCGCGCCTGCCCTAAATTCAAAGGGTCATACGCGTTGGTAATTATGACAACGGACAAACTTATCGCCGTACGCGACCCGTTCGGGATAAGACCGCTCTGCATAGGGACAACGGGGAACGATTACGTGGTTGCCAGTGAAACCTGCGCCCTTGACGCAGTCGGCGCAAATTTCGTACGCGACGTGAAAGCCGGCGAAATAGTCGTAATAGACGCAGACGGAATACACTCGCATAGGATGGACGGACTTCCCGAACACAGCAAAATCTGTATTTTTGAGTACGTTTATTTCGCTCGTCCAGACACGATTCTTGACGGCGTAAGCGTATACGAATCAAGGAAAGAGGCAGGCAAACTTCTTGCGCGTTTCTGTCCGGTTGAGGCTGATTTAGTTTCGGGCGTACCCGACTCGGGCAACGTTGCCGCGCGAGGATACGCGGAAGAGAGCGGTATACCGTTCGTAGAGGCGCTTGCAAAAAACAGATACGTGGGCAGAACTTTTATACAGCCCAATCAGCAGCAGAGGGAAAACAGCCTTAACGTAAAAATGAACGCTCTCCGCGCAAACGTAACCGGTAAGCGCATAATCCTTATAGACGACTCTATAGTGCGCGGAACCACAATGCGTAAAATTATAAAAATGTTACGCGACGCGGGAGCGACAGAAGTACACGTAAGGATATGCTCGCCTATTATAAAGCATCCCTGCCATTTAGGCATAGACATTCAGACTTATTCGCAGCTTATAGGAGCGTATAAAGATGAGGAAGCAATCGGCGAAAGCCTTGGAGCCGACAGCGTAAGGTATCTTTCGATAGAACAGCTTGTAAGCACGTGCAAGGGCAAAGCAGACGGTTTTTGTCTCGGATGTTTCAACGGCGAATATCCGTACTCGCTTGAAGGTTTTAAGGCTGACAAGTATAAACTTGAATAACAAAAGGAGAAAATATGGCTATTTCTTATAAAGACAGCGGCGTTGACGTCGAAAGAGGGTATGAAGCGGTTAAGCTTATGAAAGAACACGTAAAGTCCACCTACACGGCGGGCGTGCTTGGCGATATAGGTTCTTTCGGCGGCTTCTTCAAGATGCCCAAGGGCGTAAAGAATCCCGTTCTAGTAGCGGGTACCGACGGCGTCGGAACTAAACTCAAATATGCGATAATTGCGGACAAGCACGACACAATAGGAATCGACGCCGTGGCTATGTGCGTAAACGATATAGTTTGCCAGGGCGCGCAGCCGCTTATCTTTCTGGACTACTTTGCAACAGGTAGTTTAAGCCCCGAAAAGGTAGCTACCGTTGTTTCGGGTATAGCGGAAGGGTGCAGACAGGCCGGCGCGGCGTTAATCGGCGGCGAGACTGCCGAAATGCCCGGATTTTATCCCGACGGCGAATACGATATTGCCGGTTTTGCGGTAGGCGTGGTCGATAAAAAGAAGATTATAAACGGCAGTACTATTAAAGCCGGCGACGTACTTATCGGAATTAAGTCCAGCGGAATTCATTCCAACGGATATTCGCTTGTAAGAAAGCTTTTCGGCGAGGACTTGAAAAAGCTTCAGAAGGTGGACAAAGACCTCGGCGAAAAACCGCTTGACGTTTTGCTTACACCTACGAAGATTTACGTAAAGAGTATTCTCGAGCTTATTAAACACGTTAAAGTAAAAGGCATTGCGCATATTACGGGCGGCGGCTTTATTGAAAATATTCCCAGAATTTTCCCCGCAGGAATAGGCTGCGAAATTAAAAAGGACTCTTACGAGGTTCCCGCAGTTTTCAAAGCGTTGCAAAAGAAAGCGGGTATTCCAGACGAGCAAATTTATAACACCTTTAATATGGGTATAGGAATGGTCGTTTGCGTTTCCGAAAAAGACGTGAACAAGACCTTGGCGCAGCTTAAATCGACGGGCGAAGAGTGCGTTGTTATCGGCAAGACGGTTGAAGGCAGCGGAGTCAAGCTTATATGAAAAAGCGCATAGCGGTTTTCGCTTCCGGCGGCGGTACCGACTTTCAGTCGATAATAGACGCAAACGAAAAAGAGGGCTTTTGTGAAATAAGTCTTTTAATCGCGTCAAAACACGGAATAGGCGCTATTGACCGCGCGAAAAAACACGGAATTCAAACCGAAGTTTTTGCGAAGAGCGATTACCCCGATTTGGAAACGCTGTACGAAAAACTTGCGTATCTTCTGAAAATGCGCCGCGTGGACTATATCGTTCTTGCAGGCTGGTTGAAAATAATACCCGAAAGCTTTATCAAGGCTTTCAAAGACAGAATAATAAACATTCATCCGTCGCTTATTCCGGCGTTCTGCGGAGCGGGGTATTACGGAATGAAAGTACATAACGCGGTTTTGGAATACGGCGCAAAGGTTTCGGGCTGTACCGTTCATTTCGTGAACGAAGTTCCCGACGGCGGCGCGATAATCGCGCAGACCGCGGTGGAAGTTTGCGCCGACGACACGCCTGAAAGTTTACAGGCGAAAGTTTTAGCGGAAGAGCATAAACTTCTTCCGTATTGCGTTAAGAAACTCTGCGAAGGCAAAATTTCAAAACAGGACAGAAAAGTTACGATTAACTAGGGAGGACGTTTTATGATAATGAAAAAGAGAGCGCTTGTCAGTGTTTCTGATAAAGCGGGCCTTGTGGACTTTTGTAAAGGACTCGTTGCAAACGGGTTTGAAATAATTTCAACCGGCGGTACGGCGAAGGCGTTGAAAGACGCCGGACTTGAAGTTATCGGAATTTCCGATATTACAGGCTTTCCCGAGTGCCTTGACGGCAGGGTAAAGACTCTGCACCCCAACGTTCACGCCGGACTTCTTGCAATGCGTTCAAATAAAGAACATATGGCGCAGCTTGAAAAGCTGAACATAAATACTATAGATATCGTCTGCGTAAATCTCTATCCGTTTAAGGCGACTTTGCAGCGCGGAGCGGACTTTGCGGAATGCATTGAAAACATAGATATAGGCGGTCCCACAATGATAAGAGCTGCGGCCAAAAACTATCAGGACGTTGCGGTTATCGTAGACCCCAAGGACTATAATAAAGTTCTGGACGAGCTTGCAAACGGCGGCGTAACGCTTGAAACAAAAAAATATCTGCAATACAAAGTTTTTGCGCACACGGCAGTTTACGACAGCCTTATTTCAAACTATCTTGCCTCGCAGCTTGGCATCACTTTCCCCGAAGAGGTAACCTTTGCGTACGAAAAAGCGCAGGATATGCGTTACGGCGAAAATCCCCAGCAGAACGCTGTTTTCTATAACGAGCAGACGATAAGACCGGGTTCGCTGTCCTCGGCTAAACAGCTTTGGGGCAAAGAGCTTTCATACAATAATATAAACGACGCAAACGGCGCGTTAGAGCTTTTAAAAGAATTCGGCGACACCCCCGCGGTAGTTGCGTGCAAGCACGCTAATCCCTGCGGCGTTGGTACCGGTAAAAACATTTACGAAGCGTATATGCGCGCGTACAATTCAGACCCCGTTTCGGTTTTTGGCGGCATACTTGCGATAAACGGTACAGTTGACGAGGATACCGCTAACGAAATCAATAAAATTTTTATTGAAATTGTAATGGCGCCGGCTTATACCGATAAAGCTCTCGAAATATTGAAATCAAAGAAAAATATCAGACTTTTACAAATTGACAATATTTCCGCAAAGCGAGAAAAGTCCGCTTTCGATATGAAAAAGGTCTACGGCGGTCTGCTCGTTCAGCAATACGACGAAAGTCTTATCGCCGGCGAGGATAATAAGCTTTTCAAGACCAAAGCGAAAGTGGAAACGACTACTTTACCCAACGGAAACTTAAAGACCGTTTACGGTAACGGCGTCGTAACCAAACGCGTTCCTACGGCGGAAGAAGTCGAGGCAATGCTGTTTGCCTGGAAAGTCGTTAAACACACGAAGTCGAACGCAATCGTTATAGGCAAAAGCGGCAGAACTACGGGTATAGGTATGGGTCAGACCAACAGAATCTGGGCGGCTCAACAGGCAATCGCGCACGCCGGCAAAGAGGCGAAAGGTTCGGTTATGGCGTCCGACGCATTTTTCCCTTTCCCCGATTGTGTGGAAGAGTGCGTGAAAGCCGGAATAACCGCAATAATTCAGCCGGGCGGATCAATCCGCGATAAGGATTCGGTTGAAGCATGCGACGCTGCCGGCATCGCTATGGTATTCGTAGGCGACAGACATTTTAAACACTAATTTAAAGCAGAGAGGTCGGTATGAACGTACTCGTAATAGGAAACGGCGGCAGAGAACACGCAATTTTGCTCGCACTTAAAAAGAGCAAGCGCGTTGAAAAACTGTATTGTATGAAAGGCAATGCCGGCACGGCTGAAATTGCCGAAAACGTCGACGTTGATTATATGAATATAGAGGCGGTGAAAGCTTACGCCGCCGAACACCCCGAAATTGATTATTACGTAGTTGCACCCGACGACCCTTTGGCTGCAGGGCTTGTGGACGAGCTTGAAAGTATGGGTAAGCGTTGTTTCGGACCGAGGAAGAACGCTGCCGTAATAGAGTCAAGCAAGTCATTTGCCAAGCAGCTTATGAAAAAATATAAAATACCCACAGCAAAGTACGAAACTTTCGATAACTACGAAAAGGCTCTTGAATACGTTCGCGCTATGGGCGCGCCTATCGTATTGAAAGCCGACGGACTTGCGCTCGGCAAGGGCGTACTGGTCTGTGAAACTCTCGAGCAAGCCGAAGAGGGCTTGAAAGAGATAATGCTTGACAAAGCTTTCGGCAACGCCGGCAGTAAAGTCGTCGTAGAAGAGTATCTCCGCGGTTTAAAATATACCCCGGGCGAAGAGGTTTCCGTTCTTGCATTTACTGACGGAAAGACCATCGTGCCGATGATAACTTCTTGCGACCACAAACGCGCCAACGACGGCGATACGGGTATGAATACGGGTGGTATGGGAACTTTTTCACCTTGCCCGTTCTGGAATAAAAAACTTGAAAAACACGTCCTTAAAAAAATTATGATTCCTACCGTAAAGGCAATGAATAAAGAGGGCAGAACGTTTAAAGGCTGTCTTTACTTCGGGCTTATGCGGACGGATAAGGGAATGAAAGTTGTAGAATACAACTCTCGCTTCGGCGATCCCGAAACGCAGGTCGTTCTGCCTATGCTTAAAACCGACCTTATGGACGTTTTTGAAGCGGTTACCGAGGGAAGGCTTGATAAAGTAAAAATCGAGTGGGAAGATGGCGCTTGCGTCTGTCTCGTGCTTGCAAGCGGAGGTTATCCTCAAAGCTACGTCAAGGGTAAAAAGATTACGATAGGCGATATCGGCGACGTAACGCTCGTTCATGCAGGAACCGCAATTAAGGACGGCGAACTGGTCACCAACGGCGGCAGAGTTATGGGAATAGTCGCCAGAGGTAAAGACGTTGAAGAGGCGCGGAGCAAAGCTTACAACGCGGCTGAAAATATCAGCTGGGAAAATATGCAATACAGGAAGGATATCGGGATAAAATACCGTGAAGGTTAATGACAATATGATTTTCAGAATTTTCGTTGAAAAGAAGGACAATTTGCAGGCGGCAAAGGTTAAAGAAGATATCTGCAATCTGCTCAAAATTTCAGTTGCAGACGTGCGTACTTTTATCCGCTACGATATAGAGGGTATGAGCGCAAACGAGTTTGCCGCAGCAGTACCCTGCGTATTTTCCGAGCCGCCGGTGGATAACGTTTACTTTGAAGACATTCATTTAAACGCTGATTACGCCGTTTTTGCTGTTGCGTATCTCACCGGTCAGTATGACCAGCGCGCAGACAGCGCGGCGCAGTGCGTTCAGCTTCTTACGCGCAAGGCGCGTCCTTTGATTAAGTGTGCAACCGTTTATGCGGTAAAAGGCGCGGACGCGGAACAGCTTGCAAAAATCAAAAAGCATTTAATTAACCCCGTTGAGTGTGAAGAGGTAAGCCTTGAAAAAGCTGACTCGCTTGCGCACGTTACGGTTGCAGCCGAAAGCGTTAAGGAAGTAGAGGGCTTTACCCAATTTGACGATCAGGCGATTGCGAAATATCACGGTGATATGGGGCTTGCAATGTCAAAGGAAGACCTTGCATTCGTCCGCGACTATTTTAAAGGCGAGGGCAGAAACCCGACCGAAACGGAAATTAAGGTAATAGACACTTACTGGTCGGATCATTGCCGTCATACGACTTTTGCGACCGAAATTAAAAACATAGAAATTCACAGCGACAACATACATATTCAGAAGGCGCTCGATTTATATAAAAAATTATTCAACGAGCTTTACAAGGACAGAAAAGATAAATACGTCTGTCTTATGGATATTGCGACGATTGCCGCAAAGAAACTCAAAAAAGACGGCAAATTGAAAAACCTTGATTTGTCGGATGAAATAAATGCCTGCTCTATTAAAGTAAACGCTGTAATCGACGGCAAAAAGCAGGAATATACCGTAATGTTCAAAAACGAGACGCACAACCATCCGACCGAAATAGAACCTTTCGGCGGCGCGGCAACCTGTCTGGGCGGCGCCATACGCGACCCTCTTTCGGGCAGGACGTACGTTTTACAGTCGATGAGGGTAACGGGTTGCGCCGACCCCACCGAACCTATTGAAAATACGCTTAAAGGCAAACTGCCTCAAAGAATAATAACAAAGACCGCTGCGGCAGGATTTTCTTCCTACGGTAACCAGATAGGACTTGCTACCGGTCAAGTAGAAGAAGTATATCACGAGGGTTATAAAGCTAAAAGACTTGAAACAGGTTTCGTAGTCGCTGGCGCAAAGTCCGATATGATTTACCGCGAAAAACCCGAATGCGGCGACGTGATTATTCTTTTGGGCGGTGAAACGGGTCGCGACGGTTGCGGCGGCGCAACCGGTTCGTCAAAGGCGCACGACGTTAAGTCGGTGCAGACCTGCGGCGCGGAAGTGCAAAAGGGTAACGCGCTTACAGAGCGCAAACTCCAAAGGTTGTTTTTGAATAAAGACGCAACCCGAATGATTAAAAAGTGCAACGATTTCGGCGCAGGCGGCGTTTCGGTTGCCATCGGCGAACTTGCCGACGGCTTGATTATAGAGCTTGACAAAGTCCCCAAAAAGTACGAGGGTCTTTCCGGCACGGAGCTTGCTATATCCGAATCGCAGGAAAGAATGGCGGTCGTTGTTAAAGAGAGCGACGCTGAAAAGTTTATTCAGCTTGCCGCTGACGAAAATCTTTCCGCAACTGTCGTTGCGCGTGTTACCGACGACAGAAGAATGAAAATGTATCATGGCGGCAAGGCGATAGTTGACCTTTCGCGCGACTTTCTTGATACCAACGGCGTAAAGCAAATTACCGACGCCGATATTAAAGATTACATAACGCCTTTCTTTGAAGAAGCGGTTTGCGAGAACTTTCAAGAAAAATTTGTTAAAACTTTATCGCAGCTTAACGTATGTTCCAAAAAGGGACTTGCAGAAATGTTTGATTCGACAATCGGCGCAAAGTCGGTGTATATGCCTTTTGGCGGTAAATACCAGCTTACTCCCGTAATCGCTATGGCGGCAAAATTCACCGGCGGCGAAACGGACGACTGCACCGTTTCGGCGTACGGCTACAATCCCGAACTTATGTCATCGTCGCCTTTCACGGGCGCAATTTATTCAATCGTTGCTTCGGTTTCAAAAATCGTTGCTTCGGGCGGCAAGTACGAGGATATTCGCCTTTCGTTGCAGGAATTCTTTATGCGCTTAAGGAATGACAAAAAGCGTTGGGGTGTTCCTCTTTCCGCGCTTCTGGGCGCGCTATACGCGCAGATTAATCTCGGCTTGGGTGCAATCGGCGGCAAGGACTCGATGAGTGGTACTTTTGAAGATATAGACGTTCCGCCAACGCTGATTTCGTTTGCAATCGCTCCGGCAAAAGCGTCCGCGCTTATAACTAACGTAATCACTAAAAAAGGCGAAAAGCTTTATCTTTTGCCTGTTAAAAAAGACATGTGTTTCGTTCCCGATTTTACATATCTCAAAAAGCTTTACACGGCTGTAAATAAAGGCATAGCAGGGGGCAATATCAAGTTCGCCACCGTCGTTGAAAAGGGCGGAGCTGCCGCGGCCGTAGCAAAGAGCTGTTTCGGTAACGGTTTCGGCTTCAATTTCGAATGCTCTAAAGACGGGCTGTTCTGTGAATGGTACGGCGATATTATAGTTTCTGTTGAAGACGAAAGCGTACTTGCAGGACTTGAAAAAATTTATCTCGGCGAGACAGTTGAAGGGGGCTTCACTGCGGAGGGCGATACTGTAGAGTATACCGACGCGCTGAACGCCTATATCAAGAAACTTTTCCCCGTGTTCCCCGTTACCGCGCCGGCAAGCGGCGAAGTAGTTACTTGCGATTACACGGTAAAAGAGGGCAAAGCTTCGCAGCTACATATCGTAAAGCCAAAGGTATTTATACCCGCGTTCCCCGGAACTAACTGCGAGTTGGATACCGCAAGGGCGTTCAGACTTGCGGGCGCCGACCCCGAAATTTTAGTTATCAAAAACCGCACGCCGCAGGACATCGAAGACAGCGTGCAGGCTATTATAAAAGCGATTGACAATGCAAATATCATTGCTTTCCCCGGCGGATTCTCGGGCGGCGACGAACCAGACGGTTCGGGCAAATTCATTGCGACCACCTTTAAAAACCCCGTTATATCCGACAGGATAACCGAGCTTTTGCAAAAGCGCGACGGTTTGGTTTTAGGTATTTGCAACGGTTTTCAGGCGCTTATAAAACTGGGACTTGTGCCTTACGGAAAGGTAAGTCCGCTTACGCCTGACTCGCCTACGCTGACTTATAACAATATTTCGCGCCACGTGTCCACTATGGTAAAAATACGCGTTGCATCGAATTTAAGTCCCTGGCTTTCGGCTTGTAAAGTAGGGGAAGTTTATTCCGTACCGGTGTCTCACGGCGAGGGCAAACTCGTTGCGCCTTTGAAAGAGCTTGAAACAATGCGTAAAAACGGTCAGATTGCTACGCAGTACGTTGACCTTACCGGTAAGACTACTATGCAAAGCCCGTATAACCCTAACGGCAGTATGTGGGCTATCGAAGGTATTACATCGCCCGACGGACGGGTATTCGGTAAAATGGGTCACAGCGAGAGAACGGGCGAAAACCTTTACAAGAATTATAACGGCAATTTCAATATGAAAATATTTGAAAGCGGTGTAAAGTACTTTAAATAAAATTATTCTTTACATCAGGTCGGTTTTGTGATATAATTAAAAAAAGCGAGGTTTTTTGTATGAGATGCTTATTCTGCAATTTTGAGGATAGTAAAGTTGTGGACAGCCGTTCTGCCGATGAGGGCAGGACGATAAGAAGACGGCGCGAGTGTTTTAACTGCGGCAAGCGGTTTACCACTTACGAAACCATTGAAGATACGCCCGTACTCGTAGTAAAAACGAACGGAGCGCGTCAGGCGTTCGACTCGCAGAAAATCAAAAACGGTATTATAAAATCATGCGAAAAGCGACCCGTTTCTATGAACGAAATAGACGAAATGGTCGGCGCGGTCACTAAACAGGTCTATAACTCTATGGAGCAGGAAGTTTCGTCAAAATACATAGGCGAACTTGTTATGACCGAACTTAAAAAGCACGACGAAGTAGCGTACGTCCGCTATGCAAGCGTGTACCGTTCGTTCAAGGATATATCCAGTTTTTTGGAAGAACTCCAAACTATGATGGAAACCAAAAAGTAAAGGTTTTTCAGACAGTGCTAGGCACTGTCTGAATTTTTGAAAAATGAAAATATTTGAAAGTAAAAAAGTAACGGTTGGAAACATCCTTTTGGGTGGCGGCGAGTCCGTTAAAATCCAATCTATGTGTACGACTAAAACTTCAGACGTAAATAGCACGGTTGAACAAATTAAACGGCTCGAAAAAGCGGGCTGTGAAATTATTCGCATTTCGGTGCTTGACGAATACGACGCAAAGGCGATAAAGGTGGTAAAAAATTCAATAAATATTCCGCTCGTAGCGGATATCCATTTTTCGCATAAACTTGCAATCGCAGCGATAGAAAACGGTTGCGACAAGGTTCGTATAAACCCCGGAAATATCGGCGGCGATAAAGAAGTTAAAGCGGTTGCCGATTGTATCAAAGCGCACGGTATTGCGGTGAGAGTCGGTTCTAATACCGGAAGCATAGAAAAAGAGTTTTTAAAAAAGTACGGTAAAAACGAATACTCGCTAGTTGAAAGCGCACTTAAAAGCGTTAATCTTTTAGAAAAAAACGGCGTAGAAGATATCGTTATTTCCGTAAAGGCTTCCGACGTGCCGTTAACGATTAAAGCGTACCGTCTTTTAGCACAGAAAACGCATTATCCCTTACATATCGGGGTTACCGAGGCAGGCACCGAACAAATGGCGGTGGTAAAGTCGGGCGTTGCGCTCGGCGCATTGTTACTGGACGGAATTGGCGACACCCTGCGCGTTTCAATTACCGATGACCCCGTAAAAGAGGTAATAGCGGCTAAACGCATTTTAAGGGCGGTAGAGCTTGATAAAAATTACGCAGACGTCGTTTCTTGTCCGACTTGCGGAAGATGTCGCTGGAATTCTATGGGGCTTGCAAAAAAGGTGTCGACCTACGTTGAAAACTTTTCAAAGCCCGTTAAAATTGCCGTTATGGGCTGCGTGGTAAACGGCCCCGGTGAGGCGAAGGACTGCGATATAGGAATTGCCGGCGCGGAAGATTACTGCGTGATTTTTAAAAACGGCGAAATTGTAAGGCGCGTTAAATCCGAAGAGGCAGAGAGTGAATTTTTCAAGGAGATAGATAAAATTTTAAATGACTGAAAATTTTTTAAAAGAAGTTCATTCTTTGGATAATCTTAATAACGCCATAATTGATTCCGTCGTATTGGACGGAAAAACGGTTGTGGTAAAACTTATTACCGACAAAGTTTATACCGAAAACGACAAAGCGGGCGTGCTTGCTGCGGCAAAAAAAATGGTGCCGGAAATTTTTAACTGCAAGGTTGAAATAATAAAACTTACGCCAGACCCCGAAATGGTAAGACGTAAAATTTTAGAGGATATTGAAAATAATTTCAGAGCGCTTTCTGTAACAATAAAAAAGGACGATGTTCAGGTTAAAAAGACGGATGCAGGATTTGAATACGAGATTTCAGTTTTGCCGTCTTTGGCGGACGAAAGTATATGCGAACAAATCAGTGCGCGTTTAAAAAAGAATTTTTGCGGTGGATTTTACGGTAAAGTTGTTAAAAGCGATACGGGCGTACAGGATATAGTCGTTGAAGAGGAAGGCGAAAACGACGAATACGAAATGCCCGTTCGTTCGTTTGAAATTTCAGACTTTTCATTTTTGGAGGGTATCGAAAAACAAACGCGCGCCGTATATTTAAGCGATTTGAATTTTGAGGGTGAAAAGGTGGTTGTCTGCGGCAGAATAGAAGATATCCGCGAACGCAGCTACAAAAATAAAAAAGATCAGGAAAAAACTTATTACTCGTTTATGCTCGACGACGGAACAGCCATAGAGAGAGTTACATATTTCACGCGGGTAAAAAGTCTGGATAAAATCAAGGCTTTAAAAATAGGTGAAAGCATAGTCTGTACCGGTAAAACTGAACTTTATCACGGCGATTTACGGTTTACGGCAAACTTTATTGATTACGGCAAGGTTCCCGAGGGTTTCGTGCCTGAAAAGAGAGAATCGCGCCCTGTACCAAAATATTACGGAGTTATAAAACCGCAGCCTTATGTTGATATAGAGCAGACCGATATGTTTGCGGACAGGTCGGTTCCTGAATGTCTTAAAGGCAAATCTTTCGTCGTGTTTGATTTGGAAACTACGGGACTTAATTCCGCGCCCACTTCCGGAAATATGGACAGAATTATAGAAATCGGCGCATATAAAATCTGCGACGGGGTTATATGCGAAAGTTTTTCTTCATTCATTAATCCGCAGAAAAAGCTTTCCGAAGAGATAATAAAACTCACCGGAATTACTGAAGAAATGGTCGCAAACGCGCCTACTTACGAGCAGGCAATGCCGGACTTCTTCAAGTTTTGCGAAGGGTCCGTTCTGGTTGGTCATAATATAGCAGGCTTTGACTTTAAATTCGTCGACTATTACTGCGCAAAGCTAGGTTATATGTTCGAAAGACGGCTTATTGACACCATTCCGTTATCGCAGGAACTGTTATTTTTGTCGAATTATAAACTTAATACGGTGGCGGATAAGTTCGGGATAACATTCAATCACCACAGAGCGGTGGACGACGCGCTCGTTACTGCGAAAATATTTATCGAACTTATCAAAATAAAAAAATCTTTGCCAAAATTGCAATAATAGTTGCTTTTTGCATTGGTATATGTTATAATTTACTCAACCTTAATCGTTAAGTTAAGATTGAGTGCCTATTAAGGCACTCAATACTTCTATAAGGGGAACTATGCAATTTAAACCGGTTGAAGAAATCCGTGAATTCCTTGAAGGAATAGCAAAATCTATGGATATTGAAATCGTCGACGTTGAGTTCGACAACCGCAGCTTAACTCTTACCGTTTTCATTGAAACCGAACAGGGCGTGGATTTAAATACCTGCGAAAAATTCCATAATGTAATTATGGACCCTATTGACGAACTTGATCCCTCGTACGGCGCGGCGTATACTCTCAACGTGTCAAGCCCCGGTCTTGACAGACCGTTTAAAACCGAGAGAGATTTTGAACGCAACTTAAATAAGGAAGTAGAGGTAAAGCTTTACGCGCCTCTAAAGGGACAGAAATTTTTAGAAGGTGTTATGACCGGTTTTGACGAAAATTCGGTAACGCTTTCAATTAAGAACGAAGAAATTAAATTAAGCAACAACAAGATAGCTAAAATTAATAAGGCAATCAAATTTGACTAGTCTGGTCAAATTAAAATATACTTTCAACAATAAGTCAGGAGAGATAAAATGACTAATAAAGATTTTTTTGCGGCACTTGCAGATTTGGAAAGGGAAAAGGGTATTCCCCAGCAGGTATTTTTGGACGCGCTTGAAAACGCGCTTGTTTCCGCCTGCAAAAAACAGTATTCCGGCGGAACCGGTACGGTTGAAATTAAGCTTAATCCCGAAAGAGGCACGATAGACTTCTTTACGGTAAAGACCGTGGTTGAGGAAGTCTTTGACAGAGAAAACGAAATATCTTTAGCCGACGCGCAGCTTATAAAAAAGAGCTATAAAATCGGCGACAGAGTTAACGAAAAGTTCGTACCCAAGGATTTCAGCAGAATTGCGGCGCAGACGGCGAAGCAGGTTATTTTGCAGAAGCTTCACGAAACTGAAAGAGACGCTGCCGTAAACGAATTTTCCGATAAAGAGGGCGAACTGCTTGTCGGCGTAGTCAGAAAAATCGACGCAAAGAACGTATATATTGAACTTGGTAAAGGTCAGGTAGAAGGCTTAATGCTTCCGTCCGATCAGGTTCCCGGTGAAAAGTATAACGTAAACGATAAACTCAAAGTTTTCGTTAAAAAAGTCAAAAACGGTTTCCGCGGCGCGCAGGTTCTTGTAAGCCGCGCTTCCGCAGGACTTGTAAGGAAACTTTTTGAAGAAGAAGTTCCCGAAATTAAGCAGGGTACGGTAGTTATTAAAGAAGTCAGCCGAGAAGCCGGCGCAAGAACTAAAATTGCAATTTATGCGACCGACCCCAGAGTCGATGCCATTGGCTCGTGCGTGGGTAACAAGGGCGCGAGAGTGAACGCGATAGTAGAAGAATTAAAGGGCGAAAAGATTGATATTATCCCTTGGTCTGAAAATCCTCTTGAATTTATCGCAAAATCTTTATCTCCCGCAAAGGTTATTTCGGTAACACAGCTTGACGGCGAAAATACGGCGATGGCTGTAGTTCCCGACGATAAGCTTTCGCTTGCCATAGGTAAAGACGGACAGAACGCTCGCCTTGCGGTAAGACTTACCGGTTGGAAGATAGATGTAAAGAGTGAGTCTGCAGCGCGTAAACTGGAAATGGAACAGGCTACGGACGAAGTTGAACCGGAAGCTGAAAACGCGGAAGAGGTCGGCGGAGCGGAGTAATGCCCAAGACAAAAAAAATACCGCTTCGTATGTGCATAGCGTGCAGAGAGCTTAAAGAGAAAAGAGATATGTTGCGCGTTGTGAAAAACGGCGAAGGTAAAATTTTTATTGACTTTTCGTCCAAGGCGGCGGGGCGAGGTGCATACGTTTGCGATAACCCCGAATGTATAAGTAAGTTAAAAAAGCAGCGGCTTTTGAATAAAGTTTTTTCGTGCGAAGTCGGCGGCGATGTTTATACGGCAATCGAGGAGGAGTACTTTGGCGCAAAGTAAAGTTCGCAGTTATATCGGATTTTGCATTAAGGCAAGGAAAATTACTCTCGGCTCGAACGCCATCGGCACTCTGCAGCGCGGCGTATATCTATTGATACTTGATAAAAAAGCCGCAAAAAATTCATTGAGATTTGCTCTTAAATATAAAAGAAGATTTGGCTGCCCGCTTATGCTTTGCAACGAAAATTTTGAAGACGTTGTGTGCAAAAAGGAATGTAAGCTGGCGGCAATCAGAGACAAAAATTTAGCGGACGCAATTTTAAACGGCGGCGATACGAATTACGAATTATATACCGAAGGCGGTGATTAGTATATGGCAACAAAATACGAAGATATCGAAAATATTGGTAAATTAATTTCAGACGGCAGAATTCCCGATTTTTCTAAAAAAGTGGGCGCGGCTGAAAAAAAAGTTGCTGACATTCTGAAGAAATTATCCGATTTGGAAAAAGAAAAGCAGGCCAAAAAGATTGAAGAAGAAAGGCTTGCAGTAGAAAAAATTGCCGCTGAAGAGGCCGCAAAACGCGCCGCGGAGCAGGCGGCAAAAGCCGCGGAAGAAGCTGCCACGCAGCCCGTGGAAATTGAAAAACCTGTGCAGCCCGCAGTCAAAGCGGAAAATACGGTTGCAACTAACGTTGCGCCCAGAGAAAACAAGACTTTCGTAAACCACGATTCACGTCCGCAGAAGCCTGCGGTACGCAATCCACAGTTCAATAACAGATTTAATAACGGCGGCCTCGGAACTTCAAGACCTGTGCAACCTGCGCGGTTTACAGCGCCCGCAGTTCCTGCGCCTTCGGCGCAGCCGGCAAAGAATAAAAACTTCGGTCCCGACAAAAAGAAACAAAGCTTTGACAGAACGTACGTTGAAAAAGACAGACGCACTATGTCAAAACGCGCGCTTGTAAAACAGCAGGGCGCAAGCATTGACGACTTTGACGAGAATAAGAGCGGTTACAGAAAATTAAGAATAAAGAAAGATAAAAAACAGCAGAGCGCGCAGACGATAAAAATCGAACGCGCGGTCGTTACGACTAATGATATACCTTTAAAAACGCTTTCGGAAAAGCTCGGTATTTCCGCTGTCGAAATTACGAAACGCCTTTTTAAAGAGGGCGTCATGAAGACGGTAAACGAGTCAATAGACTACGATACCGCAGCTTTGGTCGCGGCAGGACTTGGCATAGAGCTTGAATACAAGCCTGAAAAAACTGCGGAAGAAGTGCTTATTGAAAAGCAGGCGGATACGGTTGAAGAAATCGAAAGCCTTGTACCACGCGCTCCCGTTGTTACCGTTATGGGTCACGTTGACCACGGTAAAACTTCGCTTTTGGACTATATCAGAAAAACGAACGCAGCCGCAGGCGAAGCGGGCGGTATAACCCAGCATATAGGCGCGTACACGGTAACCGTAAAGGGCAAAGGCATTACCTTTATCGATACCCCTGGTCACGAGGCGTTCACTGCAATGCGTGCGCGCGGAGCGCAGGTTACCGATATAGTAATTCTCGTGGTTGCCGCGGACGACGGCATAATGCCGCAGACGATAGAGGCGATAAACCACGCAAAAGCCGCTAACGTTTCGATTATCGTTGCTGTAAACAAGATTGATAAAGCAGGCGCAAATATAGATAAGGTTAAACAGGATTTGACCGGTTACGGACTCGTTCCCGAAGAGTGGGGCGGCGACACCCTTGTTTGTCCTATTTCATGTAAGACGGGCGAAGGCATTGATTCGCTTTTGGAGAGTCTGCTCCTTATTGCCGAAATGAAAGAACTTCTGGCGAACCCTGCAAGGGAAGCGCGCGGCGTGATTATAGAAGCGCGCCTTGATAAGGGCAAGGGACCGGTTGCGACCGTACTCGTACAGAACGGAACATTGCATACCGGCGACAACCTTATTTCCGGTACGGTTACCGGTAGAGTCCGCGCTATGATAGACGATAACGGCAAGCCCGTAAAAGAAGCCGGACCTTCTATGGCAGTGAACGTACTCGGCCTTGAAGAAGTGCCTAATTCCGGCGATTCTATTTTCGCGGTTTCGCAGGCGCTTATGAAACAGGTTATGGACGAGAGAAAGAGAAAGGAAAGCGACGCAATGATTAAGTCCGCTTCGAAAATCTCTCTCGACGAAGTATTCGGCAAAATTGCTGAAGGCAATATGAAGACTTTGAACCTCATTATCAAAGGCGACGTTCAAGGCTCGGTAGAGGCGGTTAAACAGTCCGTTTCAAAACTTTCCAACGAGGAAGTACAGGTTAAAGTAATACACAGCGGCGCAGGCGCGGTGACAGAAACCGATGTTATGCTTGCCGACTCGTCAAACGCAATTATACTCGGTTTCAACGTCAGACCCGATACAAAGGCAAAGGCGCTTGCGGAAAGAAGCAAGGTTGACGTAAGATCTTACAGAATAATTTACGATTTGTTGGACGATATAGAAGCGGCTCTTAAAGGCATGCTTTCGCCTAAATATCACGAAGTATATCTGGGTAAGTGCGAAGTCCGCCAGACCTTCAAAATTACGGGTGTCGGCAATATCGCCGGCTGCTACGTGCTTGAAGGCAAAATTGTCCGCGGCGGCAAATTGCGTATTTACCGCGACGACGTTCTCGTTGTCGAGGGCAACGTTCAGCAATTAAAACGTTTTAAAGACGACGTTAAGGAAGTTGCTTTCGGCTTTGAGTGCGGTTGCGCTATCGAAGGCTTCAACGATATTAAAGTCGGCGATATTATCGAATGTTATCTGATTGAACAGGTTGCGGCAGGTTAAGGAGTTTTATGAAAGGAATGAGAGGACAGCGGTTGTCCGGTGAGTTTCAGAAAGAAATTTATTCGGTTATTTCCGCTAAACTCAAAAATAAATATCCCGGAATGAGCGCGATTATCAGTATAACCGAAGTGGATATTGCGCCCGATTTAAAGAGCGCAAACGTTTACGTAAGTATCTTCGACACCGACAAGCAGAAGAGCGCGGAAACATTTGCAATTATTAAGCAAAACGCTGGTTTTATCCGCCATGAACTCTCAAAAGTTATGCGCGTGAGAACCGTTCCGGAACTCCGTTTTATATCAGATACGAGTATGGAATACGGAGCTAAAATAGACACCATATTAAACGGTCTGGAAACAGATAAATATGATAAGTAATTCAGTATCGGAAATTGTCGAAAAATTAAAGAAAGCGAAAAGCGTTGCAATATTCTGTCATGCCAGGCCTGACGGCGACGCCTTGGGGGCAGCGCTTGCTCTATGCCTTGCATATCAGAACAACGGCAAACAGGCTATAGTATGCTGCGAAGATTTACCGCCTGAAAAGTTTTCTTTTCTGCCGGCAATGAAGCAAGTTAAACGCGGACTTCCGACGAAAACGGAATACGATACTTTTATTTCAGTTGACTGCGCAGACCTTTCGCGAATCGGCATTTTTGCAGACGCGTATTCAAAGTTTGCTTCAACTACGATAAATATTGACCATCACGTTTCAAATACCGGTTTCGGCAAATTCAATTACGTAATCGATTGTCCGGCTACCTGTGAGATACTGACAGATTTGTTCGGCGGAGCAGGATTTGAAATTACGAAAGATATTGCGGATTTACTGCTTTTAGGTTTGATAACGGACAGCGGTAATTTCACCCATCTTGACGTTGAGGAAAATACTTTTAAAACTGCGGCGAAATTAAGGGCGGTAGGCGGCGACGTGAATTTAATCAACTATATGATGTTTTCGCGCCAACCCAAACAGCGCGCGCTGTTGTACGGCAGAGTAATGAACAAAATCCGTTTTGCTCTTGACGATAAGCTGACGTTTATAGTAACTACTATTGACGATATGACTGAAACCGGAGCGGATAAAAGTCTTACTGAAGGCTTCGTTGATTTTCCTCTGACTATTGACGGCGTAGAAGTTTCTATATCCCTTATGGAATTTAAAAAGCGCCATTATAAGATTTCTTTCAGAAGCAAGGGGAAGGTAAACGTTAATGCGGTCGCAGGAACTTTCGGCGGCGGCGGTCACGTACTTGCCAGCGGATGCGTTCTTAACGGTGAGCTTGAAGAAGTTATTGAAAAACTTACTTACGCGGTGCAGCAGAATTTATGACGGGTTTTATAATAGTCAATAAAGCCGTCGGTACGAGTTCCGCGCGCGAGGTAAATATAATAAAGCGGCTTACCGGCGCGCCGTGCGGACATATGGGAACTTTGGACCCTATGGCAAGCGGAGTGCTACCGGTTGCAATCGGCAACGCGGCGCGGCTATTCGACTATTTTCTGGACAAGCGCAAAACTTATATTGCAGAATTCAAATTCGGCGCAGACAGCGATACGCTTGATACTACCGGAGTCATTACAAAAACTGACGGTAAAGTGCCGTCAATAAGTGAAATTGAAAGTATTCTTCCGTCGCTCTGTGGCGAAGTTATGCAAATACCGCCCAATTACAGCGCGAAAAATGTCGGCGGAAAACGCGGATATCAGCTTGCGCGGGCAGGCGTTCAGTTTGAGCTTCCGCCCAAAAGAGTTAATATCTATTCCGTAAAGCTTTTGGGAAAAACGGCGGATGACAGTTTTTCATTTGAAATCGAGTGCGGCGGCGGAACGTATATCCGTTCCATTGCGCGCGATATGGGAAAAAGTTTAAACACGTGCGCTATAATGAGCGGACTTGTAAGGACGAAGAGCGGCTGCTTCGATATAAAATATGCGGTAAAAACCGACGACCTTACGACTGATAACTTTGGAAATTTTATAATCGCTACAGACAGCGTTTTGCCGTTTGAAAGCGTTTATCCGACTGAATACGAGGCAAAGAGATTGTTCAACGGACTTTCCGTTCCTTGCCGCCTTTCAGACGGAATATATAAAATTTATTTTACAGACGGTTCGTTTTACGGACTTGCCGAAGCGAAAGCTAATAATTTAAAGGTTAGGACAAAACTATGTTAGAAATCATCAAGTACAACGAACAAGAGTATCCTTATCCCTGTTTACTCGTGTTGGGGTGCTTTGACGCGCTCCATATCGGACATGCCGAACTGCTTAAAAAAGCAAAGTTGCAGGCTAAAATAAACGGACTTGATTTGGGTATTATGATGTTCAGCAACGGTAAGGGCGGAAGACAGGTTTATACTTTGGAAGAAAGACTTAAACTTCTTGAACAGTTTAACCTCAAATTCGTACTTTTAGTTGATTACAACGACGAGTTTAAAAAGACTTCGCCCGAAGAATTTTTGAGCAACGTTGAAAGCAAGTTGAATGTCAAGGGCTATATGAGCGGCAGAGATTTCCGTTTCGGCGCCGGCGCCAAGGGCAAATCTTCAACCCTTAAAGCGTACGCTGAAGACGATGACAACGGCGTTTGGTATATGCCCGTAAAGGACATTACTTACGTCGGCGAAAAAGTCAGCACGACCTTGATTAAGAACTGCATAGATCAGGAAGGCAACCTTGTAAAAGCGGGCGCGCTTCTTGGCAGGAATTATTCGGTTACGGGCATCGTAGTCGAGGGGGCAAACCGCGGCAAAAAAGTAGTCGGTTTCCCCACCGTAAATATGAAGTATCCTACGGACAAGGTTGAAGTTAAAAAGGGCGTATACAAGGTTAAATGCCTTGCCGGCGACGAAGAATTTATCGGCATCGCAAATTACGGCGGCCGTCCTACGTTCAATGAATCAAGCGCAATTTTGGAAGCGCATCTTGACGGATTTATTGGCACGCTGTACGGCAGAGCTGTTACCGTCGAGTTTATCGAGTTTTTGAGAGATACCCAAAAGTTTGATACTGTGGAAGATTTAAAAGCGCAGCTTAAACTTGACTTAAAGAGAGCAAGACTTAAAGTATGATAAAATTCGGACCAAGCGGCAACGGAGAAAGCTTTTATGCCGCAGGTTACAAGCATACAGAAGAGGCGGCGACGTATTGCAAAAAACTGGGGCTTGATTGTTACGAATATTCTTTCGGCAGAGGTATTCTCGTTTCCGAAGGAAAGGCGGTAACCATAGGCGAAGCGTTCAAGGCAGAAAGTATTGAATTCAGTGTTCACGCGCCCTATTATATTAATTTTGCAAATCCTTCCGACGAGGCTGCGCAGAAATCTTACGGTTACGTTTTAGACAGCGCAAAATTTTTAAAACTTTTCGGCGGAACCCGTCTCGTTTTTCACCCTGCCGCGCAGGGCAAATTGAGCAGAGAGCAGGCGGTAAATTTAACTGCGGACAGGCTTAAAGTTTTAAGAGATTATATTTATCTCAACGGATACGAAGATTTAAAATTCTGCCCCGAAACAATGGGTAAGCTTGCGCAGATAGGTACGCTTGAAGAAATCGTTGAATTCTGCAAGATTGATAAAGTGTATCTCCCTGCGGTTGACTTCGGTCACCTTAACGCGAGGGAGATGGGCAGTTTAAAGACGGTAGAAGATTATAAGCAGCGTCTGGAATATATGATTTCAGAATTGGGTTACGAAAGGGTAAAGCATTTTCACGTGCATTTTTCAAAGATAATGTACGGCGTTAAAGGCGAGATAAAGCATCTTACTTTTGAAGATACCGTTTACGGTCCTGAATTCGAACCTCTGGCAATCGCGTTGAAGCAGCTCAAATTAGAGCCTTATATCGTAAGCGAGTCTGCAGGTACACAAACCGAGGACGCCGCCGCGATGAAACGCATATACGGAAACGTTGACATATAATCTTTATTTTGATAAAATAAAATCCGGAAGCAGACGATGATACAGACCAACGCATCAAAAATTTTCAATTTGATAGGGGCTGAAGCAGTATTGACTGAAGCTACCGATTTACGAAAATATATTACGGGACTTTCAACCTCGTTCGGATACGTTATATCCGACGAAAACGGCTCGACTTTCTATACGGATACGCGTTATTTAGAGGCCGCGGTAAATGCGTTAAAAGGCACCGAAATTACCGTAAAGAAATACGAAAGTCTTGAAAATATTTTAAAGCCTTACAAACAAGTGGCTATCCCCGTCGGAAGAACGCTCTATAACGATTATCGGAAATTGAAATCGTTCGGTCTTGATATCGTTGACAGTATGCCTGCGTTCGTTTCCGCAATGTCCGTAAAGGAAGACTACGAATTGGCGCTTATCGAGCGTGCGTGTTCAATAGCGGATAAAGCGCTTATTTCTCTTTTAGACAGCATAAAAGAGGGAATGACCGAAAACGATGTTGCGGCACATCTCGAATACCTTATGCGTAAATTTGGCGCAAGCGGTACGAGCTTTGAATCGATAGTTGCCTTCGGCGAAAATTCAAGCGTTCCCCATCACGAAACGGGTATGCGTAAATTGAAATTAGGCGATGTTATCCTTATCGACTATGGCTGTAAATACGGCGGATATTGTTCCGACTGCACGAGAACCTATCTTTTCGGCGACGATAAAAAGCACGAAGATTTTAAAAAAGCGTATGCGCACGTATTGCAGGCGCATAATCTCGTTAAAGAGCAGGTGACTTGCGGAATTACCGGTCGCGAGGCCGACGCGGTCGCAAGGGATTATCTTAAAAAGCATGGGCTTGACAAATTTTTTACTCACACTCTGGGCCACGGAATAGGAATTAACGTTCACGAGTCTCCCTCGCTGTCCCCGAAAAGTAGCGACGTTCTTTTGAACGGAATGGTTTTTTCGGATGAGCCTGGGGTATATTTAGAGGGCGAGTACGGAATAAGAATAGAAGACAGTGTAACTTTGGACGAAGGCAAGGTAGTAAGCCTTACCGATACGGACAGAAAACTGACTGTTTTATAAATACGTTTAATTAACAAGGAGAATAAATATGGCATCAATTTTAGCAGGCGACATCAGAAAGGGTACTACGTTCGAATACAACGGCAAGGGCGTTTATACCGTAACGGAATTCCAGCACGTAAAACCCGGTAAGGGCGCGGCGTTCGTAAGAACTACGCTTAAAAACGTCGTAACGGGTCAGGTTCTTTCCGATATAACTTTCAACCCCACGGCAAAACTTGAAACAGCGCAGGTTGAAACCAAGAAGATGACCTATTCATACACGGACGGCGAGTTCTATTACTTTATGGATCCCGACACGTTCGAAATGATTACTCTCAATCTTGATCAAGTTGAAGACGCTCTTAAATATATCAAAGAAAACGATAACGTTACCATTAAGTTCCTTAAAGGTACGGCATTCTCGGTTGAACCCGAAAACTTCGTTGAACTTAAAATCACCGAGTGCGAACCCGGCGTAAAAGGCAATACCGCAACCAACGCGATGAAAAACGCTGTCGTTGAAACGGGTGCAACCGTACAGGTTCCCATGTTCGTTGAAGAGGGCGAAATTATCCGTATCGATACCCGCACCGGCGAGTACATGTCGAGAGTCGGCAAATAATTGAAAGCGGTAATTCAGCGCGTAAAGCGTACCGCGCTGTCCGTTGACGGTAAACTCATTTCGGAAATTCCGTTCGGGCTTGCGGTTTATCTCGGTATCAAATGCGGCGATACCGAGGATATGGCAAGCGTTATGGCGGGCAAAATTTCGCGGTTGAGAATTTTCGAGGACGATAACGGCAAGATGAATTTATCCGTAAAAGAAGTAAACGGAGAAATATTGTTGATTTCGCAGTTCACTCTTTACGGCGATTGTTCACACGGCAACCGTCCCAGTTTTACCGACGCGGAGCGACCCGAAGCCGCTGAAAAACTTTACTTAATGACAGCCGAAAAACTTCGCGAACTCGGTTTAACGGTAAAGACCGGCGTATTCGGCGCCGATATGAAAATAGAGCAGTACAACGACGGTCCCGTTACCGTTATATATGAAATTTAAAATTTGCAGGGCGATATTTCGCCCTGTTTGACTTATAAAACGATGCGCGTATTTAAACATTTTATCACGGTATGCAGGCACAGACGGCAAGTCAGAAAACACTGTTTTAAGTGCGGACTTGTCTGGCAGGGACTGACACATGACCTTTCCAAATTTTCTACCGCCGAGTTCTGGCCGGGGGCAAAATACTATCAGGGTAACCGCAGTCCGCAGGCAAAGGAAAGAGAGGTGCTGGGCTATTCCGCTGCGTGGCTTCACCACAAAGGCAGGAATAAACACCACTTTGAATACTGGACCGATTTTGTCGACGGAAAAAAGCTGTACGTAGAAATGCCTGCAAAATATTTGGCGGAAATGATTTGCGACCGAATTGCCGCCTGCAAAATATACCTTAAAAAAAGCTACACAGACGGCAGTCCGCTTGAATACTTTGAAGCAAAAACCGACAAAGACGGCATGAACGAACAAACCTGCGAAAAGCTCCGCTATTTTTTAACTATGCTGAAAGAGCGCGGAGAGAAATACACGTTTAAAGAGCTTAAAAAATTTGTAAAAGAAAACAAATAAAATAAGCCGCGCGTAAATTTTACGCGCGGCTTAAAATTTATTTCGTTCTGGCAATGCGGACGTTGTCTTTTTCGCGGCTTCGTAGTTCTTTGACCGGATGCTCGCTGTCCTGATAGCGGTAGTCTTTTCCAAGCCTTTCAATCGCTTTCTGTATTACGAGATGCGAAGGATTCTTTTCGGGGTCGCCGGACATATATTTCTGATAGTCGAAAAATCTATGACTGTTGGGAATTTTCTTTACTTCCTTATAATCCGGTTTAACTTCCGTATTGTCGGCGGTAAGCTGAATTGTGCTTTGCAAAACTTTTCTTACGTAGTCTTTGTTTCCGCCCAGTTTTAAGAGTTTGGGGAACTCGCCCGTACCGCAAACCGATTCAAAAGTTTTATTTTCAAACTTCTTTAAAAGCTTTGCCGCGGCTTTCAGGTGCGCGACTTCCATTTTAAAATGTTCGGTCCAAATTTTTTTGATATACTCGTTTGACTCGTCCTGCATAGCCGAGTAGTACAGCCAGCACTCGGTGTACTCATGCATGACCCATTGTTCAAGCCAGGAAAGGGTGGGGTCTTTCAGACTTTCGTACTGGGTGACGTGCGCTTCCTCAATCATAGCAATTTCGGCGTAAAGCTTTCTGCCCAGGTCGTTTTTATACCACTGCGAAATGTTCATATAATAGTTCATTGTTTGCTGTTCTGCCGCGGTAATCGTGCTTGCAACCAGTTTTGAATAAAGGTCGGCGGTCTGCGCGTTCATATGCGGTTTTACGTCGTCGGCAGGATAGCGGTGTTCCGCAACTGTAGGTCTGCCGGGCATAATTTCGGTAAACTTTCCGACGAGCATATCGGCGTCCTCGTTCTTGTCCATTTTCAAAAGGTTAGCGTAGCGGTAGAGGTGGTCAAAGTCCTCTAAAAGCGCAAAATTCAGCGCCTTAATATTGTTTTCATCTGTTTCGTGGCGCGCGAGAACGGCGGTCAGATCTACGGCGAGTTGCTCGTAAGCGATGGTCGTTTCAAGAATACTTTCGTTCAGCGGCTTTAAGCAGGCTATGCGTTTTTGCTGCTGCTGTTCCTGACGGCGAACGACTGCTAGCGTCGCAAGAATTTCGGGTTCGTCGCAGTGACGTGCAAAGTTGTGCATAAACCATTGCGACTCGAATTCCGTGCCGTTCATAAGTATTACGCGCGTTTTGGTGTAAGGTGAAGTTTTAGCTTTATTGTAACTTTTGGGATACATTTTTTTGAGCGGTAAAAAACTGTTTTCAAGACTTCTTGATTTTTCTTTAATAGGGTTCATAAATTTGCCTCCGATAAAGTTTTTGTCATTCAAACGGTTTTCTAATCAAAAACGCAAAAAATAAATCATTAATTTTACGGCTTTTCGCTTTTCTTTTTATTTGAATAGTGGTATATTGATAAAGACCTTTTGCAGGTGTCGCCTAGCGGTATGGCGTCAGCTTCCCAAGCTGATTTCGGCGGGTCCGACTCCCGTCACCTGCTCCAAATGAAACGCCGCCACTTTTAAGTGGCGGTTTTTTATTTAAAGGTGATAAAGAAGCGGAGCCGCAGGTGCGTGCGAGCGAAGCGACGCTCTGCCGAGGGATCCCGTAAACGGGAAACGGCAGACTCCCGTCACCTGCTCCAATTATAAAGGCGCGTCGTCACGGCGCGTCTTTTTTTGCGCCTTTTTTGGGGAATTTTTCCAAAAAATAGGTAGAAAATAAAAAAAATTCCAAAAAAGTACACTTTTCTGGAATTACTGAAAACCAGTAAAAATCGGGGTTTTAGGGCATTATTAAGCCTTTTTATAATAATATATGCCGCGAAAAATGTCAATAGTAAAAGTACAAAAAAGTGTACTTTAATGGAAAAGGGAGTTTTTGGAAAAAAACAGTACCACGTCATCTGATTTTACCGCAGGGTAAAAGAAGAGAGGGAAATATAAGCGGCGGCGCAAATAATTAAAAGGATGCGCGAATGTGGCAAACCGCGCCGCCCGCTTATCCCAAAAGGAGAAAGTATATGAAAATTCAAAGAGGGAATCTATTAACGGTAATTCTCGCAATGCTTTGCGCCGCGCTGATTGCGCTCGGCGTCGGCGTTGCATTGCCTAAAAGCGAAAAATCAGCAAATGCGGCGATGGCGGCTAGTTTTTCTCAAGAGATAAAATTAGCAAATGCATCAGAGCGTTACCATGAGAATTCTCCGACAGTCAGCACTTACGAATCGATGTCTGTCAATAATATGAACACGCCGTTTAGAGGTAGTAAAACAATAAACGATACGACTATAAGCTACAATCAAGATAGTAGCACTGATGATATGCCTGCCCGTGGTCTTTATGTCGGGTTTGACGTAAGTGTAACCGTGCCTGCATATGAAGAGTGGAATATAACTTATGGGCTTGATTTTTCTTGCGTGACAACAATTCTTAATTATGCTATGACTCAATCAGCAGGAGTGTATTATTATAAGCCGGATACTTCAGTCGGCGCGGCGCCTAATGCCACACTTTCAAGTTCTAATGATATTAACTTAATGCTTAACGGTTATACATCTTCCAACGCATCGATGGAGAGCAAAGGTTATGCGAATGCGAGTAAAACTTGGGGCATAAATGAAAGCTTTCATTTGGATTCTGATTCGCCGACTACGCTTAAAAATGATACCGCCGCTCCGAGAACTTTCACCCGTAGTTACGGTATGAGTGTATATATAGGCGGCGGGAACACCACTAGGCATATAGATAATTTAAGCGTAACTTTCTCTACAAGAACTGTTAATTCAGTTAAAGTATTGCCTCCCGTAACATCGAATGATACGTCGGCAATAAGTGATGCGTATACAGGTTCGAAAATAAACTTTAATATTAATAATTTTCTCAACGACTGCGTAAATATCACTAGTGTTAAGGGTACTGATTTCGACGGCGATTCGATAACTAGTATTTCTACCGCAGATATTGATGTAAACGGTGTTTTTGATCCCACGCTTGCCGGTGTTTATAAAGTTGCGTTTGAGTTAAATCCTGATGCAACAATGGATGGCGTTACTTGGTTTGACGGCACAATTACTCAAAAGACATTAACGTTTACAATTAACCCAAAAAAACTCACTATTCCTAAAATAACTAATTCACCGCAGACCTATGATCCCACAAACGGCAACCACTTTACCGTTGATTCAAATTTCGATGCAACGACAATGAAAGCGTTAACAGTGCCGGATCCATCGCCGGATATAAGTTGGAACGCAGGTAGTTCTTGTTTTGATGCCACGGCAGCCGGTACATACAGCGTAAAATTCCAGTTAAAAGACACTAAAAACTACGTCTGGGATAAGGGCGCTAACGGCACTACGGCAGATCAGCCGGCTACGGTAAAGGTTGAGCCTAAAAAACTCACTATCCCCACAATAACTGCGCCGCAGGAATACACAGGTGGCGCGTTGCAGTTTGTACTTGCGGACTTCAATGCGGGTGCTTATATAAAAGTAGACAGCGCAACAGGCACGGGCAGTAACACCGTGACCGGCGCAGGTGGCGCAACTATTACTGATACAACGGACACCTTCGAGGCGACGAACGTCGGCAAATATACGGTAAAGTTAAGTTTGCGCGACACCAAAAACTACGCGTGGTCGGACGGTGTGAATACTTCCAAGACCGTAGATTTTGAGATAACACAGAAAGAACTTCTGTCAACTCCGCCGGTAAGCTCGGAAGTGAACGGCACGGGCGGCGCGGAATGGGAGTTCGGCGACGCAGCAACCGTTACTATAACGGATGACAGGATATCGGGCGAAAATATAAACCTGCTCTGTTATTACGACGTAGCGGGCGGTACGAGCAAGGCGAATACGCTTACGCCTAATACAGTCGGTAACGTAACAACTATAACTATGCCTGCAACTATCGCCGTAGGCAACTATACTTTAACGGTAGAGTTAAACGGCAATACCGGAGATAACGCTAACTATAAAATTACTAAAAACAATACTCTGAATTTCGAGGTAACTTCGGGTAAAATAGACCCGAGTACATACGGCTGGATATATACGAAAGACGGCGCTGCAGGTTCTACAATCGCGGACGGCGATAAGTTACCGTTCGAGCTGAAAGCCGGCAATTCTGTGGATGGCGTTAAATATGAACTATCAATACAGATACCCTCATCTGATTCGTTCGTAATAGTTGATACTTCCAAATATACCGCAGGTTATCTGACGCGCAGCGGAAACAGCGTAAATACTTATACAACAACCGTTGCTCTGAAATCTACCGACCCGAATAATCTTTTTGAGGTTAACGGAAACAAACAGGATACCTGCGAAGTTGAATTCAACTGGGAGATTGAAAAAGGTACTTTCAATTTGAGCGGCGTCAAGTGGGAGTATTCGTTGAACGGCACATCGGGCTGGACGGACTACAACCCTGCAAATCCTCCGCAGTATAACGACGGTTACGATATAACCGTAAGAGTAAAGGCTTCAACTCTGCCCGCAGGCTTGATTCTGGATTCCCTGTATGAAGGAATAAAAGAAAGCGTCGTAGGTAACTATACGGCAACCATTCAGACTTCGGATTTCAATTACGATACTAACAACTTCAATGCTCCCAACACAAGTTTGCTTAATCTCAACTGGGATATAGTAAAGAAGAACCTGTACAAAAGTTTTAAGAACGTAGCCGAATCGTTTTCCAATGCAAACTATTCCGGCACAATAATACTGAAACAGCTTGATTTGGATTCTACGTTCGCAGGATATATTGATTACGTGTATTATCTGCTGCCTGCGAACACGCTTGTAACGCTTCAGGATATAAAAGACGCGGTGGACCTTACCAATCCGCAAAATTATAAAGTGGAAGCGTACATAAACCCTGCTTATGCGGCTAACTATACGGTAGACGATAACGGCAGTACGCCTAGCGACCAGTTTAAGACAGGTAGCAACAACAAACTTGCCGACGCGGCGATAGACAACGCAACCGTGGTGTATGACGGTAATACTCATTTTGACGTTTCGCGCGTAACCGTGACCGGCAGCGACTCAATGAACGTTACGGACTTTACCGTTAAGTACTACAAAGGAACGACTCCCGTAGCCGCTAACGAGCTTCCCGCGGGCGAACTGCCCAAGGACGCAGGAGATTACTGCATAGAAGTAATTCTTGGAACGCAGGCGGAGAGCAAGTATATACTTGTAACCGACAGATTAACCGTTAAGATAGAAGCTATGGGTATAGATTTGCCCACGCTTGGCGTCATTACCTTCAACGGCAAAGAGCAGAATTTTGCGGATAACCTTTCGGGCAGCAGTTGGACTACTTACGGCCCTGCGGGAATGAACATAATCAAGGTGGACGGTAAGCTGTCAGACAGAAACGTCGGCGCAGGCAACTACACGACCACGCTTGAACTTACCGACAGTAACTATAAGTGGATATATCCCGACAATAAAAGTCTCGGTAAATCGGTTGTCAAATACGCGCTTGCCGTGGACGGCGTTAAAGTGACCGGCGACGATAAGACTGCGACCTATAACTGGAATCTTACACCGCTTATCGTAGATACCACAAATATGTGGAACAAGGGCAGCAAGGGCGCAACGCTGAACCTGCCCCAGAATATCC
>CAZDAG010000009.1:52207-66745 GCA_964503655.1 uncultured Clostridia bacterium | reverse complement strand
GTTGCGCGCGGCATGGGTACCTGCTGCGTATCCGGTTGCGGCGACATTAAAATGGACGAGGAGAACAAGCAGTTCACCCTCGCGGGCAAAGTATTCAAAGAGGGCGACGGCATTTCGCTTGACGGTTCTACCGGTAATATCTACGACTGCCTTATCCCCACCGTACCCGCAGACCCCAACAGCGGTTACTTCGGCAGAATTATGGAGCTTGCGGATAAATATAAGGCTCTCGGCGTAAGAACCAACGCGGACACCCCCGCGGACGCAAAGCAGGCGGCGGCGTTCGGCGCGCAGGGCATCGGACTTTGCCGTACCGAGCATATGTTCTTCGACCCCGCAAGAATCGGCGCGTTCAGAGAAATGATCTGTTCCGACACGGTTAAAGAGAGAGAGGCTGCGCTCGCTAAAATCGAGCCTATGCAGCAGGCGGACTTCGAAGGCCTGATGGAAGCTCTGGAAGGCCAGCCCGTAACTATCCGTTTCCTTGACCCGCCCCTTCACGAGTTCGTTCCCACGGACGAAGAGGATATAAAGGCGCTTGCAAAAACGCAGGGCAAGACGGTCGCGCAGATTAAGCAGATTATTTCCGACCTGCACGAGTTCAACCCCATGATGGGTCACCGCGGCTGCCGTCTTTGCGTAACCTATCCCGAAATTGCGGTTATGCAGACCAAGGCGGTTATAAAGGCTGCTATCAACGTTCAGAAAAAGCACTCTTCGTGGAAGGTCGTTCCCGAAATTATGATTCCTTTGACCGGCGAAGTTAAAGAGCTTAAATTCGTCAAAGATATAGTCGTAAAGACCGCGGACGAGGTTATCGCATCTTCGGGCGTTAAGCTTAAATACGAAGTCGGCACCATGATTGAAATTCCCCGCGCGGCGCTTACAGCGGACGATATCGCGCAGCAGGCTGATTTCTTCTGCTTCGGCACCAACGACCTGACCCAGATGACCTTCGGCTTCTCGCGCGACGACGCAGGCAAATTCCTGCCTTCGTATTACTCGAACAAGATTTACGAAAGCGACCCGTTCTCGCGTCTCGATACCACCGGCGTAGGCAAGCTCATGGATATGGCTGTAACGCTGGGCAAGAAGGGTAACAAGAACCTGCACGTAGGTATCTGCGGCGAACACGGCGGCGACCCCTCGTCGATTGAGTTCTGCCACAAGATAGGTCTCAACTACGTTTCCTGCTCGCCTTACCGCGTACCTATTGCAAGACTTGCAGCGGCGCAGGCTAATATCAAGAACCCCAGAAAGTAAACGTATCGAATACTTAATATTTAATTTAAATATAAATCATAATATTTAGTAATATAGCTTATTCCAAATAGGAATAAGCTATATTTATTTGGAAAAATAAGTCAAAATAAGGGGCTAAAACGACTTAAAATTGGTTGTTTATACTTAAGTTGAATACTTGATTTATCGCCCTTTTTCTACACATTTCGCCCGTGGGCTGCCGGGGTGGCGTTAGATTTTGTGAGTGCGGTAAGTCATTGACTTTTATGGTTGTTTATGATAGAATAAAATTGTAAAAAGTCACTTAATGTCATAAGGAATATTATGTTGCATTTAGATATAAACGGGATTGAACTGCAATTAAAAATAAATCAATTCAGAGAAGATTTACCCGACGAATCAGAATATGATAATTATTGCTATATGGACTTTACCGTTATGCGTAATGGCGTTCACATTTACCATAATTATAAAAATTTGCCGTGGCTCACTTGTGATGAAATAAAAAGAATTCGTGATACTATTGCTGGCGTTTTGGACGGTTCTATAACGCAAAATAAGCAGCTTTACTTTATTGAACAAGACATTGAGTTTGAATTTGTATTTAATGACGGCAAGTTTTCTTATGCGGATATGTCTTTGGGCTATTGGGAAACCGAGGGACGCGGCTGTTTAACAGGGAATAGACTTGTTCTTAGTTTGGATATGGATAAGCTTGAACATATGTTATCTTATTTACAATCTAAGACTGCGGTAAAGGGGGAATAAAGAAAATGTCTGACAAAATATCTTTCCAAATAATCGATGGGGAAATAGCTGTTGGCGAAACACCGAAGTATAGAGGCGTCGTGGGTATTTTTATCAACGACCGTAAGCTTTTGGATATCGTCACCGATTTAGAGAACGAAAATTTAAAAGGCGGAGCAATGGATTACATTTATCAAACAGCTAAGGAATTGTACAGTAATCTCGTGCCAGATGATGCGGAACTTAAAGATTGGCAAGAAAAAAACAGTGTTGAAATCTTGTGCTGTACGTGCGGAGTAATAGAATGCAGTTCGCCGACCGTGTTTATTGAAGAAGATGAGCAATATGTTTATTGGAAGGCTTTGGGTCATAATCAATTAGAGTACAATTATCCGCTCAATTACGTTTTTGATAGAAAGCAGTATGAGCAAGCGTTGGAAGAATTGAAGAAATTTGCAGAAGATAAAAGTATTTATTAGTGAACTTTTAAAGTATAAAGAAGTAGGTATCATATATAGGAGGTTTAAAAAATGATGCAGCCGATTTATATGCAGAATGAGGACTGGTGGACGACAGATGAAGGCGGATATGTGGTGCTTACAGACAAAGCACCAGCCGAAGCAGTAACGGCGTATAACGAAGATTTACAAAATGGGAACCTGTTATTGATACCAGGAGCAAAAAAAGAGCTAAGAGGATTTATTAAGTAAAATTTCGTAAATTATAAAAATTATTTTCAAAGATGTTTTTTTTGTGGAAATCAAGTTGTTGAGGAAATTTTTAACTAATATTGCCCCTTGTAGTAACACGGCGGTACAGGCTAATATCAAAAACCCCAGAAAGTAATTTCTTAATAATTAAAATCCCGCGAAAAACGCGGGATTTTATACTTTTAAGAAGACAATTCACCATAAATGCGCGCTGAATAAATTTGGGGTTGACAGAATAGAATGAAAAGTGATAAGATAATTACGTAATATGTATATTACTCAAGAAAAATAATAGCAATCAAATAAATTGTTGCGAAAGGAAAAAGGATATGTTTTGTGTAAAATGCGGTAAACAAACTAACGAGTCCGACGGTATTTGCGAAGACTGCAAGCCGGAAAAAAACGCTACCGAGCTGTCAGATACTAACAAAATCAATACCGGTATGATTAGTTTCGGTAAGGCGTTGGCTTCAACCATAATGGGCTTCGGCGCATTCATCGTTTCAAGCGTACTTAACGGTTCGGGCGCGCGTATGAATCTTATTGCTATGATATTTATGTTAATTATAGATATTGCGGCAATCGTCCTGGCTATCATTTTCGGCGCGAAAGGTATCCGCGCGTATAGTAATTTTAAATTAGGCTCCGGCAAAAAACCCGTACCCGCGTTCGTTCTGGGTATTATCGGCGTTGTTTTGGCGGGAATATCAAGTGTGATAATAGTCGTCTTTTTGTTTGTCGGCTTGCCCGAGATTGCATCGCTTTATCAATAATGTTGATGTTGTATTAGCGGGTTGTTGTATTATAATAAAATCGACCCTCGTAGTAATATACTCGCGCAGGCTAATATCAAAAATCCGAGAAAGTAAGAGAGTGATTAATTAACGAAGTAAAGCCCGAAACGCGTTTCGGGCTTTACCGATTTTGACGGTAAAATGGCTAAAGAAGATTTATTAGGTACAGAGAAAATATGGAAACTGTGTTTAAAAATGGGTATTCCCTGCGTATTGGCGCAGTTGGTAAACCTTTTGTATAACATAGTTGACAGAATATACATAGGCAATATGGCGGACTCGGAAGGCTTCGCTTTGGCGGGCCTCGGTTTGTGTGCGCCAATTCTCACGATTATATCTGCGTTTTCTTCGTTCGTAGCCGGAGGCGGTGCTCCGCTGGCGGCAAAGGCATTGGGGGAGAAGGACCCCGAACGGGCTAAAAAGATATTGAATAACGGTTTCGTTATGCTGTGCGCGTTTTCCGTGGTATTAGGTCTTACCGCGTTTTTTGCAAAGCGTCCGCTGCTGTATCTTATAGGCGCAAGCGAAAATACGTACGGTTACGCGAAGGACTATTTATCGTTTTATCTTATCGGCACGCTGTTTGTGCAGTTGAGCGTGGGACTTAATACCTTTCTTACGGCGCAGGGTAAAAGCGCAATGGCTATGATAGCTATGATTATAGGCGCCGCGCTCAATATCGGTCTTGACCCGCTTTTTATATTCGTTTTTAAAATGGGTATAAAAGGGGCGGCAATCGCCACCGTAATAAGTCAGCTTGCAAGCTGCATCTTTATAATTTGCGTACTTCTAAAAAAGAACGCAACATTGAGGCTCGATTACAAATATATGAAGTTCGACCTCAAAATTATAGGCTCGATTTTCGGTTTAGGTCTTGCGCCTTTCGTTATGTCTGCAACCGAGTCGGTAATAGGGTTTGTTCTCAACGGCAGATTAAAGTATTACGGCGATATTGCGGGCGAAGGCTTGGGCGATATGCACGTGTCGGCGCTTGCCGTACTGCAAAGCGTAATGATGCTTATTTCCGTTCCTGTTTCGGGGTTTACGCAGGGCGTCACGCCCGTGCTGTCATATAACTTCGGAGCAAAAAATAAGGACAGATTAAAGCGCGCTTTCTTTATTACCGTAATTACCTGCTGGGCGTATTGTTCGGTTGCGGCTGTTATGATGATGTGTTTCCCGCATCTGTTCGGACGCATGTTTACGGGCAATGCCGAAATTCTGAAAATTACCGATAAATATCTGCCGGTGTTTGTCGCGGGTATGCTGATATTCGGTATTCAACGCGCTTGCCAGACGACCTTCGTTGCCGTTACGGAAGCTAAAATAAGCCTGTTTATCGCGGTTTTAAGAAAAATTATTCTGCTCGTTCCTTTCGCGTTTATTTTCCCTCTGACGCTCGGCGTGGGCGGCGTATACTGGGCGGAATGCGCCGCAGACGGTATTGCGGCCGTATTATGCGGAACGATCTTCTTTTTCCGTTTCCGTAAAATTCTGAAAGGAATGACGCCTGCCGAACCCGCCTGAATTTTTTCCGCCCGTCGTAGTTATACACCCGTACAGGCGAATATCAAGAACTACTGCAGTTAATTGCGGAAAATAAAAAAAGGAAGGCGGAAGCCTTCCTTTTTAACGCTTGTTTTTTTATGAACGGTATGATATAGTTAAATTACAAATACAAGAAGGATTTTAAGACTGTGAAAAAGCTACTGACGTTAAAAGAACTGAAAGCGAATAAGCGTAAAATTTTATTGACAAGCATATTTGCCGCTGTTGTCGTTTTGCTGTCCGTACTTATCGGCGCGTTGAATATCAACTATTCTACAAACGTAAGCGACAAAAAATACTCGCTCGACAATATGCTGTCGCACATCCTTTCCATATCCGAAAAGGAACATTCCGTGTATCAGGAAGAGGCGGCGGAAGAGGTAAGAAGTTATATTTCGTCAACCCTTTTTTCGTACGGGGTGGAAAACGAGATTATCACGCACGACCCGAGAACCGTCTACGACGAGAAGACCGGCGAGTTTTTCTACTATAATCCCAAAAACATTTACGCGGAGATTGAGGGCGAAAGCGGAGTGAACGTATTGCTTGTGGCGCATTACGATTCCTGCGGATACAAAATCAAGTACGGCGAGGCGAGCGAAGGCTCGCACGGCGCGCTTGACGACGGTTACGGAGTTGCCGCCGTACTGGAGCTTGCAAGAATATTCTCCTCCGAAAAGAACCTTAAAAACGGAATTAAAATTGCGATAGTGGACGCGGAAGAAGAGGGCGTTCTGGGAAGCGAAGCGCTGGTCAGAGAGTATCCCCAGTGGCTTGACGACGTAAACCTCGTCATAAACGTAGAGGGACGCGGCAATAAAGGTCCCGTTTACCTCTTCCAGACCAGCGGCAATAATTCGAGGATAATAGAGCTTTACAAGAAAGCGGGATTTCCGTATTCCTTCTCGGTTGCGGCGGACGTCTACGGTATGCTGCCGAACGATACCGATTTAAGCCCCTTCCTTGAAGGCGGCTTTGCCGGTATGAACTTTGCCGTTTTGGAAAGCCTTAAAGTTTACCACAACGAAAAGGACGTTTACGAGGCGGTAGACCCCGCTACGGTCGCCAAATACTGCGATACGCTGCTGCCCCTTGTGGACGAGTACGCATCTAACGCAAAGTACGGCTCGTCCGACTATTTCAAAACCGGTCACGATACGCTGTTCTTCACGCTTTTCCCTAACGCGCTCGTAAGTTACAGCGCGGTTACCGGCTGGATATTTTTCGGCATAATAATCGCCCTCGTCGCAGCCCTCATAGTTGTATCTATATTAAAAAAGAAGTTGAACTGGAAAAAGTATCTGCTGTCGCTGGCAATAGATCTGGCGTTTGTTTTAATAACGTGCGGTCTGGGCTTTTTGATCGCGGTTATCGCAAGCGCGTGCAGCGGCGTAAATTTCCACGTGATGTTCGTAATCGGCGTAGCGTTCGACGGCGGCTTGCTGATAATCTTCTCGCTGCTCTTTGCGGCGGCGTTTGTATTTGCTACGCTGTTTAAATCGAAATTCGGCTTTACTTATCCGGAAATGACTTTGGGCGGACTTACGATAAACACTTTGCTTGCAATAGTCTGCGCGGCGGTCATTTTCGGCGGAACCTATCTTTTCGTAATTCCAGTACTTTTGTACGTTCTCGGCGAAGGAGTAAAACTTTTTGTCAAAAACGAAAAAGTAAAAACCGGCGTTTCGGTTGCAACCTGCGCGATTGCTACCGTCTTTACTTTAAGCGTTTATATTTCCCTTTTATATTCGCTGTACGTTTCGCTTACGTTCGGCGCGCTCGGCTTTATCGCGGCGTTCGCGATATTGCCGCTCACAATGTGCGTTCCGCAAATCTGCGGACTGTTCAAAAATTTATCCGTTAAAGCGGAAGCGGAGGCAGCGGTATGAAAAAGTTTTTAATTATTTTAGCGGCGTGCGTAACGTTATCCTGCGGCGCCCTTGCGTTAGCGGCTTGCTTTGACAAAACCGAATATTCCGTAACTTGCCGGGCGGGTGAAAATGGCTACGTGATTGCATCCGGTAAAAGCGCGAAAGCGGGCGAAAAGATAATTCTTGCGGCGCATCCCGACGCAGGCTACAAGCTTTCGGCTTATCTTTTAGACGGCGAAGTTTTAGACGGCGTTTCGTTCGTGATGCCCGAAAAGGACGTAACCGTTTCCGCGCGTTTCGAGGCGGTTACCTATTCTGTAACTTACGTATTAAACGGCGCGACCGTTTCGGGCGGTAACCCCGAAACTTATACAGTTGAAAACGCCGCGGAGCTTATTCAACCCGAAAAAGAGGGGTATGAAGTTTGCGGCTGGTACAGGTACCGTCCCGAACCCGAATACGGTATAGACTGGTATATCGAAGATTTTAAAGTGACTAGCCTTGAAGGGCTTTACGGAAACCTGACCCTGTACGCAATGTATTACAATCCGCCGCATGAAATTAATATTTCCGACTATGCAAACGGCAACGTCTACGTTGAAGGTTATATGTGGGAAGGGTACTTCGGCGATACCGTAAATTTAGTTGTTGAACCCTATTACGGCTACGAGCTTGATTATATTACCGTAAACGGCAATACCATAGAGGGAACGTCGTTTGTAATGCCTGCGGAAGACGTGACGGTTACCGTTAAATTCAGACCTGTCAGATACTCGATAACTTACGAGCTTGACGACGGCGTAAACGCGCCTGAAAACCCTGATTTCTATACGGTTGAAGACGACTATATAATCTTCGGCGACGCGGAAAAGGAAGGCTACGTTTTTCAGGGCTGGTATTACGACTTGGGATACGGTAAGCTGTTTTTGTATGATTCTACCTATTATGTCTCCGATCTCCAGGATATCACGCTGTACGCGTATTTCGAACCCGAAGAAGAGGAAGAATTGTATGAATAATAGGGAAGAAGCGTTCGCGCCGATTGCGTTGCAAAGGCCGTACGCGATGCGGCGCAGTTGATTTCGATTTATAAAATTACATAAATTTAAGTAAAAATAAGCTGCCCCGACTTTTAAAGTCGGGGCAGATGTAATTTTTTACCGCTTGTTATACACAGGTTAATAGCTTGACTTACCTTACGGATTATAGTAAAATGATAGCAGTAATTTTATAGAAGGTATTAAAATGCATCCCCAACCTATATTTACGCTTCTCGGCAAAGGGGTATATCTGTACGGCATATGCCTTGCGCTGGGAATAGTGCTTTGTTTCCTTTTTCTGTATTTCACAATGAAAAAGGCAAAGTTCAACGACGCTTCGTTAGACGTAATTTTATTCGTCGGAATGTTCGGCACGGGTTTCGGTATTTTTGCCGCAATGCTGTTCCAGTCGGTATATAACTATATCGCCGACCCTTCGAACGGTTTCCACCTCGGCGGAATGACATTTATCGGCGGACTTATCGGCGGCGTCGTAAGCTTCCTCGGTGTGTACAATCTGTATATCTACGTCGTTCACCCCAAAACCAAAATTAAATGGTTAAAGCCTAAACTCAACGCAACTTTAACCGACGCGCTGCCCTTTATTCCCATAGCAATCTGCATTGCGCACGCGTTCGGCCGCCTCGGCTGTTTCTGCGCCGGCTGCTGCTACGGCAAGCCCGACCCCGATTTCGGCTTAACCTGCGCCAACGGTTGGAGCAATCTTTTGCAAATGGACGTTTCAAACGTAAAGGTAGTGCCTTTGCAGCTGTTTGAAATGGCGTTCCTGCTTGCGCTCGCCGGAGCGATGGCGTTTATGTATTTCAGATATAAATTCAACTACAACTTCGGTCTGTACGCGGTAGCTTATGGCATCTGGAGATTTGTAATCGAATTTTACCGCGGCGACGACAGAGGTCAGTTTGCGGGAACGGCTTTGACCCCCTCGCAGTTCTGGTGTATCTTTATGGTAATATTCGGCATAGGCTTTATCTTCCTGCAAAAGTACTGGTTGTCAAAGCAGATGAAGCACCCCGAACTTCCGAAAGATGTCGAACAAAAGCCTGCGGAAGCGGAAGAGCCGAAACAGGAAATTAAATGGGAAAAATTAGACTGAATTAAATTTTTTGCGGCGGAGCGTTAATTTCACGCTCCGCCGCTATTTTTTACGCATAACAAAAATTTACTTTCACATAATACCTTTACGGGCAAATTTTGCCTTTAATAGGAGTTTTATGAAAGCAACAGGAATTGTAAGAAGAATAGACGAATTGGGCAGAGTGGTTATACCCAAGGAAATACGAAGCACGCTGCGTCTTAAATCGGGCGACCCGTTGGAAATATTTACCGACCGCGACGAGCTTATGCTTAAAAAATACTCGCCGATAGCCTCGCTTGAAAAGTTTTCGGAAGGCACGGCAAAATCTTTGAGCGACTTATCGGGACATATCGCGGTAATCTGTGACACGGACGAAGTTATACACGCCTCCGGCAGAGGACAGCGTTCGTTTGACGGCAAAAGCCTTTCCGAAAAAATGGAAAAGATTTTGCGCGACAGAAAGTCTTACGTAGCAAATCTTTCCGAGGGCGGCGATATGGTGCCTATCACCTCGTCCGACGACAACGAAATAACCGCGCAGATAATAGTGCCTATCGTCTGCAACGGCGACTGTCTGGGCGCGGTGGCGCTCGTTTCCTGCGAGCAGGGCGCAAAAATAGAGGCGGGGGCGTGCAAACTCGCGCAGCTCTCCGCAACAATACTTGCAAACCAATTCGAGTAATCTCTTTAAGTAATTTTACGCCCCGAAAAGTTTCGGGGCTTTACATATGTTTTCAAAAAAGCAATCCTTCATAAAGGGCGCGATAATTATATCTTTCGGCGGCTTCGTTTCAAAGATTTTAGGCGCCGTGTACAGAATACCGCTGACCGCGTTTTTAGGCGGCGAGGGAATGGGTATATACCAGATGGTATATCCGCTGTACTGTATTCTTCTGACCGTTTCGGCTTCGGGCATACCAACCGGCATTGCAAGGCTTATATCCTCGGGCAGCGGCTCGGGCGCGGAAAAGCAGGCTTTTATGCTGTACGGCACGATAGGAATAATAGGCACCATTTTAATGTACCTGTTTTCCGCGCCGCTTGCGGCGATTCAGGGCGAGAGCGCGATAACCTCGTGCTGCGTAATGCTTTGTCCCTCGGTATTTTTCGTGTCCGTGCTTTCGGTGGTCCGCGGTTACTTTCAGGGGCGTGGAAATATGTACCCAACGGCAATCACCGAAATTGCGGAGCAGGTGATAAAGGTTGCTATCGGCTGCGGACTTGCGTACTATTTCAGAAGCAATATGGCGCTTGCGGTCGCTTCGACCCTCTTCGCGGTGACTGTCAGCGAAGTGGTTTCAACGGTAATAGCGCTAGTGTGGTATCTGAAAAGCCGCGCAAAACAGCCGCTTTTTAAAGTTGCGCCCGTTCCGTATTCGGCGATAATAAAGTACACCATACCTTTAACCTTGACGGCGATTGCAATGCCTGCAAGTCAGCTTTTGGAAAGCATAGTCGCGGTACGCTTTTTAAAAGAGTTTGCCGATAACGCCACGGCTTTATACGGCGTGTTTTCGGGCTGCGCCGTGACTATAATAAACCTGCCCGTTTCGGTAACTTACGGACTGGCGGCGGCAAGCGTTCCGCAGATAAGTCCGCTTGCTGAAAGCGGCGATATCGAAGGCGCAAAAGCCAAAGCTTACAAGTCCCTTTTAATAACCCTCGCAATTTCACTGCCGGCGGCGCTGGGTCTGTTCGCGTTTGCGCCGTTTGCGGTAAAGATAATATTCTCGTCCCTTGCCGGCGAAGAAAAGACATTGCTTGTGCGGCTTGTGCGCATTATGGCGGTGAACGCGGTCACGCTGTCGCTCGTACAGACTTCGTCCGCGTGCCTGACTTCCTTGGGCAGACCGATTAAAAGCACGGTCACCCAGTGGACTACCTGTATTCTGCGCGTTGCGATTACCGCGGTTCTGATAAAGTTTACCCCGCTTTCGATAGAGGGCGCGGCTATTGCCGCAAATTGCAGTTATTTGGTTGCGGCTTTGATAAATATTTGGTATATTAGTAGGGAAAAAAGCGGCAGAGGTAAAACTTATGAAAATAACCTTGATAGGCTTGGGAACGGACGAGTACGGGTTGACGAAGGGGGCTGAAAGGGCGCTGAACAGCGCGGACAAAATTATTGCGCGCACTGCGGAAACCCGTTCATTTTCGGCGCTTGCAGGATACGAAGTAGAGACTTTGGACAACCTTTTTAAAACAAGCCGCAACTTTGACACGCTGAACAAAAAGCTTGCCAAAGCGGTTACGGACGCGGCGAAGTTAAGCGACGTGTGCTACTGCGTGGACGGCGCGGTATGCGAGGACGAAGCCTGCCGCATAATCTTGTCAAAGGCAAGGGACTGCGAAATTTTTGAAGGCGGCTCCAAATCGGCGCATGCCGCAAACCTTGCAAAATTGAAAAGTCCGCAGTACACGGCGGTTTCCGCGTATGATATTGAAAATTTGAAGAGCTGCCGCGCGGCGGTGGTATACGATATAGACGGCTATTTTATCGCGACAAAGGTCAAGCAGGTCCTTTCCGGTCTGTTCGGCGAAGAGGCGGACTGTACTTTCGTCCGCGGCGATAATGCCGAAAAAATAAAGGTCTACGAAATAGACAGACGCAAGGACTACGACTATTCCTGCGCGGTCGCGGTGGAAGAGGACGAGTTTCTTAAAAAACACAGATACGACTACGCCGATCTTGAAAGGATGATAAAGCTTCTCCGCGCGCCGGGCGGCTGTCCGTGGGACAGGGCGCAGACCAACGAGAGCATTAAATCGAATATGATTGAAGAGGCGTACGAACTGGTCGACGCAATCGAGCGCGGCGACGATTACGATATGGAAGAGGAAACGGGTGACGTTCTTTTACAGGCTGCGTTCCACGCGGTTATGAAGGAAGAGCAGGGCGCGTTCAACGGCGCGGACGCTATTACGCGGCTTATAAAAAAGCTGATTTTCCGCCACTCGCACATATTCGGCGCCGATAAAGCGAAGGACGACGGCGAGGCTTTGGGCGTCTGGGAGAGAAATAAGCGCGAGGAAAAGAGCCAGAAAACCTATTCGGATACGGTTGTAGCCGTTCCAAAAAATATGCCGGCGTGTATGCGCGCGCAGAAGGTGGGAAAGCGTTCGGCAAAGTGCGGAATGGACTTTTTATCCCCCGTGTCTGCTTCCGAAAAGCTGACCGAAGAGATAACCGAACTCATTGATGCGTGCGTTGCGGAGGACAAAGAAGCGATATTCGAAGAGGCGGGCGACGTGCTGTTTTCGGCGGTAAACGTGTGCCGTCTTGCAGGCGTGGACTGCGAAGAAGCGCTTCAAGCCGCGGTCGATAAATTCATTAAGAGGTTTACCGTATTCGAAAAACTTGCAACAGCGGACGGCGAAAAAATAGAGGATATGGACCCGTCGCGTTGGGACTACTACTGGGCGCTTGCTAAAAATGAACTTAAAAAGCATTAATATAGGCAAACTACATACCAAAAACAACGTCTTTCTTGCGCCGCTCGCGGGCTACACAAACGCGGTGTTCAGGGAAATGTGCTATGACCTCGGCGCGGGGCTGACCTTTACCGAAATGGTCAGCGCGAAAGGGCTTTGTTACGGCAGCGAAAAGACGCAGGATTTGCTGTACGTTACCGAAAGCTACGGCGGTATAAAGGCATGCCAGCTTTTCGGCAACGACCCCGAAATTATGCGGGCGGCGTGCGGGAGCGAAGCTTTAAAAGACTTTGAATTAATCGATATAAATATGGGCTGCCCCATGCCCAAAATTTATAACAACGGCGAGGGCAGCGCGCTTTTGAACGATTTGCCGCTTGCGGAAAAAATTATCTCCGCGTGCAAAAAGAGCGGTAAAGCGGTGTCCGTAAAATTCCGCATAGGTTTGGACGAAAACAGCCTTATTTCGGCAGATTTCGCAAAAATGTGCGAAGGCGCCGGCGCGGATATGATTTGCGTACACGGCAGAACGCGCGACAAGATATATTCTGGCGCGGTCAATTACGAACAGATTGCCGCGGCAAAAAACGCGGTTAAAATTTCGGTGATTGCAAACGGCGGCGTTTTCGGCAGCGGCGAGGCGGAAAAAATTATAAACCGCACGGGCGCGGACGGAGTGGCGGTGGCGCGCGGAGCAATGTACGGTCCGTGGATATTCGCAAAAATTACAGGCGCGTCTCTGCCCGACAAAAGACAACTCGTTTTGACGCAGCTTGAAAAAACTAGGGAGCTGTACGGCGAGCGGTTCGCCTGCGTGTTTATGCGCAAAATGTGCGCCTTTTACTTAAAAAACCAAAAGGGCTGCGCGCAGCTTCGGGTAAAGCTTTTTTCCTGCCCCGACTGTGAGCAACTGAAAGAACTTATAAACACAATAGAATTTTAAAAGCCGGGCGGCAATCTTGCCGTCCGGCTTTTTTAGTTGTAATAAGTTAAGCGTTATAATGAATAATTGCTTTTGCTAATTCTTCGCTATCACCATATATGGTTATATCCGCCCAGTCTTGTTCACTGCCCTTATAATATATGTCAGTAAGGTTGGAGCAATCGTAGAAAGCGTTGCCGTAGATTTCGGTTACGCCGTCAGCTATGTTAATACTGGTAAGACTGCGGCAATGTAAGAACGTAGTGGGATCGATTTTAGTAATGTTTTCGGAAAGAGTTATTCTTGTAAGGTTGAAACAATTTGCGAATGCGGCAGAACCGATTTCGGTAACACTGTCAGGGATAATTATTTCTGTAAGACTGTTCATACAACCGAAAAATGCGCTTCTGCCGATAGATTTTACACTGTCCGGAATAATTATATTTGCAAGATTGAAACAACATAAAAAAGTAGCTTCTTGAATTTCGGTTATTCCGTCGGGTAAAGATATTTCAGTAAGATTTTCGCAACTATAAAACGCATTTCTGCCGATAGAAGTAACGCTGTCGGGAATGTTAATTGATTCAAGTCCCAAGCATTCGGAAAATGCATACTTGCCGATAGATATAATACTATCGGGTAAATGTATATTTACAATATTGCCGCAATCGGAAAACGCCCAGTTTGCTATGGAAGTTACAGGCAAACCGTTGTAGTTTGCGGCAATTATTATGTCTGTTTCGGTTGCCGTGCCTATACCTGCAATGTAATAAGATTGCCCGTCATCGTTAAGTCCGTAAGTTAATCCTTCGGTGGGTTGTAACATTCCGCAATTAGTACACATGCCGTTTTCATAGTTGTGTGTCGGAGGTGTTTCTTCTTGTTTTATAAGTACGGTATTACAAACCGAGCAATGTTTGCCCTCTGTCAAGCCCGTTTGCGTACAGGTTGCGGTAACTGCCACGTCGGTTGCTTCGGTATGGTTTAATTTGGGTGTCTCTGTTTGAGCGGTTAAAACTGTATTGCAGACAGAGCAATGCTTGCCCTCGGTCAAGCCTGTTTGTGTACAGGTTGCAGCAACTGCCACGTCGGTTGCTTCGGTATGGTTTAATTTGGGTGTCTCTGTTTGAGCG
>CAZDAG010000009.1:0-52107 GCA_964503655.1 uncultured Clostridia bacterium | reverse complement strand
GTTAAAACTGTATTGCAGACAGAGCAATGTTTGCCCTCTGTCAAGCCTGTTTGCGTACAGGTTGCGGTAACTGCGACGTCGGTTACTTCGGAATGCCCCGATGCGGGTTTAATATCATATTTATGATACACCCCGCAGTTGCACGCATATAGTGTAAAGCCTTGTTCGGTGCAGGTGGGGTCTACTACGATTTGTGTATATAAATGATTATGAGTCGGCATATTGTTGCCGGAATTATCACCTTGCTCCGGATTGCTATTGTCTCCGTCGCCATTATCTCCGGTACTGCCGTCATCTGTGTTTGCATTATCGCCGTCGCTTGTGTTATCGCCTTGTTCGGTCTTGTTATTGTTCTCACCGGTTTTGCCGCCGGAAAGGTCACAGGCGGAGAGGGCGAACGCGCAGACAAATACACAAAGTATTGCCAGAAGAGTGATAAGTAGTTTTCTTTTCATTTTTTTGTCCTCCTAATTTTTAGCGGGCAAAATTTTATATAATTAACGGCGCAAGCATGCTTTACCGAAAAAATAAGGGCAACCGTCAAAGGTTGCCCGCATACAGTACCCTTAACGGTTGCTTAATACCTTAAATGTTGTTTCCGTATTAGAATAATTCAAACACTATGAAAACAAGGATACAGTAATGCCGTAATCTGTATCATAGTGTTTGTCTTATTAAATTGTTTTTATGCACATAGGTACACGGAAAAAACCGTATAAAAAAATACGGACTGTCGGGAAAAATAAAGTCTATTTTCCCATATTCAAGGTATTAAGCGTATTTATTATATCACGACTACATCATAATGTCAATATTTTTGAGTTAAAACGGTCGGCGACGAAATTCGGCAAATTTCGCCGTTTTTATTTATTTTACGCCTCAATTTAGCCGCTATAATACCTTTTACAATGCAGGTATACGTAGAACTTGCTGTCGCTGAAAACTTCTGTATGGACTTCACGCTCCTATACTGCGCAAAGCTCGTTTGCAAAAACGGCGCGCACGCGTTGAGAGTGGTAGCCGCCGCGGCGCTGGGCGCGTGCTTCGCCGTAGTGTTTCCGCTTTTCAGGCTGGGCGCGGTGTGGTCTGTGGTCTTGAAAATTATTTCGGGACTTATTATTTGTCTTTTGGCGGGCAAGTATAAATCAATTAAAGCATACGTTAAACTGACGGCTGTCTTTTTAGCCTTTACCGCGCTACTTGGCGGCGCGCTTATCGGCATTTTCTCGCTGACGGGGTTAAAGTACGAACAGGGTTCGGGCTATATGCTCTCGTCCGTACCGATAGGAATACCGCTGTTCGCCGCGCTGCTTATAGTCATTTTTGCGCGCAAGCTTGCGGCAAAACTGAAAAAGGTCGGCAAGACCACGGTAAAGTGTAAAATATTTTCGGGCGAAAAAAGCGTGGAGCTTTCCGGCTTTTTCGACAGCGGAAACAAGGTCTATCACTCGGGACAACCGGTCAGCGTAATTCCCCTGACCGCCGCTTTAAAAATAGTGGACGCGCAGGGTATAAAAGACGCGGTAAAAATACATACTGTTGCAGGGAGTAAAAAACTGAAAATCTTCACTGCGGACAAGGTCGAAATTTACGGCGGCGAAAAGTGCGAAACTATCAAAAACGTAAAAATAGGAATAAGCCCCACCGCCTGCGGCGCGGTGCTTCATCCCGATTTAATGGAGGAGTAAATGTTTGATAAAATAAAAAAACTGCTTGCCCTAATTTTAGGCAGAAACACTCTCGATTACATATGCGGCACGGAGGCGCTGCCTTTGCCCTTCTCGCAGGAAGAGGAGAGCGACAAAATTTCCCTTCTCGAAAGCGGCGACGAGCGCGCCAAGGCGGAGCTTGTGGAACATAATCTGCGCCTCGTTGTGTACATAGCCAAAAAGTTCGAGGGCGCGGGAGTGGACGGCGACGACCTCGTTTCCGTGGGAACGATAGGACTTATCAAGGCTATAAATTCATTCAAATCGGAAAAGAACATAAAGCTTGCGACTTACGCTTCGCGCTGCATCGAAAACGAAATTCTGATGTATCTGCGCAGAATGTCGCGCCTTAAACAGGAAGTCAGCTTTGACGAGCCGTTAAACACCGACTGGGAGGGCAACGAGCTGCTTTTATCCGACGTTATGGGAACGGACGCCGATTCGGTCTACTCGGATATAGAGGGCGGCGTCGAGCGCGAGCTTTTGAGGGCGTCCCTTTCAAAGCTTTCCCAAAGAGAGCAGAAAATTATGCGTATGCGCTTTGCCCTTGACGGCGGTGAGGAAATGACCCAAAAGGACGTAGCGGACAAACTGGGCATTTCGCAAAGTTACATTTCGCGCCTTGAAAAGAAGATAATTTCAAAGCTGAAAAAGGATATTTCAAAACAGATTTAGTACATATATTTCCCCTTAAAACTGCGTACATACAAAAATAAGGGGGAAAACCATGTTACAAAAAGTAGTTATCTGCGGCGTGGATACTTCGGGCTTGCCGCTTTTAAGTTCAAAAGAACAGGAAGAACTGATGCTGAAATTAAAGTCGGGCGATAACGCCGCGCGCGAGAAATTCATTGTCGGCAATATGCGTTTAGTGCTGTCGCTCGTGCGCCGTTTCTGGGCGAAGAACGCCAACGCGGACGACGTCTTTCAGGCAGGCTGCGTGGGACTTATCAAGGCGATTGACAACTTCGATATAACCGTCGGAGTAAAATTTTCAACCTACGCCGTGCCTATGATACTCGGCGAAATCAAGAGATATTTAAGGGACGGAAACTCGTTGAGGGTTTCGCGCTCGATACGCGATACCGCATATCAGGTTTTAAAGGTGCGCGAAAAGCTTGAAGTGGACGACGAGGACGTAACCTACGACAAAATCGCAAAGGAAATGAATATCGCGGTTTCCGAAGTGGCGTACGCGCTGGACGCGATTTCCGACCCCGTATCTTTGTACGAGCCTGTATACAATAAATCGGGCGATACCCTTTTATTGATGGATCAGATTTTCGACACCAAGAACAACGACGAGGTATGGACGGAAAAAGCCGCGCTATACGAAGCTATTGCAAGGCTTGAAGGCAGAGAGAAGAAGATACTGTTTTTAAGGTACTTCGAGGGCAAGACCCAGACCGAAATTTCGCAGGAAGTGGGTATATCCCAGGCGCAGGTTTCGCGCCTTGAAAAGACTGCGTTAAAACAAATTAAAAGCTGTATATCCTAAAAATATTTAAAAAGTTTGTTAAAAACCATTGACAAATGGGCTGACGCGGTAAGCGTCAGCCCGTTTTTTATAAACGGGCTGACGCGGTGTATAATACGAACGAGAGGAGGAGATTATGGCAAAAGTAGAAAGCTTTGACGGGCTTATAAGTTCCATTCAGGACGCGTTTTTATCGGTAAACAGAATGGCGGAGCAGCAGCATCTGGACTCTATCAGAGAGTTTTTCGACGAAGAAGGCAATCCCAGAACGATAGCGGTAAAGTATCCTTACTTTACAGAGGACGGAACGCCCGAATACCGCGACGCGGAAATTCCGGAAATGTGTCTGGTGCCTATATCGTCGCTCAAACTGAACGAGGTCAGCGTTGATTTTAAAGTGAAGCTGTCCGCCGAAATCAGTTTACAGGACGGCGCAAAGAGAAAGGACAACGAAGGTTTTCAGGTCTGCGCAGCGCCCGAAAAGAAGAAAAAGAAGATGGGCTTTATACCTGAATACCGTCAGAAATCTGACGACGGTTATGCAAATATAACCTTGAAATTCACCGCGGAAGAGCCGCCCGAGGGCATTATGCGAATCCGCGACGAAATGATAAAAATTTTGCCTTAAGGAGGAAAAAATATGGCAGAGTTAATTTCAAACCAGTTCAGCGGACTTGATATGTCCGCGCTGATAGGCGGACCTTTAAACGCGGCGTGCGAGGCGCAGACTATACTTGCGCGCTCTACACTCAACTTTATCGAAGAGGTAGGACTTGAGGCGCCCGACAAAAACGGCGTGAGAAAAGTGCGTACGGCAAACTTTTCGTTTACGCGTACGGCCGAGGGTGAGGAAGAGGGCAAACACGGCAGCGAAAACGTTGAGATGAACGTTCCGCTTCTTGCAATCGTCAACGTTCCGGCGCTTTCTATCGACAAGGTTGATATAACTTTCGATATGGAAGTTAAATCGTCCTCTTCGTCGCAGTCGTCTAACGACAAGAGCGCGAGCATTGACGCCAGTGCGGGAGGAAAGTTCGGAGCTTTTTCAATGAACGTATCGATAAAGGGTTCGGTTTCATGTCACGAAAGCAATACGAGGTCGAGCGACAATTCGGCGAAGTACCACGTTGAAGTACACGCAAGCCAGCAGAAAACGCCCGAAGGTCTTATGCGTATGCTCGATATAATTTCAAGCGCGGTCGCGCCCAGAAGCGTAGTAAGGGAAAACGCAGAGGACGGCAAAAAGGAAAATGCCGCGGCGTAAACTATGGCGTATTCGGTAAGCGATTTTAAGTTCGTAGCGCGGTACGCCGTCGGCAATACGGACGCGGAAAAACTGCCCGACGAGGCGGAGATTGCAAAGCAGACGGAGCGGCTTAACGCCGCTCTGTCCCGCGGCGGACGGATAATCGCGCAGGAAAAGAATTTTTATATTCTGAATATAGGCGAACACCAGGTGGTGTCGCAGTACGTAGTTTATCACGTGGGGTTTGAAAGAAAACCCTACTGGTACGACGATAAAAATATAAAAAAGGAGCAGTAAATAATGTGTTATATCATAGGTTTAAACAACGTTGAGGTAAATAATCATGCCCGGGAGACGGAAGAAGGGAAAATAATTTTAAACACAACTTCGCACAGACTTATAGCTTCGATAGACGATAAAAACAAGTTTTTTGAAAACGGTAACGATTACGATAACGACTTAAACAAAGTTATTTCAAACCGCGCGTATCAACTGGGTTGGGATTCGTTTATCGCTTTACGGCATGAGGGAGAACACCTGAAAATAATAGAGGTTATGCAAAAAGAAGGGAAAGAATTTAAAAACGTATCGGGACCGGACGTTTTAAAGCCGTTTGACGTCGTTGTAACGCGCGCAGTTGACACCTGTACTTTTATTTACGTTAATAACGGAGACATGCACTATATGTTTCATCTTGACAAATGCGATGAAACGAGAGCAAATTTTCTCGTTACAAAATTAAAGGAAATCGGCGGCAGAGAAGCGCTAATCAGCCTTGTCAGGGAAAATCAGAAGTACGTTAAATGTTTTGCCGGTACCGGCATGGCAACGCAAGTTGTGGTAAGAAGCGTAAATAATTTTGATACGTTGCCACAAAAATTAAAAGAGCCTTTTGCAAGCGACCCCGACCAAATAAATATTTACGGACATTTTGAAATAGGAATTCACGCTTCGGAAGGAAGAGTAGCTTTGTTCGGTGACTTAACTAACAGATGGCGCGGCGATTTTCAGACGCCTTATTACAGATTTTACGGCATAACGGAATTACACAACGCGATAGATTTATTGCACCGCGACCTTATTTAGTTTATTAACGGTTTTGCTTTATTTTTGCCGTCCGCAGTTAAGTTGCGGACGGTTTTTATTGTATAAAGAACACCGCGCGATGATTGTGTAGAATTAATTGGTTCTGCCGGGCTAAAAATTAACTCAATCGGAGGATATTATAATGAGTGAACAAAAATAAGTTATAGAAAATAAACGTTTGCTATAATAAGAAAAATCATTTATAATTGAAACGTAAAATCGTAATAAGGAACAGACATTATGGAAAATCTGAAGTTGGAAACCCGTTGGGATAAAACCTTTCAGAAAAGCGAAAAGGTCAACCACAAAAAAGTTACCTTCCGTAACCGCTACGGCATAACGCTTGCGGCGGATATGTACGAGCCTGAAAACGTAACGGGGAAACTTCCGGCAATCGCCGTTTGCGGACCTTTCGGCGCAGTCAAGGAACAGGCTGCGGGACTTTACGCGCAGGCTATGGCGGAGCGCGGTTTTCTGACCGTTGCGTTTGACCCGTCGTTTACGGGCGAAAGCGGCGGCGAACCGCGGTATATGGCTTCGCCCGATATAAACACCGAAGATTTTCAGGCGGCGGTAGATTTCCTTTCCGTTCAGGAAAAAGTTGACGCCGGTAAAATAGGAATTATCGGCATCTGCGGTTGGGGCGGTCTGGCAATTAATGCGGCGGCGTTGGATACGCGTATTAAAGCGACAGTCGCTTCCACTATGTACGATATGACAAGAGTAAACGCTAACGGATATTTCGATTCGGAAAATTCCGCCGATGCCAGATACGAAAAGAAAAAGGCTATGAACGCGCAGAGGACAGCCGACTATAAGAGCGGAAGTTATACCCTCGGCGGAGGGGTGGTAGATCCCCTGCCCGACGACGCGCCTTTCTTTGTAAAGGACTATTACGATTATTACAAGACAAAACGCGGCTATCACAAACGTTCGCTCAACTCTAACGGCGGTTGGAACGTTGTCGGCTGTATGTCGTTTATCAATCAACCTATACTCAAATACAGCAACGAAATCCGCAGCGCGGTTCTGGTGATGCACGGCGAGAAGGCGCATTCCTGCTATTTCAGCCGCGACGCGTACGCAAATATGGTAAAAGACAATCCGTACGCGGACAATAAAGAGCTGCTTATAATTCCCGACGCCGTCCACACCGATTTATACGACGGCGGCGGAAAGAACGCCATTCCTTTTGACAAGCTGGCAGATTTTTTCAAAAGCAATATGGGTAACTTAAAAATATGAAAAGACTGTCAGGGCTGATTTTGACAATAATTATAGCTTTGCTAGGACTGACCGCCTGCTATAACGGCAACCCAAACGGAGAGGATAATCCGGAAGGCGGCGCCGCAGATGGAGAAATTCTGATTGCGTATTTTTCCTGCACGAACACGACCGAAGCCGTTGCAAAGCATATCCGTACGGAAACGTCGGCAACCCTTTATGAAATTGAACCGAAAGTACCGTACACGGCGGACGATTTGAAGTATTACACCGACTGCCGTGCCGATAGGGAACAGGCAGACCCGACTGCCCGTCCCGAAATCAGCGGAAGGATGGAAAATATGGAAAAGTACAAAGTTGTGTTTGTCGGCTATCCCATATGGCACGGTCAGGCGCCGAAGATAATTTATACTTTTTTGGAAAGCTACGATTTTTCGGGTAAAACCATTATTCCGTTCTGCACGTCGCACAGTAGCGGCATAGGTTCAAGCGATACCAATTTACATTCTCTTGCGCCCGACGCAGACTGGAAAAGCGGAAAAAGATTTGCGGGTAACGCAAGCAAAGACAGCGTCGGCGATTGGGTGAAGGGTTTAAATATCTGAATCGGTTCCGTTATCCTTGCAAAATAAATTTAATTGTGTTACAATTTCAACGCTTGACTAAATAAAAGAATAATTTTTTTTAAAAGCGGCAACAATCAATTAAAACTGGGGAGGCGCCAAAGTGATTCTTGCAGATTGGATAGCCATAGCGGTAGTTGCCGCGTTTATTGTTTTAGGTGCGTTTGTGGGGTTCGGCAAAGGGCTGAAATTTTTTACCGAGGGAATTTTCGGTATTATAATTTCGGTAGTCGTCTGCTACCTGATAGGCGGAATGGTTTTAAAGTTTTCGTTCGTGCAGACTCTTTTGGGTAAGTTTATCGACGCTCTTGCGGACAAAAACAAATTCTGCGATTTTCTTCTGAAAATTCATATTGAAATAGTCGTCTACTATATTGTACTTTTTGTTATAGTTTCGGCGGCGCGCGTGCTTATCGTGTTCCTATTAAAACGGTTTGTGGAAATAGACAGACCGGTTTTCAAGGTAATAAACAAATCTCTGGGAATTTTATTGTTCCTGATAGTTTTAGTATTTTTGACGCTGTTTATCTTCCAGGTAATTTACTGGATAGGCGGTTCGACTTACGACAATTTCCACCAGAAACTTGCCGGTAGTTTCTTCAGACTTGATAAACTGCTTGAAGCTAATCCGCTGGCGTCCCTTCCGATTTGGATTAAAGAACACCTTGTACACAAGGTTCCGGCTTGATAAAAATAATGCGGCAGGCTTAATTTTAAAGCTTGCCGCATATACTATTTTATGGACTTTTTATACTCCGACGTCAAACAAAAGGAAGTTATAAGCTTAAACGACGGAAGGCATCTGGGCAAGGTCTGCGACCTGTCTTTTTCCTTCCCCGAAAACAATATTCTGGGTTTTTTCGTGACCGGTTGCAAGGGTTTTAAATTTTCCCGTCAGAACGAATTTATCCCCATAAAGAACGTGACAAAAATAGGCGAGGACGCAATTCTCGTCAGGTTTGAAAACAGACCCGACTGTCCGCCTCCGCCGCCGAAGGGGAGACCGCCCAAAAATTGTCCGCCGCCCTGTCCGCCCGATCCGCGCGACAGACGCAGCTACGACGAGTACGAATAAAATCAAATCCGCCGCCCGAGCCGGAAAGGCTCGGGCGGCGTTTAAGCTTGTTTGGAGCCGTAACTCAATTAAACGCAAATGCATTTAAGATACGCCGCAAAGCGTAAGGCTTTAAGATACGTATCAGGCATTGCCCGTTTGATTAGCGATAAGTCAATCAAGTACGAGAGCAATTAAGATACGTATCAGGCGTTGCCTGTTAGAAGATGTTTTCAAGTTTTACCGAGTACGAGTCGGGCAGCGCTGTTGCAATTTCTTTCAATACTTCCAGCTTGCAAAGCGCAGTTTCGTAGTCGCCCACGTAAATAAGTCCGCAGGCTTCGTTCAGCCAGTAATCGACGTAGGAGATATCGTTATGCGGCACGAATATGTGCAGCTTGCTCTTTTTGTCAAGCCACATCTCTTTTACGGCGTAGCCGTCCTCGCGGTTTGCGGTTTCGTCCTCAACCTTTTTGTAAAGGGTGTCCAGCGCCGCGCCGAATTCGTCGAACTGCTTGTTCAGGTAAAGCTCCACGCAGACAAACAGAACTATGCACAATACTATTGCGGTCAGCGTGTAAATAACCGATTTTACCATTGTCCGTTCACCTCTAATTTTAAAATTTTGTACTTTTCGCCCTTCTTCTGGAAATAGACGCGTCCCTCGGAGTTGACAGTCAGTACGACCACCTGTTTGAGCTTCGCGTTCTGCTCCTTTAAAAACTCGTCAAGCTTTTCGCGCGTCACGCCCGACTTCGCTAAATTTTTCTTGTCCGCCGTTCCGCTCTCTATCAGAGTGAGCGAAAGGGAGGAAGTGGACTTGTCGGGATTTTCCAGGGCGGAAAAGCTTCCGTTCGCCTCGTACAAGCCGTAGTAAACGTCGTCAAGCGCAAAGTATCCGGCTGCGCGCATACTTTCAATGAGGTCGCTCACGTCCAGATTGTTTTTGCGCAGCTCGCGCTCGACTATGCCGTTTCGGTTTATGACTATCGACGGCGTGCCGCATATCACCGTTTTCATAGGCTTGAACCACAGGTCTAAAAGCCATACTATCTGGTGCAGGACGAATATCGCGACTATCGCGATTACGCCGTAAAAAAGAGGAATGGATGTGTCCGCCATGGGAATGCACGCAAGCTCGGCGATAACTAAAGTTATTACGAACTCGAAGGGCTGCATTTCGCCGATCTGACTTTTGCCCATAAGCCGCATTATAAATAAAAGAGTAATAAAAATAACCGTCGTGCGGATAAATATAAGAGCCATAATATAAGTATTTTCAAAATGCGCCTTTATATTCTTGATTTGGCGCGGCGCGGGTGGTATAATAAAAAAGTACTGATGCGTGAAGTGTCGGCGGCGCGGACAGCCGCCGAACGAAAGACTTACGGTCTGCGGTTGAGGCGCGAGTCCTTAAAATATCTTTTTTTCGGGCGCCGCAAAGGCGTTTTTTTTATGGAAGAAATTTTTGAAAAAATAAACTCAATGCGCCCGAACGGCTTTAACTTCGGTATAGGGCGTACGCGCGCTATTCTGGACGGACTGAACAGTCCCGACAAAAAGCTTAAAATTGCGCATATCGCAGGCACGAACGGCAAGGGTTCGACTGCGGAATATTTAACCCGGATTCTTATTGCCGCAGGCAAAAAGACGGGTACTTTCACCTCGCCCGAAGTTTACGGCTATTTCGAGCAGTTCCGCATAAACGGTCAGCCCGCAGAAGAAAAGTTTTTGGCGGACTGCTTTACGAGAGCTTATAACGCAGGCTGCAAACTCGGCGCGACTCCGTTTGAAATAGAAACCGCGGGAGCATTGCTTGCCTTTGCGGAGAGCGGCTGCGAATACTGCGTTCTGGAGTGCGGCTTGGGCGGATTTACCGACGCTACCAACGCGGTGGTGAAAAAGGAAGTTGCGGTAATAACTTCTATATCCCTTGAACACACCGCGTATTTAGGCGATACAATCGAAAAAATCTGCGCGCAGAAAGCCGGTATTATAAAGGACTGTCCGGCAGTTGTCAGCTCGTTACAGCCCGAAGAGGCAAGGGCGTATTTCAAAAACCTCGGCGCAGAATTCGCGCCGCCCTGCGGATACAAACTCAAAATGCGCGGCAAGGCGCAGCCCTATAACGCGGGCGTTGCCGCCGCCGCCGCAAAAATTCTGGGCGTTGACGAAAAGTTTATAAAAGAAGGAATACAAGCCGCAAACCTTTTCGGCCGGCTCGAAGTTATAGAGAGGGACAAGACCTATATTCTTGACGGCGCGCACAATCCGCAGAGTTTTGAAAATCTGAAGTCCTTTCTCGGAGATTACGACAGCCGCAAAAACACGCTTATATTCGGCTGTCTGTCCGACAAGGACGCGGACAGGTGCCTTGAAATTATAAGCGGCTGCGCGGACTGCGTCATTGCGGTGACGCCTAACTCTTACAGGGCAATGGACGGAGATAAAATTTACGCCCTCTGCAAAAAACATTTTAAAAACGCGGAACGCGCCGACGGAGTATTTGACGCGCTTGAAAAAGCGGATAGCAAAATTGTAACGGTTTGCGGCTCGTTCACGCTGTTGAAAGACGCGAAAGAGTGGATTTTAAAATGATTATCGCGGACAGAAAATTTGAAAACTATACCTACGTGATGGCGATAATAAACCTCACGCCGGACTCGTTTTTCGCCGACAGCCGCAAGGACGAATACACCGTTTTAAAGGCGGTGGAAAAGGCGGTAAAGGATGGCGCGGCGGTTATAGATATAGGCGCGCAGTCCACAAGACCCGGGTATACGGAGATAAGCGCGGAAGAGGAAATCTCGCGCTTTGAAAAGCCTCTGCGGCTAATAAAGCAAAACTTCGGCGTTCCCCTTTCGGTAGACACCTACTTTGCAAAGAGCGCGGAAGCGGCGCTGGAACTGGGCGCGGATATGATAAACGACGTGTGGGGACTTTCACACGATAACGCTATGGCGGAAGTTATCGCAAAACACGGCGCTTCCGTCTGTATAATGCACAATGCGAAAGGAACGCTTTCGGGCGAAATATGGCAGCCGGTAACTTCCTTTTTAAAAAAGCAGGCGGAATTCGCCGTTGCAAGCGGCATTGCGCGCGATAAAATCTGCCTTGACGGCGGCATAGGCTTTGCCAAAACCAAGGAGCAGAGCTTGGAACTTCTGAACGGCTATAACCGTCTTTCCGAACTGGGCTATCCACTGCTTTTGGGAGCGAGCAGGAAATCTCTGTTCGGCGGCGAAGCGGAAAACAGATTAGCGCAAACGGTGGAAAGTACGCGGCTTGCGGCAAGAAATAAAATTCTTTTCGTACGCGTCCACGACGTAAAGGAAAACGCGCAGGCGATCAGAGAATATTACGAACAAAATAATTAATTTGAAAATAAAGCAAGTAAAATGTTTATGCCGAAAAACGGCAAGGCGGGATTGATTTCCGCCGTTAAGCCGTTTTACGACATTAGCAATCTCACGGCAAATGTTTTGCGGAGCAAAAGATTTGCGTGAAGGAGGAACATGAACATAATTGAAATACGCGGACTGGAAATTTCCGCATGCCACGGCGTAAACCCCGACGAGAAAATGCAGCCGCAGAAATTTGTTATCGACGCGGATATAAAAACCGACTTTTACGCCGCCGCAAAAAACGACGATTTAAGCGGCACGGTCAACTACGCGAAAGCCTGCAAGCTTATTGACGCTACCGTTCAGGCAAACGTTTTTAACCTGATAGAAAAGCTTGCTTACGAGTGCGCTTTAAGTATTCTGGAAAATTTCCGAATGGCGGAAGCGGCGACTATTACCGTCAAAAAGCCCGAAGCGCCCATGAGCCGTAAATTCGACTACGTCGCCGTCCGCGTGACTCTTGAAAGGAATACCGCATATCTTTCGCTCGGTTCGAGTTTGGGCGACAGAAAGGCTTACCTTGACAAAGCGGTAGCCCTTTTAAAAACCGTCCGCGGCGTAAATGTGGAGGCGGTTTCTTCCTATATTCCCACAAAGCCCTACGGCGGCGCGGCTGAAAACGAGTTTTTAAACTGCGCGGTAAAAATAACGACTTTCCTTTCGCCAGAAAACCTGCTTTACGAAATTCACAAAATAGAGGAGCGGTGCGGAAGGGTTCGTACCGTGCGCTGGGGCGACAGAACGCTGGATATAGACATAATCTTTTTCGGCGATAAAATTATAAACAGTCAAAATCTCACCGTTCCGCACGCCGACTATAAAAACCGCGACTTTGTGCTTATTCCCTTAAAAGAGATTGCGCAGGGCTTTATCTGTCCGGATACCGGCAAACCGTTATGACAACTTCCAATAAATACGGTTTGTGCAAGTTGCACAAATATTTTTAATAAATATGTACAAATTGCTACATTTATGATACACTTGACCTATTGATTAATACTCGAAATTTGCGCATTACAAAGGCGAAAACGCCTGTCAGGAGATTAATTTGGAAAAGATAGGAATTATTGATTTAGGCTCTAACTCGGCGAGACTGGTTATCGTAAACCTGTTTGCCGAAGGCTATTTTATGGTCGTGGACGAACTTAAAGAGAGCGTCCGTTTAGGGCAGGATATGGAGCGCGACGGCTTTTTAAAGCCCCAGCGCGTAGCCGAAACTATTAAAACTTTGAAAATGTTCCGCCGTCTTTGCGACGCAAGCGGAGTTTCGCGCATTATCGCGGTTGCGACCGCAGCGGTGCGCCGCGCCAAAAACCAGCGCAGCTTTCTGGACGAAATTCAGGCGAGCTGCGGAATTAAAATCCGCGTATTAACCGCCGAGGAAGAGGCGGTCTACGTTTACCGCGGCGTAATAAATACCATGGACGTTCCCAAGGGACTTATTCTCGAAATAGGGGGCGGCTCCACAAAAATAGTTTACTATAACAGACGCAATATTTTAAATTACGTAACTATGCCTTTCGGCGCGGTCACTCTGACCGGTCTTTTTGCGGACGACGGCTTAAAGCCCGAGCAGCAGGCTAAAAAGATTGAAGAGTTCTTCACCGAACAGCTCAAACAGATAGAGTGGATAAACGAGGTAGACCCCGACGTTCAGATGATAGGCGTGGGCGGCTCGTTCAGAAACTTATTCAAAATAAATAAAATCGTTCACAAGTACCCTCTCGACAGCGTTCACAACTACTGCATGAGCGCGGAGGACTTTGAGTCGGTTTACGATATGTTAAAGGTTCTGGACCTTGACAAAAAGAAGAAGATAAAGGGACTTTCCGCCGAGCGCGCGGATATTCTTCCCGCGGCGCTTGCGATAGTCAAGTCGTTTGTTTCCTACTTCAAGTTCGAAAAATTCGTTATGTCGGGCGCCGGATTGCGCGAGGGCATCATGTTCAACCAGGCGCTGCCCATCACCGAGGAAAAACCCATTTCCGACGTTCTCAATTACTCGCTTACCACTTTGGTCAAATACTACGGCTGCGACGAAAAGCACGTTGAACACGTAGTTAATTTGAGTATCCAGCTCTTCAAACAGTTGCGCGTACTGCACAAATTCCCCAGACAGTATTTGAGAATTTTAAAAGTCGCGGCAACACTGCACGACTGTGGAATGAGGATAAAATACTACAACCACCAGCGCCACAGCTGTTATATGATTTTAAACTCGAACCTTTACGGGCTTGCGCACAGGGATATAGTACTTGCGGCGTTTACAGCCTGCTGCCATAAGAAAGAGGACATCAACCTTTACGACTGGGCGAGATACAAGGACCTTCTGGGCGAGGACGATATAGAAATCGTCAAGCGCCTGGGCGTTATACTCCGCATTGCGGAAAGCCTCGACAGATCGATGTCGGGCGCGGTAAAGTCAATCAACTGCGATATTCTGGGCGACTCGGTTATAATGAAGACCGAAGTAGAGGGCGAAGCTACGCTTGAAATCCGCGACGCAATGGCGGCAAGCGCGGAATTCAGAAAATCGTTCCGTAAAAATCTTGAAATTTTATAATTTTAATGCCGCAGAATAACAGCGGCATTAACTGTTTACTATGAAATACGTTTTGGCAAGCGCATCGCCGCGCAGACGAGAACTTCTGTCCCAGATATTAAAGGATTTCGAAGTCGTCCCCGCAACAGCGGAAGAAAAAGTTAATCTTGCAATGTTTCCCGAAAAAATGGCTTGCGCCCTTGCCGAACACAAGTGCGACGAGGTGTTTGAAAGCCGTCCGGACGCAACGGTTATCGCCTGCGACACCGTGGTGTATTTCGAGGGCGAAATTCTGGGCAAGCCGAAGGACAGGGATGACGCCGCGGCGACTTTGAAAAGACTTTCGGGCAAGACGCACTACGTAATTACCGGCGTCTGCGTCGCAAACAAATATAAAAAACTAATCGACTTTGACAAGACCGAAGTGAAATTCAACATTCTTTCGGACGAGTTTATAAGAATTTACACGGACGGCGGCTCGCCGCTTGACAAGGCGGGCAGCTACGGAATACAGGACGGCGGAATAGTAAAGGAATACTTCGGCAGTTATACAAACGTAGTGGGACTGCCGGTGACGCTGGTCAGAAAAATGTTAAACGAGGTACGCGAATGAAAAGACTTGCAATAGATATGGGTTCAAGCACGACCAAAATTTATATGCCCGGATGCGGTGTAGTGCTTATGGAGTCAACCTGCATTGCGGTTGAGGAAATGATTGACAATGGTCAGAAAATAGTAAATATAAAAGCGCTCGGCGACAAGGCGCGCGCCCTTTCGGGAAGAGCGGCGGTAAATACGCACATAGTAAACCCCGTGGTTGAGGGCGATATAGTAAACGAAACTCTGGCGGCATGCCTTTTGGAGTATTTCCTCGCGAAAGTGGAAATAAGCAGAAGGAAAGCGAAGCGCACAGAGGTTATGTTCATACTGCCCTGCGGCAGCAAACCTTCGTTAAAGGAAAAGTATCAGCGCATTGCGGACGCGTGCGGAATATGTATGACCTACTTCACACTCAATCCCTTTGCGGCGGTGCTGGGTCAGAACGTGGCGATTAACGAAAGTACGCCTATGTTTTTGCTCGATATAGGCTACGGCATAACAAATATCGCGGCGCTTTCGCAGGACGGCATTATTTCGGGCGTGAACGTAAATCTGGGCGGCGGCAATATCGACGTGCATTTAATCGATATGCTTGCCGAAAAGTACAACATCAAGATAGGTACGCTCACCGCGGAGAGACTTAAAAACACGGTCGGCAGCCTTTTGGAAGACGACAATAAAATGACCGTGGTCGACGGCAGAGACGTTGAAACGGGCGCGCCGGCTTCGGTCGCAATTAATTCTTCGCAGGTGTACGATATTATAATAACTTACGTTGACAAAATTATAGAGTACGTAAATCTTTTAATGGCAAAGCTTGACGCGGAAGTGTCGTCGGGAATAGTGCGCGGCGGAATTTATCTTTCGGGCGGACTTATGAAAATGGACGGTCTTGCGGACTATATCGAAAGCAAACTGGGCGTACCCGTAAATATCAACGAAGAGCCGCAGCTTGCGGCGGTTATCGGCGCTGGAACAATTCTCACCAACGACTATCTCTGGGAACGCCTCGCCACAACAGTATCTTAACAGGCAACGCCTGACGGGTATCTTAATTGCCGTTACGAATTACTGCAATAGCTCAAATCAAACTTAAATAAATAGACCGCCCGCGGCAACGCCGCGGGCGGTTAAAATAAGTTGATTAATTTTGCAAAATTTTATATAATTAATAAAAAATTTCAGGGCTTATTTTATGGGCAAAAAAAGCAATATCCGCAACTTCTGTATAATAGCGCATATAGACCACGGCAAGTCGACCCTTGCCGACAGGCTTATGGAAAAGACCGGTCAGGTCTCCAAGCGCGAAATGGAGGACCAGTTGCTCGATTCTATGGATATAGAGCGCGAGCGCGGTATCACTATTAAACTTACTCCGGTAAGAATGTTTTACACCGCAAAGGACGGACAGGAGTACGAACTCAATTTAATCGACACCCCGGGACACGTGGACTTCACCTACGAGGTTTCGCGTTCGCTCGCAGCGTGCGAGGGCGCAATTCTCATTGTGGACGCTTCGCAGGGCGTAGAGGCACAGACCCTTGCAAACGTGTATTTGGCCCTTGAAAACAACCTTGAAATTATTCCGGTTATAAATAAGATTGACCTGCCCTCCGCGCGCCCCGACGAGGCGAAAACCGAAATCGAGGAAGTTATAGGGCTTGACGCTTCAAACGCGCCCCTTGTTTCCGCGAAAGAGGGAATAGGCATAGAGGACGTATTAGAGGCGGTGGTAAACTACTTTCCCGCGCCCGACGGCGACGACGGCGCGCCTTTGAAAGCGTTGATTTTCGACAGCTATTATGACAACTATAAGGGCGTAATTCTGTTTGTCAGAATAAAGGACGGCAGCGTAAAGTCCGGCGACAAAATAAAGACTTTCCGCTCGGATAAAATTTACGAAGTGGTTGAAGTGGGAACTTTCAGCCCCAATCTTCTGCCCAAAAACGGTCTTGCCGCCGGCGAGGTGGGCTATATCGCGGCTTCGATAAAATCTATTTTGGACGTTGCCGTGGGCGACACGGTTATAAACGCGGACAACCCTGCGAAAGAGCCGCTGCCCGGTTACAAAAAGGTGCAGAGTGTGGTGTTCTGCGGAATTTATCCTCTGGACGGCAGCCGCTTCAACGACCTGAAAGACGCTATTATGAAACTGCAGTTAAACGACGCCTCGCTCATTTTCGAACCGGATAATTCGGTGGCGCTCGGCTTCGGTTTCAGATGCGGCTTTTTGGGACTTCTGCATATGGAAATCATTCAGGAGCGCATAGAGCGCGAGTTCGGGCTTGAAATTATAACCACCGCGCCGTCCGTTAGCTACAAGGTTGTAAAGACCGACGGCGAAACGCTTTTCGTAGACAACCCGTCGCATTTGCCGCCCCAGTCGGAAATCGAGCATATGGAAGAGCCGATTGTTAAAGCGGACATCTATTCGCCGCCCGACTACCTCGGTCAGATAATGGATTTGTGCCGCGAAAAGAGGGGAACCTTTTTGCAGATGACCTATCTTGACAAAAGCAGGGTAAGGCTTGAATACGACCTGCCTTTAAACGAAATTATTTTCGACTTTTTCGACAGTATAAAATCGCGCACGCGCGGCTACGCCAGCTTTGATTACGAGCTTAAAGGCTATCAGCAAAGCAAGCTTGTTAAACTGGATATTCTTTTAAACGGCGAGCCTTGCGACGCGCTTTCGATGATTGTACACGAGGATTCCGCATATAACCGCGGAAGAACGCTCTGCGAAAATCTGAAGGAAGCTATTCCCCGTCAGCTTTTCGAGGTGCCTGTGCAGGCGGCGATAGGCGGCAAGATTATCGCGCGCGAAACGGTTAAGGCGGTGAGAAAAGACGTGCTTGCAAAGTGCTACGGCGGCGATATTACCCGTAAGAAAAAACTGCTTGAAAAGCAGAAAGAGGGTAAAAAGCGTATGCGTTCGATAGGCAGCGTGGAAGTTCCGTCCGAAGTTTTTATGCAGATTCTCAAAACAAACAAGGATTGAAAATGGAAAAAGTTATAAAGTACAATCTGGACGTGCAATTAAACGAAAAATTGCCGCAGCTGCCTGCCCTGCACGATTATGCAGTTGATGAAATTAAGGTAGAAAACGGTAAAATAATTTTAACTACAACCGACTTCGGCAATTTGCTGAAGACTGATGGTTCGGAAGATAATTATTCGTACGTTGCAGGGTTTGCTCCCAAAAAAGCCGTCGTTGAATTGCACCTTTGCGATAATTATTATTCGGACGACCTTTCGGGCTGCGAGGTTCTGGTTTCAAGGTTTTACGGCAGAAAACAGTTTAAAGAAAAGAACAAACTTAAATGCGACGGAAAGCGCACAAACTGCTATAAAATAAACGACTTTATCACAATTTATAAAGATTACCATTTGCAATTTAGATACATTTCGGTAGGATATCGCTGGGTAAACATTATTTTTTCATGCAACAATTCTAATATGAGATACCTGGAAATAGAACTTCCCATTGATTGCAAGGAAGTAATATACAATTTTTCGGATTAATCTATGTCAAATTTTTTTGAAAGCGTTTACGAGGCGGTGAAACTGATACCGAAGGGCAAGGTCGCAACGTACGGACAGATTGCGCTTGCCGTAGGCTCGCCGAGGGCTTCGCGTCAGGTCGGCTGGGCGCTGCACTGCAACCCGTATCAGGGCGTTGTTCCCTGCCACCGCGTAGTGTTCCGCGACGGAAGTCTGACACAGGGTTTTGCGTTCGGCGGCAGAGAAGTACAGAAAAGCCTGCTTGTAAGCGAAGGCGTTATTTTTAAAGACGAGTACACAGTAGATATGGAAAAGTGCAGTTGGAGGCAATAATGGCAGGAATTTATATACACGTACCGTTTTGTAAATCAAAGTGCAGGTACTGCGACTTTGCTTCTTTCCCCGACAAAGTCTACCTTGCGGAAAGCTATATGGCGTGCGTCTACCGCGAAATGGCAAAGCGCAAAGACGAGCTTAAAGACTATACTTTCGACACCGTGTACATAGGCGGCGGCACGCCTTCGGTCGTGGACGAGAGTTATATCGCCATGCTTATGGCGGCGGTCAGAAAAAATTTCCGCCTTAAAGAGGGCGCGGAAATAACTATAGAGATAAACCCCGGCACTATCAGCGCGAAAAAAATTGATGTCTACAAAAAATGCGGAATAAACCGCTTTTCGGTGGGCTTGCAGACGGCGATAGACAGCCAGCTGCAGGATATAGGAAGAATTCATACTCTGAACGAATTCGTGACATGCGCAAAGCTTTTAAAAGGCGAAAATTTCAGCGCGGACGTTATGATAGGACTTAAAAGCCAGACGGCGGACGACGTATGCAAAACGATTGAAGTTGCCGCTGCGTTCGGGGCAAGCCATATTTCGATGTACGCGTTGACGCCCGAGGACGGCACGCCCATTTATTCGGACTATTTAAACGGCGAGCTTCCTGACGGCGACGAGGTTGCGGCGTTGTACGACGCGGGCAGAGCCAAGCTTGAAGAGCTGGGCTTTGCGCGGTACGAGGTTTCTAATTTCTGCAAAAAGGGAAAAGAGAGCCGCCACAACCTCAATTACTGGAAAAGAGGCGAGTACATAGGTTTCGGCGTTTCGGCGTCTTCCTGTATCAACAACCTACGCTTTACGAATACTTACGATCTGGACGAGTACTTCAAGTGTATTCTCTCCGACAATTTCGCGGTTATCGACAGACAGGAAATCGATAAAGAAGGTCAGGAGGAAGAGTACGTTATGCTTGCTCTGCGCACGGCGCGCGGCATTGACCTTGAAGAGTATAAACGGCTTTTCGGCTACAGCTTTACGGAGAAGTACGCCGAGGCTATAAAAAAGGTTGAAAGCTTTATTCATACGGACGGCAAGACTTTGCGCATTAAGGACGACAGTCTTTTCGTGCAGAACAGCATAATAGTGGAATTTTTCAATTAAAAATAAAGCGTACTGCGAGGCAGTACGCTTTAAAATTTAACCGTTGATTTTTTTGGTGGCGATAATTTTGCCGCGTTCGCCGTCCACGAGGTATGCGGAGATGTTTTTATCTCTGTCGCACACGCCGACGTAGTAGTAACAGCCCTCGTCGTACAGAAGGCGTACGAAGATTTCGCCGCAGAAAATTCCGTTTTCGCACATATTTGAAAACAGCTCTTTGTCGTGTTCGACAACGCACTTAACCGCGCCGTTGCAGTCCATCACGCCGCCGTATAAAACGCTTACCGCCGCGCAGGTGTAGCTGTCATCGCCGCAGGTTAATGTAAGATTTACGCTGTCGCCCGAAATGCCTTCCGCAAAGCTTATGTAGTAGCAGTTGTCAACGGCGCGGTAGCTCATTTCGCCGCCAGAGCTTCCTATGCTCAATTCAACATCGTCGTAGTTTTTGGGCAGGGTCACGAAGACTTCGGTTAAATCGGTCATCTCGCATTTTATTCCGTCGGCGTTATAGGGGTTTTCCTTTGCCGAGCGGTAAATTTTAACTTCCAGCCCGTCGCTGGAATACAGCCATATTCCGTAGCGCATTTCGGAAATATAGTCGAGATAGTTTACGTTTTTTTTGCAGCCGCCGAAAAGCGTCGCGGCGGAGAGTAAGCAAAGCGCCGGAATTACAATTTTCTTCATACTTCAATATAATTTAATTCGCGGAATATTATGATTTAAAATTTAATTTTTTTCAAACAGTTGCATTTTATTTTTCCGTGTGTTAAAATAATTCAAATATACAACTTTTACAAAAGTAACTGATATGGCGCTTACTAAAACCAAAAAGATAATTTTAATATCCGCCCTCGAAGGGTTAGCGGCGCTTGCGCTTGCCGCGCTGCTCGTATTTTCGCTGTGGATACTCTGCTCGCCGCAATCGATGGCGACCGCGAGCGAAAAGGCGGGCAACTACTCGTTTGCGGTGACCTGCGCGGATCTGAAATACAAATACAGCAAAAGCAGCGGCGATTTAGCCCGTTGCGTGCAGGACAGCATTTTTGCCGGCGATGACGCAAAAGTGGTTAAATACGGCGAAAGCTTTTTAAGTAAAGACGACTTTGAAAAAACCTGCGAAAGCCGCGGCGAAAATTTCAAGGTTTTCGTCTGCGGAAATATCGCGGCGTCGCAGTACAGAAGGGGCAGTCTTGAAAAAGCCGTTTCCACATGCGTTAAAGGCGGCGCGGACAGCTTTATAAAACTTACGGTTGCCGTTGTCGAAGACGGCAGCGCGGAGGACAAGCAGACCCTTAAAACCGCGCTTGAAAACCAACCTGAAAACGATACTATAACAAATTTATTAAATTTATTAAAATAGACACAGGAGAATAACATGAGCAAAATCGTTAAGGAAGCGCTTACGTTTGACGACGTGCTGTTAGTTCCGGCAGCGTCTGACGTTTTGCCTTCGACCGTTGATTTACACACCACGCTTTGCGACGGAATTAATCTTAACATTCCCCTAATCAGCGCGGCAATGGATACCGTAACCGAAAGCAAGCTTGCAATAGCGCTTGCAAGAGAGGGCGGTATAGGCGTTATACATAAAAATATGAGCATAGAAGAGCAGGCTATGCAGGTTGACAGAGTCAAGAGAAGCGAACACGGCGTAATAACCGATCCCTTCCACCTGACCCCCGACCAGCCCGTAAGCGCGGCTTGCGACCTTATGGCGAAATATAAAATCAGCGGCGTTCCCATTACTGAAAGTAACGGCAAACTCGTGGGTATTCTCACCAACCGCGATTTGAGGTTTGAAACCAACTTCGACCAGCCCATTGCAAACGTGATGACTTGCAAAAATCTCGTCACCGCGCCGGAAGGAACTTCTTTGGAAGAGGCGCAGAAGCTTTTGGGCAGACACAGAATAGAAAAACTGCCCATAGTCGATAAAAACGGCTATCTGAAAGGGCTTATCACTATTAAGGATATTGAAAAATCTATCCAGTACCCCAACAGCGCAAGGGACAAAAAGGGCAGACTTTTAGCAGCGGCGGCAATCGGTGGCTCGCCCGACGTTCTGGACAGAGTTGCGGCGCTCGTTGCGGCGAAGGTAGATATGGTCGTTCTCGACTCCGCGCACGGTCATTCAAAGGGAATCGTGCAGGCGGTTGCAAAGGTTAAAAAGGCTTATCCCAATCTGCCCCTCGTTGCGGGCAACGTCGTAACGGCGGAAGCTACAAAAGATTTAATCAACGCCGGCGCGGACGTAGTAAAGGTGGGCATAGGACCCGGTTCTATATGCACCACGCGTATCGTCGCGGGTATCGGTATGCCCCAGCTTACCGCGGTTATGGACTGCGCGGAGCAGGCTGATAAAATGGGCAAGCGCGTAATTGCCGACGGCGGCATTAAGTACTCCGGCGATATCGTCAAGGCGATAGCGGCAGGCGGCAGCGCCGTTATGATAGGTTCGCTCTTCGCAGGCACTGCGGAAAGCCCGGGCGAGCTTGAAATTTACCAGGGCAGAAGCTTCAAGTCCTACCGCGGAATGGGTTCGCTCCCCGCAATGGCAAAGGGAAGCAAGGACAGATATTTCCAGGCGGACGCGAAAAAGTTCGTACCCGAGGGCGTGGAGGGACGCGTTCCCTACCGCGGCGCGATTGCGGATATTATTTATCAGCTTATGGGCGGCTTGCGCGCAGGCATGGGCTACACCGGCTGCGGCACTATCGAAAAGCTCCGCAAGGACGCGAAGTTTGTAAAGATGACTTCCGCATCGCTTGTAGAGAGCCATCCCCACGATATTTCGATTACTAAAGAAGCTCCTAACTACTCACCAAAAAACTAAATTCACGAAAATCTGCTTACGCATATTTTCCGTGATGTTGCTAATGTCGTAATGCGGCTTAACGGCGAAAATAAATTCCGCCTTGCCGCATTCCGGCATTAATATTTTAAAACATTGCTCTCTTGCCGGCGTGGTTAGTGTAACGCCAACTCATAAGTAAAAAATTTATAAGGATAAATATATGGCACATCAGAAAGTTTTGATTTTAGATTTCGGCGGACAGTACAACCAGCTTATAGCGCGCAGGGTGAGGGAACACAAGATTTACTGCGAAGTAAAGTCTTATAAAACGCCTATTGAAGAAATCCGTGAAATGAACCCCAAGGGTATAATTTTTACGGGCGGACCCAATTCCGTTTACCTTGAAAATTCGCCGAGAATGGACAAGGAAATTTTCGAGCTGGGCGTGCCTATTCTCGGAATTTGCTACGGCGCGCAGTTTCTGGTTTACGGACTGGGCGGCAAAATCGAAAAAGCAAACGAGACGGCTGTCGCAGAATTCGGCAGAACGGACTGCCGGTTCGATACCAAGTCGCTCCTTTTCAAGGGCTTGAAGAAAAAATCGGTGGTCTGGATGAGTCATAACGACCATATAGCGACCCTTCCCGAGGGATTCCGTTCGATAGCGCACAGCGACAAATGCCCCTACGGCGCGATTGAAAACGCTGAAAAGAAATTTTACGGCACGCAGTTCCACCCCGAGGTAAACCACACCGAGCAGGGCTTTGATATGCTCGGCAATTTCCTGTTCAACGTCTGCGGCTGCGACGGAGACTGGACTATGGAAGAGTACGCCCAGACCGCTATCCGCGACATACGCGAAAAGGTCGGCGGCGGTAAGGCGCTGCTTGCCCTTTCCGGCGGCGTAGACAGCTCGGTTGCGTGCAAGCTGCTTGCAAAAGCTATCGGCAGTCAGCTTACCTGTATTTTCGTTGACCACGGTCTTATGCGCAAGAACGAGGGCGACGAGGTGGAAGCGGCGTTTGCGGACAGCGGAGTTAACTTCGTGCGCGTGAACGCGGGCGAAAGATTCCTCGGCAAACTTAAAGGTGTGACCGAACCCGAGGCAAAACGTAAGATTATAGGCGAAGAGTTTATACGAGTATTCGAGGAAGAGGCTAAAAAAATCGGCAGGGTCGATTTCCTTGTTCAGGGTACAATTTATCCCGACGTTATCGAGTCGGGTCTGGGCGACGCGGCTGTGATAAAATCGCACCACAACGTCGGCGGTCTGCCCGATTACGTTGATTTTAAGGAAATTATCGAGCCGCTTCGTATGCTGTTCAAAGACGAGGTTCGCGCGCTCGGAATAACTTTGGGGCTTGACGAAAAACTGGTTTGGCGCCAGCCTTTCCCCGGTCCCGGACTTGCTATAAGAATAATAGGCGACATCACGCCCGAAAAGGTTGCGACGCTTCAGGACGCGGACGCGATATTCCGCGAAGAGATTGCGCGCTCGCATCTGGACCGCGACATTAACCAGTACTTTGCGGTGTTGACTAATATGCGTTCGGTAGGAGTTATGGGCGACGGCAGGACGTACGATTACACGCTTGCGCTGCGCGGCGTGTCTACGAGCGATTTTATGACCGCGGACTTTTCAAGAATTCCTTACGACGTTCTCGAAACTGTTTCAACGAGAATTGTCAACGAGGTCAAGCATATTAACCGCATAGTTTACGATATAACTTCAAAACCGCCCGCAACAATCGAATGGGAATAACAGGCAATGCCTGCGGCGTATCTTAAAAACAAAACCGCTTGATGGACTTGTCACCAATCAAGCAGGCAATGCCTGTTTCGTATCTTGATTGCGGAACCGCGCAACTTGCTTGTCACTAATCAAACTTAAAAATAAACACCCCTTGGTTAAGGGGTGTTTTTCATTTTAGGATCAAGTTTTTGTTTGCCGCGGCGGACGTGAGGCAGCACCTGCCACGCAAGTACCGCCGCAAGGACGGATAACACCAGATCTTTTGGCATATACAGCAAATTGTATGTTACAATCGCGTAGCCGAGCGTTTCGCCGCCGTTTATATCGTGCCAGACGTAAGCGAAGTAGGGAATACCTATCAGGTAATCGGCTGAAAACGCGGCAAGCGCGGCAACGAGATATATCCAGAAAGGTCTTTTGCCGTCGCCCGAAATCATACCGCCGACGAACGCCGAAAATATGAAGCCGATAATATAACCGAAAGTGGGTTTTACCGCGTACGCAAAGCCTGCGAGCGAGTGGTCGGAAAATACGGGTATAAAGCAGACGAAGCCCGTAAAAAGGTAAACAGCCATAGCAGTCGCGCCCTTTTTCCAGCCGAGCATAAGCCCTGCGAGAACTGCTATCACCGTCTGAAAGGTGAGCGGTACGGGATAGAAGGGAATTGATATGTACGCGCTTGCGACCATTAACGCAACGAAAATTGCAATTTCGGCAATATCCACAGCCAAAAGTTTTTTGTTTTTCACAAGCGTAATTTTAAAGTATAAACGTCCTCTTGTCAACTGAAAATCCGCTTGACAAGCCGCGGCAAAAATTTGTATAATAACCTAAACTTTTCCTTCTCACGCCGGAAAAGTTGCAAAAACCTTTAATTTAATAACCGCAGGCTGCGCGGAGCAACGCCCACGCGCATTAAACGGGAAATACGGTGAAATTCCGTAGCTGTACCGCAACGGTAAGCCTTTTAACAAGGACAAGTCCGAATGCCGACCCTGCGAAGATTAAAGTCGTTTGGTTCGATCTAAACCGAACGTCAGGCACACGGCAATCAAAGCAAATAAGGTTTTGACGGCGAAATTAAACACAATTCTGCGTTGAACCCGCTTGCCGTACTTCCCTGTACGCCTGCGCGGTTTCGCCTTGCCTTGCGTTTAATTGCGCTCGTCAAAACTGCGTAGCACCGCGACGATTGATTTATTAATTGATTTTCTGCGAAGGTGTCCGCAGCTGTACTGGACGTACCGCAAGGGCGCATTTGCTGAAAATCAACAATAAGGCGGCGTCGCGGCTTATTGGTTTTGGTTGTCGTGTGCCTACTACGGACACGTTTGTTATTTGCGTGTCCGAATTTTTTAAATTTAAGGAGAAACAAAAACAAATGAAAAAACTTTTAACTGCTTTACTTGCGGCATTGTCCGCGGTAGTAATCTGTATTTTTGCAGGTTGCGCTGACGATACGAGAGGGGGAACGGACGGCGCTGTTGACGGCGGATACTCAATCTGCTACGCGTTCACCGCAACCGGCGACGAGCTGACTATCGGCGAAAACACTTCTCTCAAAGATTATATGGACGCCCTTAAAACAAGCGGCAAGCTCGATTTTAAGGGTTCGGACGGAGATTACGGATATTATATTACTGAAATACTCGGCGTGGGAAGCGTGACCGTAAGCTCTACCGCAAACTCGTACGCGGGCTACGACTGGTACGTTTATACTACGCTCACCACGGCTGACGGCGTAATTTATTCCACGGACGAAGCTTTTGAATTCAACGGCTTAACCCTTTACAAGTCCTCGTACGGCGTTACCAATCTGCCCTGCGTAAAGGGCGAAAGCTACGCTTTCGTTTATAAGTACGCGGAAACTGCGTGGTAATTTTGTAATATGGAAAATACGGGCAAAAAAATACCGCCGGCAAAGCAAATAGCTTATATCGCGGTCATGTGCGCTCTGCTTATCGCGGGACAGTACGTTTTTTCGTTCGCGGTGGGGGTGGAGATAGTCACCCTGCTTTTTGTGTGCTTTGCAAGCGTTTTCGGCGTGAGGAGCGGCGTTATATGCGCCGTGGCGTTTTCGCTTTTAAGGTGCCTGATTTACGGCTTTTCACCTGCGGCGGTAATTTTGTATCTCGTATATTATCCGTCTCTTGCGGCAATCTTCGGCGGACTGGGGCATATTAAGGACGAAACCTTTCAAAGCTGTCCCGCCTCTCTGATAATCTGCGTAAATTTACTGCTTTTCGCTCTTATGTCGGCGTGCGCGCTCGTCTACGGTTTTGACGTTATAAAGGTTTCAAAGCTGTGGAAGGCGACCGCAACCGTTCTTATCTGGGTGATTTTTGCGCTGTGTCTTGCGCTGTGTATCGCCTTTAACGCGCTCGTTATCGCAAACAGAGTATTCAAAAAGAGTACCGGTACGCTTTTAAAGCTTTTAACCTTTGCAAGCGTTGCCGCCGTCTGCACGGTATGCTTTACGCTGTTGGACGATATCATTTCGCCTCTGGTACTCGGAAGCACAAGGTTGACCGCGCTTGCGTATTTTTACACCTCTTTCACGGCGATGTTGCCACAGACGGTGTGTGCCATAGTTACGGTAACTGCTCTTTATCTGCCGCTTTGCGCCGCCCTTAAAAAAGCAACCGGCAAATAAAAAACCGTCCGCGTCGAAAGACGCGGACTTTTTTTATGCCGAATAGCGGCTGGAATTTGCGGCTTAAAATGAACGGCGGTTAACAAATGAATAAATTTATGATAATTTTTTGCAATTTATGCACGCAATTTGCATATGACATGCGCGTAATAGTCAAAAAATAATATAATTTATTAAAATATACAAATCAGCGTATAAATGAGTTGACATATATTGTATAATAGGGTATATTTTATACAGTTATTCATTTTTATGCAGAAATTTTGCATAGTGACTTGAAGTGATTATGTTAAACGAAGTGTATGTGCGTAGCAAAATCAGGAGGTAAGATATGAAAAAGACAAAAAAGGCAGTGCTTGCTGCTCTTGCATGTACTGTGGCTATCGCAGGAAGCGGTCTGATACTTGCGGCTTGCGACGATAGCGGCAACGACCCCGGAACAACTCCCGACGCTCACTCCCACGTTTGGAGCAGCTGGACGGTAGAGGACGCAAACAAACCCTCGGCACAGTCGGGCGGCAAGGCTACGAGAAATTGCAGCGGCGACGGCGAATGTGATGCGGAAGCTTCCGCCAAGGAACACCCGCTTCCCGCGCTGGACGACGATTCGTACACCGTTTCGGACGATACTGCGCAGGTAGGCGTGGCAGGTACCGCCAAGTATAGTTATAACAAAAACGGAGTTGCTGTTGAATTTACCGCAGCGTCTCCCGCAAAACCTCACGTGCATAAAGACGGCACGTGGACCGTATTGGACGAAAACAAGCCTTCGGATGATGAAAAGGGCTGGGCTACGAGAGTCTGCACCGCAGAGGACAATTTCTGCGACTGGACGGAGGATGATCTCAAATACGAGCTTCCCGATCTCAACGACCCCGTATATTCGGCTGTCTTTAAGGCGGCGACCTGTACTGTAAAGGGTTCGCAGGTTTATACTTATAACAAAAACGGCGTAAACGTAACTTTCACTATTGAAACGGAAATAGACCCCGAAGCACATTCTCTCGTAACGCACGAGGGGTTTGATGCAACCTGTACCGAGGACGGAAACGCAGACTATTATACCTGCTCTAACGGATGCGGAAAAATTTTCAAGGATGCTGACGCAGAGGAAGAGTTTGCAGACCTTGACGCAACGGTAATACCTTCCGAGGGACACAAGCTCGTATCGGTTGCGGGATACAGTACCTCCAATACTAAAGCGGTCAAGACATTTTACCGCCCCAGCGATGCTGCCGTCGAAGGCAGATGTATTGCGCATTATAAATGCAGTGTGTGCGGAAAAACATACAAAGACGAAGACGGAACGAATGAAGTTACCGTGCTTTACGGATACCGCGGAATGTTTTTGGAAAATTTAGGAGAAAATTTGGTTGACATAGCCGATGTAAACGGAGCTTATACCGGACTGGGAGCCGGCAAATATCTTGCTTTTTACATAGCTCAGTGTAGCGGAGAATATACTTTCACTATCAACGACGGAACTGCCATCAACCAGCTGGGATGTTGTTTGACCGGATCGGCTAACCCCGACTATGTTTATAATAATAGCGTATGGAATACGTCAGCCGCTTCGTACGAAAAGTTCATCGGAGTTGACCCTGAAAATGCTCCTTCTCATACTGTAACCGTAAAACTGAAAAAAGGCGAGTGGTTCGTATTCGGTACTTCGAATACTCAATATTCTGTCAACGTAGAGGTTGAACCCGATCTCGTATTCGAGTACGGTAACAATATCGTTTTGATAACCGAAGCTTATGCTGATTTTGTAGATAAGTACGAATTTACTCCGACGGAAACCAAGACTTATTCTATGACCGTACCCAAGGGCGTGGAAGTTGTTATGAATAACAAAGACTTGATCGTCGACGAAAAAGTATATGCAAACTTCGACGGCGTTGAGGGTGAAACGATAACGTTTGCGTTCAGGCATTCCAAAGCCGGTTTCATTGAAATAACTATCGGTGAAGAAATCGAATTACCTAAACTTACGGTAGATACACCCCTTACAGCTTTTAAAATTGACGCAATGTCGGCTTCGGTGCTTCAGATAGGTGATATCGAAGAAGGAACGTATACCGTAACAATCACGTTCTCACAACAGTTAGGGCGCAGTCAGTGCTATTTCGGTAAAAACATTTCAGAGAAAGTAACCGATTATTACGACGGCAGCGGCAGTACGAATCCTAACGATCCTGACATGCCTGCATGGGTAAACTTCCAGTTCCCTCAAGCTGCCGTACTTCACGGCGCGGATTGTACCGCGGAGAGAGTTGGTATGACTTTGACTTGTAAGGTAACCCTCGACTTGAAGCAGGGCGACAAGTTGGTATTCGTTGTAAGTAACATTAGCGGCACGGCAGATATTTCTATGGCTGCAGCGTCGTAATAAAAAAGTACAGTAAAATTAAAAACCGCGGCGTCTTCAAGACGCCGCGGTTATTTTTATTCGGTTTCCGGTGTTTGTTAGGTTTCTGTGGTTTCCTGCGTTTCCGCGGCTTGCTCTGTTTGCAGCCTTTTTTGTTCCTTTTTAAGGTTTTTAAAGTAGACAATCGTCAGTACCGCGGCGACAATCATCGCGGCGAGGTCGGCGGCGGGGGCTGCCCACAAAACACCTTCGATACCGTAGAAAATGGGGAGTATGCAGATTAAGGGTATAAAGCAAACTATATCCCTTATAAGCGAAGCGACTATTGCAAACACGGGCTTGCCCACCGCCTGAAAGAATATGGACGACATCTTTATAGCGCAGGTGAACGTTACGAGCATAAGGAAAATGCGGAAAAGTTTAGTTGCAAAATCCCAGTAAAACTTCGCGTTGTAATTTTTCGGCCCGCCGAATATGCCTGCAATAGCTTTGGGGCAGGCTTCGAACAGTACTGTTGAAATTACGCCTATAACTACCGTGCAAAGCAAAATGTACAGGTATGTTTTCTTTACGCGGTCAAATTTCTTTGCGCCGATATTGTAGCCCAATATCGGCTGGCAGCCTAAAACTATGCCCACGACTAAATTAATTACCACGGTGAAAACTTTGCTTTCGATGCCTATCAGGACTATGGGGATATTCGCGCCGTAGTCGGACATTGCGCCGTATTTTCCAAGCATCATATTGCAAACGAGCGAGATAATGACTATTGTCATCTGCGTGATAAAGGAGGACATACCCAGCTTTAACACATTTGAAAATACTTTAAAGTCGGGAATTAAACTCTTTACCGTCAGCTTAAATGTTTTTGTTTTGAAAATGAAGTATAAAAGGCTTATTATAAAGGATACGACCTGACCTATAACCGTAGCCCAAGCTGCGCCCGCCATTCCCCATTTGAAGCCGAAAATGAAGGCTGCGTCCAAAGCGATATTTATAATGGCGCCCGACAGCATCGAAGCCATCGACCACGCGGGACTTCCGTCTGCGCGGATTACGGCGTTCATCATATTCATTGCCATAAACACGGGGAAGAAGCCGAGAATTATATCGAAGTACTGTACGGCGTAATTTAAAGTACCGATTTCTTCGCCGTCGCGCGTTGCGCCGAAGAGGGTAAGTATCTGCGTTTTAAGCGGATAGAAAACGGCCAACAATACTGCGCTCACGGCAATAGTGATAACCAGTCCCGCGCCTATCGCCTTGTGACCCTTCTGCGTGTCCTTTTTGCCCTGGCAAATGTTCAGAAAAGCCGCGCAGCCGTCCCCGAACCACCAGGCGAAAGCCTGCGCGATAATAAAGATGGGGAATACTATGCCCGCCGCTCCGTTGCCGGTATCGCCCAGCTCGCTTCTGCCGATAAAAATCTGGTCCACAATGTTATACAGCGCGCTCACCAAAAGCGAAAGTACGCAGGGTATGCAGAATTTAAGCATCAGCTTAAAAATCTTTTCCGTGCCGAGATACGCGTTGTTCTGTTCCGCCGTCTGTTCCATATAAACTCCTTTTTTACGCACAAAAAAACACAAGTACCCTATTTTACGTTCCGTAATCAGGTTTACGCGGAAGTCCGCTACTTGTGTCATCGTGCTTTTTTTATTTAATTTTTACTTGAATATTTTACCCCGTTTTCACTTAAAAGTCAAACTGTTAAGCCGAATTCAAATAAAATAATTGCAATGTGGCGGCGTTTATGGTACAATTATAAAAGCAAACAAATATGCGGCGGACGGCATAAAATGAAGGTATGCAAAAAACGCTGTCAAAAATAAGTTTGCCCGCGCTGCGGCGCAACGCTTTAAAGATAAAAAAGCTTGCAAAAAACTCTAAATTTTACGCGGTGGTCAAAGCCGACGGCTACGGTCACGGCGGCGAAGAAGTCGCCCGTGCGACAGAAGATGTCTGCGACGGTTTCTGCGTTGCGATAGTGGAAGAGGGGATAGCCCTGCGGACCGCCGGAATTTCGAAGGAAATTCTCGTTTTAACGCCGCCGCTGGACAGTTACGACGCAGCGCGTATGAGATGCTGCGGTTTAACGGCTACGGTAAACTCGGCGGAAACGGCAAACCTGATTGCGGGGCTTGACTGCCATATAAAGGTCAATACGGGAATGAACCGCAACGGCTGCAATTTATCGGAACTTTCAAAAGTTTTGCAGGTATTGCCGCCCGAAAGTATAAAAGGGGTTTATTCGCATCTGTTCGCGCCCGGCAATTTGCCTGCCGCGCAAAATCAGCGAAAGCTGTTTTTAAAGGCGGTAAGAGAGGTCAAAGAGGTAAATCCGTTTGCGACCGCGCATTTGGCGGCAAGCGGCGGACTTATGCTCGGCGAAAAGTTTTTATTCGACGGCGTACGTGTCGGAATTCTTTTATACGGCTATGCGCCCGAAGGCTTTAAGGCGGACGGCTTTGAACCGGTTTTAAAGGTTTACGCGCGCCGCGCCCAGCAGACCGACTTTATCGGCGGCGGAGTGGGTTACAATTTTGCGGACAAAAATTACAAGCGGCTTTCAGTATACCGCGCAGGCTACGCGGACGGTTTTTCGAGAGTCGCGCCGCTGGGCGAAAAAACGCTGTGTATGGACTGCTTCCTTTCGGAAGACAACGCCGAAATGCCCCTTATTATGGGCAACGCAGACGCGTACGCGAAGAAGTGCGGCACCATTTCGTACGAGGTTTTAACACGCGTTACGCAGCGGTCGGAAAGAGTATATGAACGGTAAAGAAGAGATAAGATACAAACTTAAAATAAAACGCAAATATTTTTCGGGAGTTAGGCGCGAGTTTGCCGACGGCGCGATACTCGATAATTTTTTAAACGCTTTTTTATCTTACGACAGCTTTTTTATTTACAACTCCTTTTCCACCGAGGCGGATACAAAGGGCATTATCGCCGAACTTTTATCGGCGGGTAAAAAGGTGTACCTTCCGCGCGTGGAGGGTGATAAAATGGTCGCCGTGCCTTACGGCGAAACGAAGGCCGGCTCGTTCGGGATTGAGGAGCCGGCGGGCAAGCCCTACAAGGGCAAAATTGACGTTACCGTAATTCCCCTTCTGGCGGTCAACGAAAGGGGCTTCCGCATAGGTTACGGCAAGGGTTTTTACGACAGATATTTAAAAAAGGACAAGCGCACGAAAAAAGTCGGGCTGGGTTACTCCTTTCAGATTGAAAATTTTGAAGAGGATAAATGGGACGTTCCGCTTGATTTATTTTTGTGCGAAAAGGGTATATACTATTATGAATCTTGACGGTAAACAGACGGGAAAGAAAATTCTTTTAGAGCTTAAAGATTTACTTATAGGCGCGGCTTTTCCGTTTATGCTGCAACTCATTTTCAGCGCGTCGGTAATTCTGTTCGCGTCCTACACGGACGAGGTGGGCATAAGCATTGCCGCGCTCGTTTTCGGCGAACTGCTGCTTGCGGGCGCGTACGTGATTTTCGGCAGACAGAACGGAATAGTGGCGTACAGACGGACTATTCAGAACGCTAAAAAACGCGAGGCAGGCTCGGACGAGGCGCGCGCCGTTTTACGCGTCGGCGAGTACGCGCTTTACAAGGGCTTTATAATCGCTTTAATCAGCTGCGTGCCTTTTATTATATTCCAGATAATTAACGCCGCAGCGCCCAATAATCCCTGCCATTTTATACTTATGTACGCGTTCGGCTGGGCGTGGTATCCTTTCAATCTCGTAAACCTCACGGGCGCGGGTTTGAGCGAGTGGCTCAATTTAATCTGGATTATCCTGCCCGTATCGGTTCACGCGCTTGCGTATTTTTTAGGCGCAATGAAAGAGAAAAAGAAACAGGATCTGGTTGCAAAGGCGCAGGAGCTTAAAGGCAAGAGAAAGAAATGAGAATTATTGCGGGCAAATACAGAGGGCTGAACCTTGCGGAGTTCAAGGGCGCGGAAATACGCCCCACCGCCGACAGAGTAAAGGAAAGCCTTTTCAATATCCTTTCGCCGCTTATTTTAGGCGCGGAGGTTTTAGACTTGTTTTGCGGAAGCGGCAACCTCGGAATAGAGTGCCTTTCGCGCGGCGCAAAGTCGGTTCATTTCAATGATATTTCAAAGGCGAGCGTAGAGGTCTTTAAAAAGAACGCGGCAAAGCTTAACGGCAAAGAGAAGTACACCGTAACAAATTACGACTTTAAACGCTGTCTCGATGCAACCGAAGATTTCGACTTGATTTTTATAGACCCTCCCTACGCGTCGGACGCAGGGATAGAGGCTTTGAAAATAATTTCGCGCGACGACAAACTCAAAGAGGGCGGCGTTGCCGTGTACGAGCGCGACCGCGCCTTCGAAGGGGAGATTGCCGGTCTTGAAATGTTTGACGAGCGTAAATACGGAAAGACTTATTTGTCTTTCTTCAGAGCGGGTGAATAATGAAAAAGTGCGTATTTGCAGGCAGCTTCGATCCTCCCACGACGGGGCATAAAAAGATAATTGACGACTGCCTTAAAATTTTTGATTGCGTAACGGTTGCCGTAATGGTAAATCCGCAAAAGCAATGCCTTTTAAAAGAGGAAGAAAGGGCGCGGCTTTTAAAAAAGCTGTATTTTGGCGACAGCCGCGTAAAGGTGATAATTTTCGAAGGCGCGGCGGCGGATTTGCTTGAAAGCGAGAACACGCCATTTTACGTCCGCGGCATTCGCGACGGCGCCGACCTCGATTACGAAAACCGCGACCGCTTTGCAAGCCTGAAATTAAAGAGCGACATGGTAACCATTTACCTGCCTGCGGACAAGCGCAATTTAGAGGTGAGTTCGTCCCTCGTTAAAAATTGTATAAAGTTTAAAAAAGATTATTCGGACTATATTCCAAAAGAAATACTCGGCGACTTTAAAGCGCTGGTGGAGAGCAAAAATGTTTAAAAAGCAGATAAAAATTCCCGATCCCGAAGTTTTGGTAGAAGAGATGCCGCTGCCCGAAAGCCTTAAAAAAATAAAGGCGGAGCGCGACAGAGAGGTGTCCGACGCGATTTCGGGCAAGAGCGACAAAATGATTTTAATCGTAGGACCCTGTTCGGCGCACGAGCAGGCGCCCGTTCTGGACTACGTTGAAAGGCTCGGAAAACTCAACGAAAAGGTAAAGGACAAGCTCGTACTCGTACCCAGAATTTACACAAACAAACCGCGTACGCGCGGAGTGGGCTACAAGGGTATGTTTTCGCAGCCCGACCCCACGAAATCGGAAGATATTTTAAAGGGTATTTTCGCTATCCGCGAACTTAATATAAAGGCTATCGAAGCGAGCGGACTTTCCGCCGCGGACGAAATGCTTTACCCTGCGAATATACACTACGTCGACGACCTTTTGTCCTATATCGCGGTCGGCGCGCGTTCAAGCGAAAACCAGCTGCACAGACTGGTTGCAAGCGGCATTGACGTTCCCGTGGGCGTTAAAAATCCTATGAGCGGTTCTATTCTCGTAATGCTCAACTCAATTTACGCGGCGCAGTCGGGACAGGTTTTCAAACTTAACGGCTGGCAGGTCGCAACAGACGGCAACCCACTCGCGCACGCTATCTTGCGCGGAGCGGTGGACGGCTACGGCAACGATATTCCCAACTTCCATTACGAAACGGTAATGCAGGTTATTGAAGGCTACGCAAAATCGGGACTTAAAAATCCCGCGATAATAATAGACGCAAACCATTCGAACAGCAGTAAAAAATTCAAACAGCAGATACGCATTTGCGAAGAAGTTATGCAGAACAGACTGTACGACAACGACTTCAAAAAATACGTCAAGGGCTTTATGATTGAAAGCTTTATCGAAGAGGGCAACCAGGCGGAGGACAAGATTTACGGAAAATCGATAACCGACCCCTGCCTAGGCTGGTGCGACACCGAAAGACTTATTCTGGATATAGCGGGGAAAGTTTAAATGACGGGCTATCTGGGACCGGAGGGGAGCTATTCCTACCTCGCGGCAAAAAAATTACGCCCCGATCAAACTTTGAGGGCGTTTCAGAGTTTTCCTCTTGCCGTGCAGGCGCTTGAAGAGGGCGAAGTGGACGATATAGTCCTGCCCATCGAAAACAGCATAAACGGCGGCGTCGCGCAGAATATGGATCTTCTTAACAGCCGCCCCGTCTGCGCTGTCGAACACTGCGCCGTTGCAATAGACCACAGACTCGCAACATTAAAGGGCTGCGGAGTTAAAAGCGTAAAGCGTATATATTCACACTCGCAGGCGCTTGAACAGTGTTCGAAATATCTTTTAAAAAATTTCCCCGACGCAAAACTCATTGCAACCCAGTCCACCGCGGCAAGCCTTGAAATGCTGAAAACGGAAGGGGATGCATGCATAGTCGGCTCGCACGTCAAAAAAGAAGGCGTGGAGCTTTCGGACAAAAACATTTCGGACGAAGCAAACAATTTCACGCACTTTCTGCTCGTCCGCAGAGGAAAAATTGAAGAGGGCGTAAAATGCAAAAAGGTCTATTTTTCGCTGACCTGTAAAAACGTTCCCGGCGCGCTCATTTCCATTTTGCAGCCCGTGAAAAACTACGGCATAAATATGACCAAAATGCAGTCGCGCCCCGTCAAGGACGTTCCCGACGAGTACGCGTTTTTCATAGAGATAGAGGGCGACTATTCCGCAGAAAATACACGGCTTGCTCTGAAAGAAATTCAAAGCCTTTCAAAGTCGTTCAAAATTTTGGGCTGCTATTAAAACAAAAGAAGAATTGCAAAACAGCCCAGCCCCTGTACAAACTTTACGGCGGTAAATTTTAAGGGGTTGACGCCCGTTTTTGTAAGGTAACTCAACTGCTGCAAAAGTATCGAAAGTCCGCCGAAGGTTATTAAAAATCCGGCAAGCGGCAGGGTGAGTTTCGCGCCCGTAGCAGACAAAGCGCGGCAGCCGGTGGTTGCTTCGATAAGACCCGTACATACCGCCGAAGCAGTCGCTTCGTCCAGAACCAGACCGAGCAGCTTTTCGAGCGGTAACAGAATATTAAAGTCGTGCGCGATTTGCCCTGCAACGCAGAAAAAGGCGATAAATCCGCCGGCAACGCACACCGAAATTACCGAGCCGTAAAAGGCGTTATACAAAAGGTTTTTATCCTTTGCGGCGCGGCGGTATTCGCGTTTTTCACCCTTTCTTGAAAACAGGCATAAAATAAGCGCAATAACAAGCACGGACGCAATATGCGCCAAAAGTATTTTCCAGCCCGCGGACTTGTCGTCAAGCATTTTTACGCCGATACTTCCTATTATGAACAGGGGTCCGCTGGTTGAGCAGAGCGCGGAAAGCTTTTTGCAGTCCTTTTCGTTTACTGCGCCGCTGTCGTAAAATTCGGCGACAGCGCGCGAACCTGCGGGATAGCCCGAGAATATACTCATTATAAAGCATACCGCGGCGGCAGGTGGAAGTCCGAAAAATCCGGTAACTTTTTTTAGTGGCAGCGCGGCTTTTTCGGCAATACCCGTCTTGATAAAAATCAGCGTTATAACCATAAAGGGGAACAGCGACGGCGCGACGCATTCAGCCCACATCGCAAAGCCTTTAAAACAGCAGGCTATATAGCGTTCGGGATAGATAGTAAACGCGCCCGCCATAAACACAAGCGCGGCGCAAAGGATTGTCCATCCGATAATTTTCAAAATTTTCATTCACTATAAAATTATTTCAAAGGGGGAATCATTATGAGTAAAACTTTGGGACTTGCGTTAGGCAGCGGAGGCGCGCGCGGAATAGTTCACGCGGGTTTTCTTGCGGCGTTGGATGAAGCGGGTATAAAGCCCGATTATATTACAGGTTGTTCTATGGGTTCGGTCGTCGGCGGCTGTTACGCAAGCGGACTTACCGCAGTTGAGATACGCGACGCGCTTTTAAGTCTTAAATTTTTTGACTTGTTCGATATCTCTCCCGTGGGGCTTGCCAAAATGGCGCTGCTTCGCAGTAAAAAAATATACTCCTTGCTTTCCGAAAATTTAAAGGTTGCGGAAATAGAAAATTTCCCCATACCTTTCAAGTGCGTCGCAACCGACCTTCTTTCGGGCAAACTGCACGTCTTTGACAAGGGCGACGCCGCGCTCGCGATAGAAGCTTCAAGCACAATACCCAGCGTGTTCCGTCCGGTCAAGTTCGAAGATAAACTTCTGGTGGACGGCGGCTGTCTTTGCCGCGTGCCTTTCCAGCTCGTCAAGGAGATGGGCGCGGAAGTCGTGGTTGCGGTTGACGCGCTTATAAACACGTCCGAGCCGGTTGAAAAGGTAAGCAACATCGTCAGTATGATGATGCGCGTTTTCGACGTTATGGACTGGCACGCTTCGTCCCTTTTAAAAGAGCGCGACAAGCACCTTTACGATTTATGGCTCGAACCCGAAATGAAGGGCGTCACCGCCTATCAGGTAACCGACCTTGCAGACATCTATGACGAAGGTTACAGACTGGGCAAAAAGAACGTGGAAAAGATAAAAGATTTAATAAAATAAAATGGATTTATTCGATTTAAACGGCAACGAGGCTAACGCAAAGCCTCTTGCCGAACGCATGCGCGCAAACAACCTTAACGAGTTTATAGGTCAGAAACATATCGTTTCCGAAGGCTCGCTTTTGCGCCGCGCAATTCTTGCCGACAGGCTCGGAAGCTGCATTTTCTGGGGACCCCCGGGAACCGGCAAAACGACACTTGCAAACGTAATCGCTTCGACGACCCACGGCGAGTTTATAAAACTCAACGCCGTGCAGGCGGGAGTTTCCGACGTTAAAAAGGCGGTGGAAGAGGCGCGCAACAACCTGAAAATGTACGGCAGACGTACATACTTAATGTTAGACGAGTGCCACCGCTTCAATAAAACGCAGTCCGATTCGTTGCTGCCGGCAATAGAGCAGGGAACTATAATTTTCATAGGTTCCACTACCGAAAACCCGTACGCTTCGATGACGCCGGCAATCGTGTCGCGGTGCAGAGTGTTCGAGTTTAAACACCTTACCGAAGAGGACGTAAAGGGCGCGCTTTTAAAAGCGGTTTCTGACAAGCGCAAAGGTTTGGGCGAATACAACGCCAAAATAGACGAAGAGGCGCTCGCGCACATAGCGCGTACGTCGGGCGGCGATTTGCGTACCGCGTACAACGCTCTGGAGCTTGCCGTTTTAACCACGCCGCCGCAGGCTGACGGAAGTATTAAAATAACCCTTGCGGACGCGGAGCAGTCCATACAGCGAAAGGCGTTATCCTACAACGAGGACGCGTATTACGATTATCTGTCCGCGTTCTGCAAGTCATTGAGAGGGAGCGATTCAAACGCCGCGCTGTACTACGCAATGCGGCTTATCGAGGGCGGCTGCGACCCGATGATAGTTTTAAGGCGGCTCGTGGTACATTCGTGCGAGGACGTGGGAATGGCGGACCCCAACGCGCTTGTGGTCGCAACTTCGGCTTTGACCGCGTTTGAAAAAATCGGCTATCCCGAGGGTTTAATTCCGCTGTCAAGCGCGATAATTTACGTTTGCGAAGCGCCTAAAAGCAACTCGGTTATCACTGCAATGGACGCCGCAAAACGCGACGCGCGCGAGGTTCGCGACGACGACGGCGTACCGGCTTATTTAAAGGACAACACCTTCGGCGACAGGGAGACAAAGGCGCATAGCGCGGATTATAAATATCCGCACGACTACGCGGGCGGCTACGTAAAGCAACAGTATCTGCCCGACAGGCTCAAAGACAAAGTTTACTATATCCCGTCCGACTACGGTTTTGAACGCACCGTAAAACAGTTACGCAAAGACAAAGGCAAACCTAACGTTTGACGGCGTATCTTAATTTCTTAACCGTTATAAAACTAATCACAAATCAAACTCAAGCAATGCTTGATGCGTATCTTAATTTCTTAACCGTTATAAAACCAATCACTAATCAAACTTAAAGTCCGCCGCAATATAAGCGGCGGTTTTTGTATTGTAAATTAATGTCGAAAAAGGTCTTTTTTTGTTTACTGAAAATATTTTTTTGTAAAAAGGTTGAGTTTTGAGTCTATTTATGTTAAACTCCTAAATGACACATCAAAATTAAATGTTAAAATTTCGCGTAGGGGCAAATTCTGCGGATTTGCGCTCTAATATGCCCTATGCGGAAATATTAAGTTTTGGTGTGTCAACCTCACGAGCGCATTTTCGGGTGTGTCTCATTGAGGCACACTTTATTTTTTTGCGAGGCAAAAATGGATTACGACACAAGCTTTTTAAGAGAACTCCGCGGTTTGGGTAACCATATAAACGATTTAAACGGCGCGTACAATATCGAGTATATAATAGCAAGATGTATACAAATTAAAACGCAGCTTAACAAGATTGAAAAAACAGGAAAAGGCAAGGACGGAAGAAGTTACGAAAATGCCGAGCGTAAAAAATTAGAACTTTTAAACGAGTACATAAGTCTGTGCAGTTGCGGCGCGGCTGAAATCAAAGCGGTGCGCGAAACTGCGGCGTGCTATAAGTATTTTATAGACTCTATTCAGATAGAACTTGAAAAAACGATTGACGGCTATGACGGTTAAAATACCGCCGCGAAAAAACGCGGCGGTATTTTAATTGACATAACGGCTGAATACGGTTAGAATAGATAAAACCGCAGGCGGAACGCGGCGTTTGCCTGCGGCATATACTGTTTTTAAACCATTTAACGGAACAATTAAAATGGAAAGTACTGACGTTAAAAAAATAGCGGTTAAAACTTCAATCGTTACTATTATAGTAAACTTTTTGCTGTCGGCGTTTAAACTGGTCGCGGGTATTTTAGGCAACTCGATGGCCATGATTTCGGACGCGATCCATTCCGCCTCGGACGTCTTTTCCACCCTGATAGTTATAATAGGCGTAAAAATCGCCGCCAAAGCGCCGGACAAAAACCACCAGTTCGGACACGAACGGTTCGAGTGCGTGGCGGCTATCATTCTCGCCGTGGTTCTTTGCGGCACGGGTATTTATATCGGCTACACCGGAATAAACAACATAGTAACCGGCGCGTATAAAAGCTTTGAAATTCCGACCTATCTCGCGCTTGCGGCGGCTATCGTTTCAATCGTAGTAAAAGAGGGAATGTTCTGGTACACCATACGGGCGGCTAAAAAATGCAACTCGGGCGCGCTTAAAGCGGACGCGTGGCATCACCGCTCGGACGCGCTTTCGTCCGTGGGAAGTTTAGTCGGTATCGTCGGCGCAATGTTCGGCGTGCTTATTCTGGACTCTGTCGCAAGCATCGTTATATGCCTTCTCATTTTAAAGGCGGCGGTGGAGATATTTATCGACGCGGTTAAAAAGATGACTGACCAGGCGTGCGACGAAAAGACCGAAGGCGAGATAAGGGAATTCATTTTATCCTGCGAAGGCGTTAAGGGGCTTGACAGCCTTATGACAAGACTTTTCGGCAACCGCGTATACGTAATCGCGGAAATTTCCTGCGAGAGCGAAATGCCTCTGCGCGACGCGCACGCTATTGCCGAGCGCGTGCATACCGGCATAGAGCAGAACTTTCCGCAGGTAAAGCACGTTACCGTCCACGTCAACCCCTACGGGGAAAAACCCGAAGAGGCGGCGCCGGAGGAAACAGGGGAAACGGAGGAAACGGCGGCAACCGAAGAGCAAACCGAAAAGCCGGAAGAGCGGGAAGAGGAAACAACTAAATAAAAACAAAGCAAATAAAAAAATATAAACCCTTGCGCATTTGCGCAAGGGTTTTTTTATTTGCGGCATATTTCTTGTCCGCGCAAAATAAATTAAAAGAGAGGACGGTAAAACTTTTCTTTATAAAAAGTCGTTTTTAGACAAAACGTTACAGTATACGCCGTACTCAATTAATTATAATCGGAGAGAAGATTGGTTCGGGTCTTTAAGCTTAAAAATTTAGTAATACTTTCAATCGCGGCGGCAATGATTGCCGTGCTGTCAACGACCGCTTACTTCACTGGCGCGTACGCCGTGTACTTCGGCAATACGCCGAGGCTGATCCCCATTTACAGCGTGGACAGGGAAGACAAAGTTATTTCAATTTCGTTCGACTGCGCCTGGGGTACCGAGTACACCAGCGACATTTTAAACGCTCTGCGCGTAAGCAACGTCCGCGCCACGTTCTTCATGGTGCAGTTCTGGACGGAGAAATACCCCGAATTTGTGCAGGCTATCGACGCCGGCGGCAACGAAATAGGAACGCATTCGTCAACCCACTCGTATATGAGCAAGCAGAACGCCGAAGAGATTAAGAGCGAACTTTCGACCTCGTCCGCGGCGATAGAAAAGATAACGGGCAAAAAGGTGGAGCTGTTCCGTCCGCCCTACGGCGATTACGACGACGAGCTTATTAAAACGGCGTCGGAGCTGGGTTTTTACACGATACAGTGGGACGTAGACAGCCTCGACTGGAAAGATTTATCGGCAAGCGACATCGCGATGCGGGTCATTAACGGAGTTAAAAGCGGCTCGATAATACTTATGCACAACAACGGACTTCACACAGCCGAAGCCGTACCCATCATACTTGAAACTCTCAAAAACAGGGGCTACTCGTTCGTCCCCATAGGCGAGTTGATTTACCGTGAAAACTACACGATAGACAACACGGGCAGACAGGTGCCTGCGACCTAAAGGTCAATAAAATTTACAGGGAAAAACTTTTTATGGAGGCAAATATGAATTACAACACAGAGAAGAACAACAAGGTGTATATCTACGGCGAAATCGTTTCCGAAGCGGTGTTTTCACACGAGGTGTACGGCGAAGGGTTTTACGAGTTTTACGTAAAAGTTATGCGCCTTTCAGGTCAGGCGGACGTCCTGCCCGTGACCGTGTCCGAACGCATTATGACCGACGATATGAAGGTGGGCAACACGATATGCGCGCTGGGACAGTTCCGCTCGTACAACAAGCTTGAGGGCGGTAAGTCGCGCCTTATGCTGACAGTGTTCATACGCGAGCTTTTGGATACGCAACCTGGCAAAAACCCCAACTCGATAATTCTTTCTGGTTATATCTGCAAGCCGCCCGTTTACCGCACGACGCCTTTCAACCGCGAAATTGCGGACCTGCTTATAGCGGTAAACAGAAGCTATAACAAGTCGGACTATATACCTGCGATTGCCTGGGGCAGAAACGCGAGGTTTGTAAGGAATTTGTCCGTCGGCGACAGGGTCGCGCTTTCGGGAAGAATTCAGAGCCGCGAATACCAGAAAAAGCAGCCCGACGAAAGTTTTGTAACGATGACCGCATTCGAGGTTTCCATTTCAAAGCTCGCCGCGTTCGACGACGAGTCGGAGTTTGACATAGAGCAGGAGTTCGACCTGTATTCTGTTCCCAGAACGTACGAACAAAACGAAAATTAAATTTCCGGTAAATTTAACGCGCCCGAAGGCTTTTGCCTTCGGGCGCGTACTTTATTCTTTGATGATGCCTTCGGTCAACTCTTCGAATGAAGTTCCGAGGACTTTTATTATTTTAATAATATTGTACAAAGACGGTTCGACTTTGTCGCATTCCCATTCGCTGACGCGTTGCTGGGTTGTGTTCATTTTAACAGCGAAATCTTTTTGGCTCATTTTATTAATCTTCCGCAAATTTTTTAAGTTAGCGCCAAAAGTACTCATAAATTTATTTTACACTAAATGCCGTGTTTTAATTTGACATACACTAAATATAGTGTTATTCTAAATATGAGAGTTTACAAATGAAATTTGTGTGCCAAGGAGGTATTGCATATGTCAACACTTAAACCGCCCAAGCTTTCGCTGATTATGGAGGGTTTCCAGCATTTCGGCGCAATCATTCTTATTTTAAGTTCAGGATTGTGTCTGTCAGGTTTCGGTTTAACGGCGCTGATTCTGGCAGAGTGCGCGCTTATTGTTTTCAGGGGTATTGAATTATTCTTTTTCGAGTATGAAGGAATAAAATATAATAAAAAGCGATTTTTAAGAGCCGTTGTTCCGTGTGCGGCAGTAATTATAGTTGTTGCCGTATTGGGCGCATTTATAAAAAATGATACCGTATCAAACGTTATCGGTTTTATAACAAAAGCTGCAGCGGTAGTTTTTGTATTTCCGCTTATAATACCTATATATAGTAATGACAGATATAACGATAAATCTATTGTACGTAGCCACAAGCTCACCACTGTGCAAAAAGTTTTATATAAGTTATTTTCAATATTTTACCGTATTTTTGTAATATCAGGGTTAGTGCTTACTATTGTAGCAAAACCGTTTTTAGAATTTTATTTTGAAGGGCTTGTAATTGCAGGGTGCGTTCTTTGGTGCTGTCTGGAATCGCTGAAACTCTATTGCTGGTGGAATTGTGAGTTGATTACCGAAAATTCATACCAGGAACAGGAATACGACGATAGCGAAGCTGACGAAATTTTTTATCAGTCAGGCTCGGATAATAACGGTGAGAGGGTACTTAACGAGCATGACGTTTATTTAAAAGTTAAAAAGATTGCCGACAGGTGGTCTTATAGAGAGGAGCATATCTCTTGTTTGACCGAAGGGTTGATACGTTATAACGTTTCTGTTGAAGTTACGGGTTTTGATAGAATTAATTATACGATAAACGGCAAACTGTCGCTGGTTAGCGATATAAGTAATGCGATTACTTTGGTGAAAAGTCAGATGGATAAAGCCGGGTTCAAAATCAAAGAGGAAACAAAAAGAGAGTTGGAAGATTGCAATCTTCCGCACTCTTACGAAATCAACGTGGATATTGGATACATTGAATAAAAAAACGCCCGACGGGTTTACCCGTCGGGCGTATCTTTTAATCTTTGAACAGCGATTTTATCATCGTGTTTACGTAGAGGATAGGCACTATCGAAATTTTGTCGGCGTATTTTGCGACCGACTTCATATTTTTTGCAGGCACTAAAACTTTTTTAAAGCCCATTTTCGCGCACTCGGCAACACGCTTTTCGCAGTAGGAAACCGCGCGGACCTCGCCGGTCAAGCCGACTTCGCCGAATACGGCAACGTACTTGTCTATGGGTTTTCCGAAGTACGCCGAAGCGAGCGCCGCGCACACGGCTAAATCGCATGAAGGCTCGTTCAGTTTAATTCCGCCCATTGCGTTTACGTACACGTCCGAAGAGGAGAGGTTTACGCCGCACCGCTTTTCAAGCACCGCTAAAAGAAGAACCAGTTTATTATAGTCCACGCCGAGCGGCATACGGCGCGGTAAACCGAACGCCGTCTTTGAAATCAGCGTCTGAATTTCCACGTTCATACATCTTGCGCCAGTCTGCGCGGGAGTTACCACCGACCCCGGTTCTTCGCCGCGGCTTTCGGAGAGGAACACGCCCGAGTAGTCGGTGACCGGGATAATGCCGCTTTCGGTCATCTCGAACACGCCCACTTCCTGAACGTTGCCGAATCTGTTTTTAACCGCGCGTAAGATCCTGAAATTTTCCTGATTTTCGCCCTCGAAGTAGAGGACGGTGTCCATAATGTGTTCCAGAACTTTGGGACCCGCAAGCGCGCCCTCTTTGGTGACGTGACCTACTATAAAGAAAGTAATGCCGCGGCTCTTTGCAATGCGCATAAGCTTTGAGGCACACTCGCGCACCTGACCCACCGAACCTGCCGAAGAGGAGAGGTCGTCGGTGTATACAGCCTGAATGGAGTCGATTATACAGCACTGCACGCCGTCCAGCTCGCTTTCAAGCCCGTCGATGCAGGTTTCGTTTATTATCAGTAGGTCGTCCGATTTAAGCGCAAGCCGCTGCGCGCGCAGCTTTACCTGCGAACAGCTTTCTTCTGCGGAGAAGTACAGCACCTTTTTATCCTTTGAAAGGTTTGCCGCAATCTGCGTTAAAAGGGTGGACTTGCCTATGCCGGGGTCGCCGCCTATTAAAACGAGCGAGCCTGTGACAATTCCGCCGCCCAGAACGGTATCGAATTCGGATATGCCCGACGAGGTTCTGTCGTAGCTTTCGAAAGTTATTTCGGAAAGAGGTTTAGCCCTGCCGCCGTAAACGGCTTTCCGCGCCGCTTTCTGCGGTTCCTGCGGCTTTACTATTTCCTCAACCATAGTATTGAACTTTCCGCACGCCGGACAGCGTCCGAGCCATCTGGGGTTTGACGCTCCGCATTCGCTGCAAATAAATTCGGTAGTAGTCTTTGCCATAGTTTTTCCTCTTTTAATTTTCCTCTGTATGGAACAAAGCGTTCAGCGCTTCAATAAGTTTTTGCTTTTCGTCCTTTTCGGGAATAAACGCAAGATAGCTTCTGCCGTCCGCGCCGTTCATAACAAGCTTATTGCCCTTTTCGATAACAAGCGCGTTTGCGAAGTTGACCTGCACCTGCGGCATAAGATTTGTGTATTCTAACTTTTTGCCGTTTACTTCGTAAAGGGCGGAGGGGGTAATTACGAAATTTCTGCGCCGTTTTGTCACGCGGTTGCGGTAAAAACCTATGCCGAAGAACAGCGCCGAGATCATTGCGCCCAAAATGCCGAATGCGGTTTTGGTTGCGTCGGAACGTTCCTGTTTTTTATCGCCCAGATAGCCCGCAGCGTAAATGCCGCCGCCGAACCGTTGCGAAAGGTCGTAAATTATCCGGTTTGCGCGTTTTGCGACTATGATATTTCCGACAAGGCTCGAAATTGCCGCAACGAGGAACAGGAAGCCCGCTGCGCCCACGAAAAACGCGGCTATTAAAAACTTGCCTTCGTTAATTACGTTTCCGTAAAGGGTGTAGTCCATTGAGTAATCATTCTTAAAAAGATGCGCTGTGACTTTGGTAATTTTTATTTTATCGAATCTGATGTCTACCGGTAGGCTTATTTTGTAGCTTTCACCCGCTTTAACGGTTACGTCATCGTCAAAAATATCGCAACTCGTGTCATACCAATAATTTGCCGCAGCGTCGTGAACGCGCATTTCAACGGTTATCTGTTGACCGTTACGCTTAAAGGTAAGGTCTTTGCCGCTGTCGTTTCTTATAGTGCCGCGTAATTCAAAATCGTATCCTTCGGTTGTATAAAATTTTTCGGTAATGGTAACCGGCTTGGGTTCGGGAACGAACAGAAGGATAAGAGATACCGCAATAGCCGCAAGTGTGAGCGACAGCATTACGAAGAAAACTGTTTTCTTTGCTTTTACCATATTATTACTCCTTATTGAGGGTTGCAACGGCGTATGCTGCGATTCCAAGCCCCTCGCCGACGAAGCCCAGTCCCTCGCAGGTGCCGGCGGCTATCGCAACGCTTTCAACCGTAATGCCGCAGGCTTTTGCCAGATTTTGTTTCATTTCGTTTATATAGGGCGCAAGTCTGGGTTTTTCCGCCTGAATGCTTACCGAGATATTCGCAGGGGAGTAGCCGGCGTCTTTTAAAATCTTTACAATCTGCTTTAAAAGACCGACGCTGTCCGCGCCCTCGTATTCGGGGTCTTTGTCGGGGAAGTAGTGACCTATGTCGTCCAGCCCCGCCGCGGAGAGCAGCGCGTCTATTACCGCGTGAACGGCAACGTCGCCGTCGCTGTGCGCAACCAAAGTTTTGCCGCACTCTATTTTAACGCCGCAGAGGGTGACGCGCGTTCCCTCGCCGAAAGCGTGAACGTCGCAGCCGAAGCCCGTACGGATTCCGTTTGCAAGCTTTACGCGCGGAACGGCGCCCTCGAAGTCCTGTTTGTAAGTAAGCTTGATATTCGCAGGGTCGCCGTCGATAAGGCGCGGCGCTCCTATAAACTCGCCGTAAACTTCGCTGTCGTCGCCGAAGTTTTTGCCGCCTGCAAGGTCGTAGGCGTATTTAATGTCGTCGGTATAAAATCCCTGCGGCGTCTGAACGCGGTAGAGGGAGGAGCGGTCGAGCCTTTCGGTAATTACCGAGTAATGCCCGTACACCGCGGTGTCGGTCGCAGGAACCGCGCAGACCGCGCTGCCGTAAGCCTTTACGCTTTCGATGCAGTTTAAAATTATTTCGCTTGAAACGAAAGGTCTTGCCCCGTCGTGAATGAGTACTATTTCGCCCGTGACGTGTTCAAGCGCGTTTTTAACGCTTTCCGACCTCGTCTTACCGCCCGTAACTATTTTACAGCCGAAAGGCGAAGCGATTGCGGAAATTTCCTTTAAATTTAATTCAGACGAGGCAACTATAACCTCGTCTACTTCGGGAATATCAAATTTTTTAAGCGTGTGCCAAAGCACGGGCGCGCCGTACAGTTCGGCAAGAAGTTTGTTTTTACCTAATTTCGCTCTCTCGCCGGTTCCGCCCGCGCAGATTATTACGCTTACCTTGTCTTTTTTCATTGAGTACCTTTTAAAATATTAATTAACGGCGCGCGCAGAACGGCGCGAAATTTCGTGAACTATATTATCTCGTAAAGGGAGGAGGCCTCGTCCTTTTTAACCGTTTCTTTAATTTCTTTTATAATAAACTTAACGCTGCCGTCAACGTAGGAAATTTCCACCACGTCGCCGACCTTTATTTTATGTCCGGGCTTAACGTCTTTGCCGTTTACCGAAACCTTTCCCTTGTCGCAGGCTTCCTGCGCGAGGGTGCGCCGTTTTAATATTCTTGAAACTTTTAAAAATTTATCAATTCTCATAAAAAATCTATTGACATTATTGAAATAACCGTTTATAATAATACACTGTATTAAAATGCTAATTTTGCGCTTATCAGCCGTTTTTGGCAATTTTTAACAAAAAAATTCGTCATTTTCCGGCAGGTTTTCACCCCTTACCCAAGGAATTATACTATATTAATTGCCGTTTGTAAAGGGTGTGTAAAAAAATTTTTCCGCCGTTTTAAAAATTTTTAAAGCGGACAAGCAATTTAGCAACCTCACGGAAAATATGCGTAAGCAGATTTTCGTGAACAATTATAATATGCTTGCGCCGAAAAACGCAAGGTCGGATTTATTTCGACCGTTAAGCGTTTTACGACCGCAGCAACCTCACGAAAAATTTGTGCAAACAAATTTTTGTGAACTATTTTTGGTAACATTATAGATTTTTTCCGGTGAAAAGATATATACGGATAATCGCCTATGTGAAAATAAATCATGGCGTACAGGCCACAAAAAGGAGTTCTATTTAATGAATTTACCGGTTCACAAGTATGGCAAAACAGAAAGACGGAAGTTCGGAAAAATCAACGAAGTCATCGACATTCCCGACCTCGTTGAAATTCAGAAATCCAGCTATAACTCGTTTATTAACGAAGGTATAGCCGAAGTTTTTGAAGATTTTTCTCCGATAACCGACTATTCCGATCACTACGAATTGTATTTTCTCAATCACTGGTTTGACGACAAGCCCAAGTACGATGAGAAGGAGTGCCGCAACCGCGACGCGACTTACGCGCTGCCCCTGCACGTCACCGTAAGACTCGTAAACAAGGTTAAAGAGGAAGTTATCGACCAGCCCGTGTTTATGGGCGAGTTCCCTTTAATGACCGACAGCGGCTCGTTCATCATCAACGGCGCGGAGCGCGTAATCGTTTCGCAGCTTGTCCGCTCGCCCGGCGTTTACAATGCGTCCACACGCGATAAGACTGGCAAGGAAATGTTCGGAACTACCGTTATTCCCAACCGCGGCGCATGGCTCGAACTCGAACAGGACGCGCAGGGCGTTATGTGGGTTCACGTTGACAGAAAGCGTAAAATCTGCGCAACCGTTCTGCTGCGCGCGCTGGGCTTCGGCTCCGACAGGGCGCTTCTCGATTTGTTCGCCAACGAAAAGATGATTGAGAACACCATTGCAAAGGACACGACCAAATCCGAGTCGGACGGCCTTATCGAGCTTTACAGAAGACTCCGCCCCGGCGAAGTTCCCACCGAAGCTTCGGTTAAGCAGCATCTCAACAATCTGTTCTTCGACCCCAGACGCTACGACGTTGTAAAGGTCGGCAGATACAAGTTCAATAAAAAGCTCAATCTTGCGTACAGACTCCCCGGCTGCAAGCTTGCGGAGGACGTGTTCAACCCCGAAACGGGCGAAATAATGGCTCACGCGGGCGAAACCGTTTCCGAAAGCGTCGCTATTCAGATGCAGGACGCCGGCGTTAACGAAGTATTCGTTCTCGTATCCGATGCGGAGCAGGGCGAAATCAAACACAAGATTATCGCAAACAACACCGTAAACTTCAAGGCGGTATCCGACAAGAACCACAAGACTTTCGGACTTCTGCCTACAATATATTATCCCAACTTCAAGTTTATGCGCACTATTGCCGAAGAGTGCAAGGGCGCGAAGAGCGAAGATGTCGCAGAGAAGTACCGCGACGAAATCAACGCTATTTACTACACCGCCGAAATCGGCGAGACCGAGGACGAAAAGCCCGAGGAGAAGAAGAACAGGGAAAAACGCCGCGAGACGCGCGTCAAGTTCGTAGAAGCCTGCAAAAAATTTGCGGAACTGCTTGAATCGGACAAGACCGTTTTGGACGCGGACGAAAAGAAAACCATTAAGCCCATTATCGAAAAGCTCAACCACAAGCACATTACGGTTGACGATATCGTGGCTTCCATTTCAACAAACATCGACCTTCAGTACGGCATCGGTACTATCGACAATATCGACCACCTCGGCAACCGCCGCGTGCGTTCGGTAGGCGAGCTTTTGCAGAACCAGTTGAGAATAGGTATCGCCCGTCTCGAAAAGCTTATCAAAGAGCGTATGGCAACGCAGGACGCTATGGAAGTTACCCCCTCGGGTCTTGTAAACGTCCGTCCCGTTTCAGCCGTAATAAGAGAATTCTTCGGCTCCTCGCAGCTTTCGCAGTTCATGGACCAGACCAACCCTGCCGCAGAACTTACCCACAAGCGTAAGCTTTCCGCGTTAGGCCCCGGCGGTCTGAACAGAGACAGAGCGACCTTCGAAGTGCGCGACGTTCACCACTCGCACTACGGCAGACTTTGCCCCATAGAAACTCCCGAAGGTCAGAACATAGGTCTTATTTCCTCTCTTGCGACTTTCTCGCGCGTGAACGAGTACGGCTTTATTATGAGTCCGTACAGAAAGGTAGAACACGTACGCGATGCGGAAGGCAAGATTATTGAAACGAAGGTAACCGACCACGTTGATTACCTGACCGCGGACGAAGAGGACAGATACATCGTCGCGCAGGCGAACGAACCTCTTGACGAGGGTAACCACTTCGTAAACGACCATATCGGTTGCCGCCACCGCGATTTGATTACGCAGTATACTCCCGATAAGATGGACTATATGGACGTCAGCCCCAAACAGCTCGTTTCGGTCGCTACGGCGCTCATTCCCTTCCTTGAAAACGACGATACCAACCGCGCGCTGATGGGTTCGAACATGCAGCGTCAGGCGGTTCCCCTTATGAAGACCGAAAGCGCGATAGTCGCTACCGGTATCGAGGACGCAATCGCGCGCGACAGCGGCGTTATGGTAAAGGCGAAAGCCGCCGGCGTTGCGGTAGGCGTATCTTCCGACCTCATCAAAATTCAGGAAGCAAACGGTCTTATCACCGAATATAAACTTAAAAAATTCGAACGCTCCAACCAAGGCACCTGCCTTAACCAGCGTCCCATAATCAACACGGGCGACAAGGTTGAAGCGGGCGAAATAATCGCCGACGGTCCCGCGACCAACAACGGCGAACTTGCCCTCGGTAAAAACATTCTCATCGGCTACATGGAATGGGAAGGTTACAACTACGAGGACGCAATTCTCATTTCCGAAAAACTTATTCAGGACGACGTATTCACGTCAATTCATATCGAAGAACACGAAACCGAGGCGAGGGATACCAAACTCGGCGAAGAGGAAATCACGCGCGACATTCCCAACGTTTCGGAGGACGCGCTTAAAGATCTGGACGAGGACGGTATTATCCGCGTCGGCGCGGAAGTCCAGCCCGGCGATATCCTCGTCGGTAAAGTAACCCCCAAGGGCGAAACCGAGCTTACCCCCGAAGAAAGACTGCTTCGCGCAATCTTCGGCGAAAAGGCGAGGGAAGTAAGAGACACCTCTTTGAAAGTTCCCCACGGCGAAGGCGGTATAGTAGTAGACGTAAAAATTTTCACCCGTGAAAACAAAGACGAGCTTTCCCCCGGCGTAAACAAACTCGTCCGCGTATACATTGCGCAAAAGCGTAAAATTCAGGTCGGCGACAAGATGGCGGGACGCCACGGTAACAAGGGCGTCATCTCGCGCGTACTGCCGCAGGCGGATATGCCCTTCCTTGCGGACGGCACGCCGCTGCAAATCGTATTAAACCCCCTCGGCGTTCCTTCGCGTATGAACATCGGACAGGTTCTCGAAGTTCATCTGGGACTTGTGTGCAAACAGCTCGGCTGGAAGATTGCGACCCCCGTATTCGACGGCGCGACCGAGCAGGATATTAAACAGCTTTTCAATGAAAATCAGCTTATCAACCCCGAAGGCAAGGTAGACGGTAAAATTCAGGTCTACGACGGCAGAACGGGCGAACCTTTCGAAAACAGAGTCACGGTCGGCGTTCAGTATATGATTAAGCTTATCCACCTCGTCGACGATAAGATTCACGCGCGTTCGATAGGACCTTACAGCCTTGTAACGCAGCAGCCCCTCGGCGGTAAAGCGCAGTTCGGCGGACAGCGTTTCGGCGAAATGGAAGTCTGGG
>CAZDAG010000008.1:0-77819 GCA_964503655.1 uncultured Clostridia bacterium | reverse complement strand
GTCAAACGCAGGCAATGCCTGTTTCGTATCTTAATTGCGTTACCGTAAGACGGCTAACCGCAAGTCAAACATAAAAAAAGTCCGCCGCGGTTTACGCGGCGGTCTTTAAAGTCTTTTTATCTGTTATCAACTTTTTCGGGGTACATATCGTGGTGAGACAGCCTGTCCCAGGCGACCTGCTCCCACTTGGTTCCCTTTTTGCCGTAGTTGCAATAGGGGTCAATCGATATTCCGCCGCGAGGCAGAAATTTACCCCGGACCTCGATATATGCCGGCGACAAAAGGTTGATTAAATCGTTCATGATAATATTCACGCAGTCCTCGTGAAAGTCGCCGCGGTTTCTGAACCCGAACAAATACAGCTTTAACGACTTGCTTTCAACCATCTTTTCGCACGGCACGTACGAAATGTAAATTGTGGCAAAGTCGGGCTGTCCGGTAATCGGGCAGAGACTTGTAAACTCCGGACAGTTAAACTTTACAAAGTAGTCCCTGTCGGGGTGCTTGTTATTAAAGGTTTCCAGAACAGAAGGGTCGTAGGTTTGGGGATATTTCACGTTATTGCCGCCCAGTAAAGTCAACCCTTCTTTATCTTTTTCTCTTGACATATATACTCCTTTTAATTGCCTTTTAACTGCCTTATAATGCAGGGTCTTTTATCCCGTTTGCCGCAAACGCCGCCGCGCGGTCGCGGCAGGTGCCGCAAACGCCGCAGGATTTTTCACCGCCCGAATAACAGCTCCATGTATACTTGTACGGTACGCCCAGCTCCATACCCTTTTTCACGACCTGCGCCTTGTTACAATTTACGAAGGGCGCCTCTATTTTAAGCTGTCCGCCGCTGCCAGTATAAACCGCTTCGTTCATAGCGGCGTTAAACTTTTCGCTGCAATCGGGGTATGCGTTGCCCGCCGCGTCGTCCGAATGTGCGCCGTAGTAAATAACTCCGCAACCGTGAGACAGCGCGACGCTTGCCGCCGCCGAAAGAAACAGACCGTTTCTGAACGGAACGTAGGTGGAAACGGGCTTACCGTCCGTTTTTTTAAGCTGTTCGGCGTAGCTTTGCAGGGGTATATCCTGCGTCGAACCCGAAAGCAGAGAGCAGTCAGACCCCTCGAATATGACCGAAAGGTCAAGCCGTTTTAAAGTCACGCCGTAAAAGTCAGCAATTTTTTGCGCCGCCTGCAATTCCTTTTCATGTGTCTGTCCGTAGTACACCGACAGCGCCAGAACTTCGTCCGCGCCGTACTTTTGGGCGGCGAGCGCAAGACATGTTGCGCTGTCCACGCCGCCGCTCAATAAAACGAGCGCCTTCATACTTTTTCCACCAGAAGGTTCTGTAGAGCAACGTCCTTTTTAAACGCGCCGAAGTAAGTTTTTGTAACCGTCTTTGAAGATACGTTTTTTATTCCGCGCGAGGTCATACAGCTGTGGCAGCCCTCTATTCTCACTCCGACGTCGGGCGAGCCGCTCGCCAGAGAAATTATCTCGGCAATATCCCTGCCCAAACGCTCCTGAAGCTGCAGACGCTTTGCCGCCATATCGCATATTCTTGCTATCTTGCTCAAGCCCAGCACCTTGCCGCGCGGAATATACGCGACGTCCACTTTCATATCGTACATCAGCGCCATATGATGCTCGCAATAGCTGAACACGCTTATATCTTTTATAACTACAGCCTCGCTCGAATTTTCGTCCGAGGGAACTTCGAATGTCTTGCCGAACATCTCGGCAATTTCGCGGTTTGAATACTTTATCCCCTCAAACGCTTCCGCGTACATACGCGCGACGCGTTCGGGTGTTTCGCGCAGACCCTCTCTGTCAGGGTCCTCGCCTATTGCTTCCAGTATTCCGCGTATATGTTTTTCTATCGCCTTTAAATCCATTTATCCTCCTATACCCCGCGCATATCGGGCTTCCAGATAATTTTATGTAATTGCAGTTGCAGCCGCACTTTATTGAGGTTCCGTTCTTTCATAAAGTCCGCAATTTCTTCGGGTTGAATTTTTCCGAACACGGGACTGAAATAGACATTGCATTTGTCTGTCAAACCGTACTTGTTTATAATCTCTTCCGCGCGGATCAAATCATACTTATCCCCGACTACGAACTTTAACGTGTCTTTTTTTGAAAGGCAGGAAAAGTTTTCGGTAAGCATATGACTTTCCATTCCGCTTGACGGAAGCTTATAGTCCGCCGTAAAAGAGGGGCGCGGCTGTATTTTTGCAAATTCCTTCAAGGATATGCTGCCGTTTGTCTCGATTTCCACATCAAGTCCGTTTTCGCCCAAAAGGGTTATAAGCCGCGCTATATCCTTTTGCAAAAGCGGTTCGCCGCCGGTAAGAGTTACGTTTTTAACGCCGGTTGATTTAACGTAATCAAGAAGTTCTTCGGCGGTAAATATTTCGGGTATAACATCGGGGGTATTAGCCCAGCGCGTGTCGCAGTAGCCGCAGTTTAAATTGCATTTGCAAAACCGCAGAAACACCGCAAGCTCGCCCGCCTTTACTCCCTCACCGTTGATACTTACGAATTTTTCGGCAATCTGAAAACTCATATCAGCCCTCGTATACCGCGCAGTTTTCGGGCGACTCGTACACGGTTACGCCGGAAACAGGCAAGCCCTTTTCGCAAAGGGCGGCGTATATATGCCGGGCAAAGTTTTCCGCTGTGGGTCTGAACGCCGTTTCAACCAGATAAAAACCCTCGTCTTTGAGCGCCGCGACGGTCGCGGGTTTTAAAGTGTTTTTCTCGTATATGAGCGCGTGGTCAAAGCCGTCAGCGATATCTTTTACCGCCTGCTTGAAGTCGCCGAAGTCCAAAAGCATTCCGCGCTGCGCGCCTTCAGTCTGCAATTTGCCGCCGCATATCTTTACTTCAATCACCCAGTGGTGACCGTGGATATTCGCGCACTTGCCCCCGTAGCCGTGAAGAAAATGCGCGCTGTCAAAGCAAGCCGAAGTTTTTAAGTAGTACATATCTCTCCCCTTGCGCATAAAAAACGCAGCCGCGACAAAACGACTGCACCCAAAAAGAATATGTCTGAAAGACCGACCTTACCGGATGCCCTGGTTTTGTTTTACGACAGGATGGCGCAAACGAACTGTCATTAATTTAACCGTATTCTATCACAAGTAAATTAATCTGTCAACTTAAAAGCCCGACGGTTTCCCGTCGGGCAGCTTTTAAGTTTGATTTGAGACAAGCAAATTTACGTTATAGCATTTAAGATACGCGATTAAACGGAACGTTTAAATTTGTTAATTATATCCCATATAGCCGAGCGGTACTGCACGTCCGCCGTAGCCGAAGTGAAACACAGCGGCGGATATATAACGCACCACCAGTTATCGCCCGTACCGCTTCCGAGTTCTATAATAAGCGCGTCGTACACGCCGCTCTCCAAAGTTAAATCGCCGTATACCCTTGTGGGAAACTCCTCGGCGCGGACGCTTGCGCGCGAGGTATATGTAAAGCCGTTTTGCTTTAAGACACGGTCGCAAACCTCTTCGATTCCGTCGAGTATGCCGCCGATAACCTGCATTGCGGTCGCCTTGTCGGTACACTGCGCGGCGTAAGGGGTAATGAATTTTACCACTTCGTCCTTGACTAAATACTTAACGTTTTGGTCAACCTGCTCGTTGGAATTTGCGCGGACGTGAATACGCAGATAATCGGTATCTGCCGCCGCTGTCGTACTGTTTCCCATTTTTGTCACGAACACCACCGTCACTGCAACAACTATGATAATAAATAATCCTGCCAGAACCTTTTTCATAAATTCACCTCGAATATTGATTTCATATCCGTTATTGACGGCAGTGATTTAATTTATACGTTCATTTTAAAATTTTTTTAAAATAATAAGCCGCCGCGGAAAATCCGCGGCGGCTGTTCAACGAGAAATTATACGACCCTTATTATATTATTATAAAGGGCGGTGTACTTGTCGCCTAAATGCGCGTCTATATGGAAGTGTCCGAAGTACCAGCGGTTAAATCCGGTGTTGTCTTCGATATAAGACAGCATCTGACTTTCGGGACAGTTTAACTTCAACGTAGCGGAATTTCTTACAGCCGGATAGTTGAGAGCGCGTTCGCTGCAGGAATGGGTGATTATATAGTCCGCCCTGCCGCCGTGTTTTTTGAGGTTTGCGATACCCTCGTCCAGTTCTTCATAGGTGGGAAGCTCCTGCGCCCACCAGCTCAAACCCTCGCGCCGCATAAACTTATCAACGCTTGTCGCGCCGCCGAAAGTGAAAAAGGTCTTGCCGCATATTTCGAATATCTGTCCGCGCATTAAGTGGATGATATCCGGCTTTATTTTATGTATCTTGCCGCCCTTCCACTCCTCAACGGGATAGGAACTGAGCAAATCGAAATTCTCGTGGTTGCCGTCTATAAACAGCACGGTAAAGGGCAGTTCGGAATAGTATTTCAAATTCTGTACAAGGCTGTCGCTATTCCACACCGCGCCGAAATCGCCCGCGATTATAACGAAGTCGTCTTTGGTAAGTTCGGGGTGTTCGCCGGCAAATATATGCAGCTTTTTAAAGTCCTGCAAACCGTGGGTGTCTCCGGTTACAAAAACCATCTTTTACCCTCCTTTTTTATTTTATCCGTCTATCCGCAGCTCTTGCGGAATTTGGCGTAGTTGTAGTCGGTCATATTTTCCAGCTCGTAAATTACGCCCTCGTAAACTTCAATCAGCGCGGTTTCGCCCTTGTCGGTCTCCGCAAGCAAGGCTTTGACTTTTTTAATCGCGCCCTTGCGGCCCAGCGATTTATCCGAGGCGATAATCTCCATCATGCGCCGACCGCAACGCTCCAAAAACTCGTCGTCATCGTCCCCGTCGTCATCGATTTGGGTAACCGGCGTCATACGCTCTGACGGTTTATTGTCAAGGTCGTCCAGATCAAGCTCGTCCAGAAAATTATCGTTTTCGCCGCGCAGCCACCTTTCATATTCGGCAAACTTTTTATCCAGTTCGGAAGCGCCGTCGCAGTCGGGTTCATAGGGCTGCTCGCCGTAAAGCTTGTCAAACTGTTCGCGCGTTATAAGCACCTGCCCGGGCGTAAGTCCGGTACCGTGCGAAACGTAGCCCATATCCTCCATCCAGTTTATAAGCTCGCACGCTCTGACGCAACCCAGGTTCATCCTGCGCTGAAGGGTCGCTACGGAAGCCTTTCCCTCTTCGATACACAGCTTTAACGCTTCGCGCTTTTCCTCTTCCGAATCCTCCCTGTAAAGAAAGTTTTCGGCAAAAGGGTTTTGCGAGGTTTCGCTTGCGATATATTCTTCAAGCAGGCTGTCGGTTTCGCGCGTTATAAGGTAAGTTTTAATATCCTTCTCCGCAAGTCCGTTTTCGCGGACAAGCCGGTCAAGTATAACCTTCAGCGCGGGATATGTCAAGCCCGTTTCGTACATTATATCAAAGACGTTCACGGCTCTTTCGCCTTTTTTTGCCTTGTCCGCGCAAACCGCCAATACGTTGGTAATATTTTTATCCATAGTAATTACTCCCACAGACTTTTCTTTTTCTTGTTCATCCAAGACGTATCGTAGTGATAAATTTTATCGTTGAAATCAATAGCCGCTTCCTTCCGCGCAGGCGATAAAGGATACTGCGTATATTCGGGGCAATCGAAGTACAGCTCGAAATATCCTTTGAGCGGCATGTGGTTGTTAATAGTAATATACGCGTCGCCCGGTTTTACCCTGTGCATAAGTTCGTCCTCGGAAACGACGTACTCTTCGATAAATTTTATACCGCCCTGCAGATAATTGGCGGGGTCGGGAATTACGTGCCTGCCTATCTGCTCTTTAACCGCCCTTGCCGTGTGTATATCGTTAGTACCCAGAAAGAAAGTTAAGTTGCAGTTGTTGCGTATCTGCTGCGCGACTCCGCCCGAGTATGACGTTTCAAGCTGCGTATAGTCCTGCACTATCGCCGTAACGAATATATTCAGACCGCGTCCGACGCTGAATATGGTGGGGTAAATGTCGTCGGCTTGAAGGGTCGGGAACTCGTCTAAAAGAAATTGCACGGGTATATCCAGGGGTTTACCGCTGTCCACCGCCTTTTTCTTCAACGAGTCCAGCGCCTTTACGACGTACTGGTTTACAAAGCCGCGCATTCTTACGTCGGTAATATCGAAGGTAAGAAATATGACCTGCGGTTTGTCGCCCAGCGTTTTCACGTCGAAGTTGTCCGTTATCGTAAGGCGGCGTATATCCGGATAGCTGTAATCGTTGAGATAGCTTTCAATCAGCTGTATATAGCAGGCGCGCGTGTTGGGCGCATCGTTGATAATACCCTTGACGTACCGCCACACGGGGTCGTTTTTATCGCGCGACGAGAAAAATCCGTGGTCGTCGAACTCGCCCGAGTAATCGAAGTGGTAAAACACTTCCGAAATTGTTTCGAAGTTAATCTGCTCGGGCAGTACGCGCCGCCTGCCCGTCCTACCCTCCTGCTCCTTTGTAAGCAGCATATCCTCGAAAAGACCCAGGGTTATGCCGTAGATAAACCCTCTCGCGCCCTCGTCCCAGCTCACGTCGTTGTGCGTGCGTATGGTAAAAAGTTTGTCGTACAGTTTTTTCAGATCCGCCAAAGCCTGGTTGCGGATACTCTGTATTTCGTCGGGGTAAAGCTCGGCTTCGAGATATTGCCGCGCTATATCCACTATCGGATTGAAAAGTATCTGCGAAAACTCGGGGTGGATAAAGTCCATATATCTGACGTTCTCTCCGCCGTAAATACCTTTCAGATATTCGGCGGTGTTGCGGTAAAGCTCGCCCTTTATATCGGCGACTATTACCGAAGTTTTTCCGTCAAGATTGAAGAGGTTGTTTTCAAGGTAGCGCATAGACTTGCCGCAGCCCGTAGACCCGGTAACCAGCGCGTGGCACAAACCCATTCTTTGAAGTACGCGCAGATTTCCCTCACTGTCGCGGAATGCCGACACGGGCATTCCGACGGAGTGTTTCGAAAGGGCGTTGAACGCGGTATATTCGCTTTCTTTCGCGACGTCGTCCACCGAAAGTATAACGGTCTGCTCGCCGGGAACGCCCTTCGCGTATCTTTCTATAAGCTTGGTGTTAAACTTCATACCGCCCCTCCTTAAAACCCTATTACGGGTTTGTCTTTTAAGATTATTCCGTTGCCGCTTCCGTACTGCGCGGTCAGATATTTGAGCATATCCGGACGGAGCAGCATATCGGGCAGGGTCTTCAAGCAAGCCGCGGTCTGCTCCGCCTCCTGCTTTTTGAGGGTGAGAAGAATAAGCCCCGCGTCGCTGTTTTTGCCCTCCTTCAATTCGCGCGTCAATATGCTTTCGGCAAATCTGCCGAATTCGCCGTTGCCGTTCAGATACAGCAGCTGCAACGCGTAAAGTACGGTGGCTACGTGGTCGCGTTCGTAGTTATGGGACAGCGAACGCAGGCGGTTGTTTTTGACAATGCTGTCGCCGAACAGCTCCTGCAGTTTATGTATTGCCAGAGCCTTCGCGTCTATCGCTTCGCGCTCGCAGGCGGCTTTGCCGAAATCGGCTGCGTTTCCGAAAAATCCGTTAAGATAGTTTCCGTACATTTCGATGTCGCCCGTCGTTTCAAGCTCGTCCAGCGTCTTGTTTGCGACAACCTTTTCGAATTGTTTTATGTCCTTGTTCTTTACCCCGAAACAGCCCGCGGTAAAGCCCCACGCCGCTTCGTCCGCGTCCGCGACTTCGCGCATGAGAAAGTAGTAGTATAAACTTCGTTCAGTTAAATATTTCATTCCGGTTTCCTCCGTGATTCATTTTGTGTTTAAAATGCCGTAGGCCCGTTACAAGGGATAACGGCTTTGAGTGTAAAAAATACCATGCGTACGCCGCCGCGCGCGTACACGGGCGGATCGTCATCGGTTGACATCATTATCATTTCCGTTACCTCCTTTTCTTTACTTCATTGTACCAAAATTTTCCTGTTTAAGGAATTTCGTATCCTGTAATCTTCTGCCGTAAACCTGTGAAAAACAAAGAGGAACTTGTAAAAATTACAAGTTCCTCTTTTAAGTTTGCTAATTTTTAATCTCCGAACACTATAACGTCGTACAAATCTATGCCGCAGATTTTACTGTAAAATATGAGGTCGTCAAGCTGCGGACGGCTTTTGCTGTTTTCCCAGTTTACCACCATGCTTTCGGAAACGTTGAAAACCTTTGCAAGCTCCGCCTGACTTATGCTGTGGTCCATATCGAATTTACAATCCGCGCAGTTTTCGGCGCAGTCGCGCTTGCCGTAGTAAAGCCGGCTGCACACGTACCGCCTTAAATTTATATTGTCCTGACGGAGCAGTTTCAGGTTCTTCGCCGTCCTCCCCCAGTCTACAAATTGCCTTCGTATCTCTTCCATAATTTCCTCTTTTTAAATGTTAATCTCCAAGTCGTTTTCTCTGACGTACGAACACCATATGCCGTTTTCTAATATCTCTTCGCGGGCGATTTCTTTGACAAATTTTTCCACTTCGTCGCCGCGGTGTTTTTTTGCCTCTTCCCATCTTACGTTCGCCGAGGCGTAAAACTTGCTCATCTTTACGTTGTCGTCAGCTTTGCGCGCATAGGAAAGTTTACCCCAGTAACTCGAAAACAGCAGCGACGCGCAGGTGGATACGCCCAGAACCATCGCCGCAACGTTACGGCAGGATATATGCGCGAACGCGTTGTTCTGCCAGAACCAGTCCACGTTTAAACCCTTCAATATGCAGGCGGCAATCTCCATTGCGAATATTACAAAGTAAATTACGACGGTTGCAATCTTTAAACCTTTCGACCAGTTTTCAAAGAACTTCGCTTTCTTTTTGTTGTACCTCTTTTTTTCGGTATGATATCTCAACTGCCCTGTCGGCTCTTCGTTGTTACCTATCCAAACGTCGATTATTTGGGAGGCGTCAATCTTCAGTTTGTCCGCTTTACTTATGACGGCAATCGACTGGATAGCCTTGTCTATCCAAATCATATGCGCCTTCTGCGTCCACGAATACAGGTCGCAGACGTTGGCGTTCATTTCCTGTTCCTTTCTCTCCGTAGCGGATATACACATACTCATATAAAACTGAATACGCAGCGCTTCGGCGAACGCGCGGTACCGTACATAATTTTTGTGGTATCCTCTTCTGTTCCCCCAAAGGGTCAGCCAAAGTATAAGCCCGACTGCAACCGTACAGGGGAATATCATATAGGGCAGCGAAGCGTCGTCGTAAATAAGAAAGGTACACGCTACAATCGTGCCGATAATCGCAAGCGCCAGAACGAATTTATTGTATACGGACTGGTTTTTATCGTAAGAGAGTTCGTTCGCCTTTATGTAGTGGCGGCGGATTGTCTTGCGGTAGCTGTCCAGGTCGCCGGCTTCTTCCCAAAGCTTTGCCTTTTTACAGGAAAAATCCGCGGTCTTGTCGTTATACTCCACCGTCTTTGAAATAATGCTTTTCAAAAACGCGGGAGCGTCCCCGCACACCAGATATTCGTCCGAATAAGGCTCACCCTTTTCGTCCTCCGCAAGCTTGCTGAAAAGCCACTGCCTGCGTATATCCGCAGCTTCTTTGCCGCCCTGTCTGCGCGACTTTATCCAGACGACCGCGCAGTCGTTTATCATCCCGGGCTTGAATATGTGGTCCTCGTCCAGATAATTGTGTTCGAGCGCGAACTTGATAACCTCTACCGTTCCGCAGCCGAACTGGTCACGCGGAGGCTTGCCGTCCCAGAGCGCAATCAATATATGCGAGTGTTCGGCGATATATATGCCCAGCTGACGGTAGTCGTAACTGTCGTCGCTTATGTTGATATTGTTTTTAAACCACTGCCTGTTTTTCTCTGTATCGGGAGCAACGAATACACGCTCCGCTTTTTCAAGATATTCGTCCAGCTTTTTCTTGTCCGCCTCGTCCTTTTCCAACGCATTTTTATACTCTTTGCCGGAAGTTATTCCCTCTTTCTCTTTTTCTCTCTGATTGAGGTCAAAACTCTGCTTGTACTTTTCCACGGGGCAGGGGAGAACGGCGTAGACTTTGATTCCCATCTCAAACGCCGCTTCGGCGCACAGCATATCCGCGCCCTGCGCAAAAGCGTTCAGCATAATAACGGGAGTTTCCACTCCGCCCTTTTTCTTGTTTTCGCAAAGTTCCTTTATTTTTGTCAGGCTCTCTTTCACCTGCTTTTTAATTTCAGGCTTGTCCTCTTCGACGATGTTTCTGTGACCGGTCACCCCGACTATCACGGGGATTTGGTCGGTAACGTCATCTTTTTTGCTTTCGTCCATATTATCCGTACCTGTTAATTTTTTAATGATTATAACATATCTCCGCGGCAATTACAATAATTTTACAATTTTCCGGAGAATTTTATAAATATAAACGGAGGGTTTTAACCCTCCGTTTTTTATGAAAGAAACTGTATTTATTCGGCGTCGTTTTTTGGCGGAGCATAAACTATTTCTATTGTATGGCGTATGTTGCTGTCGTTATCGCTGTAAATATCTTTATAGGGTTTAAGATATCTGTGCAGTTTTCTTAAACGGTCTTCCGCATTTTCGCCGTCGACGTCATAGTATTCGTATCCCTCGCCTCGCATAAACGCTATCCACCGTTTTTGCAGGATATTGTTTAACTCCGCCCAGGCGCGGTTAAACATCTTATTCGGGTCAATGTCCTTTTCTTCCCAAATTTCTTTAGCCCTCTTTTTAAATGTTTCACTGCCGTATTCGGGAACGAGCTTTTCAATACTATCCAAAACTACTCTGCCGGGATTTCCAGGATCAATTGCAAGATATCCTAAATCGAAAAGCGCCTTTTCAAACACCACGCGGTAAATGCAAGACCTGCGGTAATATTCTCTCTGCCCGAATTTTTTCTTATATGTTATTTTATCGTTGAAAATGTTTTCTTCTATATAGGCCAGCTCTTCGTAAAGTTGTTTCTGCGCTTGATCAAGGCATATACCGGCATAAAGTTTATCTGTCCCCTTCTCATACCTTTTTAAAATTTCTTTCTTGTCCTCTTCAAATTTATTCTTGCTTTTTTCTATACTTTTGCCGACGGACTCATCAAGCTTTTCTTTTTGATTTTTATCCGTTGCCGATAAAAGATTAACATTTTCTCTCAAAAGGAAATTTATATTATGTTCAAATTTTCTGAAAGCTTTAATGGCACAGTTTTTTACGCATTGACGTACTTCGGCGGCGCGTTCAGTTTTGCCATCTTGTTTGGATAACGCTTTTTCAAGGTCGTTATCAAATTTATTTAATTCACCTTTTATCCAGTAATTCCTATGAATGTTAGCAGCGAAATTTTCAATGTACGATTGCTCTATTTCTCTTTTTGAATACCTGCCCGAGTTTGCTCCTATAACGCTTATTTTAAATTCTTTTAATCTCTCCGAATTTCTGACGTTTCCGTTTTTTACATCGTCTCTGATAAACGCATTTATTAGAGGTCTATCATCGCATTCATGATTTCCGCGATTAAACTCCTTCCGTATTTTCATAGCCAAACTCAAGTTCAGATCGTCGTTACCCAACATCAGATAGATATGTGTTATCGGCGTTTTTTTATGAATTTCCTTAAGGCTATCATAAAATTCCGGGCTGTCTGTTTCCACACCTTTTACAAAATCCAAATTGTAGTACGGGACGTCGTACCAATGTTCACTTTTTTCTTTATACTTTTTATTGGTTTGCGCCCCGGCGCTGTATTTCCACATTTCCGGCACAAAAGTCTTTTCTATATCCTTTTTGTCGTCGAATAGATGTACGTTTAATCTATACGAGGGCATTTGCCCCATACTGCAAAGCATCTTTAAAAATTCCGAGCCGTATTTGCCGCATCCGACGAGGACCACGTTTAAATTTTTTATCTTTTCCGGTGTTTCGTTATATACGTCAAAAAATCCGTTGCCTGCCTTGTCCGTCGAGTTATTCCAAAAATGACTTACGGCGAATTTATTGAAGGTGTTTACCCTCCTCAATTTCATCGGCTCGTCCACCACGTACAAATCTCTGTTCATATCGTCCAATATTAATTCGCTCTCGGGGGAATTAGCATAGACGAACAAACTCGTTCTGCCGTTGCTTACGCTACTGTTTTTTTTGTATAAATCGACGATATGCTTTGCCTGTTCGATGTTTTCACTTTCGTTATTCCCGATAAAATAAACCGTTTGACTTTTTGCGGTGAACCGCCCCTTCATACGGACTTCGGTCACGTCGCGCATCATAGTAAATGCGCCCATCATATGAACTCTGTTAACCAACTCGGGCATTTCATCTTTCTTTGCCTTGGTCATATCGCAAAAGTAAATACGCGCATTTTTTTCTTCGGAAAATATGTTCTCAGCCAAAGCCAGCGACCTTTCGTTTAACTCGTTCATAACATAAATATCTTTAAAGCGGTGTATCAAACGATAATCGAAATACGCCACAAACTCTTTGAAAAACGAAACGAAAAAACCAAAAACGAAAAATCCGGATAATACGCAAATACCTGCGGCAAAAGTATAATATACTTCAACGAATTTATCCGAAACTGCTTGTGTGAACCACGGATGTAAGTTCTGCGTAAGAGATTCTATACTGTCCGACACCACGAAAACGCGCATCGCCATACGGATACATTCAAAAAAATTTATTAATCCGTTTTTGTTTCCGTCAGACCACGCGTACGGAACGAGAAAAACGGCAGTGCCTAAAAACCAACAGATTAAAAATATTTGAAAAGGCGTCAAAACGTGTTTTTCACGCGAAAAGGTTGTCCCTGATTTTTCGCGCAGCCGCTTTTTATATTTATTTCTCCGATAAAGAGGAATAAACCGCCAGCAGCATAAACCTACGACAATGCAAATTAAAGACAGCGTAAAAGTTACAATCATTTTAAATACCCCCTCTTCTATTTGCATTATACAACGGTTGTCCGTTTTGTGCAATATCAAATTAAAAATATATCTTGCGTAATTTTTTAAATTATGCTTAATGAAAACAGTCGGCTGTTTTTATTAAAAAAATTTGAGTAGTTTTACCAAATCGGTTATCTTTCAGATAACATTGATTACTCCGCCGAAGCTTGCGGCAACAATCGTGCCAGATACTGTGAACGATGTACACTGTATCTAAACTGCAATAAAAAAAGGCTTGCCGTAACGCAAGCCTTTTTAACTATTTATTTCTTTTAAAGCGGTTTAAAATTCTATCCGTAATTTTTTGGTTGAATACTATAAACTTGTCCCAGAAAAACTCGGTAACGAAATTGATTAAAAGGGTAATTACGGTTACGACCATTCCGAGGTCGGGTCCCCAGAGCCTTTCGAGTTTATAACCGCCCAGAGCCATAGGCACAACTATTATGCAGTTATAAATAATAACCAGAACCATTGCAAGCGGCACGTTGTTTGCGGCTTTGAAAGTAAACTTTCGGTTAAACGTAAAATTCCATATGACCGAAAGGGTCAGCCCTATGACGTATGCAAGCCAGTAATAGTCTTTCAGCCAGCCCGTCCACTGATGGAGCAGGGTGGTTGACAAAAGCTGTATTACCCCTGCCGACGCAGAAAACAAGGTAAACTTTAAAAGCTGTATAAACTGCTGCTTTTTAGTCAACTTTTTCGGCGCGGCGGTATCTTCCGTAGGTTCTGCGGCGGTATCTTCCGCCGTTTCGGTCAGCTCCGACGCGGCAATCTTTTCCGCGTTTTCTTCCGTCTGTAACTTTGTTTCTTTCAAAACTTTTCGGCCTTCGTATTGTTTTTCCGAAATTAGAATAGACTCATTTTAAAAAATTGTCAATTTTTTTTCCGCTACAGCGCGCCGTTAGCCGTAAACACGATATACCTCGAATTCATGAAAAAAGGCGCGGGCTTTTCGCCCGCGCCGTATAGTTTTTATTTCTTGTTCAGTCTTTCGTTAAATTCCTCTAAACCCTTTTCAACGAACTCTTTCTGGTAGGGCGCAAGGTAATAAAGTAACCCTAGCAATTCGCCCACGTGCGTTAACTCTTCGTCCCGAATGTTCTTCCACGTCTGCTTTGCTATGTCGATATTGGTCTTATGTAAATGCTCGTCGTACTGAATAATCGCGTCAATCTCTCCGACCAGATCCCGCCGCGCATTCTGCAGCGTTTCAAAGGTTTCCGCGTTGCCCTGGTTCGGGTTTCTTCCGTTCGGGTTATTACCCGGGTAATTTCCGTTTTGATTATTATAATTGAACATAATGCACCTCCACCTATTCTATTCAATACGGATAAAAAAGGGTTACGGCGCATTATTTGTTTCTTGTTTTTAAGTCCGCGCTTCGGCTTCATAAAAGCCGCGCGGTTTTAAAAAAGGGCGGGGGTAACCCCGTCCTCGCCGTTGGAATCTACTATGGCATGGTTGCCCCACGCATCGTAAATATATCTTACCACGACGCTACCCGTATTGTCAAGTATGATAAATATAAGGGCGATTTTAAAAAACCGCCCTTATACTTTGATTATTTACTTTACCTTATGAATTATCTTTCCTTTGAAAAGCTCCTCAAATTCTTCTATCGTGCCGTCAACAAGTGAATTTTTTTGACATATGATTCCGTTACTGGCATCAAACTTGTGCAAAAACAAATAATAATATTTTCCATAATCAACAACTTTTTTTATCCGTGAAATATTGTAGCTTTGAGTTGCTCCGTTTTGATGATTAGAAACTACTGTTATTAAATCATTTTCAAATTTAATTTTATAATCCCATTCAAGTCTCAATTTTTTGCTATTAGTCGGTATAAAAATTAGCACCGAACTTAACATTGCTGCTCCAATAATACTCAAAGTTATTATTAAGTCGGCATCCAATCTTTTATCTATAAGCCAAACGATTAAACAGCTTATCAACGCAAATACTGCAACAATTATACCCGATACTCCCAAAAATTTTCCACGATTAGAAATGACTTTAGCTTGTATCCTATTTTCAATTTTTCCGGAAAAAATTATCATTATAAATCTTAGCCTTTAATTTGGAATTTTATTAAATAAATAATTTATAAATGCTCTGATACTCGAAGCCGAAACTGATAAATATAATGCCCTAGTTAATGCATCTCCTATTAATATAGAAGTACCATAAAAAAGACGTGCCAATAGGTTTAATTTACCGGTTGTATTAATCATATTTAAATAAAAACCATCCCAAGTTTTAAAATTGCCAAGATTATTGAACAAACCATTTTTCCCACCAATATAACCCATACCGAAAGTTACTACTGCTTGAGCTGCACCACTTGCTATAGATAAAAGAGTACCTCTAAAAGTAATATCTTTATCGCCATGTACTCCATTTATTAATAAATATGATGAAAGATTTGCTACTGATCCAATTGCCACAGATAACCCAAGAGCTCCTGCCGCAGATAACCCAAATCCTGCGACAGTCACTCCTGTCGCCGCTAAGCCCGCTGCTCCACCAATGACCAACACTGCACCCATGGCACCACCAACAAGTGCACCTCCGGCAATGCTTGCAAATAATTCTAGCCCTCTCCGACCTTCATTATATGCTTTAACTCCACTTACTGTACCACCAATAGCTGCGCCCAATACAATCCCTATAATTAAAGAGATGACAAAAGCAGTTATTGCAAATGTTCCCGTGGGGTCAATCGCCACTACCGGATTGTTTAAACAATAAGCATAAAGGTTTAAGCCGTTTATGGTTTCAGGGTCGGCATATTCAAGGCTATCCTGCGAGACAAATCTGCCGGTTTCAGGGTCGTAATATCTCGTCTGCAAGTAGTACAGTCCGGTTTCTGTATCGTAATAATATCCGCGGTATCTGAAGGGATTGAGTATGCCTATGCCCTCTATTCCCTTTCTTCCTTCGGTTACGTCCTCGCCGTTGGAATCTACTATGGCATGGTTGCCCCACGCATCGTAAATATATCTTACCACGACGCTACCCGTATTGTCAAGTATGGCAATAATATTACCCTGCGCGTCCTTACGGTAGAAGTACTGCTTGTCGCCGTACACAAATCCGGCTACTCCGTTTACGTCATAGAAGAACTCAAGCCAGTTACTCTGACTTATCAATCTGCCGTCGTTATCATAGATAAAATCAATGTTGCCTTTTTTGATTCTTCTGCCGAGTCCGTCATAGGCAAAAGTAGTATTGCCCAGCTTTACAAGCCGTGAGCCGTACTGCCACTGTACCGTTTTGCCGCGGTATATTGTGGGGTTTCCTATGCTGTTATACGCAAACTCTTCGCCGTTGTAGGAAACAAGTCTGTCGCCCTCGTAGTCGTAGCTGTAATGGGTACATTCAAGTTCGGAAAGTTCTTCACCGCTCTTTGAAGTATAGTTGTACTCGCAGCTTATCCTTGCTTGAGTACGCTGTCAACAGCCTTCTTGCTTAATTTGAAAATTCCCATGATTTTTCTCCTTTACCATTTGTGAAAATTTTTTCTTTTCACTAACAAGACGACACAACTATTTTTAATTTATAAATTAAAAAGTTTTTGCGAAAAATGAAAAAACTGTTAGCATTTTAAATTCATTAATCAAACAAAGGATCACCTCTTCGCAATAGCGAAGAGGTGATTAGATTTTTTTAAATAAACAACTTAACTGGTTTAAATTATTTAATAATACTTAATTCTCCTTGTGCATAATCGATTTATAAAAAATGAATTTCCCATTATTTAAACCTACCGTAATACAATAAATCTCTTGTTCCCTGTCTTTATATTTATTATACAAATCAAACAGTTTTGGCAAAACATCATCTACAAACAAGCTATGTAATTCGTCAGTGTAACCATCCCTTTTCAAAATGTAAAATTTTAAACAAGAACCCAAAGAAATATTATTTACGCATATTCTATCTTTACCAACAATTAAATTAGCAACTATTCTATCTTTACAGCCCCTATTTGGGCGATAGAAAAAGTTATTTTTTTCTTCTTCTCTGCTTTGCATACAAGTACCGAAATAGACATCTAAATCAGCATTTTTAAATACCGATTTTAATTCTTTTTTTGTACATATATATGTTTCATTAAGATTTAGTGCGCGCAATTTAATTGTCATAATCATCTAATATCTCTTTCAATTTTTTGTTTGCCAGAAGAGTCAAAAGAAAGCCTCTCATATGAGGATTGTTTCGATTCTTGCGTTTATTCCTCATACCTCTCATTTTCATTTCTTTCAAAATTCTTTGTATCAATCTACTATCGTGGTCATGTACCGCTTTATCTAGTAGCTCTACTAAATCGTCATTAGTTAAACCTATAAACCCAGAGTCATGCCCTTTGTTTCTTTCACGGCTAAATACTATATTCCCAGAAGTAATCTCTAACTCACCAATATTTGAACCAGTAGTATCATCTATTGTATTATTTGATGAAGTTTCGTCTGTGATTGTATCAATAAAATCCGCAATAAGATCGCCTATTGCTTCACAAGCATTCTGAATAGGATGCTCCGTTGCTTCTATTCCGGCAACAAGCGCAACAAACAATAACCCCCCTATAGTAAGTGCCACACCAATAGAAATCGCAACTTCTCCATTGGGATCAATATACATTATTGGATTGTTACCACAATAAGCGTATAGATTAAGTCCGTTTATCTCTTCAGGATCGGCATAATCAACATTATCCATATTGATAAATCTGCCGGTTTCAGGGTCATAGTAACGGGACTTTAAGTAATACAGTCCGGTTTCATAGTCATAGAAATAGCCCCTGTATCTGAACGGGTTTATATCGCATAACTGCGTAGGCGCCGTTGCATATCTCCTACGACCGGACGATGACAGAAGTCTATTGTTCGCATCGTATGCTCTATGATTACCCCATGCATCATATACGTATTGTACTACGGTTGCCCCGGTATTGTCAAGTATGGCTACAATATTACCCAGCGCGTCTTTCTGATAAACATATCGCGCGCCGTTATACATAAAGCCCGCTACTCCGGTATGGTCGTAAAAATACGTCATTCCGTCGCTGCTTTTAATCAGTCTGTCAGAACTGTCATAGTAATAGGTTATTGCGTTCTTTCTTATTCTCCTGCCCAATCCGTCGTAACCGAAATCGTTCACGTTATATTCGATCAACTGCCTGCCCTTAGTCCACGACATCATGTATCCTTTATAGATTTTGGGATTACCTATTGCGTCGTAACTAATTGCAGCATTTGATCCGTCTTTAACTATTCTGCCATTCAAATACGTGTAGGTCAACTTTGTCGCCATTGCGTGCATATAGGATGAATCTGTAGTATATGGCAATGACTCTTTTCCTGTAATATTTCCTTTATTATCGTAAAGGTAATAATAGCTTAATCCCAACGCCTGATTGTCTTCACGAACGAGTCTGTTTAACCCATCGTACTTGTAATAGGTCATTTTACCGTTGATATCTTTTACCGACGCTATATTGCCGCATGAATCGTACGTATAACTTATAGTTTTCGTTCCGCTCGCGCAGTTAAACGTGATTAAGTTGGGACGGATTGTTGTCTTGTTAAATGCTCCGTAATATCCTAGGTCTTCCGTACATATCAAGTTGCTATTGCAGTAAACCTTTTTGCCTGTGTTTCTACCAAGTTTATCATAATCAATTTTGACTTCAATATCTGAATCGCCCTTTATACTGCTTAAACGTCTTGCCGCCGTCTCTTCATAAACATAGCTATAAGTACTGCCTAAACTTTCGGTTTTATTACTCAGTTCTCCGTAATCGTTATAAGTAAAGTCTTCCGTATAAACCGTTTCACCGTCGGCTGATTCAGTGTATTGCGTGGGCGCACCTAAGGAATTATAGGTAACGTTGCCTGTTTTTCCCGTTACGGGATCTTCAAACGACTTCAACGTTCCGTCTTTATTGTAGTTGCACCGCAGAATCAACGAATCTTTATAGTATACTTCCTGATATTCGTGATTGGTTTTTTCACAATATTTAAATTTTTCATTCTTGGCGTTCGTTACATTAGTAGTCTTGACGCTCAACGTCAACCCGCCAGCCCCCCTTGTTAAATAAGAAATTGTCTGAAGTTCGCTTCCTCCCACGTTAACGCTTGCTATCCTGCGTTCATTATCGTAAGTGAAATCAATCTGATCGTCCGCGCTGGTAAGCTGTATAATTTCATCATTTGAATAAGTTATAACATTTTTATTTTCTACTTCAGCGTTACCGTATACTTCGGACAATACCCCTCTGTCGTTATACTTATAGTTAATTTCAGAACCGTCAGGATATACAACCGACGCAAGCTTATTAAGAGCAGCTGACATACCCGCAAGCGAATCAACATACTTATACTGAGTTTTATATTGACCGGCATCATCCCAAACCGCAGTGACTTTACCAGTTTGGTCATACGATCTCTCAGAGCAAAATTGATTCGAAGGCTCTAAGCTATTGTATGCAATCGTTTTTGTCAAATAACCTTCTTGGGAATAGGTATATTCTTCAACAGCTTTACCGTTTGCAGAAACCTCTTCTTCTATATAACTTTCTTTTTTAGATATTTTTCCTTTATCGTTATAAGTATAATTGATGGTTTGAGTATAAGTTTTAGTTTCCGAGCTTAAGCTCATAGTTACGACTGTTCTTTGCTTTGTACAACGATGTTCATTATTATAAGTGTAAGTTGTAACCGCGTCAGCCGTTGCATTCTCGGACATCGCAATATTTTTAGTTTCAGCTTTTATGGGCTGCTCAAATTCGTTTAAAGTAACCGTAATATACTCGTCATATTCAAAATTAAAATCTGTATACCCGTTTTTATATAAAAGTTCTTTTTTTGCTTTAAACGTCTTTTTATACGAGCGTGGTACATACTTATACTGCTCCGCAGCCATAACAACAGAATCTGTCTGTCTGAAATAAGCGCAAAGATATCCTTCGTCGGCAAACCTATAAACATCTTTATTGCCGTCTATATCATCCACCCATGTCTCTTGAGTACCAAAAGTAATTCTCCAACTGTTTATAGCCGGCAAATTAGTACTAGTTGCTCCGTCCGGGATTGCAACGAACGACGATTGCGTAGAGATATTAAGCGCCCCCGAACTCGAAATTTTATTGATATATCCGTCGGAAACATCTACCTGTGTTAAATAATTGTCAGAATAAGTTATCGTTAACGACAGTCCGCTAGAAAACGTTATCCCGACCAATGAGCCGTCTACATACGTATACGTAATTTCTTTTTTATTTAATGTGTCACTTATTTTTGACAGATATCCCTGACTGTTATAAGTAAAATTGAATGTATTAACGCCAAAATTATTTCGCAAATCCTGCACGTCTGAAATTTTATTTGACGAATTGTAATTTATTTGAAAATGATTCCCATATGTATCGCTTATTAAAACAAGATTCCCATCTGCGTTAAAGCCTCTTGTATAGTTAACGCCTACAAGCCAACTTGTACAACCGATATTTCCGAAAAGATTTTTAACTGATTCGGGCGCGGTTGTCGTATAAGCCATATTTTTAGCTATACCGTCTTTTATAAGATATCTATCGCCCAAACCGTCAGTATAATATAAATTGCCGCTGATAGTACTTATTTTTTCGCACAAATTAAGGCTATAACCCTTACCATAGCCAACATTTGCTCCGTTACGCCTATAAATATGCGAAATATTTAGTCTGATCAAATTGTTACTATTAGAAATATCATCAAAAATACATCTTTGTGTTTGTTTGAATAAATCCACTGAAACCGACATATTGCCCGGCAATGCAAAATTTCTGTAATAGTGCAATTCTTCATATGTATTGTCTTGATTATTGAGTTCTACTGCCTGAATATTTGTGTTAACATCAATCTCATCTTTTAACGATTCAACTGCTTTCTCGGTAATGTTTACCTGTTCATTTTCATTGACTGCATCATTGTTGTTTAATTTTAATATTTCCATAATTTTTCTCCTTTTTAAATTAATTTTTATTATTTGATAATATTATTTTCTTTTGATTTGCGTCTTGTTCCGCTTCGTTTTGCTCCGGTTGTTGGATTGCCGTTTCGCTATCGTTGCCGGCATCTATCAACTTACTTTTAAGCTCTTCAACTGCTTCTTGATTAACTTTAATTTCTGCTTCGGAAAGTATTTTCTTTTCCGAAGGCACAAACTTTTCCCAAAAAGCGTAAATCGCCAAACTTAAACTGACTGCTGACAGCCATCGGGCGAAAAACGCCTGATTGAAGGCGACTTCATTTTCCATAAAGTACGTCAGCAACGCCGTTAATCCGAACCCGATAACAATCGGTAAAAAGGTTATAAACCGTGTAATTTTGCTACTTTTGACCGATTTACTTGCCAAATATTTGACGGGCATTTTTATTAAACCCGTTAAAACAATTGTGGCAATAGCAACCAATAAAGTATCTAGCCCGTGTTGCGAAAGAAATTGTAAAACCGTCATCTTTAAACCTCCTTATGATTTTTTACTGATAAAACGACTTGATTTTCTTGCCGCTTTTTTATCGCGCAGTATGATTTTAATACCGTTACCGATGAAATAAAACTTACGTTTCACCGCCGTTATCAGATATTTACCCCGCCTGTATACCGCATTTACCGGCATTCGAAAATTACCGGTTATTCTTTCTTTAAGTTTTCCTGCAAAAAGCGTAAAAGTTCTTTATTGCGCTTTTGAATATATTTTGGCGTATAACCTATCTCTGTCGCATAACCGTCCTGCGTACTACCGTTAACGTACAATCCGATATACAAATCGTATAGTTTTGGCGGTGCAAAAATCATAACCGAATTGTATCTGTCAACCTTTTCCCGAATTACATTGACGCCGACGCTTTTCACGTTGCCTTCAAAAACTTTTTTTCGCATATAGTAATATCTGACGTCTTTTAAATCTTCTCTTATACTGTCTAATGAAACCATTCTCTTTCCTCCTCTTTTTAATAGCAATCATTATATTTTTTTTAGAATTCTCTTTTTCTTTCGTTTATCGCAATTACCCTCCTTTGCCGTTATCAGCTGTATTTTACTTAATTAGTCCGCCGACATTTGCAAGAACAAAAGCCCCGGCAAATCGGACTCCTTTCAGAATCTTCATTGTCGGGGCTTCTCGACTTTCTCGGACTAACCTCGATTCGTTAAGTATATGACCTGATTAAGGATTTAAAGTTGCGATACTTTTTCAATCGCGACCTTAACCGTCGTTATACCTGTTTAGTTTTCAACTTCTCCGCCATGCGGAGCAAATACATCAATACGTTCATGACGCCTGCTCATACTTTTATACACCATAAAAACGCCGCACGCAGGACATTGTATTTTTAATTGACCGTTTTTATTTTTGTATCCTGCAACTTTTTCTCCGCAGTTATGACAAATTCTTATTGATTGCCCCCAATTATTTTTCTCCATCTGACACCTCTCCTCTCATTATTTTCAATACGAACATTTGTTTGTGTTTTGTATTATAATCTCTGTTTCCGGGGTTGTCAATAAAAATAACACTTTTTTTCTTAAATAAAATTTTTAACATTTCTTGCTTACGTTTTAAAAGGCGCAAAAAAAGGGCCAGCGCGTAATATTTTAAAAAAGGGCGGGTATAACCCGCCCTTTACGTATTTACTTTAAGCTTACGCCTTGTCCCTTTATTCTGAAAACGGCGCGGTCCGCATCCGCCGAGGATACCGTAACGAAATACTCCCTCTCGCCGTCGGAAATTATCCTTCCCGAAAACTTTGCGCCGATAGTTTCTACCTTGCGCGGAATAAACGCTTTGCCGCCGGCGCGCTTGAACTCCGCCTCTTTTTTAGTCCAGATTTCGTTGACCGCTCTTGAATAGTCCCCGTCTCCGAGACCCGCGAGCGAATTCTTTTCGCCGTCGGTCAAAATTTTTTCGCCGACTGCGGCAAAACGGTCGGGGTTTATCTCTTCAACGTCTACGCCGACGCTCTTGCGCGACAGGGCGACGACCGCTACGTCCTTGCAATGCGAGAGAGAAAACTCGCAGTCGGAACATGTCCACTTGCCGTTCGTTTGTTTGAATTTTATATTTTTGATATTCCGTCCGAAAGTCCGCTCAAGTCCGTAACCTAACAGCTTCCACACGTTAAGCTTTTGCAGCTTGACCGTCGCGTCGGTACAGCTCTCTATTTCTTTGAGCCTTGCGGGCGGATAAATTTCGTCGCCGCCGAAAGACAGCGGAATTTTAGCAATATATACGTCCACCACGGGGATAGCGCGCACCTTCTCGCGCAGCGCGTCCGTCTGCGAACTGTACTTGACGCCGAAAGCGCACTCGAAAGCAAAATGCTCGCAGTTGTTGTGTAAAAAATCGTATCCGCCCTCGCCTATACGGCTTCTTGCGCAGGTTACGGTAGCTTCCGCGCTCTTTTTGCGCCTTCTTTCCGCGCCCTCCGGACGGCCGACTTCCAGAAAGCCGCCGCCGAGAAACTGCCCGACGGAGGAAGACAGCACTTTGACGTCCTGCGAGAGGCGCTCGGGTGTAGGAGGAAGCCCGAACTGAATTACTTCGTCATCGCTTACATATATGCCGTAATGGTATATAACGCCCGTCTTTACGCGGACGATATCTCCTGGGAAAGCCTCCTCCGCAGACCACTTCATATACGCTCCTGAATAAAGTTAATAACATCGCCCACGGTTATCAGATCGCCGAATTTGACGTTATCGAAATTTATATTAAAGAATTCTTCTATGGATATGACGATAAACAGCATATCCACCGAATTCATTCCGAGGTCGGTGTTTATATTCGTGTCCTCGCCAACGGCGTCCAGATCCAAATGCGAATTAGGATTGGCAAGGCGCATTATATCCTTCAGTTTTTCGCCGATTTCTTCTCTTGTCATAACGTTTTCCTCGGTCTTAACTTTTTCATACTTGCCGAACGCGGGAAGTCCTCGTCGCGCACGGAAATTCTGTTGACCCTGTGGTAAGTAGGCAAAGTCAGGTTAATTGCTTTAAGCTCTTCAATAACCTGTTCTTTTGTAACCGTGAAGCCGCCGCGCAGCACGACTTCGAGAACGAGTATCTTTTTCCCGCCCTCGACGACATCGTATACAAGCGCGTCGTTTATATAGTCGGGTACGCAGAATTTTTCCTCAAGCTCCGCGGGAGAAACCTTTTCCCCGCTGTCAAGGAAGATAAGCTCTTTAATTCTACCTACGATATACAGATATCCGTTTTCGTCGAAGCGGACGAGGTCGCCGGTCTTAAACCAGCCGTCCTCGAACGCCGCGGCAGTCTCTTCCGGCTCGCCGACGTATTCGAGCATAAGGTGGTCTCCCTTTATCCACAGCTCGCCGTCAACGATTTTAAGCTGCTGATACTGATAGGGAAATCCCACCGAAGAAGGGTTTTCCAGCGTGTGAGGGTTTCCGCTGACTAAATTTGCGGTTTCGGTAAGTCCGTAGCCCGCAAGAAGGGTAACGCCTATATCCGCGTACTCCTTCGAAAGATGGGGCGCAACCGTGCATGCGCCGGCAATGATATGCTTTAACGAACCGCCGAATATTTTAGTACCCAGCTGTTTTGAAATATTGAGTCCCAGCTCCGCAAGCGCGGGTACGAGTATAAGTACGGTGGGCTTGTACGCAACCATTTCGTTAAACATATTTTTGGGGTTGCGGCAGATATATACCGCGCTGCCGGTAAGAAAAGGAGTAAGCGTATCCCTTACAAGCCCGAACACGTGCGTGAGGGGAAGAACGAGCAGATACCTCTCTTTGAGAACTCCTTTATATCCGTAACAGCCGTTAATAGCGCCGCGCATAAGCGCGTGATGGGTTAAAAGCGCGCCCTTGTTTTTGCCCGTCGTACCGCCGGTAAAAAGTATTACTGCGGGGTCGGTATCGCTTACGGTCTCCGCCTCCGTCTTTTCGCCGCTCTCCGTATCGGAGATAAGCGTAACGGGTAGCGAAGACACAAGCTTTAATTTATCCTGTAAAGCCCCGTCATACACGAGCGATTTAAGCGAGAATTTAAGTGCGCTGCCGTATACCGCTTTTTCGTCAAGCTGTGGCGGCAACATAACCGCCACTGCGCCCAGCGTTACGACCGCAAGAAAGGCTTTTACGCACTCAAATGAATTGGGAATATAAATTCCGACGCGGTCGCCCTTTTTAACTCCTCTGGCTTTGAGCGCGCCTCTGAACGCGGCTACAAGTCCGTCAACCTCGGCGTACGTATAGGTATTGCCGTCGCCGATTGCGGTGCAATCCGCAAAGTCTTTAACGCTCCTTGCCCACATTTCGCCGACGGTAAACGCCTCGCGCGAGCGCAGATATTTCAGCTCTTCCGCGTCGCCGTAATCTTCAAATAAGTTTTCCTTTACTTCGATAATTTCTTTGCTTTCCATAAATCGTATATTCCTTTGAGATCTATCTCTTTTTCTCTTAACCGTTCGCTTAATTCATTAACCGTGTCAAGGTTATAAGCGTTTTTCATCGCTCCGACGGCGTCGATAGGCTCGCCTATGACGCACACGCTGCGCTGCCACCACTTTTTTCTCTTTACCATATACAGCGGTATAATCGGCGCTTTACCGCGGACCGCTATGAGTATCGAACCGGCCTTGAATGGCGCAACCGTCTGGATTTCGGGCTGCTCGTTTATTGCCCCCTCGGGGAAAATGACCAGCATTCTTTCCTCCTCGAGCGCGTCCAGACACTCGCGGAAGGTTTTCATTTCAAAGTTCTCTCTGTTAACGGGTATACAGTTCATTCGGCTGAAAAACCATTTGCCTATACGCTTGCCGAATATTTCGTGTAAGGTAAGAAAGAACAGTCTGCGGTAGTAAAAAGCGCAGTGTACGGCAAGCGGATCCAGCATACCTATGTGGTTGGCAATTACCACCGCCCTGCCCCTTATCTTCTTCTTTGCAAGCTTACTCTCGTAAATCAGTTTGGGGCGGACGTATATCAGTGTGGTAAGCGCGCCCGTAGCTTTTACAAAGTCGTAGAAAAAAGTGCAGCGTCTACGCTTTTTTACCTTTTTTTGCTTGTTTTGCTTCTTTTGTTTTTCCATCTCTCAATTCAAGTTCTTTCCCCAACCGTATCACCGTACCGCGGAGATTTTCGCTAATCTTTTCAAGCCTTTTCTTTTCGTCGCTCTCGTCCGTAAACCACTCGCGGACGTCGACGGGTTTTCCTATAATAACGTTCGCCCTCTTCCGCCCGAAATAATTGCCGTCGGTATATACGGGAATTACGGGTACGCCCGATAAGAGCGCTATATATGCCGCGCTGGGTTTAAAGGGCAGGGGTCTTTCCTCGTCCCCGTCAGCGAGTCTGCTTTCGGGGAAAATCCCAACAACGCCGCCGTCGCGCAATACGTCCAGGCACTCGTCGATAAACGCGAAATTGTAGGAGTTGCGGTCAACCTTTATTCCGCCCATATGCTCCAAAAATGCGCCGAGGCGTTTCTTTTCGAACAGCACCTCCGCCATCAGATAGCGCAGCGTTCTGCGCGGAAAGACGAACAGCATCACGGCAAAATCGTAGACCGAAGTATGGTTTGAAATTATTATTGCCGGACCCTTTATCCTTCGGGTTTGTACGGACTTGTCCTCGTAATGAATTTTAGTGCGGAATACTACCGCCTGCGGCAACCAGCCCGTAAACTTTGTAAACCACTGAAAGGCTTTACCCATTTACGGCTTCCGCCTCCGCAGGCTGTTCTGCTACGGTAACGTCGGCGTTCGCGTTATACAGCTTGTTTATATCGCGCTGCATTACCGATAGTCCTATAACGTTCAGGAACGAAAGAGGGAATATTACCGAAGTAATAACGTACAGTACCGTACTTCCCATAAGCTTTATTCCCAGTTCGTCCGCGCGCTTTTTAAGCTCCGCGTGCTTTCTTATCATAACGTACGCTCCGCCGAACGGCACTAGCGCGCCCAAAAGCCACCAGAGTATATTTGTCTTTTTAGAGCTTACCTTTGCAATCTCACGAACCGAACCGAGGATAAGACCGTACCAGATAAAACCGAAGAGGAAACCGGAAAGTATGGAGAGCGCAATCTGTACGAACACGATTTCGCCGCGCTCCTTTTTCTGTTCCGCCTCTATCGCTACGACCGAAGAAATATCGAGGTTGGGATTGAACTTTTTAAGCTCTTTAGCAACAAGCTCGGGCGTGTAGTCTTTGGGCATTCTGAACGCAAGCACAAATCCTAAAATACACATCAGGCTTGTAATAAGCGGTACTATAAGCGTACCCAGGTTAAATACGTTGCTTGCGTCGACGCCGAATTTTGTAGCGGCTTCTTCAAAATTTTCCGCCCAGACGACTCCGCTTGCGCCCTTGCTTATAAACAGCATTTTGATATTTTCGTAAACCGCGGAGGAAGCGATTGCGCCGGCAACCGACGTGGTAACCGCCTGCGCCGCAAAGTACATTGCGGAATGGTTTTTGCCGGTCAGCTTTTCCTCCACCGAGGAAATCTGCGCGGGAACCAGATAGGGCATCATGAAGAACGAGCCTATCGCCCAGCTTCCGATGACGCCGCCCACGCAGCCTATGATATATTGCAGGGTTTTATTATTTGGCCCTACTACGAAAAGCGAAGCCGCGTCGAAGGAAAGTATCGCAACGGCGAACGCCAGAAGACAGGTCTGGAAGGCAAACCTCATACCCTTTTTGTTTTTGAGTTTATTAAAAAGATACAGACATACCGGAACCGGCGCAAAGGCGCAGGTATTGAGGAGGGTCATCTCCCAGCCCTTCATTCCCATGCCACCCATAATGAGCGCGTTCATGGATACGAGGAACATCTGAAGTCCGAAAAACGCGCAGCAGTTTACCGCGGTCCAGCGCATAAACGTGCGGTTGCCGAAAGTGAGTTTAAGGCTGGAAAAAAGTCCGACCTTTTCGGGCGAGAGTCCGTCGTTTTCGGGGAAGCCGTACTTTTTACCCTCTTTTATCATAAACAGAGGAATAACTATTGTCAGCATCAGCGGCAGACAGCAGAACACGAAAGTGTCGATATGTATTTTCGCGCCGCTCAAAATAACGGGTACGAGCGCATAAACAAGACAGTACGAAACGGTATCGAAGAATGACTTATAACTCGAAACCCTTACTCTTTGAGGTTCGTCGCAGCAAGTAGTCGACAGCGAGCCGTAGAACGCTATAAGGCACATCGTGTAGGTCGCGAAGAATACCAACGCCCATAAGAATATCCAGATAGTGTTGATAATCTGGTTTTCTCCGCCTACGGGGAACCAGCACAGCGCGTATGATACTATCATAGGAACCGCGCAGACTGCAATCGCGGGACGTCTGCGTCCCCACTTCGTCGAAAGCGTGTCCGTTATCGCCGCAAAGGGGATATCTATTACGCCGTCGAATACTTTGCCTATCATCCACAGTATAGGGAAGACCAGAGGCAAAATAAGGCAGGTGCCTGTTATCGCCTGATACGCGCCTTCGCCCGCTCCGAGCGCCGCAGGGTTAATCGCGTCGGTAAAGTACGCGCCCATAAGCACCATGAGGAGGTTAGGACCGAAGCCTGAAAATGCAAAAAGCACTTCCTTCCATTTCTTGTCCAGAGATTTTACTTTCATAATAACCCTCACTTTTTTTCTTTATCTCAAAGTAAAAATAAATTTACAATATTCTCTCCAGATATTCGCAGAATTTGCGCACCGTTGCCGGACTTTCGTTGCCCGTAACGGGGAAGTTGACGCCGAACTTCTTTCTCACGTTGGACACAAGCGTAAAGTAGTCGAGACTGCTTCCGCCCAAATCGAAGAAGAAGTGCATATCGTCGCCGATGTCGCTCTCGCTTTTACCGAGCGCGGCGGCAAATTCCGCGCGCACCGCGGAATAGAGTTCGCCGCTTCCGCGCTGCATTGCGTCCGCTCCGGCGTCCGCTATAGCAAGCTCGCCGCTTGCGTACGCAGCCGCAAGACGGCGGCGGTTCAACTTGAATTCGTTTTCTTCCATAAGCGGCGATTCGACAAGCGCAACAGTACGCACCTGCGAGGACATCCCCAGCTTTTCAAGCTCTCTGCGCGCGCTTTCGGTTACCGCTTTGCGTTTGCCGCCCGAAGCGTACTTGTTTACGCTTACAAGCAATACGGGGCTGTCCTGACTTTTTATAATCGCAACGCCCGAAGCGCCCTCCACGTTCATACGGCTTTCGGCGTAATCGGGATTTATATTCTCTCCGCCCTCTTCGACAATCATATCGTCCTTTCTGCCGAGTATGTAATATCTGCCCTTCTTTACGGACACTATGTCTTTGGTATTGTAGGCGGTACCGGCTATAACAGTCTCCTTGCCGCCCTCCCATATTCTCGTTGCGGTCGATTCGCCGCGGACAAGCAGCTCGCCGTCGGCGTTTACCGAATACTCTATATGCGAAAAAGGCTTGCCCACAGAACCTTGAAAAAGCTTTTTACTGCTTGCGGACAGCTCCACGGAAGTTATGCCGACCTCGCTCATGCCGTAGCCGTTTGCAAGGGGATATCCTATCGCGTTGAAAAGTCCAAGAACCGCGGGGGAAATTGCGCTGCCGCCGGTTATCATAAATTTAACCGAGTCGCCGAAGAGGTTTTTACGCACTTCGCCGAACGCCAGCTTCGAGAAAGTTTTACTGCCCGTTTTTTGAGCGATTTTAAGACCCTTGGCAAATTTCTTTTCTGTCTTTTCGCCCATTTCGGCTAACTTTTTGTAAAGCCCCTCGTATACCTTGTTCCAAAGCAGAGGCACCGCAAAAATATGCGTTACCTTGTGTTTTTTTATAGTGTACAGTATCGTGTCGGGATTGAGGTCCTTTAGAAATACGAAAGTACGGGAATAAAACCCGAACCACATATACATAGCCGCAAGCCCGAAGATATGGTATAGCGGAAGAAAGGCGAGCAGCTTTATTTTATAATTATAGTGCTTTTTAATCTGTTTGCACTTTCTGATTATGTTCGCGCTGTCCTGTATCTGGCAAACGAAATTCCTGCCGGTATAACCGCAAAGTTTAACTTTGTCGCTCGTACCCGAACTCATAACTATTATTTCGTCCGCAAAGTTTTCGCCGTTTACCGCGGGATATTCGCCGCTCTCCGCTTGTACTAATTCGTCCGCAAGCAAAGTCTTGCAAGGGAACGTCCTGCCGTCAGAAACAACAGCCTTTGCGCCGCAGTCCGAAAGAGTCGCGCACAGTCTGTCGTAGTCGAGGCGCATATTCATAAGCAGAGGACGGTAGCCGCACTTTAAGATAGCCCAGAACAGCTCTATCCATTCCTCGCAGTTATTCATATGCAGTCCCACGATTTCGCCTTTTTCTACTTCCGCAAGCTCTTCATTTAAAATTGCCGCAAATTTTTCCGCGCGCGCCTTTGCCTGCGCGTAAGTAGTGGTTATTATTCTATGTCCGTCGGTGCGTTCCGCAAAGACGTTGTCCCCCTCCGAGAACATAAAATTGTACAAATCGGAAAAATGCTTGTCCGTTCCGACAAGCGCTTTAATCTTCCCCTTTACGTAGGCGTTTATTGATGAATAATTTCCCAATCCGTATTTCGACATTTTTCTATCAGAAACCCTCTTTTTCTCCATCAGTAATATTAATACAATCCGTAAGGTTTGTCAACGAATAACGACCGGACAAAAATTGCCAATATGCGCCGGATTACTTTGCTTTGCGGAAAGTCTGCAAAATAAGATCGAACAGCTCGCCGTTTACTTCGCTGTATAATCCGTTGTCTACCAGGCGGTAAATATCCCTCAACTCCCCGTCGGTAAGCTTGCCGCCCTTATCCTGCTTTTTGCTTTTTATCAGCGCGGCAATCTCCTGCTGATAGCGCGCCGAGCGTTCGGAATGCCAGATTGTATCGTGTCCGCTTAAAAGACCCTTGCCCGTATAATATATTACGTTGGGGTTTGTTATCTTATCTTTTTGCGCCGTTATGGACTGCGCGCCGTAGCTTATGACTTTATCGTTTTCGCCGTGCGCAATCACCACGGGAATATCAGTGGAATTTATCCCCTTGACCCCCGTATATTGCGTATAGTCCCTGAACAGAATTTTCTGGTATACGTCCAGAAAGGCGTGCGGAACCTTGCCCGCGCCGAAGTCGCCGGCATACTGGTAACCCTTTTCGAGTATCAGGTGGTAACCGTCGTTGAAGGGAGCTACGCACGCGGCGGCTTTTATATTGCTCTTTAACGAAAGCACCGCGGCGGTAGCAAATCCGCCCCAGGAGTGACCGAACAGATAAAGGGGCATATTTTTAAACCGCGCGTCCGACTGGATAAATTCTATCGCGTGGTTCAAATCGACGAGCGATTCGCTCATGCCCACGGTGGAATCTCCCTCGGAGTCGTACGTTCCCTTGTAATTGTAGGCGAACACGCTGAAACCGTGGCTGTAAAAATATAAAATCGCAGGCAGATAGTCGTCCGCGCCGGCGTGTATGCCGTGGCTAACCACTACAAGCCCTTCCGATTTTTCGGCGCGGTAATAATAGCCCCTTAACTTAACGCCGTCGGAGTAAAAGTCGATTTCTTCGCGCGGCATAACGTCCCTGACCAGATCGTAATTATAGTATCCGGCGACAAGACCGTAGTCGGGTCTTTCGTACCGCCCGAAAAAGGAATCGTACAGTTGCGCCGCGCCGAATACCGCAGCCGCGCTCATACCCAGTCCGGCAAAGGACGCGATAAGCCCTATAAGCCGTCTTTTTGTCTTTGCCGATAAATGCGGTTTTTTATTATTACCGTCGGAAGTTTCCAAAATCTTTCCCTCCGCTTTTAATCAAAATAGGTATCACAGAATTTACGGATCGCTCCGTCGTACTGCTCCTCGTTGTTTATCCTCAAATGCGAGTGGGCGCCCTTATCGAACCACTCTATCTGCTTGGGCGCGGCGCAGGTGTTGTACAGCTCCTCCGACTTGTCGGGTCTTGCAAATACGTCCTGTCTGCCGTATAAAAACAGAATGGGTTTATTCAGCTTTTTTATTCTGTATATGGGGCCGTCCGTCGTCGGGTTTGCGCCCGACTTTGTTTTTAAAAACGCCATTATGTAACCGAGGAAAGGGAACACCGGTCTCTTGTCCACGATAAGGTGGTTTTTGAACAGCTCCTTAAAGGTGGTATACATACCCTCGCAAACCATTCCCGCCATATAGTCGGGGCAGCCCTCGCTTACCAGCGCGTACAGCGCGGTCGCCGAACCTATACATATGCCGTGGCAAAGTATAGTATCGTTTCCGTACTTTTCGTTTAAAAGCTTGCCCCAGGTGAGAATATCTCTGTATTCCTTTAAGCCCAGCGCGGGGTGGGTGCCGTCGGAATATCCGTGGCAACGGTTGTCTATTACCAGTACGTTGTATCCCGCCTCGGCGTAGGGCTTGGCAAAGTAGTAGGAGTAGTTGCACGCCTCGGTGCGCCCGGGGATAATGACGACGGCTTTTTTGTGACCGAAATCAAAGTATTCGCCGTAGAGGTTAAAGCCGTCGCTGACTATCCAGACTATCTCTTTCGCCTTTTCGTTAGCCGCTCCCCACTCTTCGCCTCTTGCGTACATTTCCACCTGTTCCGCATCGTCTACCGCGCTGCATTCGTGTCCCCACTTATCCTTGCTTGTGCGGACAAGTATATCGTTGTATACGTTGTTCGCTATAAACAGGGGCGGAATAAACAGAGATATAAGTCCCAACGCTATTACACAGCCTACGACAATCAAAACAATTTCATAAGTTTCCATAAATCACCTTACGATAATCCTATAATCAGCGGATATGTCTCCTGTCCGCCCTCTATTACGTCCGCGGATATATCGTACTTTTCCTCGATAAGTTCAATAACTGCGTCGCAGATTTCGTCCGTACAATCTTTGCCTTTGAATATTACGCAGCACTCTTTTTCCGCAACCTCTTCAAGCTTTTCAAGCCCTTCGGAAATTGCGTTTACCGCGTCCGCGGAAGCCGAAACAAGGTCGTCGCCGGCGAGGCATATATAATCGCCCTTGCGGCAGCTTACGCCGCCGTGCGTCCAGTCCCTCGTTGCGGTTGCAACGGACAGGGTAAGCAGGTCGCGCATACTCGTACGCATTTCCTCTATGCGGTTATCTATATTTCCGTCGTCGTCGGTGTTCATAGCAAGCGCGTAATATCCCTCGACCAGATTGCGCGTGGGAATTATTTCGATATTGTTCATGCCGGCAAGCTTAACCGCCTGTTCCGCGGAGCGGAAGATATTTTTATTGTTAGGCAATACGATTATGCGGTCGGCGTGTACGGAAAGAAATTTGTCCACAAAGTCCTTTGCGGAGGTGTTCATCGTGGGGCCGCCCTCGACGTAAAACACGTTTTTAAAACTGCCGTACAATTCCTTTACGCCGTCGCCGTTGCCCGCGCTTATTATCGCGTACGGAAGATGAACTTCCTTCTTCTTTCGCTCGTTCTGATTTTGCAGGCACATATTCTCCAGCTTGAATGTCGTAAACTCGCCGTACTTCTGCGAAAGAGTTATTACCTTTGCCGGCTCGAAGGTGTGAATGTGTACCCTCACCCTCGTGTCCTCGCGTATCGCAACTATCGATTCGCCGAGACCTTTCAGCGTGGAAATATAACCGTCGGTATCAAACTCCGACGCGGGCGCCTTTTCTTCGAGAAGCTGAAGCATAAACTCCATACAATAGCCGTACTCGAAATGACTGCTCTCGTTGAACAGCGAATAGTTCATTTCGTCGGGTTCTGCCGCGGCAGTAATTTCCTCGCTGTATCCGCCGGTTATTATCTCGCCGTTAAGATATTTATACATACCGTCAATTATGACAATATATCCGTATCCGCCGCTGTCCAAAACTCCCGCTTCGCGCAGTACGGGAAGCAAATCGGGAGTGCGCCGCAAGCTCTCGCGCATACAATTCAGGTACGCCGCAAACAGCTCTTCTACCGAAGTTTTTTCGGTTACCGCCCCGGGGATATTTTCAATTCCTTCGCGCGCTACGGTAAGAAGAGTTCCCTCCGCAGGCTTGACCACCGCGCCGTAAGCCACCTTATATGCGCTGACGAACGCTTCGGCAAGCGCGGTTGCGTTGACTTCTTTCTCGCTTTGCAAACGGTTATAAATTCCCTTGAAAAGCTGGGAAAGTATTACGCCCGAATTTCCGCGCGCGCCGAACAGCATACCCCTGCTCAAACCGCGCAGGTATACGGATATGTCCCCGTCGCTCTTTGCGCCGGCAATTCCGTTTTCAAGGGTCAGGCGCATGTTCGTACCCGTATCTCCGTCGGGGACGGGGAATACGTTCATATCGTTTATTATTTTCTCGTTGACGCGAATAAGATTGAGCGCATTTTTTACCATGCGCTCGAAATCGTTTCCGTTTATTTCTCTTCTGTTCATTTCAGTTCCGTACCGGTTAATTGCTTTTTACATGCGAACTTAATCTCTTTGGGAAGCAGCGGAGTAAGCGCTATCGACACGACGCAGGCGCCTACGATTATTATGGGCGCTATCCACAGAAGTCCCGCTCCCGCTAAATTTGTAAACACAAGTCCCGTTGAAACCGCCGCCACAACTCCCTCTATAAGACCCTGCACCGCGAAGTACATCGCGGGGTGGGAAACGCCAGTAGTTTTCAGTTCGTTGCTTGCTATGTTCGAGGGTACCGTGTAGCTTATCGAGAAGAAGCTGCCCGTACCCATTGCCGATATAACTCCGCCCACGCACGCAAGCGCAAGCCTCGTCGTATAGTCGGGGATAATATCCTCGCGGCATATCGCCATTATCGTCATCGCGACCGCGAAGGCGCCAACGGAAAATACGTAGCCCCATCGCAAGCCGAATTTACCTATAAGCTTATTGTACAGCAGCAAGAACAGCGGTATCGGCGCAAACGCGCAAGCCATAATCAACGTCTTGCTTATTCCGCCGGTAAATCCCATTACCACGGAGAATATTTCGTTGTTTCCGGTAAGGAACATCTGCACGCCGAATTGCAGGCAGGAATATACGACCATCCAGATTATGAACGGCTTGTTCGTCATAGTGAGTACGAACGATTTGATAAGCCCGGGGCTGGTCTCCTTTACCGTGGCAAGCTCGCCCTCTTTTTGCTCGCCTTCGGGCTGCTCTTCCCTGTCTTTATCGAGCGTGGATTTCTCCTTTATCATAAAGAGGGGAATTATCATAGTGAGCGCCAGCGGCATGAAGATGAGACCGACTATCCTGATGTTAATCGCGCCCGACAATATCAGCGGAATAAGCGCGTATCCCAACACGAAATATACTATATCGAATACCGTCTTGAAGTTGGACAAAAGCGCCCTGTCCTTTTCGTTGTCGACTATCTCCGAGAAGGTCGCGTAGTAGGTGGTCATCGTTACGGAGTAGAAGGTATAGAACAGGCAAAGCATAATGCCCAGCCAGATAGTGTTTAATATGCTATGCTCCGCGGCGGTAAGGGGGAACAGAAACGCAACGTAGAAAACGAGGGTAAATATAAGTCCTACAAGAATTGCGGGACGGCGTCTGCCCCAACGCGTTTTCAGCCTGTCGGTAAGATTTGCAAGCGGTATATCGATAACTCCGTCCACGACTTTCGCTATCGTGCGCATTATCGACCAAAGCACGATGGACACGACGGTTACGTCAAAATAGGTATAAACGCCGATATCGCTGCCGCTGTAATTTTCAACCATCAGCGCGCTGCACAGGTACGAACCGACTATCAGGTTGAGCATATTCACGCCCATACCGCTCAATCCGTAAAGCCAAAGCTGCCGCTTTTTTGTCAGCTTTTTCATCCTTTCTCCTTTAGTATTACTTGTTGGACAATAATTTCTCCATTAACGCCCTTTCTTCGGTAAGACCTTCCGAAATGGGTTTGCCTATATAGTAAGCCGCCATAAGTCCGGGACCTACGTTTACGCCGTTGGTCGCGTGGACGGTCTGTATTATTATCTCCTTCGGATGGAATTTCTCTTCAATCATACTCTTATACGCTTCGGCTTGCTTTCTTCTGTTAGTCTCGGCAATGAGTATAATCTGCTCTTCGGGGTTTACTATTTCCGCCTCCATATATCCGAGCAAAGCTTTGTACGCGCTCTTTTCGCCCTTCGCCTTGCCGATAACGGTAGTAAGTCCGTTGTAGTCGAACTCGCCGAGAGGCTTAATGCCTACCAGAGTTCCGAAGAACGCCGCGGCGTGGTTTAATCTGCCCTTCTTTGCGACGAAAGACAAATCGTCCAGCCAGCCCGTCTGATGGAAGGTGTTCTTTTTGTTTTCAAGATAGTCCACAACCTCTTCGTAACTCTTGCCGTCGCGCTTTAAAATAGCGGCGTTTAAAACCAGCAGTCCGAGGCCGGGTCCGAAGCGGAGCGAATCCACGCAGTGTATTTTGGCATCGGGATATCTTGCGACTACGTCCTCCATAGCCTTAACCGAAAAATTGTACGAACCGCTCAACGCCGAGGAAATGGATACGGATATAATGGCGTAGCCTTCCTTTACGTAGCCTTCGAATTTTTCAATGTACTCGTCGATATTGCCGGGCGCGGTCGCGTACGCGGAGGGGCGCTTTTTCAGATCCTCGTAAAACTCCGCGCTGGTGAATAAATTCCAGTTCAGCTCGGAATGAACGTCCTCTCCTGAAGGAAGAACGAGGTGTCCTTTCACGTAGTCTTCAACGCCGTATTCCTTGCGGATTTCGTCGTCGAGGTCGCACGCAACGTCGGGTAAAATTACGTATTTTTCGTTTGTTTTCATTTCTTATCTCCTATAATTTAAATATATTTTTTCAGAAATTCGTAAAGATGTTTTTCAACCGTAGCCGCATCCACCAAAAAGCAGGCGGTATGTCCGGCTTCTTCTATAAGGCATATATCCTTGGGCGATATGCACGCCTCGTAGTTTTCCAACGAGCAGGAACAGGGAACGTCGCCGTCCTTTTTGCCGTGAATAAACATAACGGGAATTTTCGCTGCCGAAAGCGGTCCGGCGGCTCTCCCTTTAAGACTTACATGCGATATTATCCTTGCGTATAAAACAAACAGCGGCATCAGCGGAGGATAGAATATCTTACTGTTCTTCATACAAAATTTCAGTTCGTCGTAGGGCGAGCTGAAACCGCAGTCGGCAATAATTGCTTTTACGAAAATTTCATCGGCTTTATCCGAAACGCACGAAACGGTATAGCATCCCATCGATACGCCGTAAAGGATAATACTTTTTACTTCGGTGTTCTTTTTGACCCAGTCTATCCAGGCAAGAACGTCGCGCTGCTCTTTCACTCCCATTGTCGTGAACCTGCCGCCGCTCCGTCCGAACGCGCGCTGATGTATCATCAGCAAATCGTATCCGCGGCTGAAAAGGCTGTTACCGGAAACGGAGAAATTGTTAAGCGGCCTCGACCTGTATCCGTGGACGAGCAGGGCGAGCTTTTCGCCGCCGTTATCGTAATAATCGCCCGAAAGCGCAATTCCGTCTTGCGCAACGCAGTTCACTTCGCGGTATTTGCGGCGGCGCATTATATTCATTTCGCGGAAAAGCTTTTCCTTATAGGGTCCGTAATGGGTATTTGTCAGATCGACTTCGTCAAGGTACGGATCGTCGAGTCTGCCGAAAACTCTGCAATACAGACACAAGCCGAAAAGGAGATAAATTATAACGGCGGCGGCAATTCCTATGACAACGTATATTGACCAATGCACCGTACCGTTTCCCTCCCGTTTTGAACTTCCATAAAAAATTATACTTGTTTCGAGCTGTTAAATCAAGTATTTTCGGGAAAAATATGCGTGTGTTATTTGCCTTAATATTCCATACCGGCAATAAGTTGCCAAAAACTTTCTACGGTATTCACTGGATTTTTCGCCCGATAAGTGATATGATATATGTAATTCGTTATAAAATATATATAATTGAAAGTAAAAATACATATATCGGGTTTATACAAAAGACGGAGTATAATATGAGCGAAAAAAAGCAAAAAATTTTAATAGTAGACGATTCGGAAATGAACCGCGCCATTCTTGCGGATATTCTCGGCGGGGAGTTCGAGATTATGGAAGCCTGCGACGGTATTGAAGCGGTCAACGTACTCCGCAGTTTCAGCGCGGAGATTTCCCTCGTACTGCTCGATATAGTTATGCCGAAAATGGACGGGCTGAAGGTTCTGACCATAATGAACAGCTATAAATGGATTCAGGATATCCCCGTCATTATGATTTCCGCGGAGAGCGCGTCCTCGTATATCGGCAAAGCCTACGAGCTTGGCGCAACCGACTATATCCAGCGCCCCTTCGACACAACGGTCGTACACCACCGCGTGCAGAATGCGATAATGCTCTATTCCAAACAGAAAAATCTGATAGGGCTAGTGGAAGAACAGATTTACGAAAAGCAGAAAGACCAGTCCCTTCTCATCAATATTTTCAGTCATATCGTTGAATTCAGAAACGGCGAAAGCGGTCTGCACGTCCTGCGCGTCTACACTATGACGGAGATTTTGTTGCAGAATCTTATGAAGATGACCGACCGTTATCCTATGACGCCGCAGGAAATTTCGCTGATTGCCACGGCGTCCTCTTTGCACGATATCGGAAAAATTGCGGTTGACGTCAGTATCCTGACCAAGCGCGGCAAGCTTACGCCCGAAGAGACCGCAATTTTGAAAAAGCACGTTGAGTACGGCGAGCAGATGCTGAAGGATATTCCTTTCCACAAGAACGAACCGCTGATCAGCGTAGCGAAAGAAATCTGCCGTTACCATCACGAACGGTACGACGGCAGCGGCTATCCCGACGGAATTAAAGGAGACGATATTCCCATTTCCGCGCAGGTAGTTGCGCTTGCCGACTTATACGACGAACTGACAAGCGACAGCCCCTATCGGGAAACGGTACCGCACGCGCAGGCAATCGAGATGATTTTGAGCGGCAAATGCGGCGCCTTCAACCCCGTTCTTCTGAAAGTTCTGCAATTTTCCGCGGACAGAATACGCGTCGCTATGCGCGAGAGTCCTTTGAGCGTAAACAACCGTAAGGACGTGGAACGCATCACGCGCGAAGCGATTTCCCGCAGCGGCATTCAAGTTGCGCAGCGTACGCTTGAACTTTTGGACCGCGAGCGCGAGAGATGTCAGTTCATCGCCTCCGATTCCAGCGAAATTCTTTTCGAAGTTTTCCCCGAACCGGCGATGATTTCCTTTATGGGCGACAGCGGCGAAAAACTCGGCGTCGGCGTTACGGTAGCCGATCCCCTGAACGACGGCAGAATGATTGCCTGCTTCGGTGAAGAGACGCTGAAAAAGCTCTTCGCCCTCATTGACTCGGCAACCTATGAAAACCCGAAGGTCAGTATGGACTGCATGATAAAAATCAAAGGAAAACTTTGCCGCTGCCGCGTCGTTATGATGACGCAGTACATTCAGAACTCCGCTTCGGGTAAATACGAATTCGAAAGCGCGATAGGAAAAATTTACGCTTTAAACGCAGACGCAGCCGCGTAAAGTAAAAACAAAAAGGACGGGCATATGCAATGAACACTGAAACCTTTTACGCGAAGATAGGCGGAAATTACGCCGAAACGTTAGGCCGTTTGATGACGGACGAACGTATCTTGCGTTTCGTTCGCAAATTCCCTGCGGACGGCAGCTTCAACGCCCTGCAGGACGCGCTTGCCCGCGGTTCGCAGGAAGAGGCGTTCCGCGCCGCGCATACGCTGAAAGGGGTTGCGCAAAACCTCGGGTTTACCGCGCTGTATGAAAAAGCTTCCGCAGTCACCGAAGTACTTCGGGGCGGAAGTCTTGACGTGTCCGCGCTGATGCCCGGGTTGGAGAGCGTTTACCGCTTAACGGTAGAAAGCATTTCCGCTTTAGATTGAACCAGGCGCGGCGTGAAGCTGCGCCTTTAAACTGCGCTTTCGGCGCTTTGAACAAAGGAGTTGCGATATGCATAACATTTCAAAATACAAAAGGACAAAAACGGCGTTAAAAATAATACCGGCATTTGCGGCATGCCTGGTATTTCTTTTATCGTGTTTCTTTTTTATCAACCGCGTAACTGTATCCGCAGACAGCGCGCAGTCGGGCAACCGCACGGTTAAAGCCGGCATATTCAGCTTCGAAGGCTATCATATGAAGGACGGGGACGGCAGGCTTTCGGGATACGGCATTGAATTTTTAAATCTCGTTTCCGAATATTCCCGCCTCAATTTCGAATACGCGGGATACGACAGTTCCTGGGACGATATGCTTACAATGCTGAAAAACGACGAAATCGACGTGGTGACTTCCGCCCGCAAAACTCCCGAAAGGGAAAAAGATTTCGACTTCTCCCTCCCTATCGGCAGAAACAAAACAGTTCTTTCGATACAGGTCGATAACGACGATCTTCGCCGCGGAGACTATAAGACCTATAACGGAATGAAAGTCGGCGTTTTAAAGGGCAGCAGCCAGAACGAAAGTTTAGCGGTATTTGCGGAAGAGAAAGGAATTGCCGACTACGGGACAGAGGAATACGAAGATTCCGCCGCGCTCGCAGCCGATTTGCAAAGCGGCAAAATCGACGCGATACTTTCCAGCAATTTAAGGAAAGCCGAAAACGAAAAGACGCTGGATATTATTGAGGAAGCTGATTTTTACGCCATCGTCAAAAAGGGCAATACCGAACTTTTAAACGAGATAAATTACGCAATCGGGCAGATGGATATAAACGAGGGCGACTGGCAGAACGTGCTGTTTTATAAATATTACGGTCCGGTATATCCCTCCGCGCTGTCCTTTACCGCGCGCGAACAGGAATATATCCGTCAGGTTGTAGCGGGAGAAAAAACAATCACCGTAACCGCCCTCGGCGACAGAGCGCCCTACTCCTATACGGAGGGCGGCGAGTTAAAAGGCGTTATACCCGATTATTTTGCCGAGGTTATGAAGCTTGCCGGTCTGCCTTACGGGATTGTTTCGCCAAAGGATAAGGACGATTATACCAGCCTTGCGGGCGCAAACGGCGTAAACGTGGTAATAGACAGCATCGGCACCGACGATACTTTAAACAACGCCGGCCGCGGCTTTAATACCGAAAGCTATATGACGGCGGGAATGGCTCGGGTGACCAGGCAGGACCTTAAAGGCAGTATCAAGGTTGTAGCCGTATCCGAAGCGCAGGGGAAAGATTTGATTGACCCGCAGTTTTTAGAGGGCTATACCGTCAGGAGCTACGCTACAGGCGAGGAGGCTATGCGCGCCGTACAGAAACGCGAGGCGGACGCCGCTTACGTCTACGCATATACCGCGCAGATGTTTATAAATCACGACCATAACAGTTCGCTGTATTACAGTCTGATGAACGGCATGAGCGCAAAATTCAGTATGCGCGTCAGCGAAAATACCGACCACGAACTTATAACCATACTGAACAAATGTATTAAGCAGATCCCCGAAGATACGCTGAACCAACTGGCATCCAAGTACACCTCCTATACTATCGGCGACGTGAGCTTTTCGCAGTATCTCAAAGCGCATCCCGAAATTATAATCGCGGTTGTCGTCCTGCTCGTTTTGGTAATATTCGTTATCCTTACGCTATATCTGCGCGGACGGTGGAACAGAAAACTGCTGCTTGCAACCGAGCAGTCAAACAAAAAAATGGGCGAACAGCTTTCCATAGTCGAAGCGTTGAGCCGCGAATATACTAACGTGTATTCCGTCGACGGAGAAAACGGCACCGCCCGGATTCTTAAACTGGAAGGCTACGTGACCGAGGGACTGAAAAAGGGTTCGGCGGAAGAGTATAACTATGCCGCTATTCTTGAAAACTATATCCGCGCGCGCGTTCATCCCGACGACAGAGATGATCTGTTACAGGCTCTTTCGCTGGATACCGTAAAAGATAAGCTGAACTCGGACGACGAATATCAAGGCAGCTACCGCATAGACGATAACGGAGAAATCCACCACCTGCAATATACGTATATTAAGATTTCGGATAACGGTCAGGAACACGGCGGCTTTATCCTTGCCGGCTTCCGCAATATCGACGAGGTAATCCGCAAGGAACAGGAACAGAAAGACGCTCTGTCGGAGGCGCTGGCGCAGGCGCAATACGCTAACAAAGCGAAGACCACTTTCCTTAACAGTATGTCACACGATATCCGCACGCCGATGAACGCAATTATCGGATTCACGTCTTTGGCGGCGACACATCTCGATAACAAGGAGCAGATACGCGATTATCTGGGCAAGATAATGACTTCGGGCAACCATCTTTTAAGCCTGATAAACGACGTGCTGGATATGAGTCGTATTGAAAGCGGCAAGGTTAAAATCGAGGAGAAAGAAACCAGCCTCCCCGAAATCATACGCGATCTGGAAACAATCGTCCAGGCGGACGTAAAAACGAGGAAGTTGAAATTCAGCGTTGATACGAAAAAAATTAAGAATGAGTCCATAATATGCGATAAGCTACGCCTGAATCAGGTACTTCTGAACCTTTTGAGCAACGCTATGAAATATAACAAGACGGGCGGTTCGGTCAGCCTGCGCGTCGCCCAGAAAGCCGAAGCTCCCGAGGGCTGCGCCTCATATGAGTTCAGGGTAAAAGATACCGGCATAGGTATGAGTCCCGAATTTCTGCAGCACGTTTTCGAACCCTTCGAGCGCGAACAGACCTCCACCGTAAGCGGCATTCAGGGAACGGGACTCGGTCTTGCCATAACTAAAAATATCGTGGACCTGATGGGCGGCACAATCACGGTGGAAAGCGAAACCGGCAAGGGTTCGGAGTTTACCTTGACCTTTACCTTCCGTATTGCCGAAGGTCCCGCCCGGCCGCAGCGACATAAGCGTAAAACCGCAGACGAAACTAATAAAGCCCTGCGCTTTGACGGAAAGAAAATTCTTTTGGTGGAAGATAACGAGCTGAATCAGGAGATTGCGCAGTGCATTCTGGAGGACGCCGGTTTTGTCATCGATACGGCGGACGACGGAAGCGTCGCTGTGGAGCGGATGAAAGAGATGCCCGCGGGGACGTACGATCTGATACTTATGGACGTTCAGATGCCTGTTATGAACGGCTATGAAGCGACGAAAGCCATTCGCGCGCTTGACGACCCCGTAAAGGCGGCGACTCCGATCGTGGCGATGACCGCCAACGCTTTTGACGAGGACAGAAAAGCGGCGTTAGATTCCGGAATGAACGGCTTTGCGGCTAAACCGATAGAGATAGCCGAACTGATGAAGACGTTGTCGGAGATTTTGAAATAAGGGTTGTTAAAAATAATATCTTAATAAAAAGAAAGCTCCTGAACAATATATCCGGGAGCTTTTTCATTCGCCTGAAAATACAATTCCTAAAATTTTAATTGCCCGCGGGGACGTACGCCTTTGCGCAAAGTTTTTTATTAAAATTAATCACACCAATCCTCTTCCCTTAAACTATTGAAATTTAAGCCCCCTTGCATCTGTCTATTCCACCTCGCAAGCATATTTTTATTTCAGTTATTGGTAGTTTAAAAGTCCGAGTCTCATAATCAAAGGATTTTTATCGGGGTTCCCGAAAATATGCAAAGCAGATTTTCGGGAAGAGGAGCGGCTTTCAGAGGGAACTTGCCCTTTGCCGCAAGCGAACGGCTTTAAGCGAAATTAGCCGCTTCGTACCGAAGGCATAGCCTTACGAGCGTCTGCCTATTCTACCACACCAGCGCGCTTTTTTGTTAAGTTTTCAGTTTTGTTGTTAAAATTCTGTTAATTATTTTCTGCCAAAAATTTTAAGGCATATGCGTCAAAATCTGCCCTTAACAAAAACCATAAAAAACAGGGCGTTTTCAGCCGAAACCCGCCTAAAAACGCCCCGAAATCAATCTTTTCGCTTATTTAATTACTCTAAACCACAACCTATCCGTTTGTTACAAAATCCTTAAAATCAGCAACTTCCCAATTCTTCCCAAATTTTTTCACAAAATATAATGTTGCTAAAAGCCTTTTTTAGATTTTAGCAACGATTTTTTATTTGCTTAGTTTGATTTAATTACTATACTTCTCTTTAATATATTGAGAAACACTATCAATTTCAGGGAAAAGCGTTGCTTTATTTATTGAATATGCGCGCAGCTCCTCCCTAATTTCGGATTTATTCTCAATTAATATAATTAAAGTTTTACCATCTTCTTGGTATCGCAATTTATTTAGCGATAATTCTGTTTTATTTTCAAAATCCCCTAATCCACAAATTATAAATGCCCCGTCTTGTTTTACAATACGCTGATTATTCTTTAAAGCATAAACAATATAGTTTTTCAAAAGGTCGTCACTTTTAACGATAGGTTGAAATGCTGGTTTTTCCTGCCTTATTTCATGAATCAACCGTCCAATTTTATTATTAAACTGCTTAATCGTTAAGGTTTTATCGTTAGCTGCCTCATATATCTTCTTTTGTTCTTTAAATGAAAATAAAGGTAAGCTCGCCAATATTGATACACAATCACTTTGGGGAAGTTTTATCTCTTGTTCTTTTGCCGAAATTAAAATAAGTTCACCTAAACTCTCTTTATCTGCAGAACACGCAAAATACAGTGCAACCAAAGGATTTTTTGTTATATCTAATAATCTCGTAGGCAATCCATAGTGTTGCATTTCAACAAGCTTGTCCAAATGTGAAAACCCTATTGGAAAATTATGCGGACATTCTATAATCAGTTCGTTATACATATCGGCTTCATTTTTCCTAAATTTTGCAGATCTAAACACAGAAGGATTTAATATGTAATTAGCATTCGAATGTCCTCTGTAAAAAAGTCTCTCTTCGCTTGATCTCCTATCTTTTATTATCTTGTAGAAATCCGATAAAGATGAAATGAATTCAAGTTTAACTTTTTTATTATTAAAAGGTATGCCATTTTTATATTCTATATCGTAATCAATGCCGTTAAATTCTTTTATTTTACCAAATAGCTCTTTTGTAAAAGTCTTCCGTTCTTCTTCGGTTTTTAAGGTTTGGTACACCCAGTTAACAATTGCTTCGGATTCGGTTACCGTCAATAAAATTTCCGAATTTTCTGTGAAATTATCTTTTATCAATCGTTCCCATTCCTTAAGTGCTTTATCTTTATCTTCTGGATAGTGCTCCCGGTATAAAATGTCATAATGGGAATTCTCTTTCCGTAATTTTGCAAACATAATATACCTATCAATCTTTGCCTCTACGTACCTACGCATATCAAAGTATCCATCTATAAGCATTTTATTAAGACAAATATTCTTAAAAGCTTGCCGTACCGTGGGTTTGTTACATATTTCGAAATTATCAAAGAAAAAGAAGAAAAACATTTATTAAATCCTTTATAATATTATTTTTATCAGCTGCTACTTTGAATCTTGTTCTCTATTCCTCATTGCATTAAGTCCCGCAATGCGCTCAGTAAAACTTAAGTTTTTTATTAATTTTTCACTGCTCAATTTTAATTCAATTTTCATTGCTCTTTCGATATAAAATGGGTTCACCAGCATATCAAATTACTCAAAGATTAAAGCTTCCCCCTTTGCGCTTTATTGTGTTTATTTAACGTACAAATAATATTATAAAACACTTCACCGCTTGCTTTTACAAGCTTAATAGGTACAGCATTTCCAATTTCCAAAGCTGCTTTCGTTAGACTTTCACCAAATATGTAGTCGTCGGGAAATGTTTGAATTCGTGCTGCCTCTCTGACAGAAATTGCACGATTTTCAAATGGGTGACCAAATCTTCCTTTAGAATAGCTTAAACACCCCCCTGTCATTGTCGGAGCAGGCATATCCGGATTCATGATCCCATAAACATCCGCATGCCCAGAATAAGTTTTATGACATTTTAAAACCAATTCCGGAGGTAAAGCTGTTCTTGTACCGCCTTTTTTCCTTATAATTTTCATACGCTTTAGATTTGTATCGGACAAGTTCGCACAATAATGATTTTTAATTTTTCCATCATTGTAGCGTTCTCCGGCTTTAATTTTAGGTAATCCTTCAAACGCTTCTTTTACCGTTATCCATTTCTCCGTACCGTTCTTTCCTTCTTTGCTATGTGTTGGTTGAGGCAAAGATATGTTCAACCCATCTTTTTGCATCTGCGTATAAATATCTTTCCTTACTGCATGCAAAACAAAACGCTTACGTAATTGAGGAACACCATAATCTGCGGCATTTACCACATCAGCTTTAACAAAATAGCTTTGATTGCTTAATCCTCCCTCATTTTCAAGAACAGAAATAAATTCTTTAAGAATTTTTCCTTTAAAAGAAGATTTAATACCTGGAACGTTTTCCATTAACACAAACGGAGGATATATTTCTTGAATTATCCTCTTATATTCCATAAGCAATTTTTTGACATCATCTATTTTACTTTCATCGGAATTACGTATCCTATTTTGCATAGAAAATTTTTGGCAAGGAGGACAACCCGCCAATAGATACAATTCGGTTTCATTAATATTTCCCGCAAATAATATATCTTTACCAGAAATTTCACATATATCTTGTTGAAGCACATTAACCGATTTCAGTAAATGATACCCCTTATACGCCTTGACAGCATCACCATCGATTTCAACAGCACAGACGACATCAAAACCTGCTTGAGTCAGCCCTATTGAAACTCCTCCGCACCCTGAAAATAAATCTATTGCTTTAATCTTCATACTCAATAAAATATCCTATTGTAGCTTCATCAAGTGTTCCTACCATTAAGCCTCTGTCAAGATACATGTTTTTATTTTCGCAAGAAGTTTCGGGCAGTAAAGCACAATTGTGACATGCAGCCAGATTACACCCGTCTTGACCTTGCCCCGTACTTTGAATACAAACGGGATCCGATGCACACCACTTGGCTTCGTTTATGGCCTGATAAATTATATTTTCTATTCTCCCAGGCATTCCCTGTCTAACCAAGCCACCAAGAGAACCTTCTGAATCTCCCGAAGCAGTATAAATAAGTATTCCCGCCATTTTGGTCGCCGTATCGCTTAAATATTTGCTGCAGTAAATTTTCTCTCTTATCGAGGCATTCGAATAACCACTGTCATTGGCAAGAGCGTTAATCAGGCAATGTGCGAATGTATGGAGCAATACAAAAATCGGATTTAAATTTTCTCCATTTGATTTATTTGACTTTTTTAAATTCTCGTCGATAATTTTCGTTCTACGTATTACCTTATCTTGTACTGCCCATTTTGTAAGTTTAGATAAATCAAACTCAAACATTATCCCTTCGCCGCTATTTTTTATTGCAGGGATCCAAGGCAATTCATTAATTGATATTTTGGCAGAATCATCGGTATCGGGCGAAATTCGTTTAAACCCCAAAAAAGCTCTGGTTTCCCTCAACTTGTGAACAAGCGATATGCTTTTAAGAAAATCAAGCTTTTTATATAAAGTTGCGGGATAGTTTACCGTATAAAGCTCATCGCTTGGTTTACCTCTGGACTGTATCAAAACATCAAACTCTTGCTTGCGATATTCCTCGTCCGTTTGATTATCTTTAAACTCCTTTTTTGCGTTTTGCAATGTCGCACTTATTTCCTCGAAGGCTTGTACGTCATCAATATCGTCATATATTAGTTGATTGGCTTGGATAAACTTTTTAATTGCAACAACGTCTACATGCTTCCCCGTTTGAATTTCGGCATTGAATTTTTTAACTGCCATATCTATACACTCTTTGGTATGGACCGTTTTATATTTTGGAATGTTTGGGATATACACCGAACTTATTATATCCGCAAACCAAACATTGGAGGCGCCTCGCTGTAATACCAACAATTTTTCACCGCAAGGCTCAGAATTTTCCTGCCCCAACCAAGGTCGTTTACCTCCGCAATAATAATTTATTCCAGACAAAGCGTTTATACCGAAAGCCCCACCCATATTAGCAGATGCTCCGCAAGTACAGGTATAGCGAATACCAGAAAGTGACGAAGAACTACCTCCGGTACTTCTTACCAATCTGCAAGCTTCCGTTACGGGCTTATCACTTTTTGCGTGGACCCATTCCATAACAGGAAAATCTTGAATGTGCCCTTTGGGACAAACGGCGATAAAACGTTCCGGGACCATTAAAGGCAATGATTTTGTTTTACCTACATTTCTTGAACAATACGTTCCTTTAGGCTTATTTCTCCTATTCTCACCCGTACATTTCATCCTATCCCCAGATTCGCCATTGATATCCATGTTTCCGCAAACCGGACAATAATGCCACAACGGAAATCTTACAGCCGGTATTCGCATATTTGCGTGAGCCGCATCCTGTTTACTATCCAAGAAATCGGGGGGCATAACAAAAAGTTTTCCTCCGAGCCTTTTGGTTAATCTCTCATCAACAATGAGAAAATCGTTATATGAATGATCTTCATCGAACCAAAAATCGAGCCCGGAAACCATTAAAGATTCATCATTCGGGAATGGAACAATGGCACCAACTCCCCATGGGCTTATCAAGCTATCTCGACGCAAAGAATATTTGTTTTTCATTCTTAGTCACCCTCATTCAAATACAAGCTTTTGCTACAATCAAGTCCACATTCTCTATCCACACTGCGCATTGAAGTGGGGGTTTCCCAACCTCTGTTACCCCAAGATTCAGGTTTTTTTGTGCCCGCCGGAAAAAGTAGCGGAGCGGTTTCCTCAATCTTATATGATGAGAATTTTTCTGGTAACCAGCTCTTCCATTCTTTCCATTTTTCCTCTAATTGCAGCCTTATATCTTCAACTTCGCTACTATCGATTAATCCTGCTCTGGATGTTATAACCTCAACAATTTTGTCGAACTCTTCTTGTGTTGGTGCCCTTCTTGCATTATTCCTGCTTTTCGGATCAATGAAAAATCTAAACAGCGCAACAAATATCGCATGTAACGCTCTTTCTCTCAAAGGTCTAGAAAATGGAGTTACAGAAGTCGGTTCTACGCTGAAATATAATTTGGAATGTTGAGATTGAAATTTTTCATAATGCGATTTATCTCGTGGTTTCGAGGTATTGTAAATAATAAAAACCAAACCTGGAGCAGCAGATCTTCCTACTCGGCTTGTTGCCTGGATATATTCCGAAATTGATTTTGGCTGACCCGTTACAGTCATCAACCCCAATCGCGGGACATCCACACCAACCGAAACCATATTTGTTGCCAAACACATATCCAAAACGCCTTTATCTTTATTGTTGTATTCGGTTTCCAATCGCTTCAGAATTTTCGGTATATCATCGTTACTCATTCTGCTTGTTAATTCAGCAAGACCACTTTCGTAAATATATCTGCGTTTATTAGATCTGGTTTGCAGTCTATTCTGATAAATAACTTCCAATCTTTCTTTAATATCTGCAATATACCATGTCGCCGCTTGCCCCAATTCGCGCATACTACCAAAGTACGACAGATTCGTCCAATATGGATCTCTTTCATCTTCATGTTCAACATCGATTGCTTTTGCAGCATACAAAAATGCGGCAAAAGAATATATGGATGCCGTAGCGGAAGATGAAGCCGCATTCCCATATAATCCTACATATTTTCTGCCAATTGCTGACTTATCTTCCTTCGCGAAGAAACAATCATCATAAGATGTGCCCTGAACTGGAAACTGAAATACATTCTCTTCTCCGCAAGCATATAAAGCATTGCATTGCTGCTTTGCGTGACTTATAGTAGCTGTTGAAGCTATAATCTTAGGCTTATTGTCTCCCGTCTTACAAAGCTCTGATACAAGAGTTTCATATAAACCCACTGCCGAACCGAGTGGGCCAGTAATCAAATGCAACTCATCCTGAATAATTAATTCGGGCGGTGTTCTTTGTTCATCTCCACCGAATAAACTTTTGGCTTCCGGTCTGTAAGGCAATGTAGCAAACTTATCTACTGTTCCGAATAAAAGCGTGGGCGGATTTTCATAAATATCATCATCAAATAAATTTAATGGTAAAGAAAAATCTTCATCGGAATAATCGCACAACTCGTTAGCACAAACAAATGCCACATGTTTAGTGCCTTTAACAAAATAGCCTGGTGTTTGAATCGCATTACCTTTTTTAAAAGTTTCCATACTTGCGCCACACCAAGGGCATTTAAGCATAATAGAAACATTCCCCGATTCTTTGCCATTTCTTATGCTTTTTATTCTCTCTACGACATTAGCAGATTTGTTATCTGTTAAAGAATCTCCAACCCAAAGACCTATTGTTATCCTATTGTGCCCTAATTCGGATTCGTTTTCGGAACGAATTTTTTCCATAGCACAAATCAATGAAGATGCCCTTTCATATTGTTGCGCCGTTAAAAGACGCAACGTATATCGCATCATTACCGTTGTTCCAGAGTCTTCTTTATTTTTTAATCTGCGCAAAAAAATAGTGAACGCCGTAAGGCCCAAATAAGCTTCCGTTTTGCCACCACCGGTAGGAAACCAAATCAAATCAACAAGATCCCTTTCAGGAGAATTTTTATCGTTCATCGATACCAAGTTTAAAAGGAGAAAGGCAATTTGGAACGGTCTCCATTTTCCAAAAGTAAATGAGCCTTTAGGCCAAGTGTTTTCATCGTTTATATCGGGCATAATGACTTCATTTTCAAGCTTAAGTGAAAGAGTTGTTTTATCAAAATCAGTATATCCCGTTAATGGCATTCTGTAATGGAGTTGTTGCATAAGCATAGCCTTATTGGCTAATTGAAAAGCTTTAAAAACTTTTGCATCGGTTTTAAGCAAATTTAAACCAGCTTGCATTCTCAACAGACATTTTCTGCATTCGTCTATTTGCTTTTTTGCAACCTCACCAAATCTTTTATCGATTTCATCTAACTTTTTATCCTCTTCGTCAATCCAATCCTTATAATCGGCACACAAAAGAGCCAAATCGTCAAACGTCTCCGCCATATTGCTGAAATAGGTTTTCATTGACAATACCGCTTTCGACTTACCTGCAGAAATAGGTTTTACTTCATATTCTGGTAATACGGAAGCTTTTATCGTGTCAGGGACATCTTTATCATCCCATGTCGCAGCACATCCGTGACCAATTGCATATGTCTTTACATTCCTATACAACAATGCATTTAATTTATAATCTTCATCTTTGCTGCCCGTCCAAAAATTGTCAGGTAATGCACAAAATTTTTCAGCACAAGAAACATTGAAGTCTACCTGAAACCAGCAATCGGCAACTCTTGGTTGACCTTCTTCTCCAATTCTTGTATTAAGTAAAGTTATTGTATATATTTCTGTATTTTCTACTCTAAGTCTATAAGTAATGCAAACCGCTAAACCCTGAAGCTCTACTTTGTTATCATCGTACAAAGTATACTGTTTTTTCTTGTTCCCGTTGTCTGGTAAAGCATTCTTCGACAAATTTATTTTTACATTGTGTTGTCTGCGAAAAAAACATTTTCTAGCTTTATCGGACGTAATTATTTCAACTGATCCGTCTTCAGCCGTTTTCTCTTCCGGTCTGCACGCCTCCCCCTCAAAATATGAGCCAACCGATGCCGTTACATATAATTCTTTGAAATAGCAAGGGACCGCCACGGTTATACTCATAGCCGACTGTCTTATACTGTTGATTTTGGAAGTTTCGGCTTCTATCGTTGGTTCTACAATATTAGAGTACCCCACCATAGCCGCTTGCGGATCATAATCTTGAGATTCGCTTTTATCGGAAGCTTCATACGAATCGGGCATCTCTTCATCTTCTTCAAGTCCCGACGTTACTTTTGCTTGCGGAAATAGAATACCGGCTACATAAGTCTTAAGCGGAGAATCAAAAAATAAAATTTCCTCACCGTTTTGCTGAGTAAATCCTGGTAACGGATTCGGTCCGACCAATATATCTCTTACCGTTTTCATCAGCTTGTCCCTAGTGTCCATAAAAACCTCTCTATTTGCTTTTTCTTTGTTTGTAAGCTCCCTTGGATTCCAAAATATACAGTTTACTTCGCGCTCTGCTTATTCCTATATACATAAGATTCTGCTTATTATAATTTTCAATATCAACAAGCAAAACCACTTCGCTTTCAAGTCCCTTATATGCTTGAATAGTTGAAAATAGCGCGTGATACATATTGGGATCATCGCCATAATTGCCGATTATATTTTTATCATTATCGGTAAATCCAACTATGGAATCTTCCCTTTTGTATGGAGACAAGATCAAAACGGAACCTCTTTTTATACCCTTTTTTCTTAGTGAAGAAATAGTATCGAGAAGTTTTTTTCTTTGATCTTCTTTATCGTTATAAGTTAAATAATCGACAGGCTCTCCTTCAACTTTTAATCTGTAGCTTTTATCAGTGTATCCTGTTATTTTAATTAGTTCCTTTCCTATGCTCAGAGTGTTTCTACAATTAATCGTCAGCTTCTTTTTAAAATAAATTGTATAACTATCCAAAATCGAAAGTTTTGGTTCATTTAAATAAATGGCTTGCCTTGCAAAGTCGCCGTAAAAAGTGAATACCCCGTCACTGAGCCCGCCTACTAACAATTCGTTAAATACTCTTATGTTTATTTCCGTACATAAATCCTGAAATTCATCAATAATTAATTTATCAAATTTTTTTGATTGTTCCGACAAAGCAAGTAAAGTATATCCTGGTAGAATTTCATTAAAATATCTATCGACATCGTCTGTTTTTTCAATACCGGTTAGATCTTTACATAGCCGTGTCATAAACGCATGATAGGAATAAACCTCTACATTTTCATCAGGTATATTTAAGCGTATAAAAGAGGCAAGGTGCTTATTAAAACAAAAGATTCCGACTTTTTTACCTTGTAGTGCAGATAGCTTTGCGTCCTCGATAGCCAATAGCGTTTTACCTGTTCCGGCTCCACCCATTACAACTACTCTTTGATTTTCTTCTATATCATCCAAGCAAGAAATTTGCTCTTCAGTCAGCGATAAAATATCTTTTTCCGAAGCCTCTATGTAGCTTTTCAAAGGCACAACGCATTCTACCGTAGGTCTCAAGCAATTTGCTATAGTTTCTACACCTTTTAGCTCGATTTCCGGTGGCGGTCTTTTACCTAATTTGACAATCAAATTTTTGTTTTGCCTGGAAAGATAACGTATAAACTCACAATAATCATTTTTCTCGTTTCGTTGAAGCAAGCGCCATGAATTATCTTCGGTCATACTTTCTGCCGGAAACGAATCTTCGTCAGTAAAAATTACTCCGTAATTATATTGGACATGCGTTCTACCGAAATAGTCACCTAATTTATCGGTTATTATGCGTTCCAACTCAAACATGCTTTCATAAGCTTGCTCAAACGGGCCTCTCGTTTTTTTTGTGATTTCGCCGTCCCTATTTCTGAATTTCCAATAGGTTCCATCAAAGCCGACACCGCCGGATTTTACCTCCAAAATCACTATTCCGATTTTAGGAGCTATTACTACGAAGTCCGCTTCTCCAAACACTACAACCTTATGTTCGGGTATTCTAAATGAATGTAGTATATACCAATCATCTGGCGCATTCTTTTTAAAATTTTCGAAAACTTTTCGTTCCCCGGAACTTTTATACTCCCGAGGAAATGTTTTGGGAAATAAGTGCGGCATATTATAAATCCTCTATCCTGTTTAGCTTACCGCGTTCGATTAATTCTTTATCAAGTACATCCTCAACGGTATAAATATATACTTCGCCTATTCCTTCTATAGTTCCGTAAGGAGCATCTCTCTTGAATAAAGTTTTAATGTCTTCTGCCTTGTTTTTTAATTCACTTGTCAGCCACCTACCAGCTTTTTGATGATATGCTTGAACTTTTCTTCCCGCATCAAAAATGAAATCCACTAAATCGATTAAGGGTTTGCCTGTATCTGCCAAAAGTTGTGCTTTCGAAACGCATTTTGCAATAGCGATTAAAACATTTTTATCTCTTGGCATAATGGTTTCTCCCGAAAGCCAATATCTAACCTGTTGAAATGTGCAATCGGCGTTTTCGGCGTTTAATAATCGACATACATCTGATATTGTTTTACCGTTAGCATATAACTGTAAAAGCACGCACCATAATTCCGATAATTCGCGAATATCTTTTTCGCGGGCTGATTCCATTAACCAGTCCGCTTTCTCGCGAATAATATCCTTACCACTTTGCCTTATTAATATATTATCACCCTTTTTAAGGTTGGAAGCGGATTTCTTTACCGGTCTGTTTATATCACTTCTTATCAAAGCCGAAACATCAATAAGGTCATGTTCCGGATAAAAATAACCTACTTTATTACCTTCAAAAATCACAGGTATGCAAACAATGGTGTCGGGCATATCCGCTGTATATTTCCCCCCTCCACCGATTGTCGATCTTATAATTTTATGTGAGATGTTATAATCGGAAATTTCGTCGAATTCTTTGCCCTCTGCAATTTCAGTCGCTTTATCGAAAGGTGTTTCTCCGATATTTTCGACAGGGATATTGATTTTTAAGGCAGACGCTTTAACAGATTCATGCGGCAAGCATTCATCAAATCGAGATACAAATCTATTTCTCCACTTATTCTCAAAATCATACAACAAATAAACCAGCTTTCTATAACAATAAGTTTGCTTTATACGGATATACTCATCCTTGTCAAACCAGGTAATTATCAAAAGATCCGATTTCTCACAATTTCTATCTACCTCATCATAAAAACTCTTTAATTTTAATAAACGGATAATACCGCCAACATTGATGTTGCTCAAAGCTGTATAAGTTTCCGCAAAAAAAGCATAGTCGTTCGGCACAACAACCGTAACATTGCAATTGGCGCTTTGAGGTTGCGATAAAAAATCTTCGAGGCAGCTTAATTTCAACGGCTTGTCTCCCGCAATTAATTCGGTAAAATTATTGAATACCAAATTAAAAAGCGATTCAATTTCTTGCCCTCTATAAAGCTCTTGTCTATCTTCCCAATCATTTTTCAGAGCAGAAAGTTCGCCATTAAGTTTTTCCGCCGAATCAGTTACTCCACATAATAACCCCGACAATTTATTCTGAAATGCCCAAAGCTTGCGAACGAGTTTCCTGTCCGTAAAATCAAAATTTACCGTATTTTGAGATAATCGACTGATAGTATATAGTGTTTGACTTAAAAGTGGCTGTTTAACAGCAAGCGAGCTGAATTCCGAAGATATAGCATGATTAACCTTCAAAGTCAAATGACCGAATACCGAATTCCCCCCAAGCACTTCCTGCTCGGGAATTATTTTTATTGTTGAGGGTTTCCAATGCCAAAAATCAAAACCAAGCCCGTTTAAAGGCGGATACAATTCAAATTTGCTTTCCGGCACAAAAACTATTAAAGGAACACTCTTTTTAAGAATGTATTTTAATGTATCTTGATTATCTATTATTTCATCAAATTTGTTGATATCGACAAAAACTACTGCTATTTTTTCTAAATAATTTTCATTTTTAAGTAATAATTTCAATTCATCGATTTTCGATGTGACTGTTATACCAGGAATACAATCTAACTTCCCTTTATTATACAATTTAAATCCACAATCTTCCGATAAATCTATTTCCCCATAAGAGACAACATCTGAAAATTTTGTTCCATTGATAAACAAGCTTTCCGCCGACTCGCTAAAATTATTTTTCGCAGAGAGAACAATCAAAGTCTTCTTTAAGACCGTTCTCTTCGCTTTTAAAGTACTTATCAAGCGATTGGAATATTCTAATCTTGCCTCTGCTCCTTTTCTTTCTGCAAACCAAGTTTTTAATGTGGATAAATCACGTTCGGTTTTTTCAAACATATAGTGAATACCGTTTATTGGGCAAGTAACGGTTGCTTTGTTTTTACGCTCGACTTTGAACTTAATTGTATTTTTTTCTCTGTCAGTTTCTACAAATTCAACTACGGCTTTACCCAACATTAGATGTTGTCCTGGGGTAATATCATCAAGAACACTCCCAGCATATTCGGCCTCATACTGTATATTAGCGAAATATTTAGATATTACAAGAGGCATTATATTACTTTCATCGTCAGGCAAAACTATCGCAATTCTTTTGCTACCATTTTCAATGAATCCATCAATAATTCTTTGTGTCATTACAAAAAGCGGATGCAAAAATTCGCCCTTTTGACAATTGTCGAAAGAGAATTTAACTTTTTTATAGATGGGGAACTTATCATAGTATTCTTCCAACAAACTACTCATGTTTTAATCCTTTGCAGTTTACAAACGCTTCCTCTATCTTCGCAACACAACTACTCAAATTAGCCTTTATCTCTTTGCCCCAAAAGCGTAACACAATCCAACCGGCGTTTTTAAGCTTTTCTGTAACTTCTATATCCCTTTGTATATTTCTCTCTATCTTAGGAACCCAAAAGTCTTGTCGAACTTTAAAATCTTCCTTCCGCCGTTCCCAATCATATCCATGCCAAAATTCGCTGTCACAGAAAATAGCTATCTTCTTTCCAATAAAAGCAATATCGGGACAACCATAAACACCTTTGACATTTTTTCGATAATGATACCCTTTGTCCCACAATGCCCTACGCAACATCAGTTCGATTTGCGAATCTTTGCACTTAATTTGTTGCATATTAAAATGTATCTGCTCTTGTGTTTTTGACATAACTTAAACAATAATTATTTTAAAAATATTACATCATTATGATATTGTAAATAATTTTTCATAGCATTTGAAATTTTTAAATCATAATAATTGCTCTCTGACAAAGCCAATATGTTTGCACTTTTTTGATTGATTGATTTGGAAATCATAATTTTGCCTTTAGGTGTAAATGAGATTAAACCATTGTCAAATAATCTATCATAAGTTGCGCTAAGAATTAAACCATTATTTTCATCAATACGTTCATCGTTAGTGCTAACAGCCCATGGTTTGATATGACTTGCAATTAAGATTTGTGGCACATCTAAGCCCGTTATAATACAGCTACCATACTTATTTAATAATTTTTCTCTGAACAGTCCTTGACCAACTCTTGATTTTACAATCGCTTCCTTTTCGGTTATCGTCATAGAAGTATTCGATAGAATTCTAATCTCTTCCTGTTGAACAACGGTACTATTGTTAGAGTTAAGTTCAACAAAACAGCGATACCATTTTAAGGCACTGCTATACATGTGATTTCCTTTTTTATCTTTTACCAAAAAGATTTCTGTTCTAAAAATGACCGATATCGCCAAATCTATTTCATATAGCTCCATTTCTGATAACTGCTTATCAATCGCTTTTATTCTCAACATATCGTTAGTTATGGTAGGAATAGCATGAGTATATTTATAAATAGAACTTTCACTTAATTCAGTTGATTGTCGCAACCATTTATCAAAAGTCATATAGGCTCCTATTTTTTTATTCTTTAAATATTAATCGATATTTTCGATGATAAACAATTCGACCCTCTTCCACCCTTGATTCACACAGTGAACATCGCAGGCTCTAAATTTATTCAAATAAAATCATTTACACTATTAAAGACAATTGTTTCGCTGCTGATGCGACAGATTTCAATAAAATGCTTATGAACTTTATTCCTCAAGTAAATCTTCCATAGTACAGTCAAGTACTTTCGCCAGCCGATATAAAGAATCCGACTGTGCCTTATTAATATTTTTTCTCCGCTGTTCGTACATCTGAATAGAACGCAGGCTCACCCCTGACAATTCGGCGAGCTGCTTTTGAGAATAGCCTTTTGTTGTTCTGATAAGTTTTAATTTTGTTTCATGCGGTGTGGTTAATTTCATAAAAATTATTATACATAAAAAACCATATAAAGTCAACATTCGTCAACTATTTTATATCACCTTAGTGATATAAAACGCGGGTTTCCCGCTTGTATGAAGCGAGTGCCGCGAGCGAATCGAAAATACCACTTTGTGGCATTTTCCTTTACCTGCTTAGGCATTGCAAATGCCTACTATTTTGCAACAAATTTTAGTCGCATATTTGATATAAAAATTTTTCTAAGAATTTTCAAATATATGCCCATATCTGTCAAGTTTACTATGATACAATGAGAGCATGGATAAATTAGCGTATCATTTAAACAAGAAAAAGAACCCAGCTAAAACTCAAGGAAAATTTCTCTATCATTATCCTTGTAGAGAAGAAGATAACCCTGATATTTTGTACGGAAAGAAAGCATATATTGTTATTGAAGTAAGCGAGCCAGAATGGAAAGCCTTGTTTGAGCTGGATAGATTGGAATACAATAATACTCACAAGTATCAGCGGCATACATCAAGACTTTCAAATAAAGACGAAGAAGACCTTACTCCCAAGCAGCAGCAACGCCGAATTGATAAAGAAGAGCAGTTCAATATTCTCATCAACGAGCAGTTGGACAAAGAGATTATGTTGCGGAATTTGCCGCATCAAGATAGAGAAATATTGACAGCGTTGTCGGACGACAAAACGCAGAAACAAATTGCCGAAGAGCTTGGTGTTACTCAAGGTTATATTTCTTCCGCGATTAAGAAGGCAACCGGCTCGGTAGACGATTACGTATTCAGAACGGGATCACGAGCTGATATTGTTTGGCACTGCTGGAACAAGTTTGTGAATAGCGGCGAAATGCCGTATTTTATTGATGTGGAATTAGAGTTTGTTCTCCGTTGGCTGTTATGTGATTTATTTCCGTTTACGCACTGGTTCTACAGCGTGGGCGAGTTGTTGCGTTATATATTGACATATTATCTTTTTGATAACGATAAAATGGGAGACGAGATTGCCGATTATCTTAACACTGCAACCGATGAAGATAGAGCGCATTATGAAGAATACTATTGCAACCGCCCGCCTATTGTAGGATCGGTATATATTCGTCTTTGCCGAGAGATGGGACGACGAAAGAAAGTCGGGTTACACGATTCAAATAAGCTCTACGCGAATATATTTGCAACAGTAGGAAAAATAGCAAAACGGTTGAACGTAAGCGTGGAAAATTTTCTTTTACAGAGGTTTTACCCTTTTGTTGCTAAATGGCGAAACAAAAGACTAAGACAATTTTATAAACACTATACGGGAAAGAAGTTACCCGAATAAAAAAACTAAAGCCGCCGACCAAATCAGTCGGCGGCTATAAACTATGATGATTTTTTTAATTTAACTTGCTCCAAGCACTTTTTTATGCCGGCAAAGCTGAAATAACAAACAGGAATTCCATTTACCCTTGCCACATCCATAACTTTTCCGTAAAACGAATGCGAAATTGCGTTTGGCTGAATCCAGATTTCCTCAGCATTACGGATAACGTCTAGGCTGTGCAAATCTTCTTTAAAGAACTTTGCATTAACCAATTGTTCTTTAATGCCTTTAATCCATGTGGGATGACCGCCAAAAATATAAATCTTTTTTGTGATAATTTCAGGCTTGATATCTTTACCGTATCTTGTGTTAAACTTATCGATACTTATCGGAACCCTAATTAAGATTTCATCAAGTTCTTCTTCTAGACAGTTTCCGTAAATTTCGTACTTCCCCTCGTCGTTTAACTGAAACTCTCCCTGTGGATTAATCATTAGGTATGAGTTTGCCATATCGTCTGAACATTCGTGCACCGTATCACCACAACAAATTTTATGACGTCTACAAAATTCATTAAAAGATTTTTTATTTATTGCCAGCTCCTCTGCGCAATAGTTTACTCCCTCTATCAATTCCATTTGCAGCAGTTTCAGTCTATCGGGTTTAAGCCTTTTATATAGCTCGGTCATATTCTCATTCACATTTAGCTTGGAAACAACCGTGTTTATTTTCAGCTTTATCCCGTTGCGGTGAATAGCTTGAGTAATTCTCACAGCTTGTTTTATTGTAAGCGTTTTACTTTTACAGCATCTTCCGATTGCCTTGTTCGTTTCGGGCAATGCCGAATCGACACTCAGCCCTATACAATATACTTTGTCTTTCCATAAGGCAACCCGTTCCTCGGTAAGCAGACTTCCATTGGTTATGACGGATACCTTTATGCCGTAAGCGTTGATATAATCTACCAAATTATCTAAGTACGCGCACAGCAACGGCTCTCCGCCAGCCAAATTTATTCGTCCGTCCGTTACGCCGCTTTTTAAAAAGAAGCGGGCAATATTGTCAACGACTCGGCAAGCCTCATTAAAAGTCAATTCTTTTTTATCGGGAAATTTCCCGAAGCAATATGTGCAACGGTAATTGCATAAATTAGTTAAGTGTAAATTTATTACGTTCATTATATGAACCTCCTGAATTTTATTCTGGAGTTCATATCATTCCTAACAACAGATTATTTTTTAAATTTTTTATATTTTTCTTTTACGCTATCGCAGAATTTTTCAATAGCGTTATCCAGTCCTTTATGTAAATAAGTATAAAAGACTTGATTTACTTCGTAAGACGAACCAACGTTATCATACAGCTCATTATCGCCAAAGCTGTTTGTAATAAACTGACGTGTCGTAACGTCTTCCGTGCCCAACACGTAAGCCTTAAAGAACTTGTCGAATGCTCTCCAAAGGACGATATGGGTGTTATCAAAATCCGAATAAGGCGCAGGGAGTATCCTCGTCCAATAGTCCCTATCAAAATTTGTATTAGATTTATCTTCCCAACGCACTTCCCGCATAAGAAGAATTGAATCGGGATAAGTCTCCCTAAGCAATTTTTTTGTCAGCTCAATCGCCGTTTTATAGCCGCAATCTTTGCAGACCGCGCCTATTATCATTTCCAAAGAATCGGCTATATACTTCTTATCGTTTCCAAATTGCTCTCTTTCTTGCTCCATAACGTAACTTTCATTATCCGGATTTATAAGAATATCACTCTCATATTTCCTAGGCAACGAATACGAAGATAAATATAACTTATCAACCCCTGCTTTTTCAGCTACCTTTATCTGAGTTTTTGCACAGGTAAAATGCTCGAAAGTTTCAGCAATATTACTATTATCTGAGCCGTCATAAAACAACATTTCTGCAACCGCAAGTCCGTAAACCGCATCGCCCAGTTGTTCTAAGACAGGGAATCTTTCCGATTCTACCCTTATTGCAACTTTTCTGTCTAAAAGGGAAATTGTGTAATCTTGTTTGTATTTATCGGAAACTTCTACTCCATAGCGGCTTAAAATTAATTTGAGTTGAGCGAACGCTTCGTCGCGCCCCTCGGTATTACGTTGATATGAAGTTCTGATCCCCGTCTTTTCTTCTATGAATTGAAATAAGTCATAATAAACTTCGAACAAGTTAGCAAAACACGTTCTCTTGTTCTTTACCGCCTGTAGCATATAGAAAGCTTTCAAATAAAATCTGTTCCATATGTTTTGCGAAGAAAAATATTCGGGGCAATAAACGGTAACCGCTTCTCTGTCAGCAATTTTACTATGATAACCGAACGTTGTGGAGTCGAAAATATGTTGTATGGTCCATTCGTCAAAACCTTTATCGGAAACATCAGACTGCCCGGCGATATTGCATAATGCCTGCTTTCTAACCGAGAAAGCTACGCTAGGAGCATCTATCTCGGATTTTAAAATTTCCGATATCTGGTCAATTTTTTCGGGATAAACTTCGCATAAAAATTCTTCGACCAATTGCTTGCCTTGGATTATTTTGTTTTCCGCATTGCTTACGTTTGAAAAGGGATAACACAATCTGTCGTCGGATAACGTATGCAGATTACAACAATACCTAAACCTATCGAACGTAAATCTGAAAGTACGCTCTTCCAAGCCAGATAAAAATTCTTCTCTTTTCAAAAATACAAGCGGTAAGGACTTTTCAATAATCGCTTCCCCGTATTGCATTTTTGAAATTTCGGCAAAAATATAATCTAAAATCTTTTCCGCATGACGATGGTCATTAATCTCATACACCTTTTCAATAAACGCAATAACATTAAATGCTTTATGTTTATCCCAAAATTCATTGTCATTGTATAACGATTGCTGGAATAAACGGTTTAAATCATCAGTGTGATTACCCGGAAGCACTAATGCAATCACGTTCCAATTTGCGTTAAGCGCATTAAAATCATAAGAATACTTTTCTTTTATATATTCGTTTAATTCTGCCTTTAACTCTGAACGGAAAAGCATCCTCCCTCCGTAATCCATTACGTTTTCGGTTGCTAAATAACATATCCCCTTAACCCCAGAAGCAATTTTCTCCATTTGCTTCTTTAAAGGAGAAAAAACCTCTTCCGCCTTCTCCTCGCGAAGCGCATTCGTTTTTCGAATTACATCTAATCTAAACAAATCGTTGATACGCTCGCCTTTTTCATCGTGAATATCCGACAATAAACAAGCGAATTTACTTAATAAGCTTTTCAACAGTTTGCTAGAATACTGTTTACGTGCGAACAAATTTAAACTCTTTAAAAAATCTTCGTTCGAAAGCACGTCTTTCGCAAAAGTAGTATCTTCAAGGCAAAATTTCAAAGCAGAAATTTTACAAGCCTCAAAGTAAGATTCATCTTGCGAACCTGCTTCTTTAATGCTAATTAATCGAACGTAATTTTCCCAAACAAATTTGTCAGAATAAAGGTCGATACGACTTAAAACTGTTTCTCTTTCCTGTTTATTTAACTTAAAAAAGGCTACCCAATCAAGGGCAGCTCCGTTTTCATAAAACATGACTACCTCCTTTAAAAACTATTCTGTTGTTTTGGAATGATAAAACTCCTAACAGAATTTTCAAAGAAGGCGCTGAGATTAAAAATAATGTCTTTGCCGATAGTCTATCCTTCGATATTACGACTACTTCACTAAGTATTCGTGCGATAATTTCATTCTGATATCGCGGAAAAGAGTATAAACTTTTCCAATTCTGTTATGAGCATATAATAGCATAAAACCAAATAATTGTCAACATTTTAAAAAAATTTCTTTAACTGGTAATAATTTCGGTGCTCTCGTGGCTTATAAGTAGAGAGTGATTTAAATTTAATATTAAATAAAACTCACGGCAAGGTGTCGTGAGTTTTGTCTTATTAATTAATATTCTGGCTCTAAAAAATTAAAAGGAGGTGAAAATGGATAAGTACTATCAGAACAAATTTGTAGTAAGATCTCCGTCCGAACAGAGAAAACTTTGGGGTATGCCGAGAGACAAGCACGCAACTATTTCCGTTATAACTCATAAGGAAACAGACTTTGCCAACGTGGATAGTTACCTTGCAGATTGCGAACAGCAATTTGAAGTTGATTACATAAAACGTATGCGCTCCCCTGCCGAACAGGCGTGGGATAACGTTATGGCTTTATCGAACGCACAGTTCAATAACCGCGGTAAAAACGTAGTGTTAGAGTGTTTACAGTTCGGCGGCAACAAAGAGTTCTGGGACAGTTTCCCAAACAAGTACGAAATTGAAGATTACTTCAAAAGCTGCTATTCCTTTGCCGTGGACAAAGTAGGTTATCTTCATACAGACGACAACATTATCTGTGCCGTCATTATAACCGAGCCGAACAGGCGCAACCTGTTTGTTTACTATCTTCCCATTACAGAGAAATGGCAAGCTAAAGTTATGAGCAATTACATAAGCAAACAAGGAAACAAGTTACAGCAGTATGACGAGTCCGGCAACCCAATCTATAACTCTATAAAGGATATGTCCCGTCCACGGCTAAGTCATTCCGAGTTCTGGAAACAGCGCGGCGGACTTGTTTCCTATTCAGACTTGCAGGAGGATTTTTATACGGAAGTTTCGAAAGGATACGGTGCCAAACGCGGCGTAAGTTTATCGCTTATTAAAAACACTACTCTTGAACAAAGAGAACGCTTTAACCGTCATGCCGGCGATGAATATGACGAACTTTACTTTGATGATATGCCTTACGGATAAAATTTTTTAACAAGACCCTTGACAAAATAGGAAGGGTCGTTATAATCGTATTAACATTTTGATACGGACAACTTAATAACTTTTAGATATTCAAATTTTTTAAACAAGGAGGAAAACAGTTTTGAAAAGAGAACATAGTATTCTTAACTATAAGGGCGCGGTAAAATAAAAAAACCGCCTGTCCGAATAAGGATACTTGACAGACAACGAATTACAAAAAGTATTAAACGCAATTAAGTACATACCTTCCGAAAACGAGCGCGATGAGGTTACGCAGATTATACTGAAAGCCGCGTCCGAAAGCATAACTCTGGACAGGTTGAAAGTACTTACAAAGAAGGAAGAAAAAGCTGATTATAAGGAGAACGGCACAAACGGATTTATCAAATTCAAACCTAAGGAGATAAATTCTATGTCGGACTACTTAAAGAAACTATTTACTATCAACGACAAAATAGTAACCTACCGCTATGTGGACGGCTTGTATCAGGCGCGGTTCCGCAGGGACGGTTACAATATCGAAGTTGCATCCAAGAGCTTCGATATTATGAGACAAAAATTCTTGGACAAGCTGCTTGCAGCCGAAAGAGCAAAACAAACCGCAGGATATCCCCTACTTAACGACTTTATAAGCGATTGGCTGAAAGTCAAGAAGCAAACGGTTAAAGCGGTTGAACGCCCATTCTGCAATCATATCGCCTATTGTGTAGAACGGCATAGCGAGCTTGAGTTCGCCGCTTGAAACTATATTTACAATGTCGCATAAATCTCTTGCGTCTGCACCCCAGCTTTCCGGTCTTTGCTCGTCGGCAAAAACTTTAATGAAAGGGAAGTTGTCAACGGTTGCGCTGTGTCGGCACATTTTAAGCCAAGAATTGAATTTGTCGTTCTTTTGGTTCGCCTCGTCAGCGTTCTTTTTCTTTTCCTGCAATTCAAGGTTGTTTCCACGTTCCTTGCCGATTTCAGTAATTCCTATTACACCGAACTCAAAGCTGTCGGCGTTAGGGTTCTCGTCTAAAACTTTCTTACCGAGCCTTAAAATATCGAAGTCAAGGATATGAGCGTGCCGGCTGTTACGTCTGAAATTCGTTGGAAAGAAATCGGTCAACCATAAAGGGAAATTACCGCTATCAAGCAATAGGTTGTCCTCTCGTATGGAATAATTTGCTACTATTAAGCTGCTTGAAATTATGTAGATAAAATAGGCTTGAGCATAGGTAGAAAGCACGTCGTAAATACGTTCTTCTTTCAAACCGTTATCATAAATTAAACCGTAACGCTCTCCGTCATAGCCAAACAGCTCGCCCCGTTGTTCCAGACTGATAACCCAGCACTTAACCGTAGCAAGATTATAAATGCGCCTGTTTTCTATTTCTGCCTGCATTGCTTTTTCAAACAGTATCCACTGAAAGAAAGGGAACTTCATATCGTTCTTTTGCAGAATATCGTAAGCCTTCTGTCTGAACATAACTTCCTGCGACAGAGCCATATCGGTAATTGCCGTTGTCTTTTTCTTACCCATAGATCCGCATGTCAGAGAAACAATAGGAAGCTCGTTTATGAACCCGCAATTTCGGGCTTCATAGTGGCGGAGTCTGCCAAGCGCAATTCTTATACGGAAGCGATTAAAGAGTATAAAAGCAAGCGGAATTAAAAGATAATACGGGAAGTAAATGAACGGAGTCTTTAAATCTTTAAACAGCTTCACCACTTGCCCGTAAATAGTGCTGAAATCAAATACGGTTGCGAAATAAAAGTAGTAAGCAATGAACTCTACGAAAATAGTGCCAAGATTAAAATGTAAGCCTAAAACCGCCAACCAGAGCTTCCAAATCCAGCCGTGTTCACGCAAAAACGCAACATATTCCCGTATGAATTGCTTTATCGGCTGATAAGTCCACCGTGAAATAAACTTAAAAACCTTTAAAGGAACGGTATCTTTACCGTGATTATTGTTTTCACGCCCATAAAGTGCTTTAATTACGAATATAATCACAATAAAACACGGTGCTGCTATAACTAAAACCTTACCTAAAACAGCAATTACCCCCGAAATATGCCCTAACCAACCGTAAAAATTGTTCTTATCTATGAGCATTGAAAAGTAAGTTGCCGAACTGTCCTTAAAGCCTTCCCAATCCGAAGGAACATTTATCGACGGTGCAGAAGTCTGGGATATATCTATAACGCTGGGCGTTATATTATGCGGTATTCCAAACACCTCGCAGAAGTAGTAAGCAATAGAAAGACCGAAGTCCTTAAACGCTTCTATTAGTCTTATGTACGACGTTCTGAACACGAACACCCCCATAAGCACAAGGACACACGAGAGCAGTACGCAAGTTATAATATTTGCAATTCTTCTACGCATTTAACTGTACCCCCGTATAGACCAGATAACTAATTACAAACGCTATTACGATAAGCACCGTAACCGCTAAAATTCTTTTTAAAATTTTCATTATAATCTCCTTAAAAATGTATTAAAAAAATAAGATGCCGAAAGATAATTCTCTCGGCACCCATTTTTTTGTTAGCCGCTCTTACCGTCTAACTTCGTCCAATCAACGCTATCCCAATCTATGCTGTCTAAATAAGCATCAACTTCTTCGGGCTTTACGTTGCCTTTAAGTTCAGGCGGCTTCGGCTGATTTGTTTCTTGCTCGTTTTGAGCCTTTTTCTCTTTACGCTTTTTTCGTCGTTTTGCGGAATTGCTTATCGCCTTAAACAACGCCCCTATGCACGTAAACGGGAATAAAAGTATTTTCCCGATTATCATTACAACGCCCGGTGCGAACTTAAGTAAGAGTATGAAAATTACGATAAACGCAACGGCGCCTAAAATTAGCGCAAAAATACTTAAGCTGTTGTCTGGCGGTTCTTCAAGCGGCGGATTTAGCATACTGAACACGTCCTGCGGCGAAGCTACAACGGGTATTACCGTTTCAGCCCCGTCTTTGGTGTACGTAAGCGAAATTATATCGAAATCGAGATAAACCGTTTCTTGACAAACGTAAGCGTTAATCTTTCCGTCGCCCCAATTTTCGACGTTCTTTTTTACCAGCGTTTTACCACCGTCAATTTTGCTTTTACTGCAATAAGAAGATACGGCGGGCGCAGAGAAATACTTTGTTGAACTGTACCTAAACAGAACGACGGTTTCATCTTTCGCTTTCGCTTTAGTCTGCTCGGATTTTAATTTGTCAACGTCCTTTTCAGAGATTTTTAAACGTTCTGCAATTTCGCTGTCGTTACCTTTTAAATCGCTATCCGTAACTTTAACCATAGCGTCCAGACTTTCATAAACAGTATCTACGTCTTGCTCGCCCGTAAATATTTTCTGCCACAAACTTTTAGTAGTGTAATTCCAGAAAATATCGAACTTGTCCGTCGCTTTTATTTCCTTACGGTTATAACCGAGCTTCCGCCCGAACTGTGTATAATCTTCAAACAACGCCTTGCTATAATTACCGTGAATGTAAGGTGTACCGAGATAATTGCTATTCTCGATAAATTTAGCTTTGAGAGCGTCGCTATCAATTACATAATCTTCACACTCGCTACCGCCCGTATAGAACGCTGCGGCAAAACTGTCAAATGCGTCATAAACAACTTCAGCACCGTTCAGCCATAAAAAGCCCCAATGGTAACTGTCGCCAACTTCATAACCGTAGTTCGAAGTCCAATCCGAAACACCCGATTTTGTAAACCAAGTTGTTTTGGAGTTCTCCCAGAACACATTGAAAAGGAAGTATGTATCGTCCGAAAGCGTATTTGTATTCTTGCCGTGTAAAGCGTTAATCTTACCGTAGGTGTAATTATCTTCCGTAACCAAAATAGGTTTCGTGAAATATTCGTACCACTCGCATGCAATTTCCGTCAGCTCGCCGTAGTCCGCAAAGAACTTATTAGGCACACGGAAATAACAACTGTTAAGCTGCGACTGCTCGCCGTTGTAATAATCGCCTTTCGCCCTATAAACGGTATGATTTACGTCAAGCTCTACAAAAGTGTCGAACCCGTCAACCGTGCAAGACAAAGTGTCTGTTTCCGCAAGTTCCGAACCGTAGCCTAATGCGTAACCCGAATAGGTATAAGTCTGTCCGCAAGCGTAATCCGTAACGGTATTCTTAACGCACAATTCAATTCCGCTTATCGTATATACACGGGAATTTTGCCCTACCGTTTTAAATATGCTTTTCCGTTCCGAGTCCGTAAGTTTTACCTTGAACTTATAGAACCTGCCTTCGTAACCAGCCGTTTGTGAATACTTTACAAACTCCAACGGGAACTTAAAATACTTTCCTACGTTGCCGTAAGTGAACTGTATTTTGTTCCGGTCATTCGTATCGAAAGCCGTGTCCTGCGGATTGTAAACATACACATAAAGACCGTAATCGGCTTGCTTATCCTCGTAAAACGAATAACAAAATTCCACGAAAGATATGAGCTGCGGCTTGCCGTTTGTGTTATGCGGATAGTCCGCCAAATCAAATACTTTGCCGCCTATCGTTGCACCCTTTAAATCGTTTATTACTTCGGTTTGCTCGAAAGCGGTTTGTATATCGTCAGCGGTGTCGGCAAATGCGGATAGGTTTCCCTGTCCGCAAAAGACCGCCACAATACACAAAACAGCCGTAAGGAATACATACAAAAACCGTTTTGTAATTGTTTTCATTTGCACCCCCTTATACCGGCATTAGGTAAACCATTATTACCACGTCGCAATCGGGCATAGTGAAGTCAAAGAACTCGTTAAACTGTTCCAATTCCTGAATCTCGTCGCCCGTATCGGCGTTTGTCAAAACAACCCTCGTTATCTCTAACGTATCTTCCTCGTCCCAAGCAAGATATATAGAAGCCATTACATAATCGCCCGGTTTTGCAACGTCTGCACAGTAAACATTTATAGAGTCAACCGAACCGCTGCCTAACGTGTCAAAACTGATACTTCGGTATTCGCTTACAACTATTGCTTTAATGGTAACTACAATTTCCGCATTGCCTTCGGGCATTGTAAAAGTAAACGTATTATAATAATTCGACGAACCGCTATCGCCGCTCACCGCAATATTAGTAAATAGTTTACCGCCAGAATAGACTTCTATTTTTGTTACCTCGCTCTTATAGTTGCCTATAAGCGAAACAGCAAACTGCACCGTTTCACCGGCAACCGAAGTTTCAGGCCCGATCACGTCCGCCATAAGTAAGTTGTTTTCGTTGCCTACCACACGGCTGCTTATACTGTAGCTTTTCGGCGGCTCATAAGGTACATACGGCTCGTCCGGAATAATGGGATTATTGAAATCTCCGCTGAACGTCTGACCTGCACTCATAGTATCGATATTGAAATCGATATTGTAAGTTACCTTACCGTTATAAGACGAGATTTGCAGCTTGAACGGATAAGGATTATTAGTTAAAGCATCTGTAGGAACGCTAACACTTTTTCCATTGTGAGCTTTCTTTAAAATCTCGCTAAAAGTCAAACTTTCGGGAAAATACAATTCAAAAAACGTATCGTGCATTATAGGTTCAAAAGCTGAAGTTAAATCGCCGACCTTCGAAAACAAATAATTTTCGCCATTAACGGTATAATCAAAATTCTTCGATACATTAGGTACGATTTTTACCTTGTAGCCTTTTGGCTCGGCGTCCTCTTTATCGAAAGTGTATTTGACGTCAAAACGATATACGACTTCCTTATTAAAGGTCTTTTTATTTTCCGTTGTTAAAATCTGCGTACCGTTACACTCGATATAGAATGTCTTTAAGTCCTCGTTAAAGCCGTTGGTGTATTTGTAAGTAAAACCTACGACTGCGGCGAGAAGTAATACCACTAACCCGTAGCCGACAATTTTAGCTAAAGTTTTCATAAACCACCTCGCTTTAAGCGGCGTTGAGCTGTAAGGCAAACAGCCCTAATACGTCGCCTTTAGTAATGGTATGAGAACCTGCGGTAAGCATAACTGTAATTACGTTGTCGCCGTTCTCGGTGGACTCGCTCGTATAATTCAAACCGTCAACCTTAATTTTCTTTCCTGCCGTATCGACGTAAATTTTAAGCGTCATATCCGCAGCGGTATTAAATGTAACCTGCGTTCCGCTTTCCATCTTCAAATACTTTGTAAAGGACTTGCCAAGAGCGGAAACGGTAGTTGCCGTACAAGTGGACTGTTTACCCATAACCTTAATTCTGCTATCAGAAGAAATAGCCGCTTCCGTTCCGTCAAAGGTGCAAGTTACAGGCTCGCTCGTTCCGGTGCCGAAAACAATATCGCCATTGTTTATCGTTACGTCCTCGACGGGAATTATCAAGCCTTCAAGCGAGAAATCAACGGATATTCTTTCAACACCGTCGTGCCAGATATTTTCAACCGCAACCACGTCGCCCTTATAGCTGTACTTTGCCGTGAAGTGAATAATTGCGTGATAATCGCAGTCCTCGCCACAACCGAAGTAGATCGCTCTCGTAAAGGCTTCGTTGAAAGTCTGTTCGTTAATACCGCTACCAGCCGCAAAACAAGCATAAGGCGAAGGAACGTTAAAGGTAATACCGTCCGAGCTGTAACCGTCGCTTAAAATTTTATAGGTAGGCGTGAACTCACGACCTAATCTATCGCTTATTTCGCCGATTACGCTTCCGTCTAATTCTATGTATAAATCGCCGTATTCAAAATCGCCTTCCACCGTGCCGCAACCGCTGAAATAGTAGTCCATTTCAATACTGTTCTCTTGATTGAAAACTATGTTATCCCAGCTTACGCTTAAATCTATGGGATTAAATTCGTACAGATAATCCACATAGCAATTTGCGGTTTTAGTAGAGTCATAATTCGACGTTGCCGTTATAATTGCCGTATGCTCAAACGGCTGATAACAAGTAAGTACAGCGGTATTAGCCCCGTAATATGCAGGGGTTAAAGATAAATAACCGTCCGTATCATATCCGTCGTCAAATAAGATAGACCATTCAACCGTACCGTCCGTTGCGTTCTCCGGCGAAACGGTTGCCGATATGGTTATTCTGGAAACTGTTTCGTCCTGCAACTCGGAAATAGTCATTGCACGTGGCATTGAATAAACCATAGTTGACAACATTTCGTTGCCGCTATCGTCGTAAACTTTTCCGCTCAATTCGTACTGCTGCGTTTCGTCTGCTACGGGCTTGTCCGTCTTGCTTTTAGTCGTAAAATGAACTATAAGTCCTGCCGCCAACGCAACAACCAATACGAGCGCAACGGCAATAATAATTGTTTTAATTTTGCTTTTCGTCATTTAATATTCCCCCTTAAAAAACGATATTCACGAGCGAGCCATCAACGGAAATCCCGTCGCCGTAATACTCGCCGCTGATAAATGATTTTTGATAACCGCTGATAGTACCCAAAAATTTACCGCCATAGCTATAATCGAATACCAAGTCAATAATTACATTATCGCCATACTCTTTATAAGCAGTCCACCAAGCGTACTTAACGGCTGTCTTTTGCCCTTCGGTCAAACTATCCCAATTCGCTATAAATTGAGAATACTCGCAATTAAGTGTGTTTCCTTGTGCGTCCGCTGCTGTTACTTCAAACATATAGTATTTGTAGCTGCTATGGTAGCTTATATACGACGAACGTTGTTGACTCGGAAAAGAATAACTATGTAATTGCACGTCGAATTTCAGATAGCTTTGCACCAAATCTATAAAGCCGCTTTCTAACTCGATATACGTTCCATAAGCGTAAAGGTCGCCCGTAACTGTGCCGACAGCTTCGTCCATATAAACATTACCGCCTACATTTATTTCGTCGCCGAAATCGCTTGCAAAATACAAACGCTGCAAACCGCCGCCAAACCTTTTAACGTAATCAATTACGCAACTTGCAGTCTTTGAACTGTCATTATCAAGAGTGGCAGTCAGACGTATCTGCTCGCCGAATGGGGCTTTATTAGTTATAGTTACCGTGCGTGTAAAATCGCTTTTGGGCGTAACAGTTACATAGTCAGAAACGCTTTTACCGTTCGCCCATGCGCTATTAGGATTTACAAACTCCAATTTCCACTTTACGGGAACATTTACCTTATCAAGCATTACTTGACTTAAAACGTTTGACGTCAGCTTTAAAGTAAGCGTAGTGGAGTTGCCGCTAACAACTTGTTCCTCGTTTGCCGTATCAGCGTAAGTTGCCAAAGACATAGGTTTTGCCGAATAAGTTGAAACGTCATCGCCGCAAAAAGCAATAGACTCCTGCAAAACACACTCGTCAACTTGTGCCGTTATGTTTTCAATTTCACTATCGCCGCCGCCTTTATCTGTTCTTGCAAAGTGGATTATTAAACCGCCGGCAATAACAAAAATAAGTGCAGCCGCAATAACGATTAAGATAGCCTTAATATTTTTTGTCATTAAAATTCCTCCTTTAAAAATAAAGCGGCTTAATGCTCAATTAAGCCGCCGTTTGAATGTTTATGAGTTTGCCTTGATAAGCATATCGAGCATACTCTTGTCCGACTTGCGTGCGGGCTGAACGGGACATTCGTAGATTTCGCCGTTTTCGTCGGTAGATACTACCTTGAACGTGTTGCCCTCTATAACGTGTCCGTCGTCTGCCGCAAACTTGAAAGGCACGACTACGAGTTCCGCTTCGTTTGCGCCGTCGTACACTATGTCAAGGACTTTATAGCCGCCTAAATCGGGCGGAACAACCTGCGCCTTAACTTCGGTATTTCTTACCTTACCGTTTATGTAGTAAGCGTAATAACTCTTGCCGTTCTTTTCAAAGAGTTCTCTTTCAACTTTAATTACGTTTGCCATTATGCCGCATTACCTCCGTTTTTTCTGTGCTGACCGATACTCTGCGAAGCCGCCGCCGCTTTTTCCTTATCTTTCGTTTCGGCTAATACCTTATCGTAGATATAAGAGCCGGCGTGGTCGCTCTGACAGAGAAGATAGCCGGAACGCAAACCCTGATTGTAGGGATCGAGTTCCTCGCCCTTTTTGTCGCCGCGCTTATGGCGATTTTCCTTACGTTCTTCTGCGTAACCTTTTGCCCTTTTGCTCGGACGCAGCCACTTTCTTATTCTGGGCTGTTCCGCTTTTTCTTCGGGCTTTTTTTCACTGTTTTTTGCCATTGAAAATATCTCCTTAAATGTAAATTTAGTTTTTACAGCATTTCTCGTCTGCTTTTCAGACAGTAGCTGCATATTAAATTGTGAATTGCTTTAACCCTCGCAACTTAATGAAACTACACGTTTCGGTTGGGTGAAGAAAGGGGCCCGCTTTTTCAACCCACAAAATACTATTGCGAAATATTAAAGACTTTTGATTGCAAAATATCGGGAAGCGTAGCCGTTACTCGATATAGGTACGAACGAACATAGACGAATGCAAACGCCTTCCGTCGTTTTCAAACAGCTTTTCGTAAAGCAAATCTCTCAACTTCGTGCGGCAGTAATAGGTATCCTCGCTCAAAATACGGGTAGTACCCAGACCGTCGGAAGAAAAACAGATATGCTGGCTTACGATAAATTCGTCGGTGCGGTAAACATTGGTTGTATCTTCGTTTACAAAATCAACGTCATCAATATCGACGCCGCAGATTTCACACAGACCTTCAAATCCTTCGCTTATCATCTCTATCCCCTTTTTAAATAATTTTGTTTGCAAAATAAGTGATAAGTTCTCTAATCAAACGTCTGATATGTTCTTCCGAATAGCACATTTCCGCCGCAACGGTTTCTTGCGTTTTATTCTGAATGTAAAGACAGCCGAATAAATCGTAGAGCCTTGCCGGTGCTTGCCGTATTGCGTTCACATACTTTTCTGCTAACGCTTTTGCCCTTGAGACTCCGGCGTTTATAGAGAGCGCATCCATATTTGCCTTGCGTGAGAAGTAATACCTAACTTCTCTCAATTCGTTCTTGACCTGCTCGCTTAACACAACTTTCTCCTTGATATTTTTGCAATCGCTGTAAGGCGTAACCCTTACACCTCTTTCAGTACAGAATTTTCCCGAAGTTCGTATATTTGCGAAAAAAAGTTATAAAAAATTTTTCAACCGCAATAAAATGCGTGGTAAAAGTTCAGACATAGTACTTTTGGCAATACCTAATATGGCCGCTATTTCTTGCTGCGTTTTGCCTTCAAAGTAGTACAACTGAACAACCCGTCGATCACGTTCCGACAACTGCTCAATAGCTGCGTGAAGTTTTGATAGTTCTTCCGAATGTTCTTCGCTCTCTATTAAGGCGGCGACAAAATCTTGCGAATCATCTTCTATCTCAAAACCCTTTTCCGAAAGTCCTTCAATGGAAGTTACGCTAATGCTGTCTTTCGCCCTATACTCACGCATGCGCTGTTTCCGTTCCGGTTGAACGTAAGCACGGTAAATTTCCTCGCTCACTTCAACCTTTTGCCCCTTGACATACAAATAGTAGGTCTTGTTTTCCTGCATTTAAAAACTCCTTCGCCGAACGCTAATTCGGACAAAGGAGTAGATATAGGTGCAGAGCCAACCCATTTTAGCCGTACTCTCGCAATAAGGGCAGAGCTAAAAAAGGGTACACCGTCGCTTTCCACATAATAGGAAAACTTTTATGTATCCTTTGCCCTTATTGCAAATCAGGCATTAAATATTTTTTATTTCTAAAACAAAAAAAGCCTTGACGAACGCAACCCGAAGATAATCAGGTCATTGTTCGTCAAGGCTTTTCATTTCCTTGCTTTCACGTATTTCATAATACGTCTTACAAACACTTACATAATGAGTAGAGGCACGGGCGATATTACTCGATTTTACGAAACCGTTGCTTGCTCATAATGCGATTATTAAATTTTATTGACTTACGGTTATTACAACCTTTTGCTCTTTCATTTTTTTACTTGAAAGACAGCAGCTACATTTCCGACATTTCATAAATACAATCCCTTTGGCATTTTTATAGCCACAATTCCGCTGTCCGCAGTTCGGGCAGTACATTTGTATGTTTCCAAGACTTTCCGGCATTTATACTCATCTCCTTATTACCATAATCAAATAACAATGAGTAGAAACGGGGGGAAACCACTCAAATATTACCTAAATCTTAACTTGTAAATCCGCTGTTTTTTCATTTTTCTGTCGTGTCTTTTCGTGTAAATCTAACCAAAGACAAACACAAAATATAAACAAATGTTTGTATAAAATATTATAGTTTTCCCTACGGATTAAGTCAAGGAAAACAAACCACATTTTAAAAATGTTTATGTGATATTTTTGTGAACACAATAAAACTAATTTTTATCGGTTTTCAAGCAGTATAACACTTAATACCTGACACATATAGTCATATATAAAAAATTTTTTACGATTTTTTCTTTTAATTTGCAAGAATAGAGTATTAAGCCATTTTGGGGAAGTTAGCGAGAGTTTAACAGAGCCGTTTTTACCTCGTCAATCGCCCTGCACAAAATTCTCGAATTTTGCTGGTTCGTTTGACAAGGCAATACTTGCCCAAGAATTTTACAACAATAAAACCGCCCCTGTTAGGTTAGGTTTTGTCTTTTGACAAAAACAAAAGGAGTGTGGCGGATTTATGTTTTACTCGTCTGTTCCCCCGTAGTGGGTTATCAACATTGTCCGAAAATGTGGGTTTATGTGGGGTTTCTGCACACAAATGTGTGGTTGCTGCCTAATAAATGTCCTATTATGTGGCTGATTTTAAGTTTATACTGCATCTGCAATCACTTATAAATCGCTCATACACAATAGTAATTCAAGTGTCAGAACTCAACACACAAAAAGGAAATTTTATACCTAAAGAAATTTACAAGCTACTCAATTTTATACAAGAGCATCCTTCGGAAGAAGGCGACGATTTAACTGCCATTGTACTCAAAATGGGGCTTAACTCGGTTGCCAAAAAGCCGACGCCGAAAGCTCAACAGGAAAAAGTTTTAAAATTCACAAAAAAGGAGATTGACGCTATGTCAGAACCCGTAAAGATATTACTTATTTACAGCGGTCATGCAGTAAAATACCGCACCATTAAAAACACTAATCAGGTACGCTTTCGCAGAGACGGTTACAATATAGAACTCTGCGGCAAAGACTTGAACGATTTACGAACAAGATTTTTAATCGCCGTTGAACAAGCTGTACCACATAGAAAGCCCGTTACACCGCTTTTAAAAGACTATTTAAACGAATGGATTTCAATTAAAAAGACTACTGTAAAAGAAAGCACGTTAAAAAGCTATATCGATTTAATAAACGCACATATAATTCCAGCGTTTGGCGAAAAGCATTTAGACGAAATTACACGTGCTGAAATTCAGAACTACTTATCTGCTTTAGTAGATGAAGAAAAGTATCGCACCGCCGAAAAACTTAAAGTACAGCTTAAAGCCATCTTCGACGTTGCCGTTTCCGATTACAACTTCAAATCACCTATGACAAAAGTTGAAGTTACCAAATACGAAGTAAAGAAAGGCAATTCACTTTCATTATCAGAAGAAAAGACCGTCGTTGATTACTGCATTTTACATAAGGAAGAACCTGTTTGCAGCGCAATCTTAATTCTTCTTTATTCCGGTATGCGTGTCGGTGAACTTGCTTCTGCCGTTCTCTACGAAAATTATATTGAATGTGAAACAGAGAAAATACGCAAGGGCAAAGCAAAAGAAACAAGGAAAATACCCATTTCACCTATGCTTAAACGGGTTATGCAGTATATTGACTTTGAAGCGGCTAAAACGGTAAAGCGTGATTATATCAATAGACGGTTTCAAAAGATTTTACAAGGCAGACACACTCACGAGCTGCGTTACACGTTCATTACCAGAGCGAAAGAATGCGGCTGCAACTTGGAACTCGTAATGCTTTGGGATGGACACAAATTTGATAAAGAAGTCGTAACAACAGCCGTTGATCGTGGTTACACTACTTATTCTGACGGTTACTATTTCAAAGAAATTGAAAAAATAGATTATGAACTTTAAAAAATAAAGAAAGGGGCAGACCTAAATGGTTTGCCCCCTTTATTACGTTAAATTGAAATTTATCGTAGTTATGTGTATTAGTACATTTATTTTTTTCTTCTATAATATTTGTTCCATACCTATTTTTTGTATGCGCATACCTAATTTTTCGTAGAAAGTAACGGCATTTTTATTATCTGCCCATACATTAAGAGTTACATTATAGCAACCGCTTGTTTTTGCAAATTCAATTACATATTCATACAACAATTTTCCTATACCTTTCCCTCGACAAGTTTCGTCCACACACAAATCGTCAATATAAAGCGTTTTAATATCAGTATGCGATGCGTTTTCACCGTTTTTAATGAACACACAAAATGCATAACCCAATATTATACTATTTTGAGTTGCAACAAATATGGGTTTTGTTTCATCCGTGAGAATTTGCCTTAGCTGTTCGTCTGTATATTTTTTTGCACCGGAAACAAATAAATCAGGGCGGGCTTCACTGTGTACTTTATGTACCTGAAAAAGCAAGTAGTCAAGTTTTTTAACATCGGTAAGTTTTGCTCTGCGTATTTCAATTTTATTATTTTGCATTATTAAGGATCTCGCTAAATTACTGTTTATCGTAATACAACTATAACACAATTCAGCAGAAAAGACAAGGGAGTAGGCTATAAACGATTTGTCCTTTTTTAATTGCCGTCCGCCACGTTACCCAAAAATTTTAATGAGTTTTATGACTATCGAATAATAATACAAAACACCCCGATTTTATGCAAAAAAGGGCGAAATCGTTACCCAACGTTACCCAAATGCCCTTTTTAGCATAAAAAAATGAGAGAAATCTTGATAATTTCTCTCAAATTTGTGGTGCCGCTGGCCGGACTTGAACCGGCACGAAGTCTCCTTCGAGGGATTTTAAGTCCCTTGCGTCTGCCTATTCCACCACAGCGGCGTTATTTTCGTATAAATATTCAGTTTTTACTATGTAATAGGATTTTAAGTCCCTTGCGTCTGCCTATTCCACCACAGCGGCGTTATTTTCGTATAAATATTCAGTTTTTACTATGTAATAGGATTTTAAGTCCCTTGCGTCTGCCTATTCC
>CAZDAG010000007.1:74687-89296 GCA_964503655.1 uncultured Clostridia bacterium | reverse complement strand
AGGCGGAGCAGGAACCCGTAGCGAAATATCCTTCCGATGCGGTAATTACAACCACAACAACGGTTGATACTACCAAAAACGGAGCTATAAGACGCTCGCGCGATGAGGAAGAGAACTTTGATATAGACGGTTTCTATGATCCATTAGACTGACAAATTAATAACAAAACGTAAACAGCCGCCGAACGCATTTGCGTTCGGCGGCTTACTGTTTATTTTTTAAGTTTGATAAGAGGATAGTAAATCAAGCGAAACGGCAATTAAGATACGCCGCAAAGCGTAAGGCTTTAAGATACGCATCAAGCATTGCTTGTTAAACGGAACGTTTATTACGGGTAAAAATTTAAGGAATTGTTAAAGATTTCCCTATCGGAAAATGTTATAATCAATGCGGAGGTGCAGTGTGAAATATAATTGCCTTATCATTGACGACGAAAAAGTGCTTGCGGACAGCACAGCGGAATACTTCAATCTTTTCGGCGTGAATACGGTTGCCGTTTACGGCGCGGACGGCTGCCGCGCGTTTTTCAGGGATAATACTGCCGAACTGATACTTCTCGATATAAACCTGGGCGACGGCAGCGGTTTTGATTTATGCAGAAAACTGCGGAATACTACCGATATTCCCATACTGTTTATTTCGGCGCGGACGAGCGACGACGACAAAATCGTCGCGCTGAATATCGGTGGAGACGACTACGTTCAAAAGCCCTATTCGCTGGGCGTGCTGCTTGCAAAAGTCAAAGCTGTGTTAAAGCGTTACGGCGGAACCGCCGAATATTCTGACGGGTACCTGACCGTCAATTTTGAAACCAAGCAAGTCAAAGTAAACGGCGGCGCGGTAAAACTCACTGCGCTTGAATTCAGGCTGCTTGCTTACCTAATAGAAAACAAGGGTAAAGTCATTTCCAAAAAAGAACTTTTTGAAAAGGTGTGGGAAGACAAATTCACCGGCGACGGTACGCTGAACGTGCATATACGCAGACTGCGCGAAGCGATAGAAAGCAACCCTAACGAGCCGGAATATATTCTCACCGTCTGGGGCGACGGATACAAATTTACGGGAGGACGCGAATGAAAAAGCAACTGTTTTTAACCGGCTTGATTGCCGTGTTCATAGCCGAAATTATAGCGCTTACAGTGTTTGCATTGCAGACGCCCGATTTTCCGCAGGATACTGTGGCGGTGAACGAAGTTTCGCAGTCGGTAACGCGTGATTTTGACGCTTTGGAAGAGCATAAAAATTTAACCGCGCTCGATTACGTCGTACTGGATAACGGCGGCAATATTCTGTATAAAACTAAACAGGGGCTGTCCGAAAGCGTGAACGCGGCAATCGCGCACAGAGATACCGTACTTGACGTTACAGTCGATAACGCGGTAGCAGGGAAGATTATAATTTATAATGACGGAGCGCAGACGTTGCAGGCGCAGAAGCAAACGGCAATAATAGTCCTTTCGGTTGCAATCGCCGTTCAATGCGCAATATGTACCGGCTACGCCGTATACATTCACTTTACGGTAATCAGACCGTTTAAAAAACTCAAAGGCTTTGCCGAGCGTGTCGCCGGCGGCAATCTCGATATTCCGCTTGAAATGGACAGACAAAATCTTTTCGGCGCGTTTACCGAAAGCTTTGACATTATGCGTTCGGAACTCAAAAAAGCGCGTATTGCCGAAGCGCAGGCGCAAAGGAGCAAAAAGGAATTAGTCGCTAAACTTTCGCACGATATAAAGACGCCGGTCGCAAGCATTAAAGCGGTTTCGGAAGTCGGGCTTGCGGTTGCGGCAGGCGGAAAAGACAGAGCGAACTACGCGCAGATAATAGGCAAGGCGGACCAGATAAACACGCTTGTTATCAACCTTTTTACCGCGACGCTTGAAGAGCTGCAGCAACTTACAGTGTCGCCGGCAAACGTCGAAAGCAGGAAGGTTAAAGCTATGCTTGAAAACGCCGACTACCTGCGCCGCGCAACTATTCCCGAAATTCCCGAATGTCTGGTTTACGCCGACGGACTGCGGCTGCAGCAGGTTTTCGATAATATCTTTGCCAACTCGTACAAGTACGCAAAGACGGGAATTTTTGTAACGGCGGAAAAAACGGACGGGCATATCAACGTTATAATAGAAGATTCGGGCGGCGGCGTTCCCGAAGAGGAGTTGCCGGCAATCAAGGAAAAATTCAGGCGCGGAAGCAATTCCGCAAATACCGAAGGCGCCGGCCTAGGACTTTACATTTCAGACTACTTTATGAAAGAGATGCAGGGCGAGCTGATTATCGAAAACGGCGGGCGCGGCTTGAAGGTAACCGTTTGTCTGCGTTTAAGCGGATATTTAATCTGATTGAAGGAGTAGGGCTTATGAAAAAATCAATTAAAATTATTGTTTGGGTTTTATGCTCTCTGATAGTTGCAACCTGTTTGGTTTTGGCAATTTCTTTCGCCGTTTTAGCGGTAAAGACGAATAGTATCAACGACGATTATTCTCACGTCTATACTGACGAAAAATGTAGCGCCGCCGTGGAGGCGCAAGGCGTTGAGGTTATAACGCAGGAAGTTTCCTGCGGATACGCCGTAATCGAAATGTTTTCCGCATGGAACGACGGCGGCATAACCGAAGAAAGTTTATATAACAGGTACGGCAAAGTAGTAACCTCAACAGGCAACTCATTTTGCAGGGAATTCAATAAACAGTTCCCAGAATACAGGACTGAAATTTATAAATATCTTAAAAACTCGCGCCTTATAGAAAAAGTTTACGACAGCCTTGCGGAAGGTATTCCCGTACCGTTTGAATGGGCGGCAAAATATAAAGACGGGTGGACTTTGCACTATTCGCTTGTTATCGGTATGGATATTCCCGACGATACCGTAAAGATAGCAAATCCCTACGGTTATATTGAAAATTTATCCTTAAAAGAATTTTTGGACAGGACGAGTTTTAACGCTTTTAAAAATATGCCTTTCCTTTACCGGATGGCGTTTGCTCTAGGAATATTCGAAAAGAATACGGTTTTTATAGCGGAGAGAATTTAAGAAATATTTAAGAATCGGTTAAAGACAGTTAAGATTTTAAAAATTAAAATGGACCGTGTAGAACGGAGGCGGATATGAAAGAGATACTATTAAAAACCGAAAAATTATGCAAGACTTTTTCTAACGGAGGCTTGCAGCAGCACGTTCTGAAAAATATCGACATGGAACTGTATAAGGGCGATTTCACCGTAATTATGGGCGCGAGCGGCGCCGGCAAATCGACCCTTTTGTACGCCCTTTCGGGCATGGATACGCCTAGCCTCGGCAAAATCACTTTCGGCGACAAGGTTATATCAGACTTATCGCAGGACGGGCTTGCGGTGTTCCGCCGCGACCATTGCGGTTTCGTATTTCAGCAGATATATCTTATCGACGGAATGAGCGTTTTAGACAATGTGCTTGCCGCAGGGCTGCTTGTAAGCAAAGATAAAAAAGCTCTTGTGGAAAAAGCGAAGGAATTGTTCGCGGCGGTGGATATTTCCGAAGAGACGCAAAAAAAATTCCCCGCGCAGATTTCGGGCGGCGAAGCGCAGAGAGTGGGAATAGTCCGCGCGCTTATCAACAGCCCCGAAATACTTTTCGCCGACGAGCCTACGGGCGCGCTCAACAGTAAAACAGGACTTGACGTTCTGGACACGCTCACGAAGTTTAACGGGCAGGGTCAGAGCGTTGTTATGGTGACCCACGATATGCGCTCGGCGCGCCGCGGCAACCGTATTCTGTATTTAAAGGACGGCGTAATTACGGGCGAGTGCGATTTGGGCAAATATACTCACGGCGACGCGGCTCGGCACGAAACACTTAATAAGTTTTTGAAAGATATGGGATGGTAGTATGAGAAAGCTTTTTTTAATTGCGCGCTCCAATATGCGCAAGGCGAAGGGGCAGACCGTCGCTATCGTCGCGCTCATTCTGATTTCGGCTGTTCTTTTAAACTTGTGGCTTATGCTGTCTATGGACTACCGCGCCAACTTTGACAGATACCATAAAAAACTCAACGCCGAACACGTTACCCTGTCCATAGACGGAGACACTGCGGAAATGCGCGGGTTTTTAACGCAAACGCTTGCCGGAGACGACCGCGTATCGGAGTTCCGTCTTGACAGTTGCCTGAATATGACGGCAGAGTTTGCCTATAACGACGGTACAATTAATAATTGGTTTGTCTTTATGGAAAAAGATATTGCGCTGTCGCGCTCCGTCGGCAAAGCGGAAATTGTGGAAGAAGGGGATTGCGTAAGCGGCGTCTATCTGCCGATGATTTATAAAACGAACGGTATTGGAGTTGGCAAACCGATTGAAATAACTATCGGAAGTCATACCGTAGAATACGTCGTTTGCGGATTTTTCAACAGCGTAATGGCGGGTTCGCACAACTGCGGGCTGACCGAAATTATTTTAACGCAGGACAAGTACGCAGAACTTGAACACTTTGACTACGCCCTGAAAGCGACTTTATGCTCCGTTCGCCTTTACGATAAGTCGGAAAACGTAAATTTTGAAGCGGACCTCAAAAGCAATATTTCCCGAAATTTTCCCAACACAAGTATGATAAGCAACAGCTACGATATTGTCGTGCAGGCGCGGTATATCTCCCAGATGGTCTGCTCGGGCATAATGAGCGCAATGGCGTTTATCGTACTGCTGATTGCTCTCGTCGTAATCGTGTCGAACATAATTAATTACATTCAGGTGAACATAAAAAACCTCGGCGCGTTAAAAGCGGTGGGGTACACTTCAGGGCAACTTGTCTGCTCGCTTTTATTGCAGTTTTCGTCGCTGACCTTGCTCGCGGCGATAGCCGGCGCAGGACTTTCGTACGCGCTTTTTCCGGCGGTCAATTCAATGATGATAGCGCAGACGGGAATACCGTACGCTATTCACTTTTTACCGTTACCGATGCTGATCTCGCTCCTGATACTGGGCGGAGCGGTCGCGCTTGCCGTGTGGCTTTCGGCACGCAGAATAAAAAAGATAGAACCTATCGTGGCGTTACGGTCGGGCGTGCAGACCCACAACTTCAAACGCAACCGCGTTCCGCTCGAAAAATGCAAAGCGCCCCTTAACTTTGCATTAGCGCTTAAAACTACACTTTCGGGCGTAAAACACAATATAACCGTCTGCGTTACTATGTTCGTCCTGTCCCTCGTCGTGGTGTTTTCGGGACTTATGACAGAGAACATAATTGCGGACATGACGCCCTTTTTAAACCTTATTGTGGGCGAAACGGCGGACAGCAGTATCAATGTGGACGCGGAAAACGAGGATGAATTTTTGCAGGCAATGAACGCCGACAACCGTGTGGGAAAAGTTTACCTGTATAATTCGATAAACGTAACGCATTCGGGCGGAGCGGAGCTTCTGATAATAGTCTGCGACGATTTTTCAAAAGTCAACAATCAGAGCGTAGTGTATAAGGGCAGGTTCCCGAAATACGATAATGAAATTGCAATAGGCGCAAAGTACGCCAAACAAAAGGGGCTTAAAGTAGGGGAAGAAATAGAGATTAGCGCGAACGGTAATACCGAAAAATATTTAATATGCGGCTTTACGCAGGTTACCAACTATCTGGGGCGCGACGGACTTTTTACACGTCAGGGCTACGAGCGTTTGGGTACGCTTACAAGCGTAAGTTACTATCTGAACCTTGCGGACGGTACGGACATAGATGCGTTCAATTCGGAAATTCAGGAAACGCTTGCGGACAAAGTTAATGCTACCGTTAACATAGAAACGACTATTGACGCTTTCGCAACAGTATACGTTTCGCTTATGACCATTATCGTTATCGCGATACTCGTACTTTCGGCAATAATTATCGCTTTCGTTCTGTATCTTCTGGTACGCACTATGCTGAACAATAAAAAGCGCGACTACGGCATTTTAAAGTCTTTGGGCTTTACTACACGGCAGCTTATTTTGCAAACGGCGCTATCCTTTATGCCCGCAATCATTGCCTCAACGGTAGTAGGACTTATAGTAAGCTGCCTTATCATAAATCCGCTTACCGCGTTGTTTTTGAGCGGTCTCGGCATTGTGAAGTGTACCTTCAATATTCCATTCGTATTTATTACCGTTGCGGGAATAGGTCTGATATTGCTGTCGTTCGCCATCGCTTGTCTGCTGTCTTTGAAAATAAAGAAGATAGCCCCCCGCAATTTGCTCACGGGAGAGTAAGCGGGACAGAAAAAATTAAACGCCTTAACTCAATTACGGGTTAAGGCGTTTTTCCGTGTTTTTACCGAAGCGCTGTACAAAAAGGGAGAAAAGGGGATAAAAACCGCTGAAAATCAGGTACAGAAAGGGAGATTGTTTTTTGTCCGCCGATGTTAGAATTATGTCGATTAATATCGAAAAATGAAGAACGGGTTTTCACCGCGGAGGAGAATAATGTCTCATAACCTTACTGCCGAAAAAGTGCTGAAAGGGCTGATAGAAGTATTAGAAACAAGCCTGAACGAGATACATGATGCGCAATACAAAAACGAATTTGTCGTCGGCGAATGGTACGCTTACATAGAATGTCTGGAAGCTATTTTTACCTGGAAGAAAGCCAAGAAATTCGGTTTGGACTACGACCCCGAATTAAAATACAAAATAATATAGGCTAGCTCTATCCGTTCGTTCCGTCGCGCAAATTTTCCGTATCTGAATTTTCAACGCGTTCAACAGTAATTTCCTTGCGCGCGGCGCAAGCGGCAAAAACGCTTTCGCGGCAGGTGCGTACCGTAAACGAGCGCCGCCCGTTAAAGGCGATTTCTATAAATTTTGTAAACCCGAAAGCTTCCGGAGCTTCGTCAAGCGTAAAGCTCGCGCCGTACTTTTCCAAGATCTGAAAAGCGGTAAAAAGACCTATGCCGTTGCCGCCTACGCCTGCGCGCGTAGTAATTTGTTCCAACCCGAGCTTTGCAATCACTTCTTCGTCGAATTGTTCGCCGCTGTCGTAAATGCGGATAACCGGCTCTGATTTTGCCGTTTCGCCAAGCTCCGCGCGTACTTTTGCGTTACGCGAGCCGAGGGCGGAAATCATAGCGTTGTCGCACAGGTAGTTAAGCAAAATATGTATATCGTCTTTTTGCAGCTTGCTTTGGGTAAACCAGCTTTCAACGTCTGCGGAAATATCCGCGCTTACGTTAAAGTTTTTACTTTCCGCCGCGGCGAACAGCCGTATTAACGGCGCGTCGATTAGCTTTTCGTTCGTTTGCGGAATATTTTGCAAACTGCACTTTTCGTTTGCGAGGTTCATCTCGCGCAAAATACGTTGCAGCATATCGCGTACGGCGCGCGCGTCCCCGCAACCGGTTTGCTCCGCGGCGTTTTCCGCAAGAAGGGCGCAATCGGGCAGGGCTTTATTCAGATAGTGAAAGAGTTTAGCGTACACTGCTAATTGCAAATCGTTTTCAGCGGAGTTTAATTTATACTCTTCTATCGCATCTTCCATACGGTTGACGTCTTGCTGTTTTACCGCCTCGCGGTAGTTATAAGTAATATGCCTGCACCACCACAATATAACCAATAATGCAAACATAGCTGAAATTATCAGAGAAATTTCAAGCATAGATTGCGTTATGTTTTTTATATATAAAAGCATCATGGTAATAATAGTGCCGACGCTTAAGTGTAACATAATTTCAAAGGTCGGGTTTGTGATTTTTGGGTTTATTCCGCTTTGCAATCTTTTGATTTTAAATAAAAGAAAAATGCCTGCAACTTGAATTATGGCATCAATTAGTTGCGCAATAATTGATCTGACGGCTTCAACTTTTATAATATACAATGCCGGCGCTGCTGAAAAACCTGCAATAAAAGACAATAACATTAAAACTATTGATATGCCCAGCGCAATAGTACCTACCGTAACTGTTTCGTAAAAAGTTTTTCTGAACCGTAAAAGCAAAAATGCAATACCGAACACAAGTAAGCCTAACGGCACAAGTATTTTTATGTATACCGTTACAAAATATAAGCCTGCGGATAATGCTATAAACAGCGGAATATCGAACAGGTCCCAGACTTTAAGCTTTATACGCAGCAGTCTGGTATAGGCGTACAAAATGCAAACAAATATAGCGGTGTATTTAATCAAACAAATAATAAAGTCATTCATAAGCGTATTATATAACAATATTAGTTAAATTTCGATAAAAGCTCCCAAAATTTCACACGCTTTCCTTATTTATACTCAAAAGAAAAAAGGGGGGGCGCTTACTTATGTTGAAATATCTTAAAGCCGTTTGGAGCTGGTACATAACCTTATTGACTTACTAATTTCCAAACAAAAAGCGGATTGCAATTTTGCAATCCGCTTTTACATTATTTATTAATGTAACTTATAAGCTTCTGTTTATAGTAAAATACAAACCCGTTTACGGTAGGCGCGCTTTTACCTTTAGGCAACGGCGCAGTGTAATATTTCAATAAGTTATTTATATCGCCGTTAGTCCAGGTATTATTTATAGCGTATTGCATCGCGTGCATAACGCTGTCTTCGCTTTTGCCGATTTTATCGCCGATTATTTTTCCCCAGTTTTGATTTTCGCCTCTTGCCGCAAGAATAACGGAGTCGACAAGATAACCGTAACCTTTGTTTTTTATGCTTACGCCCAGTTTGTTAAACCCGTCCTGTACAAAGTCGCGCATGTCGTTTTCTAATTGACTTTCGGAAAGCGGCGCCGACGTTTCATCCGCGCCGCCCAGAATTTCGGGCATGACCAAAAGCAGTTGATTTATAACCATTTTGGGCGAATAACCTTTTTGCCATTTCGCAAATTCGTAATCCGCGCCAAGCTTTTTTGCTCTGATTCGCGTAATTTTACTTGAATTATTCGTATTAACCACAATGTACGGCCTGGGACAAAGAACGGTGGAGCGCAGCTTGTCTAAAAGGTCCATTCCGTCGCCGCAGCCTTCCTGAAGCTCCAAATCTAATATTACCGCGTGCGGATTATGGTTTCGGATAAAAGCGAGCGCTTCGTTTGAAGATTTCGAAACGCCTGCAAGGCAAAGTTTATCCGCGTTTGCTTTAAACTCCTCGGTCAGGGCTTTGCAGTCGTTATCGTCGTCTTCCACAATAAGTACGTTAAGCTTATTTGTCATATGTGCTCCTATATCTATATTATAGTACAAAACCGGCATTGCCGCAATAATTTACTCCCGCATTTTAATTGCGGCCGGCTTTCGCTTGACGGGAGAAAAGTTAATCAAGCGAAAATGCAATTAAGATACGTATCAAGCATTGCTTGTTAGGAGAAACGCTTATTTAGTTGCAAGGTAACGCCCGTAATTGATAAGCTCGGCTTGTCCCTTTTTATCAAGCTTGGAATACACTTCCAAAACTTCCTTTTCACTCTCCGTAAGCTCGCGCATAACGTTCACGCTGCCCAAATCGTCCTCGCGTCCCAAAAGGTAGTCGCAGGTACATTCAAAAACGTTTGCAAGCGCAACCACAACGTCCGCTTTGGGCGCCGTAATTCCTTTCTCCCACGCGTCAATTCCTTTTTGACTGCAATTAATTTTAGCCGCAAGCGCGCGTTGGGACATATTGAATTCTTTCCGCAACTGTTTTATCCGAAGCATGTTATTCTCCTTTCAGTATGCTTATTATAGAATAAATATACTCAAAATCACTTGACAAAGCGTATTTACACTCATATAATAAAACGAAATAAGCGTATTTATGCTCATAAAATCAATCAAATTGAGCGTGAAAGGACGCAAAGCGTAAGGCTTTAGACAAATTTTTACATTTATATAATAACAGCGGATTACCCATACTGTATTCAGGGGAAACTTTACACCCCTTTTTACAAGGAGATAAAAGTGGAGAAGTTTATTCTTGGCGCCGTTCTCGGTATGGCAGGCGGCGCGCTTATAGTCGCTAACAACTGCAAACTCCGCAATCTTGTCAAGAAAAATCAGGAAGATTTAATGCAGAAAGCGGAACAGTATATCGACAGTAAGCTTGAACAGTTGGGCGGTTCGGACCAATCCCAGTCTAACTAAAAAAAATATTGCCGCGCTGTATGCGCGGCAATATTGCTTTTTGCGCTTGATATTGTAAATTAAATATGTTATACTCGGTATATGGAAAGATACGTCGCGTTCGATATAGGCGACAAGCGGATAGGGGTCGCAATTTCCGACCCGTTCAATACTTACGCGTTGCCGTCGCAGACCTATTTCAGAAAAAAGTTTGACGAGGACGTAACCGCGCTCGTAAAAATCGCAAAGGAAAAAGGCGCAACGGTGATAGTATGCGGCCTGCCTGTCAACTTCGACGGCACGGAAGCGCTCCAGACCGAAAAAACCCGAAGGTTTATCGACCGCCTGAAAGAGGCGACGGATATTCCCGTGGTTTGCGTGGACGAGCGTTTCACCACCAAAATGGCGCACGAGGTACTTATTTCCGAGGGCATGCGCCGTGAAAAGCGCAAAAACTACGTGGACGCGCTCGCCGCGGCGAACATTCTCGACGGTTATCTTGCCGCAGTTTCTAAAAAGGAGTAATCAAATGGAAGAGGAAGAGCTTGATAACGAGCTTATAGAACTTATCGACGACGACGGAAAGATTATCAATTTCAAACTTTTGGACGTTACCGAGTATAAGGGGGTCAAGTATACCCTTCTGCTCGCCGCCGAACCAAACGACGAAATCGCCGATGACGAAGTGGTTATTTTCCGCCTGAACGAAGCGGAGGAAACCCTTGAACCCATAGAGGACGAAAACCTTTTACAGGAAGTTTTCGATTTCTACCAGCAGGAAGAGGACGCGGAAGAAGGAATCGACGAAACCTGAACCGTCCGAAAATAAGCGTTATGAAAAAATTTTTACTTTATGCGGCGTTGATTTTCAGCGCCGTAGCCGCGTGCGTTTTTTCGGCCTGCGCGAAACAAAAGACGGTTCCTGCCGAAAGCATCGCTTTCAGCGAAACTTCTTACATTCTTGAAAGCAGGCAGACGCTGGATGCGGTCTGTACGACGGTACCCGAAAACGCCTCGGTAAAAGTGGAAATTTCAAATCCGACGGTCGTTGCGTACGAAAACGGCAACCTGACCGCGCTGACTTTCGGCGACGCCACCGTTAAAGTGTATTCGGCGTCGGACGAAAGTATTTTCGACACCTGCACGGTAACGGTAAAACCGCCAGAAGATTACATAATGTTCAGCGCCGTCGGCTATTGCAAATTCGTTTATCCCGAGGGTTGGGAGAAAACCTTTTATTCCGATACAGGTCTGACAATTTTTACCGACTCCGTAACGGGCGCAAACGTAAACTTCGTAAAAGAGAACCAAAACGATTCCTATTTCAAAGCGCCCGCCGCGACTTTCAAAAACGCGCTGACCGGCTCTTATTCGAGTGCGGGCTACACGGTGACCGGAATGCAGTGCAGCGTCGGCAAGGAAACCCATCTGGGCTATACGCGCGTTCACGTCGTTTACGACTATACTTTAAACTCCGAGCTTATGCATCAGGAACAGATGATTTTAAACTCGGGCGGCAAGACCTGTATTCTTACCCTGACATTCAAAGCCGCCGCTTTAAACAAAGATATTTTAAATACGGTATTCTTTGAATTCGTCGGGCTAGGCTGATTAAGACGAAAATTAAATTATAAATTTAACGGGTTCCCCTTTTTATGAGGAACCCGTTTAAATTTAATTTAACACGCCTGCGTCTATGCCGATTTGCTTTATAAGGTCAAATATTTTGCTGTCGGGATAGCAGTAGCCTTGCTTTGTGTCTCCGTATATAATTTTTGATAAGAAGATTGTTGTTTCTGAATTCTCGCCGATAAAAGTTAAATAACTGTGATTGCCGCCGTCCGTTTTTTTATTGCTTGATTTAATAAAAACGGTATCTTTATACATATTGATTATTTCGTTTATTTGGTTTGAATCCTCTATCATAAACACGAGAGGCGCAGATTCATTTATATCCCAGTTTACTTCAATGGCAGATATATTTTCGTCAAAATTTTTGTATTGAGGAAACTCGTTAAAGCTAAGTTTATGCGGTAACAGATTGCACCCAAAAAGACAAAACAAACCTGCCGTTAAAATGCCTGTGATAATTGTATTAAAATATTTCATAAAAACTTTCCCTTATCAATGCTTTATAATAAAGCTTCTACCTATTACAGAATCCCAATAACCAGACAAGTCAATATATCTGCTTGAATTTGAAGTGTTCCAACCATCTATTACTCTTAAATAATTTGTATAATCAGATTCGATAGTTGTCCATTTTTTCCATAAAAATTGATGCTTTACGGAATATCTGTATTCAAATTGCTCGTATCCAACGGTTAAAACAGCATGCCCACCCCAGGAGGATAAATTAATAGATGTTAGAATAGGTCTACCGCAATCTATATTACCTTTAAAATCTTTATATGTTTTTAAGTTTGAACGCAGTTCAAAATTATAGTTTTGTTTTGAAGCATAGTCTCTCAGTGCATCATCATATCTGTTAGGCATTGTTCCATTTTGGTTGGAATGATATACAAGTATTGCGAGGTCTTTAAAAGTCTCGAAAACATCTCCACTTTTTAAGGCATTTACGATACCGTCTTTATTTTCTATATTTCGATATTGAAACCATATGAACATATTTGTTAATGCCGTAGGTCCGCACGCATTATCAACATCAAGACGCGTTTTAATAGTATTCTGACTTACAAAACTTAAAGCAGGGTCTTTTATTCCGTTGTTATCTATTCCTTCAAGATAATTAGAGTCGGTAAGATTCACGTATCCGTTGTTAACATTAAAAGTTAGTATTTCGCTATAAGAATAGAAACCGTTGTAGCCGGTTTTGCTTGGATTAGGTATAGGATTTTTATCGCTTCTGTATTTTTTCGAAGCTGAACTTTTTAACTGACTAAACTTTTCATTTATCCAACTTGAAATTTTTTTAAATTCATTTTTTGAATAACTGATTTCGTCACTGTAAACGGAACGATAATTATCGGCTTCATTAGTAAAGTAATTTAGCACACCCGTATAATATACTTTTTGCGAGAATTTATCTATCGCTGTATCATCGTCAAAAACGAATTCATCAATTTCAGCAGTCGCAATGTTTAATGTTACATAATCATATGTATCGTCACGCTTCATTACAAGTGCTTTGGCAACAACTTCCTCTTCGCTATTGTATAAATCAGCCTCAAGAGCTACTGAGAGGTTAGTATATTCTATGTTTCGTTTATTGTATTGAGATTCAAAAAAATTAGTTGCTATTTCTTTGTAGATTTCTGGACAATTTATCTCGGAGTTCGCCGAAGCGAATATACCTATATTTGTAAACACACAAATTGTCGCAACTACCAAAACCAAAACCAAAAGTAACTTTTTACATATTTTGTTTTTTGCCATAAATAACCTCCAAAAATTGTTTATACGATTTTACCAAATTCTGGTAAATATGTCAATACCTCTTTAAATTTTGAGTTTTTGCAGTTATGTATATATTTTTCTGATTTACAGAATATTCAAAAAAATCAAACGATACGTAATTAATGCCACGCTATAAAAAGAGCTTTGAAGTCATAGTTTTATTTAAAAAAATGCCCATAAAACCGCTTTACAATGAAAAAAATTTCTGCTAATATATTATAGCTATAAATTTCACACCCGAGAGGCGGGCGTTCCGTGACGGTAAATCTTTTCAATGCCGTTAATAAACGCCGACAGGACAAGTTCCTTAAAAGCCGCGCTTTCGGGGAGGTAAACGGAGGAAATAAAATGGCAGTTATAACAATGAAACAGTTGCTTGAAGCCGGCGTACACTTCGGGCATCAGACCAGAAAATGGAACCCCAAAATGGGCAAGTACATTTACGCGGCGCGCAACGACATTCACATCATCGACTTGCAGATTACCGTAGGACTTATCGAGGATGCGTATAAGTACGTCTGCGAAGCGGTAAAAGACGGCAAGACCGTACTTTTCGTAGGCACCAAAAAGCAGGCGCAGGACGCCGTTAAGGAAGAGGCGGAGCGCTGCGGCATGTACTACGTAAATTCGCGCTGGCTGGGCGGTACGCTTACCAACTTCAAGACTATCCGCTCGCGTATAGACAGAATGGTCAAGCTTGAAAAAATGGAGCTTTCGGGCGAATTCGATCTTTTACCCAAAAAAGAAGTTGCCAAACTCAAAGAAGAAATGGGCAAGCTTCAAACCAACCTCAACGGCATCAGGGATATGACCAAGCTCCCCGGAGTTCTGTTCGTAGTAGACCCTCATAACGAAGACATCGCCGTAAAAGAGGCAAGAAAACTCAACATTCCCATCGTGGCAATCACGGACACCAACTGCGACCCCGATTTAATCGACTGCGTTATCCCCGGTAACGACGACGCAATCCGCGCCGTAAAACTTATCTCTTCCGTAATCGCAAACGCGGTTATCGAAGCTAACCAGGGCGAAGAATACGTAGTTCCCGTAGAGGACGAAGAGGGCGAACCCACTTCAATCGAAGAAGTAGTTGCGGCGGAAGAAGCCGTTGAAGAAAAGCCCGTTAAAAAGACGGTTAAAAAAGAAGTTAAAGAAGAAGTAACCGAGGCTCCCGTAG
>CAZDAG010000007.1:0-74587 GCA_964503655.1 uncultured Clostridia bacterium | reverse complement strand
AGGAAAAGCCTGTTAAGAAGACCACTAAAAAAGCGGTTAAGGAAGAAGTAACCGAAGCTCCCGTAGAGGAAAAGCCGGTTAAGAAGACCGCGAAGAAGGCGGTTAAAGAAGAAGCAACCGAGGCTCCCGTAGAGGAAAAGCCTGTTAAGAAGACCACTAAAAAAGCGGTTAAGGAAGAAGTAACCGAGGCTCCCGCAGAAGAGAAGCCCGTTAAAAAGACTACCAAAAAAGTGGTAAAGGAAGAGGGCGCGGAAGAAGCTCCCAAAAAGACGACCGCAAAGAAAACCACTAAAAAGGCAGAGTAAGGAGGAGTAGAATTATGGCATTCACGGCAAAAGACGTTATGACCCTCCGCGACAAGAGCGGCGCGGGCATGCTGGACTGCAAAAAGGCGCTTACCGACGCAGACGGCGATATGGAAAAGGCAGCCGAGCTTTTGAGAGAGCGCGGCATTGCAAAGGCTGTTAAAAAGGAAGGCAGAATTGCTGCCGAGGGCGTTGTCGGCGCGTACGTATGCGAAAAGTGCGGCACCGGCGTATTGCTTGAAATCAACTGCGAAAGCGACTTCGTTTCGCGCGGCGATAAATTCCACGACATAGTAAACTCCGTTGCAAAGGTAGTCGCTGAAAACAAGCCTGCCGACGTTGAAGCGCTTTCCGCTTGCAAAATCGGTAACGAGACCGTTAAAGATTACATCACCAACGCAACCGCAGTTATCGGCGAAAAGATTTCTATCCGCAGATTCGAAATTTACCAGACCAAGGGCAAAATCGAAACCTATATCCATATGGGCGGCAAGGTCGGCGTTATGGTCGAAGCTAACGATTTTAAAGCGGGTTCGGAAGAAACCCTTCACGACATCGCTTTGCAGATTGCGGCTTCAAAGCCTTACTACGTAGAAAGCAAGGACGTTCCCGCGGACGTTCTGGACAAGGAAAAGGAAATTATGCTTGTTCAGATGCAGAACGACGAAAAGAACAAGAACAAGCCCAAGGAAATTCTTGAAAAGATAGTTGCCGGCAAAATGGGCAAGTATTATCAGGAAAACTGCCTTGTAGAGCAGCCGTTCGTAAAGGACGACAGCCAGAAGGTTAAAGAGGTAATCGGCAGCAAGTTCACGGTTGCGCGTTTCGTTCGTTTTGAAATGGGCGAAGGCATCGAGAAGAAGAGCGAGAACCTGCAGGACGAAGTTGCAAAGCAAATCGAGTCCATGAAGAAATAAACCTACGGTTTAACAAGCAACGCTTGAAGCGTATCTTAATTGCGTTACCGCTTGTTTGAGTAACCGCAAATCAAACTTAAAATCTTAAAATTAAAAGCCTGCGAGCTTTGTTCGCAGGCTTTTTTCGTGTCTTTTTTGGGGAATTTTTCCAAAAAGTCGGGCAAAAATAAAAAAAATTCCAAAAAAGTACACTTTTTTGGAATTGCTGAAAAACCGTAAAAATGGGGATTTTGGGGCATTTTTGAGTGTGATTATTATATTATATGCCGCGAAAAATGTCAATAGTAAAATTACAAAAAAGTGTACTTTAATGGAAAAGGGAGTTTTTGGAAAAATTCGTACCACGTCATCTGATTTTACCGCAGGGTAAAAGAAGAGAGGGAAATTTAAGCGGCGGCGCAAATAATTAAAAGGATGCGCGAATGTGGCAAACCGCGCCGCCCGCTTAATTCCGAAAATAAAAGGAGAAAGTATATGAAACTTAAAAGAGGGAATTTATTAACGGTAATTCTTGCAATGCTTTGCACGGTAGCAATCGCTCTGGGCGTAGGCTTTTTGTTACCCAAAGCAGAAAATATCAATGCCGAGGCGGCGGTAGAACCTGACGAAGTTGAGTACAGCGCAACGTGTTTACAATATCAGCAATCAGGTAACCGTACTGATAATATCCCTTATAGTTTGTTCGGCGCACCGGACTCTGCATCATACGGCGAAGTTTCTTTTACCGGTAAAACAGCGAAATTAATAAAGCTTAATTTAGGTAACAAGAATCTAAGGCAGATAAATGATTATTGCGCAATTTCGGCAAGTATAGAAGTTCCTGCAAAGACGGAATATACTGTTACTTTTGATTATTCTTTAACTCTTTCATTCAGTTCAAGCGGTACAGCTAAAGGCCGGATAGAATTTTTCTATTTCGGAGATACTGCAAACGATTCTACCGCGATAGACCAGTCGTCAAATATACTGTTTGCGCCTTATGCCGGCAAAGCATCAACACCGAATACTTATATGAGATATTCAGCGGAGGGCAAAAGCGCAAATAAAGCGGAAACAGCTTTTGTCAAAATGGTTTGCACAAACGACGGGGAAGAGCCTAAAACTTTTACTGCATATTTCGGTGTTTATACTTGCGCTTCGTCCGGCAGTTCATCCGCTAATAGTTATACCGGCACTTTAACAATGTCCGATACGGTAACTGTTACCCCAACGGACGCACCTACGGTTGCCGGCGGCTCAACAACGACGCCGGGCAGTTCGGCAACGGCTGAATATGACGGAACAGATCAAACTTTTAACTTTGCTTATGACCACGACAGGGTTGAATTAACTTCGGTCAGCTTTAAAGATACGGCAGGGAAGGCAAGCAGCTTGACAGACAGTTGTACAATAGATTCGTCAGGCAACTGTTCGTTGAAAGATGCGGGTACTTATACTTTTAAATTTGATATTGCAGAAAAATGCGGCGCGGTTTGGGATTCTTCATCTAACGACCAAGGCGCAAAGACGCTTACTGTAACAATAAACCCTAAAAAGGTAAGTGTCCCCACCATACAGAACTCAACGCAAACGTATAAAGCGGAAGAGTACGAGTTTGAGCTGTTAAATTACGACAGTGAATTAATGAGCGTATCGAGTTATATCTCAAATAACGGTAGCAGTATCACCTGGGACGATACGAAAGGCGCGGAAAAATTCAATGCAAAGGATGCCGCAACCTACACTGTTAAATTCCATATGGATAGCCTTAACCATATTTGGGACGTGGGCAGCGGAACGACGGCAGACCAAAGCAAGCCGATAACCATAAACAAAAAGCAAATAGATATAAATACAGCGCCTTTGTCGAACACTAATCCCAGTTGGGATTTCGGTGCAGAGGGCAGTATAGCGGTAGAGGTAACTGCTTCCGATATAAACGATCCCGATTTTGTGGTGAGTATTTATTACGTTCTTGATACTGCGCCTAATTCTCCTATAACAACGGGTTGGGATTCTGACGAGAATAAACTTGACATATCGCAGATAGCAAGTACGGGCAAGTACACCCTTTACGTAGAACTGACTTCGGCGGCGGCAAACAAGAATTACAGCATAGCAAACGATAAGTTTGAAATGCCGTTTGAAATTAAGTCCGGCGGAATAGATTTCAGCGTAATCGACTGGACCTATAAAGAAGGCAGCGGCAACGCAACGCCTTTGTACAACGGCAATCAGCAGGCGGATATTCGCTATAAACTCGATGACGACGATAATGAGATAAAATATTATATCTCGGCAAGTATTCCGTCGGGCGGATATTTAAGCGTTGACACAAGCTATAACTCGGACGGTTTTAATAACGGTTTTTATACGACGTTCGGCGGTACGCCCGTCACAGACGGCTGTGCGTCTGTGGGAACTTATAAAACCCGTATTGCGCTTATTTCGGATAGCGACCACCTTTTTAAGAGCGCGGATAACTCGGGCAGCTTCGGCGGCGACGATACCAAGGGTTGGTACGAGATAGAGTGGAAGATAGAAAAGGGCAAGGTGGACCCTAATTATTTTGCAAAACTCAACCAGTATTTACAGTACAAACCCGCGGGCGGCACGTGGACCAAATACGACCCTGAAAATCCCCCGCAGTACGGCAACGGCGCGATAGAAATAAGGTTAGATCCCGCGAAGTACGCCGCAGGCATAACCGCCGCGGAAGTCACGGTAAACGACAAGCAAACGGCAATAGGCAGTTATACAGCAACGGTTAAGTTTACCTACGACCCTAATTACGAAAACGAAGGAAACAAGTCGTTCACCTGGCAAATCGGCGCAAAAAATATTGAGGTCGACTGGACTTCGGATACCTGGATAAAAGACGGTCAAACCGAGCCGGTAGTAGACAGCAACAGCGTGCCTTATCAGATACGTGTTTTAAACGTTGCCGATGACTTAAAGCAGTATATAGAATACAAGTACTATATTGCGGATCCGGGCGACCCTGCGATAAAGAGTACTTATATCGGCAAAGGCGATACGGGCCTTCAAGACCTTATCAGCGCGCCTTACAACGCAAGCTCGACCAACGCGGTTTACGTATATGTTGAAGCGGTCCTGAAAGACGGCGTTACGCAGTATAAGCTCGTAGACAATACCGGCAACGACTATACTAACTGTATGCTGTTCCAGTTCGGCGCAACCAATACGCTCGTTAAAGTTTCATTGACCGAAACGGAAATGAACTACGGCGATAATAAACTGGCACTAGGCATAGTTAGTATGCTTGACACGGGCGTAAACGCGCAGCTTGACCAAAGCACGTACGTTGAAGGAATTTATATTATCGACCCGCAGGGCAACAATTTAGGGCTTTTAAAGGACTATAATTGCGCTACGGCAGGCGTTGGTATTTATACTATCAAGATTGTACTCAATGATGCAGGCGAAGCAACTTACACGCTTTCGCCCGGGGCTACCCTGAAATTCACCGTAAAGCCCAAGGCGATAGCAGTGCCTACGGTCGGCGTAATTACTTTCAATAATCAGTTTGTAAATTTAGCCGATTATCTGGGCGGTACTTGGAACGATTATAAAGATATAATCAAACTCGGCGGTACGCACGACGGCGTTAAAAACGCAAACGTTGCATACACCGCAACTCTGACCCTTACCGATACAAACTACTGCTGGGACTACGGTTCGGGCGTAACGCCTGTTAAAGCGGTCGTTAAGTACAGCCTTGCTGACAGCAGTTACAGCGTTTCAGGCGACGAGACCGTGGCAAATTACGAGTGGAAGATAACGCCTTACGCGCTTAAAGCCTCGAGCTGGAATTTGAAAGGTAAAGAGGGCGCGGTTTACAACATTCCCGCAGAACTTACCGACGGTTTGGACGTAGACATAAACTATCTGTATCATCCCGATAAAAACAGCAGCCCTTTGGGCGACGGCGAAAGCTTAACGGCAGGTTCGACCTATTTCGTAAAGGCGCAGCTTATCGGCGCGGACAGAGATAACTTCGTGTTTGAAGACAGCAATACGACCACTTCGGACTTTGCGACCTACAAAGTACCGCAGAGCGGCGCGGCGGTAGCGCTGAACGCAATAAAAGGCTTTATGACCCGTATAGTGGCAGGGCTTCCTGTGTGGGCTTGGCTGTTAATAGCTTTGGCGTTGATTATATTGCTTATAATCATAATAGTTGTAGCAAAGAAACGCCATAAGACCAAAGAACAGCGCGAGGAAATCAAGGCTCGTAAAGAGGAGGAAAAGGCGCGCAAGGAAGAGGAAAGACAACGCAGAGAGGAAGAACGCCGATTGCAGCAGGAGCGTTTGGAAGAAGAACGCCGATTGCAGCGCGAAAAACTCGAAGCGGAGCGCGAACTCGCAAGAGCGAAGCAGGAAGCCGAGCTTGAAAAGATCCGCGCGCAAGCCGGAATGGCAGGCGCAGGCATGGCGACAATGGCAATGGCGCAGCAGCCTACGCAACAGGCAATGCCGCCCATACAGCAGGTGCAGACGGTTGATAACGATTTCGTAAAGGAAATGCGCGAGCAGATGGCTGAACTCCGCGCAGATAATAAAGCAACGCAGGAAAAACTTGCGGCAATGCAGAATAACCAGCAGCAGGCAATGCCGGCGCCTATGATGCCTACCTATCAGGCAATGCCTACGCAGTATCCCATGTATCAGCAGCCGATGATGCCGCAATACGGCGGCGATCCGACATTGGCAAGGCTTGAAGCGCAGCTCAACGCAATGCAGGCGGAGCAGCGGGCAAGGTATGACGCGGAACAGCGCATAGAGCTTGCTGCAATGCGCGCGGAACAGCACGTAGACCGCGACTCGCGTCACAGCGTAGACCTCGCGGCAATGCGCGAGCATTTCAACGGTAAAATGGGATATACAAATTTGCCCGATTACAGTCAGCCTAATTCGATAGAGGCGCTTGGCGCAATCGTTGCGGCGGCGTTGAAGAATATGGCTAACGGCGAAACGGCAGCAACGCAAGTACCCGAGCTGCCGCAGAAGGCGGAGCAGGAACCCGTAGCGAAATATCCTTCCGATGCGGTAATTACAACCACAACAACGGTTGATACTACCAAAAACGGAGCTATAAGACGCTCGCGCGACGAGGAAGAGAACTTCGACGTTGACGGCTTCTACGACAGCATAGATTATTAACAGGCAATGCCTGCGGCGTATCTTAAATGCGTTTTCAGTAAACTTGCTAACCGCTAATCAAACTTAAAAAAGGCGGCGCGGACCAAATGTCCGCACCGCTTTTGTATCGCGTTGATTAGGGATAGCAGGATTTGTGCTAACGAATGACGAAGTCAGAGGCTTAGGAACAAATTTTTCAACCACAATATATAGTGGTTAGCAAACAAAAAATACCACAATATCTGCTGATTTCGATGACTTTCAATTTTTAACTCCCATATTACTCCCAAATGATTTTATGTCGTTTGGGGGCATTTTTTACCTTAATTTTGCAAGTTTAACTTTACAAAATTTGACTGACGGACAAAAGAGAAGTACAACCCGCTTTTGTCCGTCATTCAATGCCAATTTGGGAGCAACCCCAAAAATCAGCAACTAAGGCATTGTGGAAATTGGGAGTGTACCCAAAAAAGAGGCATGGATTGTGAATTATAAATGAATGGCGGAGCTAAATTCTGTTTAAAACGGAGTAGGTGAGTTTTTCTTTCGGGGGTGTATTTCGGAATCAATTTCTGTATGAAGTTTAAGAGATAGTAGTGGGTGTCGAAAGGGGACGAAAAAGTTCAAATATGCTCACTTTTTTGTTGTTTTTGCAAGCGATATATGCTATAATAACATAGCTATTTTTTAGGTATGAGGTAAGCTCGATGCGCGTTTCTTATAAGAAGCTATGGAAGTTATTAATTGATAAAGATCTGAAGAAAAAGGATCTTATCGCAATGGCGGGCATAAGCAATTATACTCTTAACAAACTCAATAGTGGGAAGAGTGTTACTACAGATACTCTTGTAAAAATCTGTAGTGCTTTGCAGTGCGAAATAGATGATATAATGGAAATTACTCATGGCACATCAGAAAACTTGGAATAAATATGAGGTGGCACTTTTGATAGAGTGCTATATTAATGTTAAAGAAAAGGACTGCGATCTGGATGATGAGCTTGTTATGTTATCAGAATCACTTCGTAATATGGCGGTATCAGCCGGTGAGCGGATTGATGATGTGTATCGAAATATGAATGGTATGCGGTGGCAATATGGTTTTATTAAGTCTGCTTTTGAAAAAGAAGAATTTGAAACCAGAGGCCCATCCTCACTGTTTGTACAAATGGTGGATATATACAAATCTAATAGAGATGAGTATGTTAAAATATTAAAAGAGGCTTACCGTTTAGCTAGTAAGTTGGAAAATACTATGGTGCTGGAAGATACTAAGCAAAAATTTATAGAGTGGCTTGCTACGCGGGAGTCTTGTAAAAATACACCAAGTGTATATGTGGATTGCCTATCTCGCGTTTCAGATTATGCGGTTGCTCATAAAATATCAAAGACGGTATTTTGGAAGATAATTGATTACAAAGAATTTAATAGGATTCGGGTGGCTCTTTCTGCGAAAAAAATTTTTAAGTTTTCACATCCACATTTATTTAAAAACTTTGAAAACATTGGAAAATTGTATTCTGATTTTCTAAAAGTAAATATTGCTTCCAATATTCTTTTAGAGGATAAAACGGTATTTGAAGAAGCTGTAAAGACAAGGGATACTCATACAATTCCTGCATCGCAGGAAACGGTAGCCATTATTCCAGCAATGCAAGGAAGTGCTCGACAGGACGACTCAGTTTCTTCTCCAAATGGATTGGATCGTTATAAAGAAAAAGAGATGGTTTCACATTTTTTTGATGGTGAGATTGATATAGTAGATAAATTTATTGATTTGTATGAATATCAAAAAAAGACATGTCCATCCATTATTTTAGATGTGCGAGCAACAATTATAGGGGCTAAACTTAATGGGGAGAGATTAAGATTTTATGTAGATAAGCAAGGGAGAATTTATTTTTCAAAGCTTAAATTAGAGGATAAGAGATATGTTAAGCCTTTTAAGGACAGCTCATTATCTGATTTTTATATCGCAGTGGATGAATCAAATAATTATTTTAAAGAGCATCCAGAAGATGTGAAACTAAACGGAACCGTTGAAATTGCAAAACAAGACAAAGCATCATACGATGATGTTTGCTATGAGTGCAGTAAAATACTTGAAGCAGAATTTATTAATGGATTTAAGCTAGGCAATATATTGGCTAGGAAGCGTTTTTATAGTAAGTATGAAGAAACATTCGGGAAATCACTTGATTTAGGGACAAAAGAGTTTGAGGATTTGTTATATAAAATCGGATTTAATTATGAAAATGTAATTTATGCATCCAATATCCTTGCGGATGACAGTAAAAATATAATCGTTTCGTATATAATAAGAACGTTACATGAAGATACACAAGTAATATACTATTCAACCTTATATGAACAGTTTAAAGAGTTTCTATTAAGTTACATATACAATTGGAGCATGTTGAAATCCTATTTAAAATTTATTAATTACTCGGGATTTTATTGTGGGGATGAATATGTATCTTTATATAGAAATGTTCAAGTGGATTTAAAGAAAGAGATTATTAATGTATTTTTAAATGCGGGAAAGCCATTAACATACGATGAGATATATGCAAAATTACCTAATATTGAAAAAGAACAAATAAATGCGATTTTAAGAGATAGGGACTTTATAGTAAATTATAAAGGAAAGTCTTATTTTTATAAAGAGATATTTGTTTATACGGAAGAACAAATTGATAGTATTAAAGAATTTCTATATGCGCGAATAGGTGAAGCTGGTGCATCATCCGGATCAGAATTATATGCGTATATCTGCGAATATTTGTCTGAGATGTGCGAGACAAATCCAGATATAACGGATTTGGGGTTTAGAGGCTTTTTAAGATTACAGCTTGAAGATGAATTTGATTTTAGAGGAGATATAATTAGTCTTGATGGACAAAAAGTAGACGTATCGGAATTATATGAAAAGTTTTGCTTGGGAAGAGAGAGCTTTTCATTTGATGAATTAAACGCATTCAAAGCAAAAATAAATGCAAATGTTTATTTTGACGTGGTTTTTAATAATGCAATAAGAGTTAATGAGACGCAATATGTAAGACAGGATAAAATTCAATTTGATTCTGATAAAATTGATGAAGCTCTCGAACGATTCTTCAATGATGATTATTTGCCTTTTGAAAATGTAATTTATTATACGGATTTTCCCACAATGGATTATCCCTGGAATGAATATTTGCTGGAAAGCTATGTCTATTCGTTTAGTAAAAAATTCGCTCTACTTCATAAATCATTTAACCAGTCATTCCCAACTGGAGCTATAGTTCGAAAAGCATCATCCATAAAAACGTGGGAGGATTTATTAATAAAGGTTTTAAAAGATAATAAAATCAATGGTGAAATAATGACAGTAAACGAAGCCTTTAACTTTTTAAGAGAACATAGGTACATTACTGTGCGGAGAGCGAAAGATATCGAATTAATAATTGCGAAGGCAAAAAGATAATAATCGGGAAGTAATTATATGTATTCTTATAATTGGGATGAAGAGACAGGTGGAATACTTTTAGGAAGTGATATTCTTACAGGGATCAGTAAAGAGCCCAGGCCTGTTTATTCGCATGAACTCGATATTTTAGGGTTCAATAAATATTGGATGTACGATAAGAATGATGAGTTTCCATATATGTGGGCAGAAGGGAATAATTATTTTTATCGAGGAAAGCTAGTTGCTCGAACAAAAGGCGGTACAATGTGTACGGCTCCAGAACTGGTTATACTTGATAACCCTGTGTCTCAAGGGGAGAAGCTTGAGCCTGTTAATATTGCATTAATGGTTGAGAAAAATAAGGATTTGTTAGATGCTTTGGGTCAATTTACTATAAAGCGACTTTACAATACTTATGTTGAATATAAAAACAAAGTAGATGTATTTTATGTTGCTTTTAGTGGAGGGAAAGACTCAATTGTAGCTCTTGACATTGTGCAGAAAGCATTACCGCATAACTCTTTCAAAGTGCTTTTTGGAGACACGGGGATGGAGTTTTCTGATACATATGAGACCGTTGATTTGGTGGCGCAACAGTGCAAAAATCAAGGCATAGAGTTTTTAATAGCTAAATCGCATTTTGATCCTGTAGAATCATGGAAGTTATTTGGCCCTCCAGCACAAAGAATGAGATGGTGTTGTAGCGTACATAAATCTACGCCCCAAATACTGCTTCTACGAAAAGTTTTAAAAAACGATAAGTTCCGTGGAATGGCATTTACTGGTGTGAGAGCAGATGAAAGTGACGCACGGGGTGAGTATTCTGAAGTAAGTAATGGAGATAAAGTAAAAGGACAGTATAGTTGTCATCCTATCTTAGATTGGAATACGGCAGAGTTGTTTTTATATATCTACACCAATAATTTAATATTGAATCAAGCCTATAAAAAGGGCAATAGTCGAGCTGGATGTTTAATTTGTCCTTTGGCTGGGCAGAAAAATTCTTATATTAAAGATGTTTGTTATCATGAAAGCAATGGGAAAGCTAAATCTACAGCTATTTTTAATAAAATTATCTTAGATACAACATCAAAAAATTTGTCATCCACTCAAGCCGTTGATGAATTTATGCAAATAGGTGGGTGGAAAGCAAGAAGAAGTGGACGAGAGTTAAACATTGCTAGAGATATATATTCTGATAATAAAGATAATGGGATATTAACAATTTCAATTAAACAACATAATACGGATTGGAAAGAATGGATCAAAACTTTAGGGAAAGTTAGTATCTCTGATGGACAGGCTAATGTTGAATTCCGCAATAAAATTTATTGTATTCATATTAGCGACAATGAAGGAGTAACTACTTTTTCAGTTGATCTTAAATCAAATACAAAAGACGATATATATTTTGGTGCTTATCTTAAAATTGTATTAAGGAAGACCACATATTGCGTCGCATGTCGTGTATGTGAAGCAAATTGTCCTAACGGTTATATATCATTTACTGACGGAAAATTACATATTGATGATAGATGTGTTAGATGTAAAAAATGTTATGATATAGATTACGGATGCTTAATGGCTAATTCGTTAAAATTACCAAAAGGAGAAAGGAAAATGGGAAGTATAGATAGATATACTAATTTCGGTATAGAATATGAATGGATAAAAGAGTATTTTGACAAGAAAAATAATTTTTGGGATGACAATAATCTGGGTAGCAAAAAGATTGATGTTTTAAAGAATTTTCTAAAAGATGCGGGCATTGCCGAAAGAAAAGCGATAACTTCATTTGGTGAAGTGGTCGCGGCAATGGGAGCAGATTCTATTACTGGATGGGGATTAATGCTTAGTAATCTAGCTTATACACCAGAATTTAATTGGTGGATTAAAAACATTTCTTTAAACCAACCAATAACTACAGATCATATTATTGGAATGTTGGATGAGAATCTGACTCAAAATACAAAAGATCATGTAGCTAGTGCATATAAAAACATATTTATTTCTAATAAGCCATTAAGCGAAGGTATAGGGTTGGGAGTTTGTGATTATGAAGTGAAAAGTGGTAAAAGAAAATTATATAGTATAACAAGATATAATTGGGTGGATCCAGATCCATTAGTAATTCTTTACTCATTATACAAATTTGCAGAAAGTTGTGAAAATTATTATCAGTTTACCCTTTCAAGGTTATTAAATTACAATATTGAGAGTGATGGAATCAGCCCTTCAGAAATATTTGGTCTAGACAGAGATATAATGGAAAAAGTTTTAAACGGACTTGCAATTAATTATCCAGAGTTTATCTCAGTAGCGTTTACTCTTGATCTTGATAATATTAACTTAAAACAAGATAAAACATCTGCTGATGTGCTTAAATTATTTTAACAACAAAGGAGAAGAAAAATGGCTGAATCTATAAAATATAAAAATTATTTCAGGATTGATCCAAGCTTTAAACCTGCAATTAACCTTGACACTATTAAAAATGATCCGGACGTTTGGAAAAGCTATTATCCTCATGAATCTTTTGTTCGACTTTTAAAGCAAACTATAAGCGTTTTAACTCGTCAGCAAAAGTTATCAATTTGGGTTGAAGGGGCGTACGGTACGGGTAAATCGCATGCGGTTCTAACTCTTAAAAAATTAATAGATGCCAATGCTGAGGAAACAAAGGAGTATTTCGATAAATATGATGCTTTAACTAATGATTTGTACAATACATTTATTCAGATTAAAAGCCAACCGGAAAAAATTCTTACGGTACATAGATATGGATCTTCTTCAATAAAAAATGATAATAACCTTACTTTTGCGATACAAGAAAGCATTTTGGCGGCATTAAAAGAAAATTGCTATGATCAGGGTAAGCTTGGATTAAAACAAGCAATTATAGATTGGTTATCGATTCCTCATAATTCTCAATATTTTAACAGTTTAATAGTTGGACCCTATAGGGCGAAATTTAATGGGGAAACAGCAGATATTGTTCTTAATAATTTAAAGAATTATAAAAGTGAAGAAGCAGTCCTTGAGTTAATAAATAAAATTACTTATGTCGCTGACGAAATGCAAATAAAAATGCTTTCATTGACCACGGGTAATTTGAAGGATTGGATAATTGACATAATTAAAAGAAACAATTTTAAGGCAATAATTTTTATATGGGATGAATTTTCTGATTTCTTCGATAATAACAAAAAGAACTTAACAGGCTTTCAAGAAATTGTAGAGATTAGTGAAAATTATCCATTTTATATGCTTATTGTTACTCATAAATCCGAAGCATTTTTTGGTGAGGTCGATAAGGATAAGAACAAAATTTTCGATAGATTTGTAAAGCCTCTTTGTACAATAGAGCTTCCTGAGAATATGGCGTTTACTCTTATGGGGCACGCCATGGAGAAAAATACTTCAGATACTGCTTTAATGCGGGAATGGAATGAAGATATAACATGTACTCTTTATGATGAAACGCATGAGGCAAGAAATGCGGTTATGAAGAGAGCAGGCATAGGGGAAAAAGAATTGAAGGGTATTATTCCTATTCATCCTTATGCGGCTTTAATATTAAAGCATATATCATCTGCGTTTGATTCTAATCAAAGAAGCATGTTTGATTTTATAAAAAATGATAGAGGAGATGAGGTCAAAGGATTTCAGTGGTTTATCAATAATGTTGGGCCATATGATAATAATCCGTTGTTAACTGTAGATATGCTTTGGGACTTTTTCTACGAAAAAGGAAAGGAGCAATTATCTCCTCAAGTTAGGACCATTCTGGACAGTTATGGTAGGGCAGAATCGTATAATTTGAATAGAGGAGAAAAAGTAGTTTTAAAGACAATATTACTACTTCAGGCGATTAGTGAAAAGGTAAACGATAAGGTAGAGCTGTTTATACCAAATGAAAAAAATTTAAAACTTGCTATGGAGGGAGGAGAATACTTTGCCTCTTGTTTGAGCCATGCTACTTCTCTGGAAAGAGAAAAAATAATTTTTAGAAGAACATTGGGAGGGGATCAATTTAAATATTCTGCCTATGTGTCAGAAGCCAATCATGAAGAAATAAATAAATTAAAAGAGAAATTTAAGCTGACATTAACCTCCAAGCTAATTGAAGAAAGTGGAATGGCTGACGAGTTCGACCTGCCTAAGTATCTTGATATAAGATATTTAGCAAAGTATGTCGGTTTAGATAATTTAAAAACAGTAACTAACGCAATTAAAAATGATTCAATTTCGCATCCTACAAGGTTATATGCTGTATTTTTATACGCGAAAGATGAGTCTGAAGAAACTAAAATAAATGAAGAACTTACCAAATATGCGAGTGACGAAAATAATAGTAATATTATTTTTATTGATTATTCAATAAATCCTTTAGGTTTAGATGCTTTTGCGCAATATGTTGATGGTATGGCAAATGCAGAGTATCAAAGCACTAAAGATAGAAATCAGGCACGGCAATATGTTATGAATGCGCAAGAACCTTTGAAACGGTGGAAGGCGAAGTTGCGCATCTCACAGTGCAATGTTGTTTACTATGGGAATTTAAATGGTAGTCGTTGCAATACTTTGGGTGAGCTTTTTGCTGTATTAAAGGAAATAAACAGACGGCATTTTGAGTATTCTCTTGAGACACATTATACTGTCTTAGATACTATGTATGCTCAAAACAATTTAAGATTAGGTGCTGCTTGTGGTATATGTCAGGAGTGCAAGCAGACTTATAGATCACCTAATGAGAATACTAAATTGGAGAATCAATTAAAAGATGCGTGGTTAATTGAAGAATATTGGTTGAAATCACCTAATCTAATTATATCAAAAATTAAAATTAAAGTTGATGAAGTTATCAATGAGTCCTTTGCAAAAAATAAGAGAGTTTCAATAACGAGAATTTATGAAGCACTTAAGGATGCTCCATATGGATTTATGCCTTGTAACCTTGTTGCTTTTATATTAGGATTCGTGTTAAAAGAATATGCAAATGAAGTTTATAACTGGAGTGATGAGCTTAATACTGAGCCAATGACTTCCGAAAAACTTGCGACTATGATCGAAGGTGTTATTAAAAATGTGCAGACACCCAATCCTAAGTACAAGGAAATGTATATTGAAACTTTGTCTGATGAACAAAGAAAATTTAATGCTGGTACGGCAGTTGCGTTTGGGTTGGATGAAAAGTTATGTTCCTCAATAGAGAATACAAGAAATCGTATAAGAAATAATATGATTTCTTATAAGTTCCCGATTTGGACAATAAAGTATATTCTTGATGGGGAAAATATGCGCTGTAGTAGCGAAGTGATTTCAAATGCAATAGATAGTTACGTCGCTTTAGCTAATAATGGACAAGTTAATATAAGCGAAACGGACATTGCTTTAGCGATTGGTAAATTATTTATAGATAATGAACAATTGCCAATAGATTTAAAGAACTTATTGAATGCCGAAAATTGCGTAAAAGGTATGAAAGCTTATTTGAAACTTTATGAAGATGGTAAGCTAGTTTATCTCGCAAACCAAATTGGAGATTCGGGCAATTATATTTCAGCACTATCAAATAAGTTTGATGCCAATGCATCCAATTGGGTATGGAATAAAGACACTGTTGATTCTAAGATAAGTGAAACAATAATTGAATATGAAATAACATTTGAAAGTAATAAGGTTCTTACAAAGACATGTTCTTTTATCGAAACAATACGCGAGTGGGCTATTAGATGTGAGAATATTCGTGTTGCTTACTTATCTGCCAAAAATTATATTGGAGATTTATCTGAGTTCCTTGAAATTTTATATCAAATTAAGAAGAATGGTTATATTTATGACAATTCAAAGCAAGCGTTTCTTGAATTATTGAAGAATAAGCTTGAAGATTTCAAATACTTTTATGAAAACCAAGTAGAGGTTTTAAAAAAGATCGGCGCATTTTATTTTGCTGGACTCACTAATGAAGATATTATAGAAATTTCTAAATCACTTTATGGCGTGTTTACAAAAGAAAATAGTGAATTTATTAGTTTACTTGATGAGAAAGTTAAAGAGTATAAGTCAAGTTTAAACAAATATAAATTGAGTGCTTTGTGGAAAGAAAAGACCGGAACAGAAACTCCATTAGAATGGTCTAGAATTTATTTAATGCCTGTTGCTTGTATGTTCGATGAAACGGAGGAAATGCAAGCTCGTTTAGCGTGTACGTTGATTAATTCACAGGTTGGTGAAGAAGTTAAAATTAATGATGCCATTAAATTTTTAGAGACTTCAAAATGTGTTTCAAACTTAAGAGATGAGCGATATAGAGAAGAGGCATTTAAATCTAGATTCCTTAAGTCTTACGCTGTTATACTTACGGATATTTCTCAGGTTAAAACTGAATTAAAAAATCGTCTTTCTGAAGAGCCTTATGATTGGCTTAATTCAACTGGTGTTGAATTATTGCTTAAAGACATGGCATTTAACAAATATAACAATGGTGGAAGCAAGGTAGCAGATGAAATCGTTGATGCAATGAGCCCACAAGATTTGAAAGAATACATTAAGAAACTTATCAAAGAAAATATGGCGGTTGGAATTGAAATTATAAAGACCAAGAAGTAAGAGGGCAATACGATGAGACTCGACGAGGTTAAAAACAAGATTGATAAATATTTAGGGAATAGAGACAAACATCCGTTAATTGTAGATGTCTGCAATGTTAAGGATCTGAAAGAGCTTGAGTTGTTATATTTAGGGCTCAAAAAGATTTCACTATTTGATTTATCGAAATCCGATGATTTGATAAGTATAAGTGACTTTTTAGAAACTATAAGTCAGCAAAGTAGTAATCTTGTAGTCATAGGGCTCGGTACATATCTAAAGTTATTTGGAGAAATGGCTTTACAAGATTTGTTGCATAGGTTATTGAGCATGACATTCAATCATAAAATCCTTTGTTTAACATATCAAAGTTCGATTTATTATAAAGAAACTGATCCTAGATATAGGGACAACTATGTTGTTGCGGAAGGGGATATTTCCCCTGCTTGTACATTTGAATTATTAAATTTAGATGTCGAGTTTTATAAAGAAGATTGTAGTGAAGGGATTAGAGCGATCTTGGATCTCGCGGAAAAATATGAAGGGAAAAGATTTCTCATCAGAACAAGTCATTTAAAAAAAGATTATTTTAACAGCCTTTTTACAATTGGGGAATGTGAGAGTTATTTTGATTTGTTGGGATTATATGATGATAAAACAAGAAATCTCTTGAGTTTATATGGGACGCAGGAGGATTGGAAAACTTTATGTAAAAAGTTCAGAGTATCTTTAGAAACAACCATAGCTGATTTTATTGGACAAGAACAAGAGATTGATAGTTTAGTTGAAAAGTGGACCGATTGGAGTACTTATGAAAAATGGCTGGTATTTTTATCAGCTAAACTTTCAAGTACTAATAATTGGTGCATAGATTATGCTATCTGTAAGTCCAACAGTTTTGATGAGTTTATAAAATCAATTTATAATTCTATTTTATCAATTAATCACAGGGAACCTGATTACTGGTCGAAATATAAAGTTTGGAAGCAATTACTACAGAAAATTAATGATGAGGATTCAGTATATAATTATTGCAAATTGGTTTTATCTAAAGATGAGAGTGCACTCTATTATTTGACAGATAATACGTTGGTTGAAAAACAGAAAATAATTGAATGTATTGATAAGTATAAAGATAAGTATGTAAAAAAGGAACTTCTAAATATTTTATCTAATATTTATCCTGATTTATACAATTATTTAAATGACTATAATTTGGGGGATGATTTTCTTAATGAATACTTCAGAGAATATAAATATCAGAAGCTTATTAATATCTTATTCCCAGAGTTCAAAGAAAAAGTCGATAGGGAGGCCGTTCAAAGGTCATTTAATAGTCGTTTACCTTATAGAACAGAATTTGTTGAGAGGATAAAATACGAAGGAGCAGAAGTTTTCTTTATAGATGCGTTAGGTGTAGAATACTTATCCTATATTGAAAAGAAATGTAAAGAATACGGCCTTAATATTAAGACTAAAGTTTGCAAATGTAATTTGCCTTCATTAACTTTGTTCAATGTGGAATTTAAGAGATTTTATGAAACACACAAAATTGTAGTTCATGAAGAGAAAAGACTGGATAGCTTAAAACACGAAGGATTAAATAATTATGATTATGAAAAAGTTAGTTATCCAATTCATTTAATAGAAGAGTTGGAAATTATCGATGAATGTTTAAGAAATATAAAAGCAAAAATTAAATCTGGATTAATAAAAAAGGCCGTAGTAATTTCTGATCACGGGGCATCGCGTTTAGCAATATTAAATAAAGATGAGATCAAAGAAGATGTGATGTCAGTTGGAGAACATGGTGGTAGAGTATGTAAAGTTGTTCCTGAACTAAGAAAAATAGCTAATGCAATAGAAGAAGGTGATACTTATGTACTTGCCGATTACAATTCCTTTAAAGGCGGGCGTAAGGGCAAGGTGGAAATGCATGGCGGTGCTACGATAGAAGAAGTTACTGTGCCCATAATAGAAATTGTACCTAATGCAATTGAAGTAGAAATAATTGTTGATGATAAACCCATTAAAGTTAGTTTCAAAACAAAAGCGGTTTTATCATTTTATTCTTCTTCAAAATTAAAAAATGTTACAGTGGTCATTGAAGGTAAAGAATATAATGCAGTGTCTTCAGATGGACAGCACTTTTCTGCTCATCTTGACGATGTTAATAAGCCGAAGAAGTACTTATTTGATGTCTATTCTAATGGTGAACTAGTATGTGGCGGAAAAGAGTTTATTGTAGAAAAAGAATCTGCCAAAATTAATAATTTGTTCTAAGGAGATAAGCCAAATGACTGATAAATTGCGTGAATGCTTTGATGAAATGGTTGTATTTAAGGATATAAAAAATACAAGTTTCTTTTCCGGACTAAATCTACCCTCCTTTTTAAGGGATTATTTAATTAAAACTTTTCAAGATGAAAGTGGGGATATTGATTATGAAGGAATGGATGAATTCATAAAACAGCGAATTCCCCGTAAAGAAGAGTGGATGAGTATTAAAAATAGAATTGTCATTGAAGGCGAGAGGGTTAAGTTTCTCACAAAAATTTCAGTAGATATAAGTGTTAGCACACAGGAAATAACTTTTTCTCTTCCTGATTTTGGGCTTTCAAACAGAGAAACAATTATAGAACCGCATGTTTGGGAACAAGTTAAATCAGAATTAATTAATAGTCGTGATGTATGGGGTATTGTAGAGTTAGGATATAAGTACCCTGACAATTTTGATGCTGTATTAACTGACAATAAAATTAAAAGCAAAGAGAAAGGGAAGATACGTTTATTATCTTTTAAGAATTTTTGTCCTTATGCAATTGATTTAGAATACTATAAAGACATTAGAGCTGAGTTTAACATTCATGAATGGATAGATGTTATTTTGGGCGCAGTTGATTATAATGCAGCAGGTTACAAAGACGAACATGAAAAGTTAGCTGTTTTAACTAGATTGTTACCTTTTATAGAGAAACGATTGAACTTAATAGAACTTGCACCCAAAGGAACAGGTAAATCATATTTATTTGGACATGTAAGTAAATATGGTACATTAGTTGATGGCGGTAAGGTATCAAGAGCTAAAATGTTTTTTGATACGGCTAGAGGACGTTATGGGTTTATAGCTGGTAATGATTTTGTTGCTATAGACGAAGTTAAATTAGTAAAATTTAATGATGACAATGAAATGCGTTCTATTCTTCAAGGATATATGGAATATGGCACCTTTAATATAAATGGATTTGAAGGCGAAGCAGATGCCGGTATAGTTTTCTTAGGTAATATTGATCAAGATAATATGGATGAATATGGTTATATGCTGAGTGAACTTCCTCCGTTGTTTCAAGAAACGGCATTGCTTGATAGGATACATGGTTTTATAAAGGGATGGGATATTCCTAGAATGAATGATGGACTGAAACTGTCAGGATGGGCATTAAATTCTGAATATTTCTGTTCAATAATGCATTTGTTGAGAGATGATACGTCATATCGTACTATAGTTGACAGACTGCTACTAGAGCCAGATAATGCAGACACAAGGGATTCTGAAGCAATAAAGAGAATATGTACGGCGTATCTTAAATTGTTATTCCCCAATGTTAGGAAAGTTGAAGATGTTCAATTCAATGATTTTAAACATTATTGTTTAAAACCAGCTATAGCGATGCGGTCTATTATACGTGGTCAACAACGGGCTTTAGATAAAGAATATCGCAATAAGGAAATACCAGATTTTAAGCTGAGGGACATTAATGAATAAAGCTAATTGTGTTGCTTGTTTCAAACCTAACTTAGATAAAGATACTATAGGGATTAATAAAAAATTATTAGGTTTAGACATTACAGAATTCTATTGTATGGCTTGTCTTGCTGATTATTTAGAAGTAACTGAAGAAGAATTGTATGCTAAAATTGAGGAGTTCAAAGAAGAGGGATGTACGCTCTTTAAATAAAATGTATGAGGCCAATTATTTATGCGGATAATGCCGCCACAACTAAATTACGAGCTGATGCTTTAGAGGCAATGAAGCCTTATTTGATTGAAGAATACGGAAATCCTTCTCAGTCATACTCGTTCTCTCGTGGTGCTAAAAAAGCCTTAAAAGAGGCACGAGAGATAATTGCAACTTGTATAAATGCAACGCCAGAGGAAATTTATTTTACTTCAGGTGGTACGGAAAGTGATAATTGGGCTATCAAAGGGGTGGCTTTTGCGTTAGAAAATAAAAGCCCCATAATTACTTCTGCGATAGAGCATCATGCGGTTTTAAGGAGTTGTGAATTTATTGAAAGATTGGGATATCCTGTTGCATACTTGCCTGTGAATACAGAAGGAAAAGTTTTACCTAATACACTGAATAATATAATCACAGAGAGGACAAGACTTGTAAGCATAATGTTTGCCAATAATGAAATTGGCACAATTCAACAAATAAAGGAGCTTGCTTACATAGCACATAAAAACGGAGCGATTTTTCACACAGATGCTGTTCAAGCAGTTGGTCATATCAATATAGATGTGCAGGAAATGAATGTGGATATGCTTTCTGCGTCGGCGCATAAATTTGGAGGCCCCAAGGGTGTAGGATTTTTGTATGTAAAAAGTGGTACTCATCTAATTTCTTTTATGAGCGGTGGCTCTCAAGAATCTTCAAAAAGAGCAGGGACACATAATGTAGCCGCGATAATCGGAATGGCTGTCGCTTTAAAAAGTAGTATAAATGAGATTGCAACCGTGCAAAAGCTTTACGAAGAAGAAAGGTTTTTTATTTCAAAATTGCAGGATGCAGGCCTAGTCATCGGTAATGATTTCACTTGGAATGGCGATCACAAAGAGGGCAATCATTTGCCGGGGGTAATCAGTTTATCTTTCAAGGGAAGAGATGGCGAGGTACTCATGCATAGACTTGATTTAAAAGGAATAATGATTTCTACTGGGGCTGCATGTGATTCTGTTAATACTCAAGTGTCTCATGTGATTAAAGCAATAAATGTTCCTAGCGATTTTGAAACGGGTACTATTCGTATATCGTTTAATCAAGACACAAGTCATGCTGATGTGGAAGCGGTTGCTGACGCTTTATTGATGGCGTTAAAATAAAGATAAGATTATAAAGTGGATATGATAAAAACATCGATCAGATTTTTTGAAGATATTCCTGTGAGGGCCGTTTGGGATGACGATACTTCCAAATGATGGTTTTGCGCAATGCATATTGCGGAAGCCTTGACGAAAAGCAGTAATTCACGTGTTTATTTGGCAACGATGAAACGCCGAAATACTCAGTTGATTGCAATTTGCAAACAACTGAAATTGGAGGCAAACGACGGTAAGTCTTACCCTACTGACGTTGTAGACGAAAACAGTGTTACGCTAATTACTGCGTTAATTCCGGCAAAGAATAAAAAGAACTTTTCTCAGTGGGTAAAAGGAATCGGAAACACGCTAGACGAAAAGAGTAAGTAGAAGGCTTACGAACTCTTTGAAAACGGCTTGATAGACGAAGTCGAGGTAGGAACGACGAAAGGTTTACAGCAAATTCACGGATATATTTTCGGCGGTCTGTACGATTTTGCGGGACAAATTCGTGGTTGCAATATTGCTAAAGGCGGCTTTGCCTATGCCCCGTCAATGTACCTGAAAGAAAATCTTGCCCTCATTGACAAGATGCCGGAAGATACAATTGAGAACATCGTGAAGAAGTATGTGGAAATGAAAGTAGCTCACCCGTTTATGGAAGGCAACGGCAGGAGCTCGAGGATTTGGCTTGATTTGATATTAAAAAGCAATTTACGCAAATGCGTGGATTGGAGCGAGATAGACAAGCGGGCGTATCTCTCCGCAATGCAGAAAAGTCCTGTGGTTTATACTGATATTCTTACGCTTATCAGCGGTGCGCTTACATACAAAATTAACAACCGCGAAATGTTTATAAAAGGAATAGATTATTCCTACTACTACGAAATATAAGATTAAAAACGATAAACAGCACCAACCGCCGACGGTTTTCCGTCGGCGGTTGATTGTTATTGAAGTTCTACATTTTAATTATAAAGCAATTAATATCTTTAAAAAATATACGAACAATTGTTTATATTTTCTTGACATATAAGAAATTTATGATATAATAATCTTGTACGATATAATTCGTATGTTACCCTTTGAATAGGGTTAGAGATCTGCGGCGGACGAGTGAAAGTGTCCGCGAAACGCAGAAAGTTTTTTGAACGGCAAGAGTCCGTTCGTGCCTTAGCTTGCGGTTTTGAATGCGAGGTGTTTTTGTTGTACGCGAAAACCGTGAGCCGTGATAGGCTTTTATAAGCGTATAAATTTTTTTTGTAAAAAAGGAGTGTTTCTGAACTAACCTTACTCACATAACTCAATAGAATGGCTAACCACCATAGAGCAATTCAATTTGCTAAATACGGTTAGAAGTCGGTGATTACGTTGAAAGTATCAGCGGCTTTTTTGCGTGCTTTTTTAGACCACATTAATACATTTCGGAGGTAAATTTATGACAATCAGACCGCCTTAATTGGCAAAAACAGCCCCGCAGGGCGAGCGGAACTTATGCAGCGAAGCGGAACTAAGTGTAGTGAGCTACACTTTTTGAAAAAAAGTTAACTAAAAAAACAATATCAAGGAGGAAACAAATATAAGCTACATAGTATGCCATATGGAGAAATATAAGCGGCAGGCGGTATCGCCTGTCGAAGAAGAAAACGAAAGGGACGAAAGCTATCAGACGGCTAACCCGAACATAGACAGCAGTAGGACAAAGGATAATTATCATATTGCTAATCCGCGCAAAAGTTATATCGAGATTATCAATAGCCGTTTGGCGCAATTGGATCTGAAACGCAAAATCCGCTCGGACGCTATCTTTATGAACTCGTTTGTGATAACATCGGACGGAGAGTTTTTCAAAGATATGCGAGCTTGGGAACAACACGCATTTTTTGAAGATTGCTCCCGCTTCTTTATGGACAAGTACGGCTATGAAAATGTGTTGTCTGCGGTAGTCCATTTGGACGAAACAACGCCGCATTTACACTTAAATATTGTGCCGGTAAACGACGGACGGTTGAGCAGTAAAAGTCTTTTTGACAGGCAGAAGCTGGCGCAGTTGCAGACCGAACTGTGGGAACAGGTAGGGGAGAAATACGGTTTAAAAAGAGGCAAATACGGAAGCGCGGCAAAGCACATTTCAACGGCGGAACACAGAGCCAAGAAGATAGTAGAGGAAGCCGAGCGGCGCGGTGCAGAAATAGACTGGCAGACAGAGAAAAAGAAAACCGAACTTGCTGACTTAACGCAGACGTTAGACGCGGTTACGGAAGCTGCAAACAAACCCTTACCGAAAAAGAAAAAGGACATTGAAAGCGAGATAAAAGATCTAAGGATTAAGAACACTATGCAGGAACGCGAATTACAAATCAGAGAGCGCGACCAACACGATTTATACGAACAGTTGCAGGAAGCGAAAAGCACAGAGAGCAGAAAAGAAACTGCATATAAAATTGTAACTGATATGATGTTCGCTTATCCAGACGAGTTCGACGCGCTTTTAAAGAAGTCGAGAGATAAGAAAGCAGGAGTAGGTCAAAGTTCTTTCCGCAAAAATAACGGCAGTTGGAGTAAATAAATTTATGTTAAAGCACTTGCAATCTACGGAAAACCATGGTAGTATTTTACGAACAAATACGAAGGAGGATAATGAATCAGGACAAACTATTAGAAGTACTTAATTTTATAACGAATGTAGAATGTTCGGACGAACAGAAGCGCTTGATGCTGGAAATGGCGGCAAACACCATAACGGTGGATAAGTTGAGCGCACTTGTTAAGTCCGACGGGCAAAACAACAGGACAAAAAAGAGTAAAGTTGAAAATCGTCGGAATGAGCTGAAATTTACAAAAAAGGAGATTTCACAGATGCCGACACAAATTAGAAATGTCTTTGCGGCGAACGATTTGATAGTTCACTACCGTTTAAGAAAGGACGGTGTGTACGAAGCCAGATTCCACAGACAGGGAATTGACATTGAAGTTTCGTCCAAAGATTTAACTAAACTCAAACAGAAATTTATCGATAAACTTAATCACAAAGACGAAAAGCCCGATAAAAAAGACAAGACCTTTGCAGAATACGCCGAGGAGTGGTTGAACATTAAAAAGGTTACGACAAAGCAATCAACCTACAATGAATACTTACGATTGTTAAATCATGACGTTTTGCCCGTATTCGGAGAAATAAAGGCAATAGAAATAGACAGAAGTATGTTGCAGAACTTTCTTTTAACCTACGTTGATAAAGGCATTCTGCGTACGGCACACAAATTATTTCTCTTACTGCGTTGTATATTCGATATGATTGCGGAGGACTACAACATTCCCACGCCGATGAAAAAGGTTGTCGTACCCAACTACCAAAGCAAGAGCGGCTGCGCGTTTACTTACGAGGAAGAAAAGAAGCTTGTCAATCATTGTCTTGCACACCTTAATAGAGATACTGCTCACGCCTTTCTCGTGCTATTATACGCGGGACTCAGGCGTAGCGAGCTTGCAAGCCTGAACGTAATTGACGGAGTTTGGCTCGAATGCGAAACAAGCAAAGAGCGCATGGGCAAAAACATTGTAAAGCGCAAAATACCTATTACGCCGATGATGAAACAAGTATTGCCGTACATCGACTTCGAAAAGGCTAAGCGCGTCAACCTGGGCACGTTGCAGACTACAATGAAGCGGTTGTTCCCGAATCACCACTCACACGAGTTAAGACATACGTTCATCAGCAGATGTAAAGAGAGCGGCGTTTTGAGCGAAGTCGTCAGTATTTGGGCGGGACATTCGTTAAGCGGAACGATAACTACAACCGTTTACACGCATTACTCGGAAGAGTTTCAATTGCGCGAAGCGGAAAAAGTTGATTACTTGAAATTGGATTTCGGTAAGAATTAAAGGCTTAGTCCCCAATTTAGTCCCCGCAAACTCCCAAATTTACTCCCAAATCAGGGTTTCCAGCCATTTTTGCTAAAAAATAAAACACTATATATTGTGTTCTAATTTTCAGAACCTACAATATATAGTGTCTGTGGCTGGGGTAGCTGGATTTGAACCAACGAATGACGGAGTCAGAGCGCGTATTTTTGCCGAAAAAGGGGCAAAAAAGCCGCATTTTAAGCACTTTTTTTACCTGCACACAATTTACACGCAAGTCTGCGCCTTTTTCCTTGTCTTTGAAAACTGCATAAAATAGTTGTGTTCCGCAAGGCGTAATCAGAACGAAAGGGCGGGGCTTGTGCAACACTCACTTTTTTAGCTGTCGACGCGCCCGCATTAGGCTTGCCGCGGGCGCGTCTTTTTATTATTAATCGGGTGTCGGGTGTCCCGCCCTTATTAAACATAAAATAATAGGGGTCTCGGGGCAAAGCCCCGCGCTTTATTATAATTGCGGTCGCGTAATTCACCACCGCAAAAATAAAATTAAACGCGCATAAAATTACCGCGCCCCGCGCGGATAATTCCCGCCGCATAACACAGACGACGAAACCGAGCGCAAAAAAATCTTTTTTAATAAAGATTTTTCTTATGATGCTAAGGTCTGGAATAATAGTATAAGGTATCTAAAACTTTACAAATAGATATCTTAAACTTTACATTTAGATATCGGAAATTTTAATGAAAAGTAAAATAATAGATACCTATGAATTTTAGCATAAAAAAAGCTCGAATATCCGGGGAGTTTCGAGCGCGGCGCCATAAAAAAAGACACGGTTTTTTAACCGTGTCTAACGCAAATAAGCGCAAGCGGTATCGCTTACGCTTTATTTAATTAAAAGCTCGTGCAAGAGCGTGTCCAGCGCATCGCCGGTGGGCAAATTCTTGCGCTGCACGTTGTGTGCTAATATAAAGTTTAAAAGGTCTTTCTTTATTTTATTGAGCTTTTGTTCAAGCTGTTCCGTTTGCTGTTCGTCGCTTTTAAGGATAGACGAAACAATAAGCGAGTTTAAGCCGTTGTATTCCGTTTTAAAGCGTTTAAATTCTTCGTTTCCTGCAAATTCTTTGCTAAGTATGTTTAACGCATACTTGCTGTATTTGCCGGGTTCTTCCGGTTCTGCTGCGTTTTCAGACATTGCCGCGGGCGTTTCGTCAGAATATAGCAGCTTTAATGCTGCATCGAGTTCGGCGCGTTCTTCGTCGTCTTTTGCAATAGCTTTTTTGTATTGTAAAAGTATTTTACGGTCTACCGACAGCGCGGTAACGTACTTTGCGTTGTAGCCGTTGCCGGGTTCTGCTATCCAATTTTCGCCTGCATCTTGATGCACACAATGGGAATAAATAAGGTTCGCACCGGTCAGTAATTTAATAATGCGTGATGCAGTAGACGTTGAAACGTTAATCGCTTTTGAAATGTGGCTTTCGCCGCCGATAAAAAATATCGTGCGTTTGCCTTTGATATTAAAATATTGCTTTTTAATATTAACAGTGTCAGGGTTGCAGATTTCACGAAGAATAAGGCATAGAACGCAAACGGCGTTGAAGGTGAGCTTGCGCCCGTTAAACGTTTCGGTAAGGAAGTAAAGCGGTATGCGGATATAGTTGATTTTATCTTCGATTTCTTTCAGCGTATATTCAGACTGTCCGGTGCGCTCTATGATGCCGGCATCCACTAACGCTTTAAGCGATACGCAAATAGTAGGGCGGGAATAGTTCAGAGTATCGGACAAGCTCTGACACGAACACTTCGCTGTCCGTGTTTTAAAAAGGCGGTATTGTGTTCTGATGTCCGCTGCTATGGCTTGCGTTGCAGCGTTAAACCGCTTACCGTCTTTACGTCGGAAAGCGTTGTTATATTTGCCGGTGTATGCTAATGGCATATATAGCATATTAAGTTTTAACGCTGTTGAAGTTTGCATAAATGCGCGGAATCCTTTTAAACTTCTATTTTTAACTGCTTGCAGTCAGGATGCCATTTGCGCGGCGTGGTGGTCTTGCCGTTCGCGCCGCCTAGACGGTGCGGGGGTGCGCATTTAGGACAGTAGCACGTTTGATAGTCGCGTGAAATTGCCCAGTTCGCGGCGCGGGCTTTCAAATAGCTTGAAAACGTCGCCGTTGTTTTGCAGTCTTCGCAAGTGTATACTGTTGCTTTCATATTGTTTTCGTCCTTGTATTCGATTTAAGTAGTACGGCCTGCGACTACTTGTGCCGGCGCGGTGTAGTAATAGGCCCGACTACTTTACGATGTTGTTTTTTTCTTTTCTTGCTTATATTGCGCAATATAGCTGTAATGGTCGTCCCAGTCGTTACGGCGGCATTCGTCGCATTTTACGCTTCTATCTTTGCCGAACTTCCAGCCGAGCGAGCGCACGGCCTGTGCAGCGTTGTATATTTCGTCGGACGGCTGTACGTCTTGACTTTTGCCGCACTCGTCGCAAGTGCAAGTGTAAACCCTTATAATTTTGCTTTGTACGCTCATTAAATTCACCTTGTTTTTTTAGTTCGCCGTCGTGCATGGCGGGGTAGTCATAATTTTTCTACTTCGGAGATCCCCGGCGCGACGTCGCATTTTTAGACGACCTTTCGGTCATTTTTTCGTTGTTTTTTGCTCTCGTTGGCTTGCGGTAGTGAAATACACGACCGCGTTTTTTATAGTGTAATTTACGATGGTTTCCGGCAGCTTCTCGGCGGGCGCGGTCTGCGTGTCGACTGTGTCGGCATTTGCTGTACGTCGTCCAGCGTGAGTTGCCCCGGCAGTTGTCCGGCGTTGGTCGTTGTTTTCAGTTCTGCCGGTGCGGGTTCTGCATTGTCCGGCTTTTCTCGTTTTTGTGGCTCTATTGCCGTATCAGCTTCGCGCGGATCTGTTTTTGTATCTATTGTTCGCTTAGGCGTTTCTGTGTTTTGTTTCGGCTCGTCTTGCGGTGCAAGCGGTTCGACAAACATTTCTGAACCGTTCGCATCGTCTGCCGCTTCGATAATCTTTTTCAGCTCGTTCTGAGCGCGTTTGCGCTTACGTAAAGACAGCTTTTTGTTGCTGTTAGTCGGCAATTTTTTTTGGTCGTCTTCGATAGCTTTTTCGGCATCAGAGTGAACGCGGTCGGCATCCAGTTCGGCGCGCTTTTCGATAATGTCTTGCGCCCGGTTTGTGAGCGGTTGGAAAATTAACCGCCACCACCAACCGCGCCGCCAAGGTGTTTCTTCTTTTGCTCTTGCTTTGATTTCGGCTTGTTCTTTGTCATAGTCGACTTTGCGACGTTTAGACAGTTCTTCGAGTTCAAAATCGTATTTACGGCTTAACGTGTCGCATTCTTTTTCGATTTGCTTTTCCGAAAGGTCAGGGGAATTTTTAACCTTTTTGAATAACTGCTCATAACGTTCGTGCAGCTTTTCAATATCTTCGTTAGATGCATATAAATCAGACTGTTTGCGATTAGAAGGCTTTTCATTTTGCAATTTTAAAATTGCGGAAAGTTCTTTAATCGTTTCCGTCGGTGTGTCTTTTGCTAAATGGATATTAATGATATTTTTCAAAGTCTTTTCCTTCCGGCGGGTAAAAGTGCTTTCTGAAAGCGTAACCGTCGTAGAGTTCGCGCACGTTGCCGTTATGTTCGTACATTGTTTCAACATAACCGTTGCTTTTGCCGTTTGTTGTTATATATTCTTCGATTGCGCTTGTTTCCAAGAATTCCCGGCAATACCAAATAGTTTTGTAAAGCCGTTTGAAATCGTCAAAAAAATTAATTACCTTGCGCGGTTCAATAAAGCGAGAACCCGAAGCACGTATGTCTTTATTAATTAGCACTGCACGCGGTGCAGCTAATAGCATAATGACGTGATGATGCCGGCATTCCATAAAAAATTCAAGTTGACCTGTCGGTAAATTTTCGCCTTTTGCAGTGAATTCTCTATGCACTTCGTCTAATACTATTAAAGGTGCGGGGTATAAATATTTGTAGTTTTCATTTTCGTTGGATACGCCTATATCCTTGCCTTTAATGGGTATAGGGTTGACTTCTTTGCCCGCGCGGGTTTTAAGGTTTTTGTATTTTGTATTTGCATAAACGGGCGGCAAGTCGGGGAACGATAAAGGAATTTTACGGTCTACGTTTTCTTCCCAGATAAGCTGTTCTGATAGCTCTTGCCGTTGGTCGCCCAAGGTTTTAATATATGTGTCCGTAAAATGCCCCATAAGCGAAGATTTGCCTGAGCCTTTCGGACCGAAAAATATTACGACTTCGCTTTCCGGGTTAAGTATGAGATTTGACATTATTTACTTTTAAAAATTACCGCCAAAGCAAGTCCGATAGTAGCAAGAGCAAAACCAACGCTAAAACAAATTAACGCTTTAACGGCTGCACCGAGTACCGGCAAAGTATCCGCGTAAAAGCTGCAAGCAATGCAACCGCCCACGGATAGCAAACACATAATAGAAAAGAATACCGTTAAAAATTTCATTTCTTTTTACTCCTTGCAGCGGCGGTTGCCTTGCGCCGCGCGGTTACGTTGGATATTGCCCGGCACAGTGCAGCAATAGCACGGAAGGGCAAGAGAATCACCCATAGAAGGGCTTTACCGACTGTTTTCAGTATTGCACGCAGTACCGGACGAAGGGCGGGGACGAAAATACTTACTATTGCGGATATAATGTATCCCAATACGCATAAAAGGACAAGGCACACAAGCAGCGCAATTATAGCTACTGTTGTTTCTTTTGCCGAAGCTGTCCCGGTAAATAACGCCGTGATGCAGTGCCAAACATATTCAAGGAAACTTTGTTCGCCGCTGTCGTCTGGGTCGTCCGGGTCGGTATTGCCGCCGCCGAAGGGCGGCTTGCCTGATACGGTATCCGATACCGTGCCTAAATTGTACGTTACGCCGTCTTCGACAAATTCAAGGCGCAAAACCGTTACGTTGTCGATTATTTGCCCGGACTCTTCGTAAACCGTTATTAGTGAGCCGTCCTGATAGCAGAACGCCGAAGTTTCTTCAAACATTAGCACCCATTGCAGCTTTTTAACTTCGTTGTTATCCGAAGAAGATGCGCCGGCAGTGTTTACGAAATCTTCCGAAGACTGAATGCGATTCCACGTAAACTTTTTGCTAAGGTCAACCGCGCCAAAAAGCAGCGTAAAGCCTTCTTGCTTTAAATTCACCGTTTCGTCTGCGTAAACGTCGCGCGTTGTATTTCGTTCGTTTGTAAATACCGCTTTTTTGCTGAATTCTGTACTGCCAAAATTTAGTACGCTATTATTTTTGTAATAATAATCTTGTATACGGTATTCAACCGTTGCGGATAAGAGCTTTTCTATATTTCTGTCGGTACTGAAAGCAACGTAATAGTTATCCTGATAGTAGTCTGTTCTGTTTGAACCCGTCCCGGCTTTTTTCTTTCTGATATGGCTTGTAAAGGGGTTTATAATTTGCACGGTTTCGACTTCGAGCATTTTATACGTAACGTCGCCGTTGTCGGTTGTTGTTGCGTACCAATATTGCCCCACGCCGTAAGCTCTGCGGTTTATCGCGCTGTCGTTGCTGCTTGCGCCGTCGTATGCAGCAACGTAAGGGCGTTGTAACATTATCACGTTATAGAACCGCTCTTTTTCGCTCGATACCTTAAACCCGGTTACTGTGTATTTGTAAAACACTCCGACATTGCTTACAAGCTGCAAGTTATATAAGACGGGTTGCAAGTCGTCCGCGTTGTTCAGCTGTTCTGCAATGCTTATCGTGGATGCCGTTGTCTGCTTGTCTGCGGATGGGTGATAAACGTATACAAACAGTTCGCTGTCCGTGCTTTCGGCAAGCTGAATAACGTTCAGACTGCCGTCGCCTTTTTTTGTCGGATATTTTTCAACGTTGAACGTGCTGTCGGTGCGAAGGTCGTCAAATACGTTTGAAAACGACGTCGCGGCGGACACGTTGAACGCGCCGCCGTATAACGCAGCTATGGCGGCAAGCGCAAAAAGCACCGCCGCCGCCAAAACGTATTTAATTTTAGTATCGAGCTTACCCATACCGCGCCGCCTTAAAATACGTAGTTTTTGTTTAACTGCACGTTCGGCGCAAGGTCAGGGGCGTAGCCGTTCCCGCCGTCGTAGTACTCACCAGTAATGCGATAATTAAGTAATTGATAATCGCATTTTTCATAGCTTATAACTACATCGCTGTAACCGTATGAAAAAGTTGCCGTCAAATAAAAATTAGACCGGGTATCTTTTGCGGCATTATACCAAGCATAGTAAATTGCTTCCTTGTGTGCCTTGTCGTAATTGTCAAAGTTTTCAATAAACATTGAGTGTGTTAACTCATTTTCAAAAATTGCATATACGGCAAACGCAAGTGTGCCGCCATTGCTATAACTGTCGGTTGTTACGCTATCAGGATTATTTAACGATATAGTGCGTATACCAACGTCAAATTTAAGATAATCTTTGAAATCGTATGTAAATTGGTCTGTAAAATCAATAGTAGCAGAACAGGAAACAAAATCACCGGTTACCGTTCCAACGCCGTAATTTACAGTTGCAGAAACTTCCATAACCCCGTCGCCGGTATCGCCGTAATATTCCCAACTACTTAATGTAACAGGCTTTACACAATCAATGGTGCAGCTGTCCGAGCTGTCAGTTCCGCGCAACGTCGCCGTTAAAATAATTTGTTCGGCAAAGGGGGCAAGGAAACGCAGCTTTGCTCGTGAGCTGTCGCCGGGAACTGCATCCGCTGCGACGTAGTAGTCCGCAACCTTTCCGACTGCCCATTCCGCGTTTTCGTTCGCAAACTTGACAGACCAGTCAAACGCGCCATTTATGTATTCATTTGAAAGTTCTGCTGTTACGTAGATTTCGCCTTCCGGGACGTACGTCTGATTATTCTGCGTTTCGGTCAGATAGGTTATGCCGCTTATTGCATTGCGCCCCATTGAGTACGTGCAGCCGTTCTTTATTGCGCTGCCGTCCGAGTCAACAGCAATAACCGGGTTATCGTCGCCGCCGTCGCCGCCGGGTTGCGTTTGGGTTGCGCCGGCTTTGCCCCATTTTAACGGATTCCATACGGGCGCGCCCGCGCGTATGCCGAGCGCAAGCGACGTGATGACGTATGCGACCGCAATTACAATCACAAATAACGCCACGCCGATTGCCTTTGCGGTTTCAGTTTTTGCAGCGGACGACCCGCCGCGGTTTTTGTTCTTGCCCATTGATTTTTACTCCTTTTTTCGACTTTTACCGCGAAAAGGCGGTCAAAGGCTCGCGTACGCGCCCGTAAACGGGTCAAAATCGCACGTTAGCCCCGCGCCGATACTCCGGCGGTAAGCCCTTCACGAAAATAAGCATATGCTAATTTTAAACAATTGTATCATAAGCATATGCTAAATTGCAAGTAAACAAATGAAAATTTTTTTAAAATTTTATTTGTAAGGAGTTTTAAAAATGAGCTTTGGCGAAATCTTAAAAGATTTAAGAGCCGAAAAAGGCGTAACACAAGTAGAAGTTGCAAAAGGTTGTGGACTTACAACGACTTGTATTTGTTCATTAGAGCAAGGAACGCGCAACCCGACGGGCAGCACGGTTGCCGTATTAGCTACATATTTTGGTGTATCTGCTGATTATCTTCTCGGACTTGTGGATGACTTCGGAACGCACACAGCGGCGCCGATGGGGGAGAGCTCAATTTCTTATTCTTCCGAAGAACGCAAACTTATAGAAGATTATAGAGAACTCAATACTGCCGGCAAAAAACTTGTAAATGAAACAATAAAAACACTCCGCGCAACCGTTGCGGGGAGTGAACCTAAGAAAAAGGAGAATTAGAGATGAAAAAATTTGCGGATAAACACATTGACTATATGAATTTACCTTATCATTTTAAACTTTTGCGTACACTTAATAAACTTGATATAGGGTACATAGCAAAATATTGCAAAACAACTAAACGCAGAGTTTGGGCTTGGGAAAAAGGGTTAGCTGAGCCTACGCTGTGGCAATTGGAATGCCTTACTGTATTGTTTGATACTTCTATGGATTTAATTTGCGGTACTATGCAGAGTTCAAAACTAATCGCAAATCAAGCCATTACCGATAGAGAAGTTACAGTTGAAGAATTAATGCTTATACGTTTATATCGTGAATTAAGTAAAAATACGCAAGATTTAGTAAAACATTTAATTGAAAATCGTTTTTTGGAAGAAACGGAGAAAAACGAAAAAATGCTTGAAGAGTTACAAGAAGTACGTAATTCTCACGACCCCGAGAAATTATGGGCGTTTTTGCAAAAGTATAAGAAAGCCGACTAACTATGAATGATAAAATTTACTCCGTAGGCAAATTGCTGAGAGGAGTATTTTTATATGAACACCAAAGACATATTGGATAAAGTGCTTTTCTTTATCCAAGAATTAACACAGTTCTACGGCGAGCTATCGCAGGAACTGCCGGACTTGCGCGTGGTGGTCGACAATACGCGCAACTATTCAGACGTAAAAAAACGCCGACGGAAAAATACTTTACTTTCCGGGTGTGGAGAAGGGGGACAAGGACAAGGAAGAAGGCACAGGCTTTTATTTTACCGATAAGGAGATTAAAGCAATGCCAAAAAATTTCAGAGATAAATTTGAAAACCAAAAAAATATAAGTTACCGTGAAGAAACGGGCGTATATGAAATACGCAAGCAAATTGACGGCGTTTCGTACTTCGGTTCTTCCAAGAACAGGGACGAAGCCGTCCGCAAGTTTATTCAGGATATACGCAACGGCGGCAAACCGGCAAAAAGCAAACGCCCGCCCGTCCCTGTTATCGAAGAAGCTGCACCGCCGCGCCCGCCGTTTAACGACGTCGCCGCGCAATGGCTCGAACTTCGGAAACCGTTAATAAAGGCAACGACTTACGAGCATTACGAAAGCGTATTCCGCGCAAACGTTTTCCCGGTTTATGCCGGGCGTGGTATAGACGAGCTTAAACAGTCAGACTGCCAAGAGCTTATAAACTGCTATATGGGGCAGAAGAAGTACAGGACGGCAGACAAGATTTATCAGGCGTTAAAAGCTGTATTTGAGTTCGCTTTGGGTGAAGAGCTTATCGAACGTTCGCCAATGCGTTTTATTAGACCGCCGCAGTATGAAGAGCAGAACGGCGTTGCGTTAACGCCCGAAGAAGAGCGGGAGTTCCTGCGGCTGCTTGCTGTCAGTAAGTGCGACAACGTAATTAAACACGCGCTTATTTTTTTGCTTTATACGGGCATCAGAAGAAGCGAGCTTGCAAGCGCACGTATCGAAGGCGGCTTTGTTTCGGTAATCTGCGCAAAAGTCCGGAAAGGCTTTCAAGAAAAACGCCGCCTTATTCCGATAACGCCAATGCTTGCCGCGTGGATGCACGCCTTCAAGCTCGAAGAGCTGCGCAACGTTCGCCCGGATGCACTTACACAGGCAATGAAGCGATTAATGCCTGCGCATCACCTGCACGAGCTGCGGCATACGTTCATTACCCGGTGTCAGGAATGCGGCGTTCCGCGTGAAGTCGTATCTGTTTGGGCGGGTCACGCCGCGGATAACACGCAGACGAGCAACGTATATACGCATTTTTCGCCGGAGTTTATGAAAGAACAGGCGCAAAAGGTCGACTATAATATATAATCGTCGGCGTTTACACGCAAGTTACACGCAAAACGCATAAAAAAAGCCCCGTTTTTTCTGTAATTTCTTGCCGGAAATCACGAAAAACAAGGCTTTTTGGCTGCCCATACTGAACGTAAATTGAACACCCTGTTTAAAAAATTTTGCCTTTAAATAGACTTTCAGACGGTTTCCAATCGTGAGCAAGTAAATCAGCCTTTTCAAGCCACCTTTTAATTCTTTGGTTAGGTGCAACACTTTCGCCCCAATATTCTACGAATAACGCATCGTCCATTGTTTGTGCCGCTTTTATCATTTCATCTTCAATTAACTTTAATGCACGTTCGATATAAATACCGCCTTCGTCATCATTTTTAGGATTTGCGACACTGCCAGCAGAAAATAAATCTCGTGCTTGGTGGCATAATACGCCGTGATATGTAATCAAGTATAAAACCATATCGTCATATTTGTTCCTGCAACGCCCCGACTTTACAATACTCGGGCATAATAAAGCCGCTTCTGCTCGTAATTTAATTTTTTCTTCCGTTGATAAATTAGTATATAATCTTGCTTGCAATGGCGTAGTATGTTCCGTGCCGCTGTTATCGTTATCTATCCACCATAATCTACCGTCAGGGTGAATTTTACGCGCATAGGCACGAATGTAGCGCATTTTATCTTGCATATCTAATTTTCTGAAATCGTCATAACGTACGCCCATTTGCTCAAATAAAGACGTTTTTACTGTTGCTTTATTAGGAGAAATCTCAACTTCAAATCTCGGAACGTGAGAAGTGCGGACGTGAATAACACTTTGTTCATATTCTCCCCAAGCAACTTCGGGAGTTCCGCCCATTTTACCAAATACAACATAAATATGTTTTACGCTTTCTATACGCTGTGTTTCTAAAACGCTATTTGCAACACTTCGCCAAGTGTCATTGAGCGTAAATTTTACTTCAACGCCGTATTCGCCCATAGCAATATCAGGAAACGCTTGCGGATGGGGGTTGAAATCAACGCTAAATGATTTTTCCGTTATCGTCAACTCGCCTAAAACTTCACGCACTCTATTTTCAAATTGGCTTGCAGACTTAAAACCATTTTTTCGCGCTTCGTCCGTTAATTTTGCGCAACACAAATTTAATATATTTTCAAATTCAGTTTTATTCATTGTTATTATTCCTTAAAACTAATTTTACTTGCTGTGCTATGTGCCACGCCAAAACAGGGGGGACAGCATTTCCTATTTGCCGTTCGGTTTCCCTTAAACCGCAAGGGAAAATAAATGTATCGGGAAACGACTGTATTCGAGCAGCTTCGCGCATTGATATTCTTCTCGGCAAAGAGTAATGAAATTGAATGTTGCCGTGGCATTCTGCACGAATTGTGTAACCTGCTCTATCGGCAATTAAACGCCTATTGCCCTGTTCGCCACTAACGTTTGCATTGCTCCAAATATGAGAAAATTCTTTATCCTGCGGTAAAGTTTCAAGGTCTTGTAACGCTTCTTTTGCCGTAATCGGAGATTTAACAGTAGGCTTCGGTGGCACAAAGCGCGGTAAATCTTTTTGCGTACCAACAAAGATTACTCTTTCTCTTGTTTGTGGTACACCGTAATCTTCCGCGTGATATAAAGCATAATCAACATTGTAACCCAATGAATTAAAATCTTCAAGTATCTTATTCAGAGAATATTCATTTTGCTTATAAAGTAAGCCGCCGACATTTTCCGCAATAAAAATTTTAGGGCGTACGCGCTTTACTGCTTCAACAATATAAGAATATAAACTGCTTCTTTTACCGTTTACACCAAGCATTTTACCATTTATTGATATATCTTGACAGGGGAAGCCGCCTACAATAATATCAGCATAATCGGGCAAGTTTTCTATCTCTGTTTTAATATCCCCTTCGACAATATAATCGCCTAAATTTTTACGATATGTTTTGCAAGCGGAAGCGTTAATTTCATTTGCCCAAATTATGTCAAATCCTGTTTTATCATAATGTTTATTAAGAAAGTCAAAGCCGCCGACAAGACCCAAGTCCATACCGCCGCAACCAGAGAATAAGGAAATAACGGAAAAACTTTCTTTTGCCTTTACTCTTTTCTTTACAGGATAGACTTCATTGCTATCAATTACCCAATTACGACCTATTTTTTGTGCTGTCTTAAACAAGCCATTTTCAGCCATACGTCGAAGTGTATCACTACTTCTACTTTGAGATTTTGCATATTCAGACAATGCGACAAGCATAAAATGCTCCTTAAATAGTTTGAACTCATTATACACGCTATCGTGTATAAAGTCAAATGGTTATCACACTAAAAAGACCACCTAATTTTTGTTTGGCACTGTGGCGGGTGCTTGAATAAACGAGCGCGCGGCTACGCCGCGCGTTCAAGCACCCGCCACGAAATAAAACAACCTAATAAAAAGCAAGAAATGAATACCGCAAGGACGGGCGTTCGCCGCTAAACCGCTTGGCGAATCGCCCTGTAACCTTTGCGGCATTTTTTCATTTTAGCCTTACGCTTTTTGCGTAGGGTTATTTTTTATTTTCCGCGGCAGTTTCCCTTTGAACGCAAACATAATTTATGTCCGCAAATGTGGGGTATTGTAGTAACTTTGCACGCAATTGTTTGGTTTTGGCTCTGCAAATGTGGGTTTTCTGCACACTCAAAAAGGTTAACTTTTGCAAATTTTTGTACTGAAAGATATGTAAGGATGTTTTTTCAAAACTATTTTTTGCAAAAATACGAACTTTTAAAAATTGTTGTCCTAAAAGATATGAAAAGTTTTTTATTGTGGCAAGTAGGTTGCCACTTTAAATGTTAAAAGAATTTTATCAAACACGACATTATGTGTCGAGTTAGGCTGTTAGACTGCTAATGAAAAATTTATTAAAACAGCTCATTTGCTGACCTGTTTAACCGCTATAACCATATCGCAACGGAAAAAATTTTTGAATTATTTTTTCAAACAGGAAATTAGGTTTCAGGTTTAAGCGTTATAACCGCATTACATTAAAAAATTTTCAACCTACTAAGAAGCCTGTTAGGTTGAAAGATATAACCATTATAGCCCCGAAATAAAGCACAAAAAAGGAGGTGATTACAAGTGCTAAAAACGGAATTAAAAATAGAAACTATCGGCGAGCCTGATATAAGAGCGTTGCCCGAAAGCGAACAGCATACTTTTTTTGAAACGCTTTTGGCACACATTAAGGAATTGAAAGCGAACACCGAAAACCACGATTAACATATATTTTTACCCTTAAATGCAAACATACGTTTTAATATCAACAAAATCAGGAGAAAATTTTATGCCCTATATAAATGCAAAAATATATTCGGACGGCGGTCATTATATAGCCATACCGAAAGAGAACTTTCCAAGCGAACAGCGCAGACGGAAAAAACCTAAACCCAAGCAGTTAGAAATTAAAAAGGGCGAAAGCCCACCTACACCCAAAGGCAAGTTTGAAACAGCTTATACGGAAAGCCAAAAGCTACCCAAGCGAGAACGCAAGAAATATATTTCGGACAAGCTGAAAGACGAGTTTAAAACCGCCGAGCAAGTAAAGGAATTTATAGAAAGCAATATCGTGCGCAAAAAGACTAACGCAATAAAACGGTATTCAAGATTATGGCACAAGGTAAATTTGCAGAGTTGGAACTATTTTGTAACTTTTACCTATTCGGAAGATAAGCACGACGAAAAGAGTTTTGAAAAGAAATTACGCAACGCACTAAAACACGCTGTAAGCCGTAACGGTTGGAAATACATAGGCGTATTCGAGCGTAGCCCCGAAAAGCAACGCCTACACTTTCACGGCATTTTCTATATACCGCAAATGATAGGCGAAATAACGGAAGTTAAAGATTACAGCACCAAGCAACATAAGGTACAAACCACATTTCAGAATACCCACTTTTTAAAGGAATTCGGCAGAAACGATTTTAAACCGTTAGGACGGCAGGAAGAAATTTCACAGTCCGTAAAATACCTACTCAAATACATAGAAAAGAGCGGCGAGCGGTTAATCTACGGTGGTAAATTACCAACCTATTTCAACGGCGATATTTTGGACGAAGATGTGCTATGCGGTTACGGCGTGGACGATAGAAAGTTATTACTTGCAGACAATTTTACTTGCATTGTAGACGGCGAGATTTTGGGAAAGGTCAGCCCCGAAATTATAGAGAAAATGCCGAAAAGTAACTGACCGAAATATTTTGTCTTACGACCGGCGGAGCTTAAACGAAAAGCCACTCTGTTGCAAGGGTAAAATGCACTACTTTCGTAGCCCTTGCAGCAGAGCAGAAACACAATTTGAAAACGCCATATTATGGCTTTCCGTTTGTTCGCCCCTTGTCGAAAGACAAAATAAAAAATCTATTTTAAAAGGAGTTTAAAAAACTATGAAAACAGCAGTCATCTATGCTCGATACAGTTCGGATAATCAAACCGAGCAAAGCATTGAGGGACAATTAAGAGTTTGTCAGGAATACGCCCAACGAAATAAAATTATTATTCTTGATACTTATATTGACCGTGCAATGACAGGTACAAATGACAACCGTCCTGATTTCCAGCGTATGATTAAAGACAGTGCAAGAAAAGAATGGAATTACGTTCTCGTATATAAACTTGATAGATTTTCAAGAGATAAATACGCAACGGCAATTCATAAGCGCACGTTAAAGAACAACGGCGTTAAAGTTTTATCCGCTATGGAAAATATACCCGATACGCCCGAAGGCATTATTCTTGAAAGTTTACTTGAAGGTATGAACCAATACTATTCAGCAGAGTTATCACAGAAAGTCCGCAGGGGTATGAAAGAAACACGGATAAAAGGTAACTATCAGGGTGGTGCAATACTTTACGGATATAAGTTAGACGGAAGAAAAATCGTTATAGATGAATTTCAAGCCGAAGTTGTTAAATATATGTATGAGCAATACACAAATGGTGTTTACGTTAAAGATATAATAACAGCTTTAAACGCAAGAGGCGTTACATATAAAGGCAGACCGTTTCAAAAAAGTACAGTTCACAATATTTTGAAAAACGAAAAATATACAGGTATTTACAAGCACGGCGAAGAAATAATCGACAATATGTATCCGCAGATAATATCTAACGATTTAATGGCAAAAGCGTTGGCTATCGCAAGCAAAAATAAACACGGCAAGCGCAGTGTTCAAACTGTTTATTTATTACGCCATAAAATGAAATGCGGTTATTGCGGAAGTTCTATAAGCGCAGAAACAGGTACGTCAAGGAACGGAAAGGTTAAACGTTATTATAAGTGTTTAGGGCGCAAGCGTCAAAGCGGTTGCAAAAAATCAGTGGTGCGTAAAGACGAACTTGAAAATGTGATTATAGAAGCTACTGTCAAAGAGTTAAGCAAACCGCAAATTATAAACGGTATTGTAAAATATCTGCTTGAATATCAAGAAAATCAATTACAATTAAATTCGGTTTTAACCACGCTAATAAAGGAACAACGGCAAACCGAGAAAGCAATTCAAAATGTAATGACGGCTATTGAAAACGGAGTTTTGACACCTACAACCACAAAACGTTTAAAAGAGCTTGAAAGCAGACAGGAAGAATTAGAAAAGCAAATACTAATAGAACGCAGTAAATCGGCAGTAAAACTAAATGAACGTGATTTTAAAGAATATTACGAACAGGCATTAAAACTTGAACCGCAAATGCTTATAAACTATCTGATAAAAGAAGTTATATTATTTGACGATAAAATACAAATTCATTATAACTGTCCTATAAGAATAAGTCCTGATGACGAAAATCAGGACTTTATTTTTTACTCAAAAACTGTTATTTTACATACATTTGCTAACGGGAATTTATATTCTCATAATATTTACGTTGAAATGATGATATAAATAAACGGCTATTTATTCCACAGTGCTATTGACTGGAACCTTTCTTGCGGTGTGTTTGTAGGCAAATAAGGGCGAAACATAGCAACCCGACTGATAACAGTCGGGTTTTGGTTTGCCTTTGGCGCAACAGCCTAACACACCGCAATTCCAGTCAATAGCCTTTTGCGGCATAAACCGCCGTTAAAAAGCAAAGAAAAAACCTAAACTAAACACTCTTTTATGTGTTCAATTTAGGTTTACAATGGCTGGGGTAGCTGGATTTGAACCAACGAATGACGGAGTCAGAGTCCGTTGCCTTACCGCTTGGCGACACCCCAATAATTTAATTGCTTAATTATTATATAAGTAAAACCCGAAAATTACAAGCGTTTTTAATGGGGTTTTTAATTTTTTATTTGCCGCATGGAATTAAAAAGAACTTTTAAGAGCTTACACGGAAAAAAGGAAACGGTTTTTCAAAGATTAAAGGTATCAATTACTGAAAATAAAAAGCAAGGTTGAAACAACAGACCTTGCTTTTTTTATTTGATATTGATATAATGAACTATGTTAAATAGCAATTTACGGTGGATAATATGGATAAAATTTGGATTAAAATGTATGAAGCGGCAAAAACTGTTCTGAATGAACGCAGAATTTCAAAGTACGTTACATGTGGAGAAGTATCTGCGGCAATCCTTTCAAAATCAGGGAAGATATACACCGGAGTTTGTATCGACGCTTGTTCGACTCTTGGTATCTGTGCTGAAAGGAATGCAATTTTCAATATGATTACAAATGGTGAGCAAGAAATAGATAAGGTGCTTTGCATGTCGCCTGACGGCTCTAACGGCGCACCTTGCGGCGCATGCCGTGAACTTATGGTACAGCTTATGCCGAACGGCAAATATAGAGATATTGAGATTATGCTTGATTATACTGCTGGGCGAACCGTAAGGCTAGGCGAAATAACACCTGAATGGTGGATAAAATAAATTTCAGTTAGCGGGCGGCAAATTAAAAAGTAAAATATAGCCCGCTGACTTCGCTTGCAAAAAAGTGCACAATTACGTTTGAGGATAATTTTATGAAAATAATACACTGCGCGGATATACACCTCGGCTCGAAAATCGACGGTACATTTCCGCGTGAAATTTCAACCAAACGCAAAGAGGCGGTGAGGAATACCTTCAAACGCCTTGTAGCGTATGCGAAAAGTAACGGCGTTAAAATAATACTTTTGTCCGGCGACGTTTTCGACGGCGACAACCCCTTTAAAAAGGACAAAGAATTCTTTTTCAGCGTTGTCGCAAACAACCCCGAAATCGACTTTTTGTACCTGCGCGGCAATCACGATATTAACGGCGAGAGGGGTGAATACGAAAACCTGAAGACCTTTTCAGACAGCTGGACCAAATACGAGTACGGCGGAGTAACCGTCTGCGGAATAGAGATGACGGGCGAAAACTGCACCTCGCTGTATTCCACGCTTAACCTTGAAAAAGAGGGTTGCAATATCGTAATGCTGCACGGACAGACTGCAACTTCCGCCGGCAAGGACAAGATTAGTTTGTCAAAGCTGAAAGATAAAAATATAGACTATCTGGCGCTGGGTCACGTTCACGAATACAAGAGCGGCGCTCTCGATAACCGCGGCGCGTGGGCGTACAGCGGCTGCCTTGAAGGCAGGGGCTTTGACGAAACGGGAGCTAAAGGGTTCGTTGAACTTGATATAAAGGACGGAAAAATTTCAAGCCGGTTTGTGCCGTTCGCCGAAAACGAGATAATCGAAAAGTCCGTGGATATAACCGGGATAGGCGACGCGTACGCAGCCTCACTGAAAGTCAAGGAAGAGGTGGCGCCGGACAGAAAAAACGTTTACAGAATTCTCTTAACCGGCGAAGTTGATTTCACGGTGGACGACCTCGTTTCCGACGTTGAAAAGTATCTTTCGGGCGACTGCCTGTTCGTTCGGGTAAAGGACAGAACGCGCAAAAAAATAGACGTCCGCGCCTACGACGGCGACACCTCGCTTACCGGCGAGTTCGTGCGCACCGTTTACGAATCGGACTACTCCGAAGATGACAAAGCTAAAATAATTTCTTACGGGCTTAAAGCGCTGTCCGGTACGAGGGGGATAGAGTAATGAAGCTTTTATCCTGCTATATTGAAAACTACGGCAAAATCAAAAAGCAAGATTTTACCTTTGATAAAAACTTAACTTCGTACTGCGAGAGTAACGGCTTCGGCAAGACTACGCTGGCGTCCTTTATCAAGGCGATGTTTTACGGGCTTGAACCCTACCGCAGTAACAGCAAGGATTTTTGCGAGAGACTGCATTTCTGCCCGTTTGACGGCGGAAAGTTCGGCGGCAACCTCACTTTCGAGGCGGACGGCAAGGTCTATAAAATCGAGAGGTTTTTCGGCGAAAAGAGCGACACGCAGGACGAATGTACGGTATATTTAAACGGCAAAAAGAGCGATTTGCGCGAGGATATAGGCAAGGTGATTTTCGGGATAGACGCGAAATCGTTCGAGCGCACTGTGTTTATAAGCAGCGACGAAATTGAAATTTCCTCGACGAACAGCATTAACGCGAAGCTGAATAGTTTCGCGCTCGGCAGCGACGAGGGGCTTGACGAAGCGCTGAAAATTTTGGATAACAAGAGGAAGGAATACAAAAAATCGCGCGCGGGCAACGACGCTATTTCCGCGAAGAAAAGCGAGATTGAAAATTTAAACTACGCGATAACCAACGCGAAAAACGTTCAGGCGGCGCTTGCGGCGAAGTACGTAAAGCACGGCGAAAACTGCGAAAAAATTACCGCGCTCGAAAAGCGGGTGGACAAGGCGCAGACCCTGAATATAGTTCTAAAGGACTGGGAAAGATACGACGGCTTTTATCAGGATATAGAGGCCGACGGCGAAAGAATAAAGGCTGTTGAAAGCGGCTATCCTTTCGGCGTTCCCGCTTTGGAAGAGGTTGAAAAAGTGTCCGCGCTTCTGGACAGAGAGGCGGAGCTTAAAGCAAGACTTTCGCAGCGTATCTTTGACGAGAGCGACGAAGCGAAGCTTGCAAAACTCAAAGAAGTATTTTCGGGCGGCGTTCCCGAAGAGGACGAAATTAAACAAACCGAAAAAGATATACAGACCTGCGCCGCGCTGGATACCGAAATAAGCCTTGCGGGCGGCAGGCAGCCGACCGAAAAGGAGTTGAAGCTGCGCCGCACGTTTGCTGCCGGCGTTCCGACAGAAAAAGAACTTGACGCCGCGCGCAAAAAAGTTGAAGAGTTTAAAGAGGCTGGAAGGGAGTACAACCTGAACCCGGTCGCCGCGCCGCAGTCGGGTACGGCTAAAACTTCCAAACTGTATCTCATTTTTGCGATAGCTTCCGCGCTTGTTCTGGCTGCCGGAATCGGCGTTGTGTTCGTACAGCTTCTGGCAGGTATCATAGTTGCGGTCGTGGGCGCGGTGTGCCTTCTTATAGACGGATTTTTGTATCTGAACAAAAAATTCACCAAAGCGAGCGTTGCGCAGGACAGCCCCGAAAGGCGCAGACTGTCAGCAAAGATTTCCGAACTTTCTGACGGCATAAAGGCGTTTCTTATGCCCTACGGATACTTTTCTTCCAACGGGCCGGTGTTTGATTTTTCCACCTTTGAAGAGGATCTGAAAACCTATACCGAGGCGGTGAACGCGGAAAAGGCGGACGGCGAAATGCTTGAAAAAAAGTCCGCGCAAAAGGCGGACGTTGAAAAAAAGATTGAGGCGTTTTTTGCAAAGTACGGCTATTCGGGCGGATATATGACAAGCCTTTCAAGCTTGCGCGGCGATATTGCAGCGTATCAGAACCTTGCGGAAAGGAAGAGTAAGTCGGCGCAGAATACGGACGAAATTCATGACAGGATAACCGAAAACGGCGTAGGTATTACCGCGTTCTGCGAGACCTATCATTTAAGCGGCGAGGGGCTGCGCGAAAAAATAAAGCTGTACGCGGACGACGTGAGAACTCTTTCAAATCTTCGCGCAAAAGTTGCGCAGAACAAAGCGCGCGCGGAGCAGTTTAAAAAGGAACGAGGTCTAATTGAGCGGCCGCAGGGCGGCGTTATTGACGTTGAGGAGCTGAACGCGGAACTCAACGGACTTCGTAGCGAGACTAACAGGCTTTACATGGAAATATGCGACGACGAGTCGCAGGTGGAAAAGCTGGACGGCTATCTCGCCGACAAGAGCGCGGCGGAAGAGGCGCTTGAAGAGTACAATAAAAAATACGCGCTGTTATCCGCGTGTATCGACTGCCTTAAAACGGCGGAAGAGAATTTAAAGGACAAATACGTAAAGCCCGTGCGCGACAAGTTTATAGACTATTCCGCGCTGCTTGAAAAGACGCTGGGCGAAAAAATTACCATGAACCGCGACTTTGAAATTTCGTTCGAGCGCAGCGGAAAGGAGCGCAGCGAAAAGCATTTGAGCGCCGGTCAGCGGACCATATGCGCGTTCTGTTTCAGGCTCGCGCTGATATGGAATATGTACGAGACCGAAAAGCCGTTTTTGATTCTGGACGACCCGTTCGTAAGTCTGGACGGCGAGCATCTCGAAAAGGTCAAAACGCTGCTTTGCGAGCTTTCCAAAAAGATGCAGTTAATTTATTTTACCTGTCATAACAGTAGGTCTATATAAACAGCAGCGGCGGCTTCGTAAACGAAGCCGCCGCTGTTTTTCAGTCCTGGCAAAGTATATAGTTTGTGTCAACGTCCAGAATTTTGCAAAGGTTTGCAAGCGTGTCAATCGCCGGCATTTTCCGGCCTTTCAGATAACTGCAAATCTGGGTTGGTTTTATATTCAGTTGTTTTGCAATCGCGGTTTGGGTCATGCCGCTTTGCTTTATTGTTTCTGCAATTCTTGTTTGTATTTGGTCAAGTGTAATCATAAAAGCCCTTTTAATGATATTTTTATTTATTTTACCCGATAGGTCAAAAAAATAGTTGGCATATGACCCATTGGGTCATATAATGGTATTGCGTTTAGACCGTAAGATGACTAAAAACGGAGTACTCACGTTCTATACGAACGAACTCTTTCAGGAATATGCTGCGAAGCATATTAACCACACCCGAATTAAGAAAGTCCCGAGAGGGACTTTCTTACGCTATAAAGAAAAAGCGCGCGGCGGCTTCGTTTACGAAGCCGCCGCTTTGTTATATTCAAGTTTGATGTGTGGTTAGTTGTTTTACGGTGTTGCAATTAAGATACGCGATTAAACGGAACGTTTAAGAATGCTTATTCGTAAAATTCAGGATTTGCTCCTTGTTGCCGAAAACCATTATAAGGTCGCCCTCTTCAAAAGTATAGGTAGGCGCCGGCGACGGCACGATATTCTTGCCCTTTTTGATAAGCAGAATATTCAGTCCGTACTTTGCGCGCGGGTTTGTTTCAATCAGATTTTTTCCGTGCCACTTTGCAGGCACCGCAATCTCGAAAATAGCGTGCTGCGAATCCACTTCGATATAGTCGTAAACGTTTCCGCTGTTCAGCTTGACCGCAAGCTTTTCGGCAATATCCTTGTTCGGATATATAACCTCGTCCGCGCCCACGCGGAAGAGGAACTTACGCTGAATTTCGGTATCGGCGCGCGATACAACGTATTTCGCGCCCAAATCTTTTAAGATAGACGTAATTTCCAGAGACGACTGAAAATCGTCGCCGATGGTCACCACGCACACGTTAAAGGACGGTATATCCATTGCCTGCAGGTTGTCGACGTTCATACAGTTGGCAATCAGGGCGTTGGTGTACTTGGATGCGAGCGCGTTTATAACGTCTTCGTCCTTGTCGACGATCATAACCTCGTTGCCCATACCCAAAAGCTTTTCGCCGAGGGTCTGACCGAACCTTCCCATACCTATAAGTAACACAGATTTCATAATTATATCTCCGTTTATTTTTAACCTATTAAAATATTTTCAACCGGAAATCTTATTTCCGCCGCCGTTCTCTTTTCGCCCAAAGCAAGCGCAAAGGTAAGTATACCCACCCTGCCGGCGAACATCAGAATTATAAGAATTATCTTTGAAAGCCAGCACTGACTTGCAATATCGCATATGCCGAGTCCCGTAGTACTCAACGCCGAAACGCTTTGGAACAGCGCGTCGTGGAAGTTAACGACTTCCGGCTTTTCTACCGCGCATATTATCATTGTCGAAAGGATAATAGTCATAAGGCAGGCGGTAAGAATTGCAAGCGAGCGCGACACGAGCGAGTATTCGATACGTCTTTTTCCTATATTTATATCCCGTCTTCCGCGGAACACGCCTAACATACCCATAGTAATTACCGCGAAGGTTCCGACTTTAAGTCCGCCCGCGGTAGAGCCGGAGCTTCCGCCTATAAACATTAAAAGGATAGTCAGAAGGTATCCGCTGTCGGACATACTTTCAAGAGGGGTGGTGGATAACCCCGCAGTTCTCGCGGTAGTGGAATTGAAGAAGGACGCAAGCAGCTTCTGCCCGAAATTATATCCCTCGTAAGAAGGATTGTCGCGCTCGAAAACGAGGAACAGAGCCGCGCCGCCAAAAAGCAGTATTGCGTTTACTATAAGTATTACTTTCGTGTTAAGCTGCGCCTTTTTGAGGTTGAACCTGCAGTCGATAACGTCGCCCCAGACGCAGAAACCCAGTCCGCCTAAAATAATCAAAAGACAGATAGTGAGGGAAACGAGGGGATCGGTCGCGTAGCCCGTAAGCGAAACAAAGGGGGCGTCGGCAGTACCCATTAAATCGAAACCCGCGTTACAGAATGCGGAAACAGAGTGCCAGATTGAAAAGTAAATACCTTTGCCCGCGCCGAACTGGGGAATGAACCTTATACACAAAAGCAGCGCTCCGACCGCCTCTATTATAAGCGAACCGACCACTATACGTACTACCAGTTTTTTAACGCCCAGAGCGTTACTGCCGCCGCCTGCGTCCATCATCATAACGCGGCGTTCGTGCAAACCCATGCCCTGCTTGAACATTACGAATATGATAGAGACTATGGTCATAAAACCCAGTCCGCCCAGCTGTATCAAAAACAGAATTACGAGCTGTCCGAAAATGGTCCAGTGAATTGCGGTGTCGTAGGGCGCAAGTCCGGTAATGAAAGTTGCGGACGCCGCAGTGAAAAGCGCGTCGATATAGGAAGTGGACTGCCCCGATTTCGTTGCGAAGGGCAGTATCAAAAGAATGCTGCCCGCAATCATAGTCACGAGATAGCCGAGCGCAAGTATTCTCCATATTGAAAGTTTGAATTTAGATTTCTTCTTCATAGATTTACGTTAAAGGGAGGGGAGGACCCGCTCATAGGCACACGGTAATCAAACAGGATAAGGTTTTGACGGCGTAATTAAACACAATACTGCGTTGAACCCGCTTGACGTACTCTCGGTACGCCTGCGCGGTTTCGCCTTGTCTTGCGCCTAATTTCGCTCGGCAAAACTGCGTAGCACCGCGACGATTGAATTATTGATTTTCTGCGAAGGTGTCCGCTGCTGTACACGGACGTACTGCAAGGGCGTATTTGCTGAAAAGCGACAATAAGGCGGCGTCGCGGCTTATTCGGTTTGGCTACCGTGTGCCTCCATTATAAGTATTTGCAAAATAAAAGTCAATTTTTTAGCGCGGTAACCCTAATTTACGGGTTTTGCATACTATGTATACGGGAAATAAACCGTTTTTGCCCTTTGTCCGCATATGGACGCGGCGGCATATGAAGTTTACGCGCATATGTATTGACAGACAGTTGACGGCAGTTTGCCGCGCAGATACATATGCGTGTAAACGCAGTTTAACGGTGGAGGTGTTTTATAGGTAAATATTTCGGAACGGACGGCTTCCGCGGCGAAGCCGGCGTAACCATAACCGCCGAACACGCGTACAAAGTCGGAAGAATTCTGGGGCATATGTACGGCGGCAAAAGCGGCGGCAGATGCCGCGCGGTTATCGGAAAAGACACGCGGTTATCGTCATATATGCTCGAATACTCGCTTGCCGCGGGGCTTACCGCGTCGGGCGCTGACGCGTACATTCTGCACGTCACCACCACCCCCTCGGTATCGTACATTACCCGTTGCGAAGGTTTTGACTGCGGTATTATGATTTCCGCAAGCCACAATCCGTACTTTGACAACGGCATTAAAATTATGAACTCCGCGGGCGAAAAACTGGAAGAGAGCGCGATAGCCGAAATCGAAAAATATCTTGACGGCAGGAGCGGCGAAATTCCCTTCGCTTCGGGCGGAGCTATCGGGCGGACGGTCGACTACGTTTCGGGGCGGAACAGATATATAGGTCACCTTATATCTCTTTCGACCTGTTCGTACAAGGGCTTGCGCGTGGGGCTGGACGCGGCGAACGGCAGCGCCTGGCAGATTGCAAGAAGCGTGTTCGACGCGCTGGGCGCTAAAACTTCGGTGGTCGGCGTGTCGCCCAACGGCACCAACGTCAACGACGGCGTAGGCTCCACTCATATCGAAAGACTTGTAGAACTTGTCAAAAACAATTCGCTGGATATAGGCTTCGCTTTCGACGGCGACGCCGACAGATGTATATGCGTCGACAGCCGCGGCGAAGTGATTACCGGCGACGAGATACTTTATATCTGCGCCGACTACCTGAAAAAACGCGGCGAGCTTTCGGGCAATAAAATAGTCTGCACCGTTTTGAGCAACGGCGGACTTATAAAAAGCCTGCTCCCCCTCGGCATAGAGTGCGCGGTGTGCGACGTCGGCGATAAAAACGTCTGCGACGAAATGACAAAATCGGGCGCGGTACTGGGCGGCGAGCGCAGCGGTCACGTGGTTTTTTCGAAGTACGAATCAACCGGCGACGGACTTGTTACCGCCATTATGATAATGGAAGCTCTGGTCGAACAGAAAAAGGATCTGCCGCAGCTACTTAAAGATTACAAAAGTTTTCCGCAGGTCAGCGTGAACATTGCGGTCAGGGACAAAAAAGCCGCGGCGGCGACTATTTTAAAAGATGTTGACAGAGTTTCCAAAAGTCTGGGCGTAAGACTGGTCGTCCGCCCCTCGGGTACCGAAGAGGTCGTAAGAATTATGGCGGAGGGCGAAAATTACGAAAATTGTCTTGCCGCCTGCGCGGAACTGCGCAAAAAAGCAGAATTATAAAATCGGAGTGAATATATGTGCGGAATAGTCGGCTGCGCTCTCAAACGCAGGGCTTCGGATATTATTTACGGCGGATTAAAACAACTTGAATACAGGGGCTACGATTCCGCGGGAATCGCAACTTTATCAAAGGGACAAATTTCAATAGTAAAGCGGCAGGGCAAGGTTGCAACGCTTGAAAACTGCGTCGGCGATTTGAACGGAAACACCGGTATAGGACATACGCGCTGGGCGACCCACGGCAAACCTTCGGACGTGAACGCCCACCCTCTTGCGGCGGGTAAGTTTGCGTTAGTACATAACGGCATTATAGAAAACTACGCCGAACTGAAAGAAAAATATCTTGCAAACGCCGAATTTTTGTCCGATACCGACAGCGAAGTTATCGCCCGTCTTCTGGATAAATTTTACGACGGCGACCTTTTAGCTGCGCTTAAAAAAGTCTGCGCGCTTTTAACCGGTTCGTATGCAATAGCGGTCATATGCGCTGATTTCGACGGTATCGCCGCGGCAAAGTTCAAAAGTCCGGTTATAGTCGGAAGCGGCGCGGACGGAAATTTTGCGGCGAGCGACGCCCCCGCTCTTGCGGGGTTGTGCAGAGAAATAAGTATTTTGGAGGACGGCGATTTTGCACTGATAACTTCGGACGCGGTACGCGTATTCGACAACGGTTTAAACGAAGTTCGCCGCCCGGTCCGTCCCAATCTTGCCACCCCAGCTAATTTAGAGCTGGGCGGCTGTCCGCACTATATGCTGAAAGAAATACGCGAGTCGCCGTATGCAATAGCGAACACTTGCGCAGTTTTTCACACGGCGGAGGGAGAGGTAAGAAAAATCTGCGCCGGCGTTGACCGCGTAATTATCACCGGCTGCGGCACGGCGTATAACAGCGGACTGGTTGCAAAAAGATATATCGAACAGTTTGCGCGAATTCCCTGCGAGGCTGAAATTGCCGGCGAGTTCCGATATAAAAATCCTATCGTCGGCGAAAGAACTCTGGTGGTCGCGGTAAGTCAGAGCGGCGAAACCGCCGACACGGTCGAGGCCGCGCAGCTCGCAAAAAATTTTAACGCGCGCGTGGTCGCGGTGACAAACGCGCCCTACTCGCAGCTGACAGGAATTGCCGACGTGGTTATACCGGTTGCCGCCGGACCCGAAATCTGCGTGGCGGCGACAAAATCGTACGCCGGTCAGGTTGCCGCCCTGTACCTGCTTGCAAACGTTCTGGCAGGCCGGCGCAACGACTTTGACGAAATGCAAAAAATTTCCGCCCTCTGCAAACAGACGGTTGAAAACACGGACATATCGGCAGTTGCGGATATGTGCGCGCGTTCAAGCGGCGTGTATTTTCTGGGCAGGGACATAGACTACGCGGTCGCGCTCGAAGGCAGTCTGAAATTAAAAGAGGTTTCCTATATTCCAAGCGAGGGCTATCCCGCGGGCGAGCTGAAGCACGGCACACTCGCGCTGATTGACGAAAGCGCTGTTGCGGTGGTGGTTATTACCTGCGAACGGCTTGCCGGCAAGAGCAAAAACGCGGTGGAGCAGGTGCTTTCGAGAAAGGGCAAAGTAGCCGTTGTGACCTGCGTTGACAGCATTGCGGAGGAGCTGAAAGGACGTGCAGAGATTGTAAAAATTCCCGACGGCGGCGAGTATTTATCCCCCCTTTTGTCGTCGTCGGCGCTGCAGCTTATCGCGTACAGAACGGCGGTAATATTGAACCGCGACCCCGACAAGCCCAGAAATCTGGCAAAGTCGGTCACTGTGGAGTGACGGTGCGATAACGCTTGACAAAAGTTTAACCGGATATATATAATACGGCTATGCAAAATATTTTGGTGACGGGCGGCGCCGGCTATATCGGCAGTCATACCGTATTGGAACTTTTAAATTCGGGCTACGGCGTAGTAGTTATCGACAACCTTTCGAACTCTTCGGAAGAGAGTCTGAAGAGGGTTGAAAAACTGACCGCGAAAAAAGTCAGCTTTTACGAGGGCGATATACGCGACAAAGCCATGCTTGATAAAATTTTAGGCGAAAACAAGATTGACGGTGTAATTCATTTCGCAGGACTGAAAGCGGTCGGCGAAAGCTGCCAAATTCCGCTGGACTATTACGATAACAACGTTTACGGTACTCTCGTGCTTTTGGACTGCATGAAGAGGGCGGGCGTTAAAAGCATTATATTTTCTTCGTCGGCGACGGTGTACGGCGTACCCGAAAGGCTGCCGCTTACCGAGGACTGCCGCCTTTCGGCGACAAACCCCTACGGTGCGACCAAACTTATGATTGAGCGCATTTTGCAGGACCTTTGCGCCGCGGACGGAAGTTGGAACGTTATGCTTTTGAGGTATTTTAACCCCGTCGGCGCGCACGAAAGCGGCATGATAGGCGAGGACCCCAAAGGAATACCGAATAATCTGATGCCCTATATAGCGCAGGTTGCGGCGGGTAAAAGGGATAAGCTGAAAGTTTTCGGCGGAGATTATCCCACGCGCGACGGCACGGGGGTAAGGGACTATATCCATGTGGTGGACCTTGCAAAGGGTCACGTTGCAGCGCTTGCCGGCTATAAATCGACGGGTGTGCATATTTGCAATCTCGGCACAGGCAGAGGTTACAGCGTGCTTGAAATGGTAAGCGCGTTTGAAAGGGCGTGCGGCAAAAAAATTCCGTACGAGATTGTGGAAAGGCGCGCGGGCGACGTTGCGGAGTGCTACGCTTCGGCGGAAAAGGCGAAAAGGGAGCTGGGCTGGTCGGCGAAACTGGGCATTGACGAAATGTGCGCGGACACATGGCGCTGGCAGAAAAACAACCCAGACGGGTTTGGACGCGGTTAATATATAATAGGTAGAATAGTGGCGCCGCGGCGGAAATTTTTCCGCCGCGGCGCCTTTTTTATGCGTTTTTAAGGCGAAAAATCAAGAAAAAACACGAAAATAATACGAAACCGGCATTGCCGGACACAATATCTTGTGGTGGGAGTAATTGGCAACCACAAGTTTTTATTTTTTTAAAAAATATCTTGAAAATTTTGACGGAATATGTTAAAATACGCATACCACATTATTTACAATTTAATATTGCCCGTTTTTTATGCAATTTTTTTGCCCGAAAAACAAAGCTTGATGCGATTTAGGAAAAAAGCAAAGACAAGCAAAAGATTTAATTATATAACAAAGTCATAGCGGCTTTGTATATCTTTAAAAATTATTTGCTATATAATCAATGACTTTGCTAAGCGATTTGCTTTTGTACTCGAATTAAGCTTTGTATTGAAAAGGGCAGAAATTGTAAATGGTGTGGTAACCTTAAAAGATATACTACATAGCAGAGTGTGTCTTTTATGGGGACACACTTTTTTTGTTACTCCGGAAAAGGAGTAGCAGGAGGATGAGGGTATGCAAAGCACCAAAAACACAAAATTTAAAAAGAGAATAGCGGCGCTCGGAACGGCGGTAGCTTCGTTTGCGATGGCGGCATCATTGATGTTCTCCGCGTGCGCGGTTCCGCTGAATAACTCCGACGATAAAACTTTCAATAAAACGCTTACCGCGGAAGAAGTTTCTTCAACCGAACAGCAGCAGGACACCACCTCGCTGCGCTTTGTGGTAGGCGAAAATTTTGCGGACGCCTGGAACAACGCGGTAAGTAACAGCAAAACGCTGGGCAAGCAGGTTTACTTTATTTTAGACGCAGACTGGTTAGCTCCCACCGACGATGCAAGCCACCCCTTCGGCACCGGCGACGGATTTTCATACGGCAGAATTTGCATTCCCGATGGCGCGGATATAGTGCTTGATTTAAACGGTCACACAATTAACCGCCAGCTTAACGACTATACCCAGCTGGGCAGCAATTTGTACGTTGGCGGAGGTAAACTTACATTAGAGGACAGCGCGGGCGGCGGCAATATTACGGGCGGCTATACGGCAGAAAAAGATAACTGGCATTCTGAAAAGCCCGAAGAGGATTACGGCGGCGGAATAATGATGAACGGCGGCGAGTTAACTATAAACGGCGGCAATATTACGGGAAACAAAGGCGATTGCGCTGCCGGTGTTTACGTACTCGATGGTAAGTTCGTTATGAACGGCGGCTCCGTTACTAACAATATAGCAGACCGTAACGGCGGCGGTGTAGAAATTGAAGGTACTTCGGAAATACACGAGATAAACGGCGGCTTAATTTCCGGTAACTATGCGAACGGTACAGGATCAACTAACGGCGGCGGCGGTGTAAGGCTAGATAAGAATGTATCCTTAATAATCACCGGCGGCACTATTACCGACAATCATAGCGCTAATAACGGCGGCGGTGTGTTTATGTCGGAGAAGTCGGAACTCACTGTAACCGGCGGTGAAATAAGTTATAACGATGCCGCTAGCTACGAAGGCGGAATATGTTTGATGGATAACACCAAAATTATATTGAACGGCGGTGTTATTACCCAGAATACTCAAGCTACGGGATGTGCCTTGAATCCTGGCGCAAGCAGCAGTGTATCAATAGGCGGACCAGTAAAAATTTACGATAACTTTACCAACGGCGACCAAGCTAACCTCAGAGTCACTACGAAATTGTTAACAATAACGGGCGACCTTACGACAGAAAAAGGTTCGGCTTATATAGGTATTACCACAGGAATTGGCAACAACGGTAAACTTACTACGGGCGCTACGGGTAAAACAAACGGTTATACTTATACAAGCTATACCGCAGCGTTTGTATTCAGTGATGACCCGTCAAAACGAATAGCCCAGGGCGGAGCCGAGTGGCAAATACTTACTTCAAATTCCAAAACGGCGATACTTGATGCAACGTGGCAGTATAAGCTTGACACCAGTACTGACTGGGAAACGGTAGAAAGCGGCGGCGATTTGACTTTAACCTACGGAAGCGAGCTTGTCGCTGTCCGTACAATAGCGAACGCCGACGGAGCAACGTTATTCGACTGGCAGTCAGGCGGCGCAACCACTTCAACTGCCTATGCGGCGTTCAACAACAGTACCACTGCGTTTACAAGCGTAAGCAACGCCGGTTATTATTCATTTTTACCTAACCTCAGTACTGTTCCCAGCTCTTATAAGCCTACCGTCTCAGCAAGCGTTACGTGTGCGATTGGTTTGCCTCCGTTTACGGTAAATATTCAGCCCAGGGAAATTACAGTAAATCTCAAAGATGCGACCAGCGAATACGGCTGCGCTCTTGCAGCGTTAGAGGCGGAAGTTAATCCCTCAACCCCGCTTGCAAGCGCGGACGCTTCAATGCCGGTAACTTCGTTAGTGACACCTTCAACCGACGCGACAAACACGTCTGATTTGGGTTCATACACCGTTAAGGGTAAAGTTCAACCGACGGTTAATAACTATAAAATCACGATTAATACCGCGGCTTACACAATCAGCCAGGCGACAATTACCGCAACGATAAGCGGCAGCAAGACCTATAACGGACAGGCGCAGAATAACGCGACGGTAAAATTTAATTACCCCGCGGGCTTTGCGGGTACCAAGCTTGATACTACCGCAGGTACGGACTATACCGTGACTTACCCGACCGACCTTATAAACGCGGACGAGTACGACAAGGACGATATTAAAGTTACGCTTAAAAGCACGGAAACCGCAAGCAGGTTTAAGTGGGCGGATACCGACGACTCCGTTACGGGCAGTTATGAAATTAAAAAAGCTAAACTGACGGTTACGGCGAAAGACGAGTCGATAGGCTACGGCGAAGCCGAACCCGAACACGAAGTAACGTACAGTGGCTTTGTGAACGGCGAAACGGAGGGGGTACTTACAGGCACGCTTGCGTTTACCTGTAAGAATAGCGGCGGAACGATTTACTCCACGACAAGCCCCGCAGGCACTTACAAAATAACGCCTAGCGGATATGAATCGGACAACTACGATATAGAATTTAAAGACGGTACGCTGACGGTCGGCAAGGGCAGCGCGAACGTTCCCACCGTCGACAAAAAGGAATACACTTACGACGGCGACAGTCACACCTTTACGCTGACCTATACTTCGGACGCGGTTAAATCGGTTACTCTTTCGGACACGACAAACTTTACGCTGTCCGAGGACCAGAAGAGCGTCACCGCGACGAACGCAGGCAAGTGCAAAATCACTTTCGTTTTAAACAGCGACAAGTATACCTGGAATGACGAAACAAAGAGCGTTTCAAACAAGACGATAGATATCGAAATTAAGCAGAAATCGCTTGAATTCACTTTCACCGCCTCGGGCGACACCAACTGGAAGTGGGACTTCGACCCTGCAAGTACAGGAACTTTGAGCTATGCGGAATCAACTACCGCAGGTCCGGTTTCGGGCGAGACTCCCGCGTATATCTTCACCTACACCAAGACGGGCGGCAGCCCCGTACCCGTAAGCGGAACGAGCATCGATATCAAAGATTTAGCTTCGGGCAACTACACGGCGAAGGTTGAACTCATTGCAAAGGGCGAAAACGGTTACAGCGCGGTGAACGATAACTATACCGTGAACACCGACAAAAACTCGCAGCAGTTCAAAATCGACGCGGGCGGCGCGGATACGAGCGGACTCGTCTGGAGTATCGTTAAAGGCGACGACCCCGCAACGGCTCTGTTCAATGATGACGGCTCGCAGGTTGAAATTAAGTACGCGTTGAAGGACGGAGCGGCAAACGTTTACACGATACCCGCGCCCCAGATTCCCACCGAGTACAACTATATGCAGCCCGACACCGACACGCGCGACGGCTTTACGAACGGTATTAAAATTACCAACAGCAAGGGTCAGGTTGTTACCGACCTTTCGACGCCCGATACTTATACGGTATGCTACGCGCTGAAAACGGACGGCGACCATCTGTTCGACGACGACGAAAAGTACGGCGGCGACTCGCAGAAGGGTACGGCAACCATTACCGTTACCATAAAGAACGGTACGGTTGATACTTCCAAAATTAAATGGCAGTATAAAGTCGGCGCAAGCGGAACGCCCGTCGATATGGGCGCGCCTAATACTACAGATTATCCTTTCACGGACAGCGAAGGCAATGCAATTCCCGTCTACGAAGTGGACTACGCCGACGGCACTATGATTTTCGTGCTTGTGAAAGACGGCACTATGCCCGACGGCACGGAGATTGACGAGCTTGACGGAAACAGCTCGAAGGAAATCACCGCAGAAGGAAACCGCGTGATTACGACCCTTTCGTTCACGCTCACCGATACAAACTTCGATCAGCCCGACCCCGTGGTTCTGTCCTGGGTAATTACCCCCAAGACGGTGAAAATTGTAAATATGCCCAAGGGCGACCTTTCGAAGGACGGCAAAAAGTACAAGACGCCCGTCGCAAAGGCGGATGACGATAAACTCGATCTGAACGAAATTCTCGACTACGTTTACACCTACAACGGCACCGAGTACAAGGGCGTTGACGGACTCGTTGAACTGTACGAACTTGCGGACGACGCAGGCGGACAGATTCAGGTAAAAGTGAACGTCGTTCTGAAAGACGGAATGGACAGTAAGTATAAACTCGAAGGAACGACCGAAGTCGCTTCGTTCAGCATCGGCGACAACAGAACGCGCGCGAAAGCGACGCTTGAAGAGAGTTCGCTCGTCTATTCGGAAGTCGACTTTGCGGTCAAAGTCGTTGAAAAGGACGGCGGCGCGCAGGTTTCGGCTTCGGGCAACTACGAAGTTTATATCCACGACTGCGAGGACGTTGACAAGATTTCAAATCTGACCGAGCTGGGCAAGCTGGGCGAGTATAAGCTTTCAGACCTCAACGCGGGCAAATACGTAGTAGAAATCAGAATGACCGAGGACGGCGACGTTTCGTACTCGCTGGATACGTATTCGTTCCTTATCGAAGTTACCCAGAAGGAAATCGACGTTCCCGAAATTATCAAGAAGATAGAGTTCAAGGGCGAACAGATTAAATTCGAAGAGTACCTGGACGGCAAGTACCAGCAGTATCTCGACGGCGAAATAATCAAGGCGGTAAGCTATCCCATCAACGCGATAAACGTAGGTCCTTACACCGCGACCCTTGAAATTATCAACGCAAACTATAAATGGAAGCAGCCTGCGGAGAGCGGCGGCGTTACCACCAAGGCGGTAGTTAAATTCAGCCTTGCGGACGACGCGGTTTCGCAGAGCGTTACGGTTGACGGCGCGGTGGCTTCCTACAACTGGAAAATTGCGCCCTACAAGCTGGGTACCGATATACTCGATTTGAGCTGCAAGAACGGCGCGAAGATTAACGCGAGCAAACTGCCCGAGTGGGCAAGAACGCTTATCACCGACGGCTCGCTTAAAATCGGCGTTGCGTACTACGCGGACGAAGCCGCAACGACCCCTCTGTCCGACGAGGAAGTCGTGTTTAAGGGCGGCAGGTCCTATTACGTCAGCGCGGTTCTCGGCGCAGGCGAAAACGGCGACGACAGCAATAACTTCACGTTTGCAAACGACGATACCGTTAAACTTTCAAGCGCGGCGGTAACATATACGGTACCTGAAAGCGGCGCGGCGGCTCTTATGAACAACGTAAAAGAGTTCGCATCCAAGACGATGCTGGGACTTCCTATGTGGGCTTGGCTTTTAATCGCGCTGGCGGTGCTGATACTGCTTATCATAATAATTGCGGTATGCATAAAACGCAGAAAGACCAAGGAACAGCGCGAAGAGGCGAAAGCCCGCCGCGAAGAAGAGCGCAGAATGCAGCAGGAGCGTCTTGAAGCCGAGCGCGAGCTTGCAAGAGCAAGGCAGGAAGCCGAACTCGAAAAGATCCGCGCGCAGGCAGGCATGGCAGGCGCCGGTATGGCTTCCATGGCAATGCAGCAGCAGGCAATGCCTACACCCGCGCAGCAGGCGCCCGTTCAGCAGGCGGATAATTCGGCAATGCAGAGACTTGAAGCCGAGCTTGCGGAAATGCGCGCAAAACTTGCGGCCGTACAGGCAATGCCTTCGCAACCTGCGCAATCGTTACAGCCTTATTCGCATGGCGGCCAGTCAGTTTCGGCTGACAGTCTGGGCGAGATAAAAATGCAGCTTGCGCTGATACGCGCCGAGCAGCAGGCGAATAAGGAACTTTCCGCAATGAAGACCGAGCTTGAAATGGCAAGGCTTGCCTCACGCGGATATCCGGCTTACGAACAGAAACAGAGGCTTCCCTTCGGCAACGAGGGTATGAACGCCGAGCTCCTGGGCGACGCGCTGATTGCGGCGTTTGCAAAGCTTATGTCGCAGAAGGGAATGGCTACCGAACAGCCTGCGGTTAACACCGTAGAGGAAAACGTTTCGCAGCCCGTTCTGGCGCAGTATCCTTCCGACGCGGTTATAACCACGACCACGACGGTTGACACAACCCAAAAGCCCGTGCGCAGAGAGCGTGACGGCGCAAGGGAAGAGAGAAACGATTTTTCGGATGTAGACGGTTTCTACGATAATATCGATTACTGATAAACGTTCCGTTTACAGACATTGTCTGTCGCGTATCTTAATTGCGTTATCGTAAACAAGCTAAACGCTAATCAAACATAAATATCCCCTGACGGTTACCGTCAGGGGATATTTTTAAATAACCTGTTGATTTGTCAACTGTTTTGATTGACATCGCATTTATAATCGGTTATTATATAACTCGTTGACAAATCAACGGTGAAGGAAAATTATGGAAAAAATATTTGAAACTTTTACGATTACCATTTTAAAAATCAATAAACTGGTGCAGAAAATCAAGCACCGCGAAATGCGCGAGTACGGCTTGCAGTGTATTCACGTTATGTGCATTTACTACCTGCGCGAAAACGAAAGCGGCCTTACCGCGAGCGAGCTTATGCGTCTTACCTTCGAGGACAAGGCGGCAATTTCGCGCGCTTTAAAAGTGCTGAAAGAAAAGGGGTATATAGAGTACGACTCCAAAACCTACAACGCGCCCGTAAAGCTGACCGGCGAAGGCTTGAAGGTTGCGGAAGCTATTTCCGAAAAAGCGGAAAGAGCGGTGAAGGGCGGCAGCGCGGATATGTCCGAAGAAGAGAGAAAATTTTTCTATAAGTCGCTTCAATCGATTGCGGAAAACCTGAAAAAATACTACGAGGCAATGGAGTGAACATGATTAAACTGTTAGTGGACTCTGCTGCGGATATAACCCGGGCCGAAGCGGAAGAGCTGGGCGTAATATGTATTCCTATACAAGTGCGCATAGGCGACGAAGAGTATCTTGACGGCGTGAACTTGCAGCACAGGGAATTTTACGAAAAACTCATTGAAAGCGCGGACCTGCCCAAAACGAGTCAGATAAACGAGTTCAGGTGGGAGGAAAAGTTCGGGGAGCTGACCGCAGACGGCGACAGCGTTATTGCAATAACCATTTCCTCAAAGCTTTCGGGAACGTACGGCTGCGCCGTAAAGGCGGCTAAAAAATTCGGCGGCAAAGTCCTCGTAGTAGACAGTCTGAACGCCTGCATAGGCGAGCGGATTTTATGCGACTACGCGTTAAGGCTTGTAAACGCCGGCAAACTTTCCGCGGAAGAGATAGTAAAAGAGCTTAACGGGGCGAAACGAAAAATTCAGGTTCTGGCTGTTTTAGACACCCTAAAATATCTGAAAAAGGGCGGACGCATATCGGCTGCGGCGGCGTTTGCCGGCGAGTTGCTTTCGATAAAGCCCGTCGTTTCGGTAATAGGCGGCGAGGTTAAATGCGTTGGCAAGGCGATGGGTTCAAAAAAGGGAAACAACCTCTTAATGCAGCTTATCGAAAAGTGCGGCGGAATTGACTTCGGTATGCCCTACGCGCTGGGCTATTCGGGACTTACCGACGACTATCTGAAAAAGTATCTGCGCGACAGCGAGGCGCTTTGGAAGGGTAAGTCGGAGAATATTCCTATTCACACCGTGGGCTGTACGATAGGTACGCACGTGGGCCCCAACGGGGTAGTTGTTTCGTTCTTTGCGAATAAATAGAAAACTTTTCAAGGAGTAAATATAAAATGACAAAATTGAAGGAACTTTGGAAAAAGCTGTGGTTCAGGGCTTTAAGTATTACCCTTGCGGTGATTATCCTTATCGCGGCAGTACTGGGTATTACGGTGGGCTGCCTTTGGGGCGAAGTAATTTCGACCGTTTCAAGCATTCAGCACCTGCAGGCGAGAAACGACGAAAACGACGAAGGCTCGGTTTATAGTATGAAGGTCAAGGGCGGTTTCTACCTGGATAAATTCGTAAAGCGCGGCGGCGCTTCGTCCGACAGCGAGCTTATTAACTTTATCACCAGCAACATTACGAAAGGGCTTATGAAAGTGGATATAGGCGAGTCGGACGTAAACTGCTCGGCGTTCACTGCAAAGACGCCCGAAAACGATATACTGTTTGCGCGCAACTACGACTTTGACAAAACGAACGTCTGCATAACGATATGCAACAACCCGGGCAAGGGCAGATACAAGTCCTTTTCTACCGTGGATATGAATTATATAGGCATCGACACTGAAAAAGATCTGGGCGGACTTATGGACAAAATCACCTGCTTCGCCGCGCCCTACACGCCCCTTGACGGTATGAACGAAAAGGGTTTGAGCTGCGCGATATTTATGTCCTATCAGGGCGACGATACAAGCGTCAGCAGCAGCGGCACGGTCGCAACCGACCAGAAGGACGAAAACAAGCCGAACTTCACTTCGACCACCATGCAGAGAATGATTTTGGACTACTGCGCGACGGTTGACGAGGCGGTGGAGCTTATTAAAGGCTACAACCTGCACGACTCGGCTAAATCCTCGTTCCACTATATGATAGCGGACGCTACCGGCAAGAGCGCCATTCTGGAATGGCTTCCGGCAGAAAATGCAACCGACAAGACGGATAACGACGGCTCGGCGCGTACTCTCAAAGTTTTGTATAACACCGACAATATGTATACCGGTCTCCGCGACGGCGCCGAATTTGATTATCAGTGGATAACAAACTTTATAGTGAACGGTCACGACAGTTATTACGAAAGCGACGCGGATAAATTCGGCTGGGACAGATATCAGCATATCTATGACCGTCTGAAAGAGGGTAACGGCGTAGTCGCGGACGAGAAAGCCGCGATGAACATTTTGTCCGAAGTAGGAAGAAGAAAGGCGGGCGGCGTAACCGTACACAGCGTTGTTTTCAACCTTACCGATAAAACCGTGCGCTGGGTTGCAAACGAAAATTACGCCAAGCCCGGCGCAACATACGCTTACTCGTTTAAATCGGGCAAGCTTACGGTTGCGGCTTAAAGGAGTTTTTAATGAAAAACAAGGTAAAAGGGGTCAACCCCTTCAAGGCGGCGTATTGCAGAATTTTTCAGACCGTTTTAAAAATCGCTCTGCCCGTTCTGCCCTACAGGGACCCGAAAATTATTTCGAAAACAGATGATATCCCGAATTCTCTTAAAGAAAACGGAAAGAAAAAACCGCTTATCGTGACCGATAAAACGATATACGGTTTAGGGCTTTGCGCAGGGCTTGAACAAAAGCTTACAGAGGAAGGGTTTGAATACCTCGTATTTTCGGACGTCGTTGCAAACCCCACGACCGACAACGCGGAGGACGCGGTAAAGGTTTATAAGGAGAACGGCTGCGACTGTCTGATAGCTTTCGGAGGCGGCTCGCCCATAGACTGCGCAAAGGGCGTGGGCGCGATTATCGCGACTAAAAAACCGCTTGCAAAGCTGCGCGGAATTTTAAAGGTGGGCAAAAAAATACCCCTTTTATACGCAATTCCAACGACTGCCGGAACGGGCAGCGAGACCACTCTCGCGTGCGTTATCGTGGACGGCAAGACGCGGTATAAATACGCAATCAACGATTTCCCCCTTATTCCGAAGTACGCCGTTTTAGACGAAGAGGTCACAATGACCCTGCCGCCCAAGGTTGTTTCGACAACAGGTATGGACGCGCTGACCCACGCGATAGAGGCGTATATCGGCAAGAGCGGAAACAGATCCACGAGGACTGACGCGCTCGAAGCTATTAAAATGATTTTTGAAAATCTCGAAGCTTCGTATTTCGACAAGACGCGCGAAGCGAGAAGGAATATGCTTATTGCCGCGCACAAAGCGGGCAGAGCGTTTTCAAAGGCGTACGTCGGCTACGTTCACGCCGTGGCGCACTCGCTGGGCGGAAAGTACGACACTCCGCACGGACTTGCAAACGCGGTTCTGCTGCCAATAGTTTTAAGGGAATACGGCAAAGCAGCGCATAAAAAACTTAAACAAATTGCAATTTACTGCGACCTTGCCACGAAGGAAACTCCGGCAGGCGAGGCGGCGGAAACAATTATTTCGAAGATAGAGGAAATGAATAAAAAGTTCGGTATTCCGGCGCAGTTTGATTTTATTAAAAAAGAACATATCGGAGAGCTTGCCTCGCACGCGGAAAAGGAGGCTAACCCTCTGTACCCCGTACCCGTGCTGTGGAGCAAAGACAAGCTGAAAGAAATATATTTAAAGGCAGGAATTTATGCAGACTGAAATTTCGGAGATAGTTGCAAAACAGAAAGAGTTTTTTAAGAGCGGCAAAACGCTTAACGTAAAATTCAGACTTTTATACCTCAAAAAGCTTTACGCGGCAATCAGGGATAACCTTGAAGAAATTCACGCGGGGCTTAAAAAAGATTTGGGTAAGAGCGAAAGCGAAAGTTATATGTGCGAAACGGGGCTTGCTTTAAGCGAGCTTACCCATATGATAAAGCATATAAAAAAATACGCTTCGCCCAAAAAGGTGAAAACGCCTCTGGCGCAGTTCGCGTCCAAGAGCTACCGTCTGCCCTCGCCTTACGGAACGGTACTCGTTATGAACCCGTGGAATTATCCCTTTCTGCTTTCGATAGATCCCGTAATCGCGGCGGTCGCAGCCGGTAACACGGTTGTTCTGAAGACGAGCGCGTATTCGCCCGCGACCAACGAGGCGATAAAGAAAGTTATTTCGAGCGTGTTCCCTGAAGAGTACGTTGCGGTAATTTTCGGCGGCTCGCAGGTCAACGCCGTACTTTTCGACACCAAGTTCGACTATATATTCTTCACCGGCAGCAAGAGGGTAGGCAAAATCGTCTATGAAAAAGCGGCGGAAAACTTAACGCCCGTAACGCTGGAGCTGGGCGGCAAAAGCCCCTGCATTGTGGACGAAACGGCGAATATTCCGCTTGCGGCAAAGCGCATAGTATGGGGCAAATTTTTAAATCTTGGTCAGACCTGCGTCGCGCCAGACTATCTTATGTGCAGCGAAAAAATTCACGACAAGTTAATTGCCGAAATTAAATTGCAGATTGAAAAGCAGTTCGGAAGCGACCCCCTTAAAAATCCCGCGTACGGTAAAATTATAAACGAAAAGCACTTTAACCGACTTCTGGGACTTATCGATAAAGACAAGGTTGTATGCGGCGGCGCTTACAGCGAAGAGGAGCTGAAAATTGCGCCCACCGTTTTAGACGGAGTGACCTTTGACGACGCGGTTATGCAGGAGGAAATTTTCGGACCAATTCTGCCGGTTATAATCTATAAAAGCGTTGACGAAGTTATTTCCCGCGTTGAAAGCTGCGACGCGCCTCTTGCCGCGTATCTGTTTTCTACAAACAAAAAACAAATTAAAAAACTTACTACCGAGCTTGGCTTCGGAGGCGGCTGCGTAAACGACGTGGTCATTCACCTTGCGACTTCCAATATGCCCTTCGGCGGCTTTAAGGAGAGCGGAATGGGTTCGTACCACGGCAAGCAGGGCTTCGATACTTTCACGCACTACAAGAGCATTGTGGACAAAAAGAACTGGATAGATTTGCCCATGCGTTACCAGCCCTACAAAAAGAGCAACGACAAACTGGTTAAATTTTTCTTACATTAAAAAAGTTAAACCGCGGCTGCAATTTGCAGCCGCGGTTTTTTATAGCAATATTACAAAAAACGGGACAAATATAAGTTTTAAACCGTTATTACAGTGAAAAGGCGCAAAGAGGGTGTATATATGATTAAAAAAGCAGGTTATTCCGCAATAATTTTTATAATAGCTTTATGCTTTTTTGTCGGGTGCAGCGTTAAATATAATGCAGCGCTGTACGATAACGCCGCAGAATGGATAAATACGCAATTCGCAAGCGAAAATCTGACGCGCAGTATCCATTACGTTGAACAGGATTTTTATACGGACGAAACTTACCCTGCGTCAAGAACTTTTATCGTCAATAACCGGGAAAGATATGACGAAATATTTATTGCCGGTATAAAAGAGCTTGATATCGATTTTGATAAGCAAATGCTTGTTGCGTATACGTTTACGACCGTGTATCACAGAAACAACCGCATAACGAAAACAGAAGTAAAAAATCAAGTATTGACAATAAGCTATAAACCGGAAGAAAAATTCGGGATCGGCGACGCTTCGATGCCATACCAGCGGTGGTTCGTCGTTAAGCTTGATGCGTTGGATATAACTTTGGTTGAGTTTGTCGAAAAATAATAATTTAGAGCGCGGCTGCAATTTGCAGCCGCGCTTTTAATAGTTTGACATATTGATAAATTTAAAATAAAATATAGTTACAAATAATGGGGTCTGCGCCTATGATGACGGCGTATCGGAATTGTTCAGCTTTTCAAGCTCGGCTTCGTCTACAATTTTGGCGCGCTTTATGCCCGTAACGGCAATGGTTACCGTTTCGCCCGTTTCATAAAACTGTTTTGAAAATGCGGCGTATTCTTCGCCGTCGGCGCTGACGATTACCCTGTAAGTTACGCCGCTTACGCGTACGGTCTGACCGTTACTGCTCTGATAGCAGTTTCCGTCTGTTCGCGTTGTGGCAGTACCCACCATATAGCAAGTTTTGACTTTGCCTTCGGTTATCTTTTTGGCTTTACTTATATCGCCGTTCAACGCTTTTGCGCGGCTTACCGCTACGACGGTAAACGCGGTGATGATAACGACGCCGAAAAGCGCGGCGCACACTATCGCGCCGATAAATATCCGGTTAATGAGAAGCACCGTCGCGGCTATAATGTCGGCAACGAGCAGGAAGAAAGAGGTCAAGCCTACCGCGACGCCCCATTTAGGAGCGTTTTTCATACCTTCCGCTACGTGCTGAATTTCGTATTCGGACATATTAACTCGGCTTTCGTAACGGCTTGAACCGTTAACTTTATCAATCGCGTTCTGCTCGCGCTCTCTTTGGGACGGAGTTTCCTCTTCACGCGCGACGTCCGTTATCGTCGTCTTATTGTCTGCCGCGTCAGTCGTATCCGTTGTATCCGTTGTATCCGACTCCGGCTTTTTGCCGTCGCCGAGCTTGCCGGTCGACATCAGAATTAGCCCTACGATTAAGAATATAATCATCATCGCGGGTAAACCCGCAATAAGCGAAAGCATACCGGCGTAAGTTACGGTGCTGTTGCCGGTGGTATTGCCGACTATGAGGCATACTACTCCGGCAACTACCGGAATAAAACATAGAAGGGTAAACCTTGCAAATTTTTTCATACCGGTAATATATCAGAAAATATAATAAAAATCAAGCGTCATTAAAAAGAACAGGGACATTATGGACAGCGAAAAGTTTAAAGAGAAAATGAAAAAACGCGCGTATATCGAGGCAGGTTCGGAAATGCACCTGCATATGCACGAAGCGGCTGAAAGGGCGCGGAAAATTACGGCTGAAATAAATAATAAATTTCATACCGCGGAAGAGTTGAGGGAGCTGTTTTCAACCCTCACGGGGCAGAAAGTCGACAAAGGTTTCGGGATGTTTCCGCCCTTCTACGCAGATTACGGACAGAATATTACCGTCGGCAAAAACGTGTTTATAAACTCTGGCTGCTGTTTTCAGGACCAGGGCGGTATCGAAATCGGCGATAACGCGCTCATCGGTCAGCAGGTTGTTATCGCAACTTTAAACCACGATTTATCGCCGGAGAAGCGCGCGAGCATGCTGCCCGCGCCAGTAAAGATAGGCAAAAACGTCTGGATAGGCGCGCACGCGACCATATTGGTGGGAGTAACTATCGGTGATGGCGCGGTGGTAGCCGCGGGCGCGGTAGTCAATAAGGACGTTCCCGAAAACGCCGTTGTCGGCGGCGTACCGGCAAAAATTATAAAAACCGTTAAGGAGTAATAAATATGTTAGGTAATTTTACTTATTGCAATCCCACTAAACTTTATTTCGGAAAAGACGCTTTAAACGGGCTTAACGAAGAGCTTCCCAAATACGGTAAAAACGTGCTGCTTATCTACGGCGGCGGCTCTGTAAAGAAAAACGGAATTTACGATAAGGTAATTAAAATTTTAAAGGACAACGGTAAAAGCGTTTACGAGGACGCGGGCGTTATGCCTAACCCCACGTCCGAAAAACTCAACGAGGGAGTGGCGAGGGCGAAAGCCGCGAAAGCCGACTTCATTCTTGCCGTCGGCGGCGGTTCGGTTTGCGATTACGCGAAAGCCGTTTCCGTTTCGGTAAACTGCAACGACGATCCGTGGGATAAATATTTTATCCGTTTCGAAGACGCAACCTGCGATATTATTCCCGTGGGCTGCGTGCTGACTATGGTAGGCACCGGCAGCGAAATGAACGGCGGCTCGGTTATTACCAACCATGCGCAGAAGCTGAAAATCGGTCACGTTTTCGGCGATAACGTTTTCCCTAAATTCTCAATTCTCAATCCCGAGTTTACTTATACTCTGCCCAAATACCAGATGGTTTCGGGCGTGTACGATATTATGTCGCATATTCTCGAACAGTACTTTTCGGGTACGGACGACAATACCAGCGACTATATCGCCGAGGGGCTTTTGCGTTCGCTCATTCACAGCGCAAATATCGCGGTTGAAAATCCGACCGATTACGAGGCGCGCAGTAACATAATGTGGATAGCGACCTGGGCGCTGAATACCCTTATTGCGAAGGGCAAGACCACCGACTGGGAAGTGCATATGCTGGGTCAGGCGGTCGGCGCGCATACCGACGCTACGCACGGCATGACCCTTGCCGCGGTTTCCATACCATACTATAAATTTATCCTTTCTTACGGCGAGGCGAAATTCGCGCGGTACGCGGTCAACGTCTGGGGAGTAAATCCCGAAGGCAAGACACAAAAGGAGACCGCTTTAAAGGGACTGGAAGAGATGGAAAAGTGGATGAAAAAGATCGGGCTTGTCATGAATTTAACAGATCTCGGCGCAAAGCCCGTTATGCTTGAAGGCATTGTAAAAAGCACGCGCGTTATGGAGGGCGGCTACAAGGTTCTGACCGAAAAGGATATACGCGAAATTTTAAAAACAAGTTATTAATTTAAAGGAGTAAACGAAATGAAAAAAGTAATAGTAGTTACAAGCTCGCCGAGAAAGGGCGGCAATTCCGAAACTCTGGCGAAGAGGTTTGCCGAGGGCGCGCTCGCCGCGGGACACAACGTTCAGACTGTCGCGGTCCGCGATATAAATCTCAAATTCTGCACGGGCTGTATGTACTGCCAGTCGCACGGTAAATGCGTTCTGGACGACGGCATGAACGCGCTTTACGAAAGTTTTCAAAGCGCCGACGTCATTGCGTTTGCTACGCCCGTTTACTATTACGCGGTAAGCGGACAACTTAAAACTTTTCTTGACAGGTTAAATCCGCTGTATCCGCGCAAAAACAAGTTTAAGGATATTTATCTCCTTGCGACGGCGGCGGAGGACGACGAAGCCGCAATGGACGGCAGCGTGAAGGATATTCAGGGCTGGATAGACTGCTTCGACGGTGTGAAGCTGAAGGGCGTCATCCGCGGCATAAGCGTAACCGACAAGGGCGAGATAGACGGCACTGATTTTCCCGCGCAGGCGTACGAAGCCGGCAAGTCGGTCTGATAATTAATATGAAATACGTAAAAGGAAAAACTTTCAGCGAAGAACGCGCTCTGTACAATATCAAGGACACCGCCGTTGAAAACTGCCGCTTCGCCGGCGAAGAGGACGGCGAGTCATTCTTGAAGGAGTGCGAAAATATCACGGTTAAAAACTGTTTTATGGATTTGCGCTACCCGATGTGGCACGTCGATAATTTAAAGATTTTTAACTGCGAAATGACAATAAACTGCCGCGCCGCGCTGTGGTACGATAACTGCGTGTACGTTGAAAACTGCGTTATGAACGGCATTAAGGCTCTGCGCGAGTGCGCGGACGTTATCCTTAAAGATACGATAGCGGACTCGCCCGAATTTTGCTGGCGGTGCAAGGGCGTAAAGATAGAGGGCGGAAAAATTATTTCCGAGTACGCCTTTTTCGAGAGCAGGGATATAAATATTTCGGGTTTGGAATTTTCGGGCAAGTATTCCTTTCAGTATACCGAAAATCTTACGATAATAAACTCAAAGCTTAAAACCAAGGACGCGTTCTGGCACGCGAAAAACGTCACCGTTACGGACAGCGTTCTGGACGGCGAATATCTCGGCTGGTATTCGGAGGGGTTGACCCTTATCCGTTGCCGTATCAGGGGAACGCAGCCGCTGTGCTATTGCAAAAATCTGAAGCTCGTCGACTGCGCAATGGAAAACTGCGATTTGTCCTTTGAGTACAGCGACGTGGACGCGGATATAAAGGGAGATGTGCTGTCCGTTAAAAACCCCAAAAGCGGAAAAATCGTCGCCGACGGCTACGGCGAGATTATACTTTCAAACAGCAAGTACGCCTGCGCCGCGGAGATTATCAAAAGGAAATAATAAATTTACGATAAAACAAAGCGAGGGACTTTCGTCCCTCGCTTTGTTTATTCAAGCACCCGCCACAGTGCCATTTTGAGTTTGTCAATAATACAGTTGAAAATAAAGTGAATTTGTGATACGATATTTTTATGGTAATTTTAATTTCGGGGACAACGCATACGGGCAAAACTGCTTTATCTCAACGGCTTATGGAAAAATATAAAATTTCATATTTTTCTATTGATCACTTAAAGATGGGGTTAATTAGAAGTGGTAAAACTTCACTTACTGTAAATGATGATGAAAAACTTACGCCGTATCTTTGGTCGATTATCAAGGAAATGATAAAGACTGCAATAGAGAACAAGCAAAATATTATAATAGAAGGTTGCTATATTCCATTTGATTGGCAAAAAGATTTTGACGAAAGTTACTTGCAGGAAATCAAATTTTATTGTCTAATTATGACCGCCGAATATATCGCAAACTACTTTTCGGAAATTTTAAAATTCGAAAGTATTATTGAAAAGCGTATTACAGCCGACATAAACAAGGCTGATTTGATAGCAGACAATAAAATGAATTTAAAACTTTGTAAAGAATATGGTTTGGAATATATCTTAATTGATAAAAATTACAAAATAGAAATTGAATTATGATAATACGACAATACAAAAATGAAGATTGCGATATAGTGTCAAAATTATTTTATGAAACAGTCCATTCCATCAATGCAAAAGACTATACGGCGGAACAACTTTCAGTTTGGGCAAATAATGCTGACAGCTTAAAAATACGGCGCGACTACTTATTAAAGCAATTTACTTTAATAGCTGAAATAAACGGCGAAATCGTTGGGTTCGGAAGTATTGATAAATTGGGCTATTTAGATTTACTTTTCGTACATAAAGATTATCAAAAGCAAGGTGTTGCTACGGTATTGTGCAACGAATTGGAAAAAGGCTTTTCGGTCATAAATACTTTTGCATCTATTACTGCAAAGCCATTTTTTGAAAGCCGTGGATATGTCGTTATAAATGAGTGTGAAGCAGAGCGTTTTGGTGTCAAATTGAAAAATTTTGAAATGCAAAAGAAAAACGCAACCTAATATTTGAATTAGGTTGCGTATGTTATTGTTTTAGGTAATCTGTCGCAGGGACTCTCGCCGCCGGCGAGGGTGTCGGCAACGAGTTGCCTCGCGCGAACCGCAGGGTTCGCTACGAACTGAAATCAGACCACGAAAAAGTCCAAGTCATTAGACTTGGACTTTTTCGTGGTGCACCAAACGCAACCTAATTCGAATATTAGGTTGCGTTTTTATATTATTACCTGAATTTATAGTTTTTTTATTTGGATAGTCTTCCCGTCAATACAAACAATTTTAATGTTTTCATTTAATGCTGAGTTAAGACCTTTCATTTCTATATTGAGCCATTCTTGACCTGTTCCATTATATGTTATCTTTTCCAACGTGGTAATAGTAAGAAGTGATTTAGATATATGTTTTACACTTTTAGGAATAACTATATTTGAAAGAGAAGAACATCCCTTAAATACACTATCTTCAATACTAGTCACACTATTAGGAATTGTAAAATTTTTAAGTGATAAGCAGTTGCAAAATGCATATTCCTCAATACTTGTAACACTATCTGGAATTATAATAGTTTCTAGTGAAATACAATGATTAAAAGCTAGTTCCCCAATACTTTTTACCTTGTCTGGAATTATAATGGATTTTAACGAGGTGCATTCCCAAAAAGTATCTTTCTCAATGTTTGTAAGGCTGTCGGGCAGTTTAATATTTGATAACGAGGTGCATTTTGCAAAAGCATATTCCCCGATATTCGTCACGCGGTCAGGAATTTTGATAGTTGTTAGCGATGTACATTCTGCGAATGCTGTTGCTCCAATACTGGTCAACCCCTCAGGTAGAGTTATATTTTTTAGAGACTTACATTCTACAAATGCTTGTTCTTCAATTTCAATCACGCTGTCAGGGATTGTAATAGTTGTTAGCGAAGCACATCTCAAAAAAGCTTGGCTACCAATACTCTTCACACTGTTAGGAATTGTGATATTGGTCAGCGAAGTACATTCTGCAAATACTCCTTTTTCAATATTCTTCACACTGTTGGGAATTGTAATATTTTTTAGTGCGGTGCATCTCAAAAAAGCATATTCCCCGATATTCGTCACGCGGTCAGGAATTTTGATAGTTGTTAGCGATGTACATTCTGCGAATGCTGTTGCTTCAATACTGGTCAACCCCTCAGGTAGAGTTATATTTTTTAGAGACTTACATTTACAAAATGCTGTTATTCCAATATTCGTTACGCTTTCGGGGATTGTGATATCGGTTAACGATGTACATTCTGAGAATGCTTGTTCTCCAATAATTATCAGGCTATCGGATAATTTAATTTTTATTAAAGAAGAGCAATCCCTAAAAGCTCTTTCTTCAATGCTTGTCACCTTATCTGGTATTGCGATGGTGGCCAATGACGAGCATTCCGCACATAAACACTTTGCAATACACGTTAAATCTTTGGGCAATGTTATATTTATCAGAGAAGTGCATTTGCCAAAAACTTGTTCTTCAATATTAGTCACGCTATTAGGGATTTTGATATCCCTTAGTGAAATACAACCTTGAAACGCTGCAAACCCGATACTTGTCAAGCTTTCGGGTAGTATTATGTTTTTTAGGGAAGTGCATCCATAAAATGCGGCTTTTTCAACATTCTTCACACTGTCAGTCATTATTATGCTTTTTAGAGAAGTGCATCCGTAAAATGCGCCTTCTTTAATACGCTCCATACTGTTGGGAATTATGACATCTGTTAGTGAAATACACTTATAAAAACTAATCTCTTTAATATAATTAGGAATATCGGCTTTTGCTATGTTTGAATTTGAACAGTCGAGAAAGTCAAAGCTGTTATTGCTGAAATTATTTAAAATAGTTAAATCAGTAATATTAGTATTAGCTAAATTAAGTTTTCTATCTTTAACAAAGTCTTCAATTTGACAAAAGTTAAACCTAAACGAATAGTCACAAGAAACTTCATTAAATTTATAAAAACAAGATAATATTACTTCTAGTGGTAAAGTATTATCGACTGTTCTGCATTCAATAACTTTTTTATCTATTGCTCTCATATATGCAGAATAATCCGCATAAGGAAATATCTTATTTAAATCTCTATGCAAAGACCAAAGACCTTGAATGCAATAAGGTAATAAAGGTGTTGAATACTTATTGTCAGTATAAGTTAATATTATTTTGCCACGCACATTTTGCGGTGTATTTGGATTAAGTAATGCACCTGCCAAAACTCGCCAATATATTGTGTTATGTATGAATTCATAGTAAGGTTGAAAATCCGACTTTTCCGACCAATCCATATAGCGAAGTAAACGACGGGTTAAAAAAGTATTTCCTGTAGTTTCATTTTGCGTTTTATTAAATTGTTTAACTATAACATTTGCTAAAATACTTTCTCTTGATATGCGTGAAGAATTGGATAATGCCATTTTCAACGCAATATCGGTTAGGAATTCTTTGCCGTCATTTATAAATTGGTCACGAGAATAACTTGTAGGGCCTATAATGACACCTTTAGAATTGCGATATAAATTATATTCTCTTTCCAACTCTTTATCTATGACTTTACCGAGAGCGTCATACCAAGAGATATTTGTTAATTCTTTAATGTTATAATCAGACAAAATTTGATTTGCCCAAGTTAAAATTAGCGGATAAGTAAAAACACTTTCAGGGTTGTTTTTTATTACAAATTTTAATTTTTTAAAATTTTGTATACGTACTTTTAATTTTGTTTTTGTTGTATGGTTATGATTTTCATTATGATACATAGCCATAATTTGTTTTTTATTAAAATTTTGAATTTTAAAAATTAAAATATTATCTTCTTCGTCTGGCTGAGCAAAAGAATATCCGCCATCTAAAATTTCTGGTCTTAATGAGATAAATATTCTGTTACATTTTTGTGATATGCCGTTTAACAACTTACTTAATAAATCATTAAGAATTTCAGCACCTGAACGAACACTTAACTCTGAAATTTCATCTAACCCGTCAAGATATAATGAATAGGGTATTGATGAAGATTTGATTTTTTCTTCAATCTCGTTAATTATTTTTTTTAAATCTGACTGCCTATTAAGTTTATAAAACAATACGCCATAATCGTCAAGAATTTGCCCCGATTTGTCTTTTTGAATTTTTGAACGAAAATTTAATGCTAATCTTTGCATTAATATAGATTTGCCAACGCCAGCACTACCTGTTAAAATCACTATTTTAGTGTTTTTAACAATTTTAATAAATTCTTTATACAAAATGTTTTCTTGTGGTGTCTGAAAACTTTCCAACGTAAAAGAATGCTTTATATAATGCATAAAGCGATAACGTTCCCAACTATTGGGATTTCTACTGTTTAAAACTGTACGAAAAAACACATCGTAAAATTTTTTAATATTTAAACTTCTAATGAAAAATAATAAGCCTGATATAACTGCAGGAAGCCCAAAAACAATAGTTACAAGCGTGCCAATAATACCGACAATCGTATTTACAGTAGTGCCATCTACTTCAAGAAGTGAAAACAACAATTTATAATTTTCCTTTTCCGAATTTTATGAATTTATTTTAACATAGATATTTTAATTTTTCAAGTGCAATATATTGCACAAATCAAAATGGCACTGTGGCGGGTGCTTGAATAAATGAATAAACAAGTGCAATATATTGCACAAATCAAAATGGCACTGTGGCGGGTGCTTGAATAAA
>CAZDAG010000006.1:0-91729 GCA_964503655.1 uncultured Clostridia bacterium | reverse complement strand
AGCAGGAAAAACTCGAAGCGGAACGCGAACTCGCGAGAGCGAAGCAGGAAGCAGAAATCGAGAAGATCAAAGCGCAGGCGCAGGCAGGCATGGCGGGTGCAGGTATGGCAACAATGGCAATGGCGGCGCAGCAGCCCGCGCAACAGCAGCAGCCTCAACCCGTACAGCAGCCTGTCCAGCAGGTTGTGGATAATACCAATAACGAGCTTATTAAAGAAATGCGCGAGCAGATGGCTGAAATGCGCGCCGAAAACAGAGCCGCGCGCGAACAGCTCCGCTCGATGCAGTATCAGCAGGCAATGCCTCAACCTATGTATCAGCCTCAACCTGTACAGGCGGCGGCTCCCGCGGCAGGCAGCGACCTCATGACGCTGATGGATTTGAAAGTCCAGATGGCGGAAATGAAGAGCGCGCAGGCTTTGGCGGAACTCAAAACCGCGCAGGCAATCGCGGAAGCGAAGGGCGCAAATAAGCAGTCCGATAACGACAGACAGTATTCGCAGAATTATCCTAACTACGGCGGATATCCTTCTGTGAATATGGGCTACGGAATGCAGTCAATCCCTGCACCGCAGGCGGTAATGACGCCATACGGAATGTTACCGGCTCCCCAACAGGTAATGACGCCATACGGCGTAATGCCTGCATACGGTTATCCTCCTGTGGCGATGCTGCCTCAACCGGCGTACGCTCCGGTACAGCCGAAGAAGGAGGAGGAAGAGCCTGTGGTAACGGCAACGTCGCAGACGACACCTTCTATGACGATGTCGCAGCCTCCGTACTGTCCTCCAGGCGCGGTAATGACCACGACCACGACAATAGACACTTCGAAGTCGATGGAGAACAAGAGTACGGAAAGCAGTAACAACGTCAAGTCCGGCGACCTCCGCCGCACTGCGGCAGACTCCGCTGACGACATCACTTTCGATGTTGACGGCTTCTATGATCCTCTTGAATAATTTACTTCAATAATGACAGCTCCCGAAATTAATTCGGGAGCCGTTTTTTATGCAAAAAACTTGACATTCGCAGATTATTAAATTATAATAAAAACATGTGTTATAAAACATTAGTTTTAAATAGAGGTGTGATTATGCCGCCAAAAGCAAAATTTGAAAGAGACGAAATAATTGCAGCTGCGCTAGCAATAGTCAAAGAGCAGGGGATGTCCGCGCTTACCGCGCGGTCGCTCGGCAGCAAACTGGGCAGCTCTCCGAGACCTATTTTTACCGTGTTTCAAAGCATGGAAGAAGTGCAGACCGAAGTTATGAACAAGGCGAAAGCAGTTTACGCGGAATACGTGAAAAAGGGGCTGGATTCGGTTCCGTCATTCAAGGGAGTGGGAACACAATATATTCTTTTCGCAATAAACGAGCCGAAATTATTTCAACTGCTTTTTATGTCGGAACAGAAAACGCATCCGAGCCTTACAAATGTTTTGCCCGTAATCGAGGAGCATTACGAAGATATTCTTGATTCAATACGCGGCTGCTACTCGGTTGACAACGGCAATGCCGAAAGAATGTATCGGCACTTGTGGATATATTCGCACGGCATTGCGACATTGTGCGCGACGAAGACTTGTCTGTTCAAGAGCGAGGAAATAAGTGCGCTTATGACGGACGTATTTACGAGTCTGTTAAGTAAAATTAAGAGGGAAGAAATATGATTGAAATTAAAAATATCAAGAAAATTTACGGTAAAGGCGAAAACCTGAACGAAGTTTTAAAAGGCGTAAGCCTTACAGTTGAAAACGGCAGCTTTTCGGTGATTCTGGGCGCGTCCGGTTCGGGTAAATCAACCTTGCTTAACGTAATATCAGGTTTGGAAAGCCCTGACGCCGGTCAGGTTATTTACGACGGCAGAGATATTTCGCGGTTATCCGAAAAAGAGTTGACGGCGTTCAGGAAAGATAAGATAGGTTTTATATTTCAACAGTATTATTTATTGCCCAATCTTAACGTAGATAAAAACGTTAAAATGGGCGCTGATTTAGTGGGCAATAAAGAGTATGTTTCTATAATTGAAGAGGTGGGTTTAGCTGATAAGAGGAATAAATATCCTGCGGCGCTTTCTGGCGGCGAGCAGCAGAGAGTGGCCATTGCAAGGGCGCTTGCAAAAAAGCCGGAAGTGCTGTTTTTAGACGAGCCTACCGGCGCGTTGGATGAGCAAACGGGACGCAGCATTTTAGACTATATTTTAAAGTTACAGAAACAACTGGGTTTTACTATGTTAATGGTGACCCACAATCAGAATATTGCTCAAACAGCGGATATGGTGTTCAAAATGAACAGCGGCCGTATAGAAAAAGTTTATACAAACGAAAACATAAAAACTGCTTACGAAATAGATTGGTGAGATATGGTTATCGACTTTAAAGACGGTTTCAAGTTTATAGGAATTATGATAATTGCTTTTTGCGCGGTTTTCGTCTGCACTATGTTTTTAAATTTTCAGTTGGATTTAATTAAAGTAAAGCAACTGATAGCCACAAGCGAAGCTATAAATTTTTACAACGCGCAACTGTCGACTTCAAAAGTAGTATGCGCATGCAGCGGCGGTTGTCTTGCCACAACGTCGCTCGTAATGCTGGCTTTTTATATCAAACACTATATCGATACGCATAAAACGTATTTGGGAATACTCAAAGCTTTGGGCTATTCAAACATTAAAATCGCTAAACATTTTTGGGTTTTCGGAATAAGCATATTAGCAGGAGCCGTTTTAGGTTACGGCTTGGCGTTTGCCGTTATGCCTGCGTTTTATATAGCGCAGAACGCGGACGGAATATTGCCGGAAATTGCGTTAAGGTTTCATTTTCAGATTTTTATTTATCTAGTCGTTTTGCCAACTTTGGTTTTCAGCGCATTTGCAATTATTTACGCATTAATTAAATTAAGAAAGCCTGCGCTTTTTATGATTAGGGAAATGCCATACGGCGCTGGCAAGGCAAAGAAACTGAAGGATAGTAAGAATAAAGACAGACCCTTTTTAAGAGAGCTAAAATCCAGTAATCTGAAAAGCAAGAAGGTACTTGTGTTTTTTATAATTTTTTCGGCATTTTGCTTTTCCGCAATGATTCAGATGTCTGTCGGTTTAAGAGATTATTCGGTAACGATGATGATAGTTATAATCATACTGATAGGCATAGTTCTGGCGTTCACCACGTTGTTCCTGTCAATATCTACCGTGATTAACGGAAACGCGAAAACTATAGCAATGATGCGTATTTTCGGATATTCCGATAAGTATTGCAGAAGCGCGCTTTTAAACATTTACCGCCCTATGGCTTTGATAGGTTTCGCTTTGGGAACAATTTATCAATACGCGCTGTTGAAAATTATGATTGAGATTGTGTTTAAAGACGTGCCTGGTGTGACGGCTTATAAATTCGATTACATCGCTATGCTGATTACGTTTGCCGTCTTTGCGGTCGCGTACGAATTAACCGTATATCTGTATTCTTTAAGAATTAAAAAACTGTCCGTAAAGGAAATTATGATATAACGCATTATAAAAATTGACTTGATCTGCATTTAGGTTTATAATACGTAGTAGAGAGGTTAAAATGATTTGTTGGTATTGTAAAAGATTAATTGCAGACGAAACTTCGGTTTGTCCCTGCTGCGGCGTTGCCGTGGTCAATCCTGCGCGCGCGGTGATTGAGTATCCTGCGTACGAAGAGTTCAGGCAAAACGGATTTTTTAATCCGTATGAAGAGTACTATCGTAATTTTCAGTTGCCCCGAATGATGCCGCAGATGAACATGTCCTTTTACGGGCGGTTTAACGCCGGTTTCAGCGGTTTGCAAATTCCGCAATATCCTGCAGCCGCTATGGCTATGCCTTTTCCTATGCAAAATCAATTTGCACCCTATCCCGTATACGGATTGATATATCCTCAACCTCGTTATACGGAAGAGCCGCGTGTTTGGTTCAAGCCCGAAGAGGAAGAAAAGCCCGAAATCGAAACGATAGTAATAGACGAACCGGTCTTAATGCTTGAACAGTCTGAAGTTGACGAAAGCTTCGCCGCAGAGAAAGGGGAGACAGTTGAAGAGCATATAGAGGAAGAAGTTAAGCCGGCGGAACAGGCGAAAGCGCCCGTTGTCGAAGAAAAGCAGACGAATGTTACGGCGCAGTCTAAAAAGACAAATGTGCTTGCAATATTAGGATTTGTCTTCGCGTTTATTCTGCCTCTTATCGGTTTGATTTTAAGCAGCGTAGGCTTATCAAGAGTAAAGACGAGAAATCTGAAGGGAAAAGGTCTTGCTGTCGCCGGAATAATCTTAAGCTTAATTATGACTTTTGCGTATGCGGCGCTTTTGGTTATATTTTCCGAACCATTGCTTGCATTGTTGGGACTTTGAATATAAAAAAACGGACGTGATTACCGTAGGTTCCATAGGGATTTTTACCACGGAAAATAAGTATAGCGCACTATACCTTGAAAGCAAGGCAGGTGCGCTTAATTATTTTGTTTTTTTATATTGCTTGTTGTATAATAACAGAAATATAACCGGTAATTTAACGGAGAATTATAATATTATGAAAAAACTTAATAAAATAAATTTACTTCACAACTCAATAGATACTTATCAGATTTGTAGGTGTCATTTTAAGTATGATCTGAGTTACTGGTATTTTTATATTCTTGACCATTCTGACAAACTGTTCCTTGGAGTTGAAGAAGATGATTTTATGCTTGATGGATTTCAAATAAGAAAAATATCTGACTTGACTAAAATAGAGATAAAAAATGACCTTTGTGCAAAAATAAATGAGGAAACGAATATCCTTGTTAATATTTGTAAGCCTGGTGTTAATATATCTTCTTGGAAAACTGTCTTTGAGTCATTAAAAGCATTAAACAATTTTATAATCATTGAAAATGAAAAATTAGGCGACGATAGCTTTTTCTATATGGGCAAAATAGCGAAAATTAAAAAAACATGTGTCATATTTTCTCATGTTGATGCTGACGGAGAATGGTATGATAATATTGAAATTCCATATTCTAAAGTCACGAGTGTAACTTTTAATGACAGATATTCTAAAACGTGGCAGAAATATCTATCAAAGTAATTTAAAGTTCAATTTATCGGGCAATTATAAAAAGCGAAGAACTTTAATGTTCTTCGCTTTTTATAATCCCTATAGGTAGTGCTCTTGACCGTCCGCTTTTTATTTATTTTCATTTAAAAATTTAATCATACACTCGCACTGTTTACCGTCTTTTGTGTAGCCCGTGTCGTTACACTTTTTGCACGAGTAGTTCGGCGTAAAGTCCTTTTTGTCTATGCCCAACTCTTTAAGCCGTTTATTGCCGTCGGCTTCAAGCTTTGAAATTTTTTCGGAAAGTAGTTCAGCTTTTGCCGCATCTTTTACTTCGGCGAATGCAAGCTCTATTGCAAGCTCGTTTAACTGCCTGTGAATATCGCCGTAAACTTCGTCGGAAGTGGCGGTACGCAAAGCTTTTTCTGCTCTGTCCTCGGCGGCGTGCCGAAGTTCAAAGAAATGCGCTTCTGCGGCAGCCCGCTCCGCGCGCGCGTCGCCGCCGGTAGTTTTGTATGCCGGCATCTTTGCTGAAATTTTATCAATATCGAATATACCGTCGTTTTTCCAACTTGAAAGAATGCCGTTGATATAAGCGACGGGGTTCGATTTTCCTGAAGAAAGTTTTGCCGCCTCTAAAATCATAGAGTCGGAAAAATTCCAGCTGCGCCATCTTGAAAGGCTTTCTCTGTCCCAGACAATTACTTTTCTCGTAAGTCCGCAAGATGTCAGAATTTCCTTTATAAATCTGTCGTCGGCTTCAAGTTTTCCTATGTATTCTCCGACGTTCTGGTCGGTTACGATACCTTCTTTGTACAAGCCGCCGATAAATGCGTTCATATCTTCAAAAGAGTTCATGCCGCGTTTAAAGCAATAATTTGCGACCGACTTCAAACAAAGGAAGGAGTACCCGTAATTGTACCAGACGTTGACATAATTTTCTATGTACGGCGCGGAATTTTGCATATACACGCCCAAAGCGCGCGCAATTTCCAAAGTCGCTGTATAAACCGAGTTTTTGTTTTTGCAGTAATCTTCGATTTCTTTTACGTCAAACTTTTTATTTTTGTAAAGTTCGCACAGCGCCTCATCAAGCTTTTCAACGGTCTTTGCTTTGAAGTGTTTGGCGCATGAAATAATGGCGTCGTCTTCAAATCCGAATTCCGATATCCATTTTTTGTAAAGCTTGTCGTCGTCTATATCAGGCTTTCTGTTAATGCCGGTCGCATTGAATATCTTAATCAGCGAAGGGGTGGAAGAGGTGAAGGCGGATAATTTTTCGTCTACGCGTTTAACGGTGGTAACTTTTTCGTCCGCAAAACTTTTCGCCACTTTTTTAATGTACTGGTAACCGATTTTATCTCCGCGTAAATTTACGCAGTAGTTTATTACCATAATAAGCGCGTTCTGCTCAAAGCCGTACTCTTCCAAAAGCAGGAAGTACTCTCTGAATTCGTTGGGCGAAATCATTCTGCCCTTCAAAACGTTCTGAACGTTCTTTGTAAAATCGGCGTACTTTTCGGGTTTGAATTTTTTGGGCGCGCCTGTTAAATTATCCGCGTCAAGAATTTTTACCTCAAAAGGTGAGCGAGAAATAATTGCGACAAGTTCAAGCTCTTCAAGATATTCGTAGTAATTTATTAAATCGGTTTCCGAAAGCGCGAGTTTTTGCGCAACGTCCCCGATTGAATACGAGTTAAGTCCGTTCTGGTAAAGATAGAGCGAAAAAAGGTATACCTTCACAGAATTCGGTTCAAGATGAGGCAGATATTTAGTTATAAATTTGTTTTCGACGCTTGTAAATGATTTTTTAGCAAGATCGTCCGAAACCGAAATCAAAGCCATTTTTTCAAACTCCATTTTAACGCTTGATTTATTCATTCAAAAGGACTATAATATTTAGGTAAAATATATTATAAGTGTAAGCGCGAAAAAAATCAAATACATTCATTGCGTTTTGCCGCAATTTTTTGCGATTTGGTTATTACACGGTTAAAGGAGAAACATTGCCTAATATTCTGACCCCTTCGACGCTCTGGAATAATTTTGACGATTCGCTGGATATTACTCCCGTAACGCTCGGCGAAAAGATTGTCGACGGCGTAAGATTTGAAAGTATAAGCCTTTTAGGCAGGGAAACGGGCGACGAAAGAGTTAAAATTTACGGCGTTTTTGCGAGCGACGAAGATAACCCTTCAAGCGAAACCGTACTCATTTTACCCGACAGCTGCGACGGCGTGGATGAAGGGCTATTAAAGCTGTTCGTAGAAAAAGGTTATTCCGCGTTTATGGTTGATTACCGCGGAGAATGGGACGACTGCGAAATGGCGACCGTTTATCCAGAAATCGTTTCATACGCGAATACGGCAAGGTGCGGCAGATATAAAGATTACGTTGACGATTCGGCTGATAAAACCAGTTGGTACGAGTGGGTAGCTGTCGGAATTTACGCGCGCAAATATCTTGTTTCGAGAGCGGGCGTCACGGACGTTGCCGTAGTCGGAATACGCGACGGTGGCGAGATTGCTTGGAAGTTAGGCTCGGTAAGAGAGTTTTCCTGTATAATAACCGTCTGCGCGGCAGGCTGGAAAGCTTATTCGGGTATCGGCAAATACGACACAGAAGACGTTAAACTCGACGAGGAAAGGTATCGCTTTATCGCGGGTATCGACTCGCAGGCGTACGCGCCCAATGTAAAATGTCCGGTCATGATAATGTGTTCGACTAACGACCATCGTTTTGATTACGACAGGGCGTACGATACTTTTTCGCGCATAAATCCCGCATTCGCCGATGACAGCGTTATAACTTATTCCGTCCGTTGCGATTCTTCGATAGGCGTAAGAAGTTCGGCCGATATGTTTTTGTTCCTTGACAAGCACTTAAAGCACCGTCAGGTATTTATTCCTAAAATGTCCGAGATAACCGTGTCTGTCGACGAGGAGTGTAACCTCATAGCAACTGCAGAGTTTGATAATCAGGGTATAGTAGAAGATTACGGACTGTTTATGGCGGAGGAGTGCAGGGATTCGGTAGTCAGAGAGTGGACGCTGTGCAATTACAAGCGCAGAATTTCAAATCATGAGCATGAGTTTTACCTTAATATTTACGAGGAAACTTCTACCGTGTTCGCGCTCTGCTACGCGCAGTATTCAAACGGATTTACCGTATGGTCGAAAATAGCGGTTAAAAAAATAAGCGGTTTATTTAAAAACAGTCAGTCAAAATGCCGCGTTATGTATTCGGGCAAAAACGGAATTGACTGCTTCTCCGTTGCTGCTCCCGGGTCGCAGGCGGTTGGCGGAATATTCTTCGTTGACGGCATTATGATTCCGCAACTTGTTACGAAAGAACGCGGAATCAACGGTATATATTCTCCGGGCGGCTTGACTACGTACAGAATGAACAATCCTAAATACGCGCCCGAAGCAAACAGCATTTTAAAGCTTGACTTTTTCTGCGACGATAAGGCGGAAGTTTCATTTACTCTTGAAGACGTTGACAACGGCGAGGTATACGAATACAGTCAAAAGGTATTGGGCGGAGTCTGGCAGACAATAATTATCGAAAGCAAGTATTTCAAAAATATAGACGGCGAGCAGCTTTCCGACTATATTCACAGCTTAAAATTTTGCATTACCTGCGAAAAGGAATATGCGGTTAATAATTTAATGTGGCTTTAAGGCGATGTGGAATGACGTAAATGGCAGTCTTTTTAATAAGGGCGGCAATAAAAAACTTAATATTGTACTTAACGTTTTAATTGCCATAGTTGCCGTAGTACTGTTATGCGAAATTCTGTTCGTTACAAGTTATACGGGCGTTTACGTGGTTGATAAATCTATGCAACCCACGCTTTACGGCGCAGTTTCAAAGGAAGAGGCTGGCGGCGATTACGTCTATCTGTCAAGGAGCGCAAAGCCGACCTATGAAGATATAGTGGTTGTTGAAAGAAAAGACGGCGATCCACTTATAAAGAGAGTAATCGCTTTGGGCGGCGATAGCTTAAGGCTTGACCACGGCAAGTTATATATAAAATATAAAGGCACTGAAGAATTTGTGCATGTCGAAGAGCCGTACGTGCTTGCTGAAAACAATAATCCTAATGTTTCCAGAAATACGTTTTATAATACTGACGAAGGCTTTTTCGTTGAAGAGGGCAAAGTGTTTTTAATGGGCGATAACCGCGATGTGAGTAGCGACAGCAGGGAACTGGGCGTGTTCGACCAGTCTGCAATTTACGGCGTAGTAACCGAATGGTCGGTAAAACATAAAAAGTTTTTCTCGGCGGTTCATAAATTCTTTACATTCGACCTTCAGAAAGGTATCAGTTGCAGTAAATAAATTTTAAGGTAAATAATGAAAAGAAGCGAAGTAAAAGAAAAATACAAGTGGAAGATAGAGGATATTTTTCCGTCTGACGAGGACTGGGAAAAGACCTTTGATAAAACTTCAAAATTGCTTGATTTTGCAAAGTATGCCGGCAAGCTTTCAAACGCGGATACGCTTTTGAAATTTTTTAAAGCTAACGACGAGTTTGATAAAAACTTGTCAAGGCTAGCGGTTTACGCGCATATGCGCCACGATGAAGACGCGGCAATTTCGAAGTATACGGCGTACTATGCAAAGATAGGCGCGCTCAATTCCAAATACGCAACCCAGCTTTCCTTTTTCGAACCTGAAATGGCGCGGCAGGACGAAAGATATCTTGTTTCGCTTTTGTCCGATAAACGTTTTGCCGATTACGACTGCGAGCTGAAAAGAATTATTGCGCGCAGACCTCACACTGTATCAGAGGCGGAGGAAAGATTGATTGGTATGTCGGGTGAATTGCTCGATAACTTTTACGAAAGTTTTTGCATGATTGATAACCTTGACTTGCGTCTTCCGGAAATCGAGTGGGAGGGTAACAAGGTAAATTTGAGTCACGGTTTATACGGAATTATACTTCATTCCGAAGACCGCGAAAAGCGCAAAGAGGCGTATGAAAAATATTATTCGGCATATACTTCGCTCATTAATACGCTTACTTCTATTTATTACGGCAACGTCAGAAAAGACGTGTTTTTAAGCAAAGTTTATAAATTTAATTCCTGCCTTGAACACGCGCTCTTTTCCGAGGAGATTGACAGAGTCGTTTACGATAATCTTATAAAAGCGGTCGATGAAAATCTTCCTGTCATGCACAGATATATTGCCGACAGAAAAAAAATACTGGGTTACGATAAACTGTATTTTTACGACGTTTACGTGCCCCTCGTTGACGGCGTAAGTTTAAAATTTACCTATGACGAAGCTTACGACTACGTTATAAAAGGGCTTGCGCCACTGGGCGAAAAATATCAGGTGCTTTTGAAAAAAGGCTACGACGAGCGTTGGTTGGACGTAGAGGAAACCGAAGGGAAGAGCGGCGGTGCTTACAGCATCCGTTGTCCGGACTGTCACCCTTACGTACTTTTGAACTATCAGCCCACTATGAACGAGGTTTTTACAATCGCGCATGAAATGGGGCATGCAATCCATGCATGGTTTTCGCAAAACAATCAGCCGTACGCAAAGAGTCAGTACACGATATTCGTTGCCGAAGTTGCAAGCACTGTAAACGAAACATTACTTCTTAAATATATGCTTAAAGAAGCGCGTGACGAAAATCTGAAGAAGTATCTTTTAAATTACTATCTTGACAGTTTCCGAGCAACGCTGCACAGACAGGCAATGTTTGCGGAATTCGAATATGAGGCGCACACGCTTGCTGAAAACGAGCAGCCGCTTACAAAAGAAGTTCTGTGCGATTTGTACGCTGATATCGGTAAAAAGTATTACGGCGCGGATATTGAACACGATTATAATATTTCCTGCGAATGGACGCGAATTCCGCACTTTTACCGTGCGTTCTACGTATATAAATACGCAACAGGCTTAACCGCCGCAATTAATATTGTCAACCGAATATTAAAGGAAGGCGAGCCGGCTGTAAACGATTACTTCAAATTTCTTTCAAGCGGTTGTTCAGCCGACCCCGTGTCGCTTTTAAAGCTTGCGGGGGTCGACCTTTCAAAAACTCAACCTTTTGAAATTGCAATGCGCGAATTTGAGAAAACTCTTTCCGAATTTGAAAAATTAATGGGGATATAAAGTACTATGTCAGACAAAAATAACGTTATGCCCAACAATCTTGACGCAGAACAGGCGCTTTTGGGCTGCATGCTTATTGATAACGATATACTAGCGGAAGTTTTGGAACAGCTTGATAAAAACGATTTTTATCAGGAATCGCACCAATACATTTTATCCGCAATGAAAATGGTTTTCGCCGAGCGTAAACCCGTAGATATCGTCACTCTTTGCGACAGATTGGAGAGCGATAAAAATCTCGAAAAGGCTGGCGGGATTTCTTACGTGACAGAGCTTGCGCAAATTACTCCGTCTGCGGCAAACTATAAATACTATTTAGAGATAATTAAGCGCGACAGCGTAAACAGAAGCCTTATCCGCGCGGCGAGGGATATTGCCGAGTATGCAAAGTCGGGTAACGAAGCGGTTAAAGCTATTCAGTTTGCCGAGTCAAAGATATACAATGTTTCACGTTCAAACGATACTTCCACGATGAAAGATATCCGCGAGGGTAGCGGCATTGACGCGGTTTTGGACAAGTTTGAAAAACTTGCCAAAGATAAGGACGCGTACAGGGGAATTATAACCGGCTTTACACGCCTTGATAAACTTACTAACGGCTTGCAAAAGTCAGACCTTATTGTGCTTGCAGCCCGCCCCGGTATGGGTAAAACTTCGCTTGCAATGAACATAATAGAAAGCGCGGCTTTGGGTAGCGATGCGGTGTGCGCCGTGTTCTCGCTCGAAATGCCTGAAGTCCAGATTATTCAAAGACTTATGTGCAGCGCTGCAAAAGTCAGTATGGCTGACGCTCTTGCCGGAAAGCTTTCGCCGAACGATTGGAAAAAGCTTGTAAAGGTCAGTGAAAAGTTGAGGAACAGTCATATTAATATAGACGATTCTTCGCGTGTTACGCCTGCTGAAATTCTTTCAAAATGCAGAAGGATAAAGTCCAAAAACAACGGCAGACTCGATCTTGTTATGATTGACTATATCCAGCTTATGTCAAGCGGTACGCGCGGCGGCGACGAAAACAGAACGCAGGAAGTTGCGGCAATTACGCGCGAACTTAAAATAATGGCAAAGGAACTTGACGTACCCGTCATCGCGCTTTCGCAGCTTCGTCGTATTCAGGCAGGCGAACCGCAGCTTTCTGACCTTCGTGAATCGGGCGCGATTGAGCAGGACGCAGATATAGTAATGTTCATTAACCGTCCCGACGTAAACGCTACCGACGAGGATATGGCAAAAAAACACATCGTCAAGGGTATGGCAGATCTTATCGTTGCAAAACACAGAAACGGCGGTCTCGGCAGAATTAAACTTCGGTTTAAAGGTGAGTATACCAAATTCGTCAATCCCGAACCGGACGATAATCTGGTGCCGCCGGGTGAAGAGCAGAACACTTCTCCCGTACCAGAAGAATTGCCTCCGGTGAATGATAACGATATTCCTCCCGAAGACGAGGAAATGCCCTTTTAAAATGCGCACTGAAATTTTGCCGGTAGACGAAAAATCTTTACGGCTAGCAAAAAGGATAATAGAGGGCGGCGGCGCGGTAGCCTTTCCAACCGAAACGGTTTACGGTTTGGGCGCCAACGCCTTTGACAATAAAGCGGTTGAAAACGTATTCGCAATAAAAGGCCGCCCTAACGATAATCCGCTTATCGTTCACGTGCATAAAGATTACGATTTGTCTGCGCTTGTAACCGATATTCCGGAATATGCAAAGGCTCTTGCAAAGGCGTATTTGCCAGGACCGCTTACGATGGTTTACAAAAGCAAAGGTAAGGTGTGTCCCGCAGTTTCCTGCGGACTTGATACTCTTGCTGTCAGGGTGCCTTCGCACGCGGACGCGCAAAAGTTTTTAAAGTATTTAAACTTGCCTATTGCGGCGCCTTCGGCTAATATTTCAAAGCACGTAAGTCCCGTTACCGCAGAACACGTTCTTTCTGATATTGACGGCAGAATAGAGCTTATTCTCGATGGCGGAAAGTGCAGCGGTGGTATAGAAAGCACCGTACTTGACTGCACGGGAGAAAAACCGCAAATATTACGCAGCGGACTTATAACCCGCGAAATGATTGAAGCCGTTGCCGGTAGTTGCGGAGAATACGTCTTGAAAGAGGGCGAAAAAGCCCGTTCGCCGGGTATGAAGTACAAGCATTATTCGCCGGCTTGCAAGACTATGCTTTTCAGCTTTGAACAATACGGTGAGGCAGTCGAAGAATATAATAAAAGCCGCTCGCAGGGCGTCAACGCGTATATCTTGTGCGACGGCAAAACGGCGGAATTAATAAACGTAGACCACGTTTTAAACCTCGGTAAAACGGGGGAACAAATAGCTTCAAACCTCTATGAAAAACTCCGCGAAGGCGAGAGGCGCGCAGATCTCATTATAGCGATTGCGCCCGAAGAACAGGGCGGAGTTATGAAAGGGGTTATGAATAGATTGATTAAGGCTTGTGGAAATTAAATGAAGAGGAAGAAGATTTTATTTGTCTGCACGGGCAATACCTGCCGCAGTCCTATGGCGGAAGTATTGCTGCGCAGCAAAATAAAGCAAAACAAAATAAAATTCTGGGACGTCGCTTCCTGCGGCATACGCGCGGAAATCGGCGGGAAAATCAGTGAAAACAGCCGGCTTGCCCTGCAGGAAATCGGGTTAAGTGTGGACAAGTTTGCGCCGCGGCAACTCACGCAAAAGCGCATAGCCGCAAGTACGCTGGTTATTTGTATGACGGCGACCCAGAAGCAGATGCTTGAAAGTTGCGGCAATATAGTCTGTATTAAAGACTTTTTCGGCGTGGACGTACCCGACCCGTACGGTATGGATATCGTAGCCTACCGATATACGCGCGACGTTCTTTCCGAAGCCTGCGATTTTTTGATTAAAAATTATATTATACCATATCAGGATTAAAGGAGTAATTATGAAAATTGCTATTGCATGTGACCACGGCGGACTTAATTTAAAGAAAGAAATTATAAAATATCTTACCGAAAAGGGTTACGGTTACAAGGACTTCGGTACCGACAGCGCGGATAGCTGCGACTATCCAGATTTTGCTCTGCCTGCCGCAGAAGCGGTGGCAAACGGCGAGTGCGAAAAAGGTATAGTCGTTTGCTCGACAGGAATAGGCGTTTCTATCGTTGCAAACAAAGTCCCCGGAGTAAGATGCGCGCATTGTCACGACAGCTATTGCGCTGAATTTACTCGTCTGCACAACGATTCCAACGTGCTTGCGCTTGGAGAAAAGGTAGTCGGGGTTGGTTACGCGTTAAAGATTGTGGAAACATTTTTAACCACTCAATTTGAAGGCGGCAGACACCAGAGAAGAGTGGATAAAATTGCGGCAATAGAAAAAAAATACTGCAAGTAAATAATTTAAATTTATTTCCTTAAACTGGGCATAATAGTTTGCGGAGGTAAATTTATGAGGTTAAATTTCGGTGAAGTTTGCCCGAAATCGGGTTCTTATAAGGTTGTGGACGGCAACGGTAAGGTTGTCAATTCCGTTTGGGTTGACGAAGGCGATACTATGCCGCCTACGCAGTACTCTAATTGCCACTATGAAATTGATTTTTAATATAAAAAAGCGTACTTTTAAGACTTTAAAAGTACGTTTTAATTTTTATGAAAACACTGTTTAATATCTCTGTTTTAGCTTGACAAGGTAAGTAATATATATTATAATTGCCTTGTTTTGCGGATGTGGCGGAATTGGCAGACGCGCAGGTTTCAGGTTCCTGTGGGCAACCGTGGGGGTTCAAGTCCCTTCATCCGCACCATAATCCGGCATTACCAAAAGGTAATGCCGGATTATTTCGTAGGGCGGATATGAAGGGCTTGAAAGGGAGGGAAGTCTGCGGAAACTACCGCAGACTTGTCAGCCCTTGAATGGGCTGACAACCGTGCGCGCCGCTAAAGGCGCAAGTCCCTTCATTCGCACCATAATCTGGCATTACCTTTTGGTAATGCCGGATTATTTTTTGCTTACACTTTGCATTTCTTCTAATATGCCATAAGTATTTTTATAAGATATTATATTTATAAGCTTTTTTCAGATAAATATTTTGATTCACTCTTTGTAAACCAAGAATATGACCACTTTTCCTTAATGGCGCCGTTTTTATCTTTATATTTGACTTTGATAAAATAGATAACAAAACCACTAATTTTTATGACTTCGCCTTGTTGCGGTAATTTGCCGCTTCTATCAATTTTATAATCTAAAACCAAAGGATAAACGACGAAACCTATAAAAATAAATAAGCCAAACGGTGAAAGACAAGTAAATATAATAGCGCAGTTCAGATATTCTTTAAAATGAAATCCGTCAGAATGAATTTCTGATAAAGGTTTATCAACCGCCCAATTACTGTTTGGGTCTACAGTTATGGTGATTTTTTTGCCAATGTATTTTAAAACTTGTTCTTCAGTTCTGTAATATGCTCCGCCTGATGTGCCGTTATAAGTTTTACCGTTATAAGTACATTCCCAAATATAATACCATCCGGAATTATAGTCGCTATCACCGTCTACGCTGCTTTCAGAATGATAATCATAACTAATTATTGTTGCTTCAACTTCTACGCCGTTTTCCAATAGGTACTTATAGTTAAACTCGTTGTCATAAAACAACCAAAATAATGTCGCCGCAACTATTATGGGAAACGGTTGGAATTAAAAAAATCGGAATAATCCAACTTCGGTCTTTTCGTATTCCAATATCTTTTATTTTTATCATAAGAATTACCCTATATGATGATATCACAACTGCGGGATTTTTTCAACCACAAAATTTAGTCAGAATTCAATATGTACTATAGCGGGCGCGTAATAAAAATAAATAAGGGCGTAAGTATTCAACTTACGTCCTTATTGGCGCAGAGAGAGGGATTCGAACCCCCGTACAGTTGCCCGTAACACGATTTCGAGTCGTGCGCGTTCGACCACTCCGCCATCTCTGCAACGGTCTGATAAAAAAATAATTAATTAACAGAAATATAATATAAAATTAAATAAAAAAAATCAAGTATTTTTGGTAGTGTAACTTGTTTGATTTAAAATTTTTTTATTGACATTTAAAACGCAAATAATTATACTAACAAGCGGGGGTTACGCTAATGAAAATTATTGACGCGCACGCGCACGTTGCGCAGTTTATTACTGGCTTTACTTCGCGCGGCGAGCTGCGGCCGGTTGGCAGCGGTAAAGCGCAGTATGCGACCGGCGAAGTTTTTCAGATGTTTCCGCCCGAAATCGGCGACACCGGCGTATCTCCCGAAGCGTTGTTAAAAGTAATGGACGAAAACGGCGTTGATAAAGCCGTTTTACTGCAAGGCAACTGGTTGGGTTTTCATAACGAATACACTTACGCGGCAATCAAAAAATATCCAGACCGCTTTACGGGCGCGGCAACTTACGACCCATTCTGCGTTAAAGTAGAAGAAATCCGCCGACACCTTTTCGATGACTTAAATTTCAAAGCTGTAAAGTTTGAACTTTCTAACGGTTCGGGACTTATGGCTAACCGCGAGTTTTATCTTGACGGCAAAGTAATGAACGACTGCTTTGCGCACGCGCAAGAAAAAGGGCTGACCGTCGTACTTGATATCGGCAGACCGCGCAACTCCTGCTGGCAGGTAGACGCGCTGTCGTCGGCGGTCAAAAAGTTTCCTGATGTAACGTTCGTAATTTGTCATTTGCTTGCGCCGCAGAGAGAGGACGGAGAGCTGTTAAAACAAGCGCTTGGAAAGTTGCAGTGTAATAATGTTTATTTTGATATAGCAGCGCTTGCAACCAATCAGAAGCCCGAAATTTATCCCTATCCGACGGCTGTCGGACATTTAAAAACCGCAAAATCAGTCGTAGGGGCGGAAAGACTTATGTTCGGAACAGATATGCCCTGTACGCTTGCAAGAGACAGCTACAAGCATTTAACCGATTATATAATAAATTCGGCTGTATTTACAGAAAAAGAACTTGAATTCATTTTTTATAAGACTGCCGATAAAGTATATTTTGACAACTGATAATTCTGCCGAAAGGCGTTAAAGGAGAATAATATGAAGTATGTAGAACAGGTTCTTGAAAATTTAAAAAAGAACAATCCGAATGAACCCGAGTTTCATCAGGCGGCGACAGAAATTCTGACGACGCTTGCGCCCGTGGTTGAGAAACATCCCGAATACGAGGCGGCGGGGCTTTTGGAAAGGTTCGTTGAACCTGAAAGAGTGGTTATGTTCCGCGTTCCCTGGGTTGACGATAAGGGAAAAGTTCACGTAAACAAGGGTTACCGCGTTCAGTTTAACAGCGCGATAGGTCCTTATAAAGGCGGACTTCGTTTTCATCCTTCGGTAAATCTTTCAATAATAAAGTTCCTCGGTCTGGAACAGATTTTAAAGAACAGCCTTACGGGACTGCCTATCGGCGGTGGTAAGGGCGGTTCGGACTTTGACCCCAAAGGAAAGTCCGATAACGAAATTATGAATTTCTGTCAGAGCTTTATGACCGAGCTGTGCCGTCACATCGGCGCGGATACGGACGTACCTGCAGGCGATATAGGCGTTGGCGGCAGGGAAATCGGTTATCTGTTCGGACAGTATAAGAGAATACGCAACGAACACGTCGGCGTTTTGACTGGCAGAGGGCTTACTTACGGCGGCAGCCTTGTCAGAACTGAAGCTACCGGTTACGGGCTTGTTTATATAACGGAAGAGGCGTTAAAGGCTCGCGGCGACAGTTTTAAGGACAAGACGGTTATTATATCCGGATCGGGCAACGTTGCAATTTACGCCTGCGAAAAGGCGCAAAGCCTTGGCGCGAAAGTCGTTGCTATGTACGATTCAAACGGCTATATTTACGATCCTGCCGGCATCAAACTTGACGTTGTAAAGGACATTAAGGAAGTTAAGCGCGGCAGAATTAAAGAGTACGCGCAGAAAGTGAAAGGAGCGACCTATACTGAAGGTTGCATCGGCATTTGGACTATTCCATGCGATATTGCATTGCCTTGCGCGACGCAGAACGAAATTAACGCGGACAGTGCGAAAATACTCGTTAAAAACGGCGTAAAGTATGTAGCTGAGGGCGCAAATATGCCTTCCACATTGGAAGCTATCGAAGTGTTCCAGAAGAACGGCGTTGTGTTCCTGCCTGCAAAAGCGGCTAACGCCGGCGGAGTTGCGACTTCCGCGTTAGAAATGGCACAGTCGTCGGGCAGAATGTTCTGGTCGTTTGAAGAGGTTGACGCAAAACTTAAAAATATTATGGTAAGCATTTATCACAATATGGAAAACGCCGCCAAAGAGTACGGCTATGAGGGCAACTACGTAATGGGCGCGAATATTGCCGGCTTCTTAAAAGTCGCAACCGCAATGATGGCTCACGGCATAGTTTAATTATTAAATTAGTTTATTTACGATTATGAATACCGCCGCAGGCTTTGCCTGCGGCGGCGTTTTTTTATTAAATGTTCTTGACATGTAGTATTTGGTTTGCTATACTTTCATTGAGTAATTACTCAATTAATTTTAATATCAAATTGCAATGATGAGGAGTTTTAAATGAATAGAGCGGAGCAAAAAGAGAAGAGGCGTCAAGAAATTCTTATTGCGGGGCTAGACTTGTTCATCCGCAAAGGCTATTCCGCAACGAGAACTGCTGAAATTGCCGATGCCGTCGGTATGAGTGAGGGGCTACTTTTTCATTACTTTGAAACGAAAGAAAAACTGTATCTTGCCTTATTGCAAATTGCGGCTGAAGGTAAGGATAAGATTTTTGAATTTAAAGACGAGGCGCCTTTAAACTTTTTTGAACAAACTGCGAAAACGATATTAAACTATATAACCAAAGAACCGTTTGCAGCAAAATTATTTGTTTTAATGAACAGAGCGCAGTATAACGAAACGTTGTCGGAACAGACGCGCAAATATTGTATGCGGCAAACAGATATTGAGTATTCCGTAAAAGCTATTAAACAGGGTCAAAAGGCAGGTTGCATACGCCCGGGCAATCCTCTTGCTTTGGCAACGGCGTTTTTTATGGCTATTCAGGGAATGGCGGAAAATATTGCAAGAAACCCCGAGATGCCCGTACCTGATCCCGAATGGATTGTCGATATTATAAGGAGCAAATAATGGAAAACTTAATAGAAAGCAATAAAAAGACAATTCCGTTTTTAGTGCCAGTCAGGTGTATACTGCTTTTGGTAGCATTTGTATTTATATCGGTAATTTCAAAACTACCTTATTCGGCAATCAGCAAATGGTGGACTTCGGTTGCGATTGTTTGCAATTTAATAACAATTTTAATTTTGTATTTTTTCTCACGTAAAAAAAAGATTACGTATCTGAAATTACTTAACTATGAAAAAGGTAAAACCAAAGCGGGCAGCGCAATTTTAATTGTTATTATTACGATAGCCGTTGGTATGTGCGGATTATATCTTGCAGGCTTAATTTGTTACGGCGCTTTTCCGTATCTCGATAAAACGATGGTGGAGCCTATTCCGTTATGGCTTGCAATAATTGTATTACTTTTATTGCCGCTATCAACCACGCTTGCGGAAGACGGCTTGTATTTGGGTTACGCTATTAATACGTGTACAAGTAACAAATGGTTTAATGTTTCGCTCGCGGCATTTTTCTACGCTGCACAACACAGTTTTATTCCTTTTTTGCCCGACGGAATATTCATTTTATACAGGTTTTTATCTTTTTTACCGCTTACAATTCTGATATGTTTCTGGTATCTGAAGAACAGAAATCCGCTGCCGTTTATGATATGTCATTTTATTCTTAATATTGCCACGGCTGCGCAAATCTTAATTATGACTGCTTGTCCTTCAATATACAATATGTTATAAGTTTGCAATGTGAACTGTGTGGGTTTAATTCTGACTATTTAATTTTAGCCGCCTGATTTTTGCGACTTTTTTTGTCATAATCTTTCTGCCGATATTTTCATAAAGAAATTTTTTAGTACCGTGATATTCTTGTCCGTATGAGGAATACAATTCATCGGGACTATCGAATACGCCCAGATCTTCTACAACGGCTAGCTGCTGTACTGCTGTGTTTGTTCCGTTCCAATCAATTTGTAAGTTGCTGAAATCTTTAACCGCTACTGCGTAATCAAAAAACTTTCCCTTGCGGTCCGGAAACAATTTTTGCAAGCCTGATATATAAGCTTTATCTGTTATAATGCCTTCTAAACTTAACCATTCGCCGTTATAATAAACTTCAGCCCAGGTGTGGAGTATAAGAGGAGGCGCAAGTTTTGCCATAATTTCAGGCATTAAACTGCGTTGAAAGACCTTTGTAACCTTCGTGCCGTGTAATCTGCAAGGAATACCGACAGCGCGGAGCAACGCCATAAGTAGTGTAGCTTTTGTGTTACATTGACCGTAGCCGTCTTTTAATACTTGCGTTGCCGTAAGATTGTCGTATTTGTTATAACCGAGTAAAATTTCATTCTGCACAAAGTCATATATTGCGCCGATTTTATTGTATTCGTCCAAATCATCCCATTTGCGAGCGCGTATCAAATCAATAATTTCTTGTGCATTATAGTTGAGCATAAAAGTTTTCTGCAAATATTTTTCCATAAAAAAAGTACCTACCATATAATAGATACTTTAATTTTAATATTTAATTCAGATAAAGACTTTCAAAAATGCGCTATCTTTTATAGATGCGGAAACAGGCATACCCATCCATTTTTTAACTGTTGCCGCAAAATGCGACGGACTGTCAAATCCTGCAAGCATTGCCGCATCTGTAATATTATGACCGCTTAATATGGCAGTGAATGCTTTTTCAAGTTGGTGGAACATTATATAGCTTTTTAACGGAATACCCGTTTGTTCGCGAAACAAGTGCGATAGCCGGCTTGAGGAAAGAAAAACTTTATCCGCGAGATTTTCTATCGTGTGGTCATAGCAGTCGCAATTTTGCAAAGTTTCCAGGATTTTAACAATTCGTTTATCTAAAACCATGATATTTCTATCAATACCCAGATATTTTGATAAGTCGCTTATAAAAGCTGCGTATTGGTCTTTGTCTCCGGTATCAAAAAGTTTTGCGGCAGTTTGTTGTAACTTATTGATATTTTCATTATCGCAAATCAGATAATCGCCATTAATTTTAGAAGTTAGCTCGCTTGCAAAGCCGGACGTCGGTTCTATAAGTATAGAAAGTTTTGCTTTTCCATCACTGGTGACAGAATGGGGGACGTTTTTATTTATAATCACACATTTTCCGGTGATAGAAGTATTGCCGGCTGTAATCTGCAACGGTCCATCGAGGCTCAAAAAAATTTGCAAAACACAATGGGAGTGGCTGACCGCATTGAGGTTATTGCAGATTATTCCTATATTGTCCTTGTCCCAAAAAATTTTAAGCATAAAATCAGTATAGCAGAAAATATAGCTTTTAGCAATTTAATAAACGCATCTTGATACTGCGACGTGTGTTAATAAATAATGAAGCATGATTTTAGAATTTGCGCGTATGGGCAAAGCCCGCGTGCGAATAGCGCGGTTTCTTCCGACTGGTAAAAATAAAAAGACAAGGGAAAGTGGAAGCCTTACCTTGTCTTTTTGGTACTCCCGCTGGGAATCGAACCCGGAACGGCCCCTTAGGAGGGGGCTGTTATATCCATTTAACTACGGAAGCGTAGGTGTAAATATTCAAAAAGCGAGCGCAACAAACGCTCGCTTTTAATTGGTCTGAAAATCTACGCCATAGCGTTAAGTTTTTTTGCAAGTCCCGATTTCTTGTTAGCGGCAGTGTTCTTCTTTAAAACACCTTTGGAAACGGCGCCGTCGATTACGGAACAGGTGTAGGGGAACTTTTCAGTAGCGGCAGCTTTATCGCCAGCGGCTACAAGAGCGAGGAATTTTTTAACTTCCGTCTTAACTTCCGATTTTATTGCCTTATTTCTTTCCGTTTTCTTTTCGATAACAAGAACACGCTTTTTAGCTGACTTTATGTTAGGCATTTACTATCTCCTTGGAAACATAATACTTAAATTACTGTGTAATTTTATCATAAAAAACAGTGGTTGTAAACTGTTTTTAGCTGTTTTTTGTAAGAATTTTAATATATTTGTAATTTAAATAATATTAATAATACAGTATGGTAAGTAACGTTCAGAATCCTTCTGTTTGTGTATTTGACAGCGGTATCGGAGGTATAAGTCTCTTATTTGAATGTGTGCGCAGATTACCGCGTGTAGATTTTACGTACTTTGCAGATAACTTCCGCGTGCCTTACGGTAACCTTTCGCAAGGCGAACTCATAAAGCGCGTGGATGAAGTGTTTGAAGAAATTGCAACAACCAATCCTGCCGCGGCAGTGGTGGCTTGCAATACCGTAACGGCGCAGTGTATCGATTTTTTGCGGAATAAATACGACTTTCCGGTAATAGGAATACAACCGGCGGTAAAACCTGCGGTTGAAAACGGCGGGAAATGTCTCGTTCTGGCGACGCCGTCAACCGTTGAAAGCGACTCGTTTAAAAAGCTTTTGAAAAAATACGGCGGCAGCAATACGCAGGTAGTTGCCTGCGATAAGTTAGCTTATTTTATAGAGCAAAATATTTTAAATCTTCCGGCTGACGGAGTTGAAAGTCTTTTGCCCAAATATAGGGCGGATACCGTCGTGCTCGGGTGTACGCATTACGTTTTAGCGAAAAAAATCATTCAATCTTTCTATGATTGCCCCGTTTTTGACGGAATTGCAGGGACGGCTGACCACCTTAAAGAAATTTTAGGGATTTACGACCACAGCGGTCAGAGAGCGCAGAAAATATCCTTTTCAGGTGGCGATAGTTACAAAAACCGCAAGGTTTTTAACTATGTTTTAAGGGGTGAAGAGGTATTCAGTCCCTAAAAATCCCAAATTTCGCAAAAAATATTAAAAAAAATTCAACTTTTTTGCTTTAAGTGGTTGACAGTGGTCATTTGTGTATGGTATTATGGTTACACGTTAACACAAGGGCGAAGTATGTTTTTTCTTACTGGAGAGTACGATCATCAGATCGATGCGAAAAACAGAATAAGAATTCCCGCAAAGCTTAAAGGAAATGAAGATAAGCTTTATTTTTCCAAGGGTACAAGCGGATGTATATTCGTTTTTTACGACGCAGCCATAAAGGAAAAACTTCAAAAGCTTGAAACCGACATTAAAATCAGCGACGTTGAAAAACAGAAAGGTTTGCGCGCTTTTACCAAATCTTTAAAGCTGGTTGAAATGGACCCGCAGGGAAGATTAGTAATTCCTTCCGAACTCATAAGTTACGGCAAAATTCAGAAGGATATCAAAATCTGCGGCGCCGGCTCAAGAATTGAAATCTGGGCGAAGGAAGTTTACGACGAGTACTTTGCAGGCGTGGACGAGAATTTTGACGAGAACTTCGGTGTTCTTGAAATATAAATGAAAAGCTTTGAACATATACCCGTCATGAGAGAGCAGTGTATAGACGGCTTGAAGATAAAAAAAGGCGGCGTATATTTTGACGGCACGGTGGGCGGCGGAGGTCACTCCTACGAAATATTAAAACGCTGTACTCCGGGCGGAAGATTAATTGCGACAGATTTGGACGACGATGCTATTGTTGCGGCAAATCAACGGCTTGCCGAATTTACAGGGTCGTTCGAAATTTATAAATCTGACTATAAGAATTACGTCGATGTTCTGATGCTGGCAAAGGTTGACGAACTGGACGGCGTAATACTTGATTTCGGAGTTTCAAGTTTTCAGCTTGATAACGAAGAAAGGGGGTTTTCCTATATGAAGCCCCAAGCCCCTTTGGATATGAGAATGGACAGGACGTCCCCTCTCACAGCCGAAAAAATTATTAACGGTTACTCTCAAAAAGAACTTACGAGAATTTTAAGAGAGTACGGCGAAGAAAGATTTGCTCCTGAAATTGCGGCAAACGTCGTTAAGGTCAGAACCCGAAAAAATATATTGACCTGCGGCGAATTTGCGGAGATTATAGAGCAAAGCATACCCGCGAAATTTAAGCAAAACGGTCCTTGCGCCAGAAAAAGTTTTCAGGCGGTAAGGATAGCCGTAAACGGCGAACTCGAAGGCTTGTATGATTGTGTAATGGGTCTTACGAGAAGGCTTAAAAAAGGCGGCAGAATTGCAGTTTTGACCTTTCATTCTCTTGAAGACAGAATTGTCAAGCAAGCGTTCAAAATGTTGGAATGCGACTGTATCTGCGACAAGAGCCTGCCTGTGTGCGTATGCGGCAAAAAGAAAGAAATTGAAATTATTACGAAAAAACCCATTACGGCAAGCGAAGAAGAGATGCGGGGTAATTCGCGCTCGAAGTGCGCTAAATTGAGAATAGCCGAAAAAATACTTTAAATGCGATAAGGAGAAGAAAATGGCAGTCGCACCGGTTTTGGAAAGAAAAATAAGTTTTGAAAGAGAAAGCGAATACGAAGAGGACATGCGCGGTCCTGTTATGACCGAGGACGAGCGTCACAATTCAAGGATAAGCACTAATTACGCAAAGCTTATCAATCCTTCGTGTACGCTTAACGATATAATCGATAAGAACAAAGAGGTTGAAGCGCCCAAGAAGGAAATTGAGTTCGCGCCCGAACGCGTTTACGCTCAAAAGCCTTACCTTGTTGAAAACGCTCGCGCAGACGCGGATATATTCCGCGCCGACAGCGCCGTAAACAGAAGGCTGATTAATAAACCCGTCGTTGACGAAGTAGTCGACGAGGAAGAGAACGAGGATCTGCGTCCTACGCAGACGACCATTCAGTACAAGACTCTGGGCGTTAAAAAGGGCGAAGAGATAGGTAAAATCGAAAATACCGCGTCTACGAGAAGAACTCTTTCAAAGAAGAATAAAATTCTTATTGCCGCAATCGTAGCCGTAGTAGTTGCGCTTTTCGTACTGATTATCGTAAACTCCGCTATTATTTCAAGCGTCAGCAGCGATTTGAACTCGCTTCAGTCTTCGCTGTCAAACGCAACCGAAACGTATAATTCGTTGAACGGCGATATGAATGATTACGTTGCAAACCTTGCAGACACGGTTACCGAGTTCGCGCAGAGCAACGGTATGATTCTCAAATAAGGAGATTATAAAAATTAAAAAAATATTTAAATCGGGATTTTCAATTACGGTTTTACAAAAGAGGTTATTGTCAATGGGATTGGCAATAGCCTTTATTTTTTGCATAATTTTAGGAAGATTGTTCTACGTTCAGGTAGTTTGGGGTAAAGAACTTACGCACAAGGCTACAGACCAGTGGAACAGGGAAATTCCGGTTATAGCAAACCGCGGCGTTATAAGCGACAGAAACGGCGAAATTCTTGCCGGTAATAAAACTTCGTACAGCGTGTTTTTAAGACCTAATGCAGTTAAAAACGCGGAATATACTTCGACGATATTAAGCGGTATATTTAATCTTGATCCGCAGGTTATACTCGAGAAAATTCAGAGCGGAAAGGTTTCCGAAGTAACGCTCGCAAGACAAGTTACCAAAGAAAGCGTTGAAAAGCTTGTGCCTTACGATTTGCCTGGCGTTTACTATTCGCGCGACAATACAAGGCAGTATACATATAACGACGCGCTTTGTCAGGTGCTGGGTTTTACCTCAAACGACGGCTCGGGACTTTCTGGTATTGAAAAATATTACGATGAAATTTTAAGAGGTACTAACGGCGAGATTATGTATTCTACGGATATAGTCGGTGTAGAAACTGAAAATCCCGTGGTTATTTACAGCGAGGCGAAAGGAGGCGACGAGATACGTCTTACAATCGATATAGATATTCAGCTTTCCGTGGAAGAGGCGATAAAAAGGGCGTATGTTTCCAGTAACGCGAAGTCCGCGTCATGCGTAGTTTTAAATCCGCAGAATTTTGAAATTCTTGCAATGGCAAATTACCCCTCGTATGACCTGAATGCCGTGCCGCGCGACGACACCGAAACTTTGAACGAGCTTTCAAGAAACAGCATAGTCTGTGATATTTACGAACCTGGTTCGACTTTTAAAGTAGTCACTGCTGCGGTCAATATCGAAGAGTATCTTAAAGGTAACAAAAAGGCATTTTCAAATTCATACATTTTCAATTCCAGTAGAACGCGAACGGTAGACGGAACTAAAATAAAATGCTGGTCGGACCATTCAAACGGTAAACATTCAAACCAGACTCTTGCGGAAGCGTTAAATAACAGTTGCAACCCCTGTTTTACGGATATGGCGTTGTCGCTCGGTAAAGATACGTTTTACGATTATCTGAACTCTTTCGGCTTCGGAAACGTTACCGGACTCGATTTCAACGGCGAGGCTCTCGGAATGCTTGTTCCGCAGTCGCTTGTAAGAGATTGCGATTTGGCGAGAATAAGCTTCGGTCAGACGGTGGCAGTTACCGGTATTCAACTTGCCTGCGCGGTTGCCGCATCCGTAAACGGCGGTTATTATTATCTGCCGAGACTTTTAAAGTCGGTTGTAACTTCAAGCGGCGCGGTGGAAGATTATAAGCCTGTCGTTTTGAACAGACCGATAAGCCGTGAAGCTTCTTCAATTCTTGCATCTATGCTTGAAGGGGTAGTTTCCGAAGGCAGCGGCTCCAAGGCTTACATAGAAGGCTATAAAGTCGGCGGCAAGACCGGTACGGCGCAAAAGTACGAAGACGGTCACGTAGCTTCCGGCAAATACGTTTCGTCGTTCTGTGGCTTTTTTCCAGCGGATAATCCGCAGTATCTTGCGCTCATTATAGTTGACGAGCCTGAAGGCGTTTACTACGGCAGCGCGGTTGCCGCGCCCGTTGCAAAGGAAATTTTCAGCGACATAATCAGCATTAAAAACATTCAGCCTTACGTATAACGGAGGAAAATATGAAACTTTTACAGCTTTTACAAAACGTCTGCTATAAAGAAATTATAGGCAACGCCGACGTGGAAATTTCCGGACTTTGCGCGGACAGCCGCAAGGTTACGGACGGCGACTTGTTTTTCTGTTACGAAGGCGAACAGAACGATTCCCATCTGTTTATAGACGAGGCGGTTAAAGCGGGCGCGGCGGCGGTTATATGCGAGCGCGATCTTAATTGTAAAATTCCGCAGATAATGGTGGACGACGGCAGAGGCGCGGTCGCTTTGGTTGCGCGCGCCTTTTACGGCTTTGCGGATAAAAAACTGAAACTGGTAGCAGTAACTGGAACCAACGGAAAGACAACGACTACTTATATGCTTGAAAGCATTTTCAAAGCGGCGGGCAAAAGCTGCGCAGTAATTGGTACTCTGGGTATAAGCTACGCCGATAAATTCGTTGCGCCCGAACTTACTACGCCCGACCCCGTATTTCTACATAGTATTTTTGCGGATATGGCGCGTAGCGGCGTGGAGTACGTCTTTATGGAAGTTTCCGCGCACGCTATTTATTTCGATAAAATCAACGGTCTTAAATTTGAGGTGGGCGTTTTTACAAACTGTACGCAGGACCATCTTGATTTCTTCGGTAATATGCGCGATTACGCCGAATGTAAACGTAAACTGTTTACTGATAAAAAGTGTAAATTTGCCGTCGTTAATTCTGACGATAATCTTGGGCAGAAACTGTTACTAGAGCTTAACGATTGTATAAGTTACGGTCTCAAAAATCCAGCCGACGTTTTTGCCGTGGATATTGCCGAGCGCATTGACGGTACGACTTTTGTGATTAATCTGTTTGACGAGCTGTACGAAATTAATCTGAATATTCCGGCGAGGCACAACGTTTACAACGCAATGGCGGCTTCAATGTGCGCAAAACTTCTGGGCATAAAAACCGAATACGTTGCAAGCGGATTGAGCAATCTGAAAAAAGTTGCAGGCAGGCTCGAACACGTTGCAAAGTACAACGGTGCGGACATATTCGTGGATTTCGCTCATACGCCGGACGGACTGGAAAAGTCGTTGCAGGCGTTGAAAAAACTTTGCCATGGGAGAATGTATTGCCTTTTTGGTTGCGGCGGAAACAGGGACAGCTCAAAGCGTCCTATAATGGGTGAAATTGCCGCGAAATACGCCGATTTTTGTATTATTACGTCGGACAATCCGCGTTTTGAGGACCCTTACGACATAATAACGCAGATAGAAGCAGGGATAAAACCCACGGGAAAATCTTACGTTACAGTTACCGAAAGGGAAACCGCGACCGAGTATGCAATCAAGCTTTTGGAAAAAGGCGATATACTTCTCGTTGCAGGCAAAGGCGGCGAATACTATCAGGAGATTATGGGAATAAAACACAGCTATAGCGACAATACGGTTATTAAAAAAATTATCGGTTGAATAAATGAAGACTTATCTGTTAGGAATGATAGCGGCGTTTCTGGCGTCGCTTGCGCTAATGATGATAATACTGCCAATACTGCGGCGGTTGAAGGCCGGACAATATATTCTGGGTTATGTCAAGGAACACAAAAACAAAAGCGGTACGCCTACGATGGGCGGACTTGCTTTTATCGTTGCGATTATAGCCGCCGGTTTTTGCTTTTACGGATTTAAAAACGTGAGGGTGAATTTAACTCTCGCGGTGACTGCAGGCTTTACCGTCGTGGGTTTTCTGGACGACTTTTTAAAGATTTACCGCAAGGATAACGGCGGTTTAAAGCCCTATCAGAAAATTATATTTCAGGTGGCGATTGCAACGGTTGCCGCGGTATTTTGTTATCTGAACGATTTATGTTATCTTTATATTCCCTTTGTCGGAGGAAAATCGGTATATATAGGCTGGGGGATAATTCCGCTCGTTATTCTCATTTTTACCGCAACGGTAAACTGCGTAAATCTCACCGACGGGCTTGACGGTCTGGCGGGCGGCACCAGTAGCGCGTATCTCTTTATTATGGGTCTTATGCTGTCAATTCAGTCGGACAAGTCGTCGCTGCTGTGCTTTATTGCGGTGGGTGCGCTTGCCGCCTTTTTGCTATTCAATTCAAACAGGGCGTCTGTGTTTATGGGCGATACGGGTTCTTTGGCGCTCGGCGGATTTATTTCGTGTATATCAGTATTTTCGGGGAATTCTCTTTACATTCCGCTGCTCGGAATAATGTTTGTGATTTCAGGAATATCGGTGATAGTACAGGTAATATATTATAAACGGACAAGGCGTCGAGTGTTTTTAATGGCACCCCTGCATCATCACTTTCAGATGAAGGGATATACCGAGTGTAAGATAACTTACGCATACGCATTGATTACCGCGCTTGTCGGAATATTATCATTATTATTTGTGTGAGGAACGAATGTATTTCAAAAATCAAAAGTTTATGGTAGCAGGAATGTCAAAGTCGGGTGAAAGCAGCGCGCGATTTTTGCTTGACAGGGGAGCGGAAGTGTTCGTCTACGACGACGTTATCAACGATAACATTATCGCGGTAATGAATGAACTGGCGAACGCCGGAGCGCATATAGTTACGGCGGAAACCTACACCGATGCGATAGGAGTGTGCGATATACTGGTTATAAGTCCGGGTATTCCCATAGACAATTCTCTGCCGGTCGCATTCAGAAAGCAGGGTAAGCCGATAATAGGCGAAGAGGAACTTGGCGCGCTCTATCTTCGCGCAACCTCTATTGCCGTAACGGGAACGAACGGCAAGACGACGACCGTTTCAATGATGAATTCGGTTTTGGAAAATACGGGCAACAATACGGTTGCCTGCGGCAATATCGGAAATCCGCTCGTCAGCGTAGTTGACAAGCTTGATTTTGACGATTACGCGGTTATAGAAATTTCGTCTTTCCAGCTTGAAACGCTGTCAAGCCTGCGTCCCCATATTGCGGTTGTAACCAACATATCAGAAGACCATCTTAACCGCCATTACAATATGGAGAACTACATATTTTTAAAGAACAAGATTCTCCGCAATTTGAGAGAGAGCGAGTACGCGGTGTTAAACTACGACGATGAAACGGTAAGAGGTTTTTCGCAGACGACAAAAGCGAAAGTCGTATATTTCTCGTTGAGAGGCCGCATCGACGGCGCTTATTACGAAAACGGTAGCGTTTATTTCAACGGCGACAAGTACTTTGACGTTGAAGATATGATTATAAGCGGCGAACACAATATCAAAAACGCGCTTGCATGCGTTGCGTGCGCGCATATTCTGGGGCTTGATAAAGCCAAAGTTGCGGAAGCTCTGTGCAGCTTTAAGGGTATAAAACACCGTATTGAGCAAATACGCAGAGTGAACGGAGTAAATTACGTTGACGACAGCAAGGGTACTAACGTTGACGCAACTTTAAAGGCGGCGGCAGCTATGACCGAACCCACGATAATACTTTTGGGCGGTCAGGACAAAGGCTACGACTACGAACCTTTATTCGAATCGTTAAAGACGGGCAAAGTCGTTCACGCAGTTCTTTACGGCGAAAACAGATTCAAACTCTTAAACGCGGCAATCAAAGCAGGCTTCGTCAGCTTTTCGCTCTGCTCCGAGTTTAACGCGGCGGTTAATTTGGCGCAGTTTATCGCAAAGGAAGGTCAGACCGTGCTGTTAAGTCCGGCAAGTTCGAGCTTTGACAGCTTCGCAAATTACGAGGAGCGCGGCGACGCTTTCAAAAAAATCGTGGACGGTATAAATGAAGTTTCTTAAACGCAGAAAAGCGGCGGTAAGCGGCAAAACTGCGGTAGCGCCGCCACAGTCCGGAAAATTGCACGGTTTTGGCGGCATAGCAAGCAAAAAAAACACAAAAGCGGGAGATATCCCGCTTTTAATTTGTGTTTTTGCTATGGCGTGCTTCGGTTGTCTGATGATTTATTCCGCAAGCTCTTACACCGCGGGGGTGCTTTACGGCGACAGCCTGTACTTCGTTAAAAAGCAGCTTTTAGGCGTGGGACTGGGTACTGCGGCAATGATAGGTATGTGCTTTTTGCCTTACCGTAAACTGATGAAATTCAGATACCCTGCAATCATTATTGCCGCAATTTTGCTGTGCCTCGTTTTTGTTCCGGTAATCGGTATTACCAACTACGGCGCAACGCGGTGGATAGGTTTCGGCGGATTTACCATTCAGCCTTCCGAAATTGCTAAATACGCCTTTGCGCTTTTTGCCGCGGCTTACTTTGCAAAAAACCACGAAAAAGTAAAAACGGTGAAGGGCGTTCTGCCCGTACTGGGCGTCGGCATCGGCTTTTGCGTTCTGATAATTATCGAACCCAATATGTCAATTACGATGTGCGTAGGACTGCTGATGTTAAGCCTCGTATTTTTAAGCGGAACCAACCTCAAAACATTTTTGTTCATTTTAATTCCGTTTGCCGTGGCAATTCCCGTATTGATAATATTGGAGCCGTACAGACTGCAAAGGTTGAGCGCCTTTATTGACCCGTGGGCTTCGCCCAAAGACGAGGGATATCAGCTTATTCAGTCGCTCTACGCCCTCGGTAACGGCGGTCTCTTCGGTACGGGACTTTTCAATTCCACACAAAAATACAGGTTCTTGCCATTTGCCGAAAGCGATTTCATTTTATCTATTATGGGCGAAGAACTGGGTTTTTTGGGACTTGCAATATTCTTCTTGTTTTGCGGATTTATTGTATACAGAGGTTTCAGAATTGCGCGGCGGTGCAAAAACAGGTTCGGCTATCTCTTGGCGATGGGTTTTACGCTCGTTTACGGTATTCAGGTAGTGGTAAACGCGTTAGTCGTAAGCGGAACGATACCGCCCACGGGACTTCCGTTGCCACTTATAAGCAGCGGCAATACGTCGTTGATTATAACGATGGCGTCGATGGGCGTTTTATACAATATATCACGAAGCGATTAACATTAAATCCGCTGATTTCCATATAATGGAGTATATTTTACATACTCGGAGTTAATATGGAAAAATACATTATAAACGGAGGAAACAAGCTATACGGAAGCGTGAAAATTCAGGCTGCGAAAAATTCAGTGCTTCCTATACTTGCCGCAACGGTTTTAACCGACGGAGAAGTTAAACTTTTAAACGTACCGCACATATCCGATGTTAAGAATATGATAAATATTCTTACGTGTCTCGGGTGTAAGGCTGTGTACGAAAACGACAGTATCAGAATAGACAGTTCGTCCGCGGACTGCTTTGAAATACCAAGCGCGCTTGCTCACGAGCTGCGCTCTTCGGTTTTTTTACTGGGGTCGGTAATTTCGCGCTTTCATAAAGCAAAAATAGCCTACCCCGGCGGATGCGACATAGGATTAAGACCGGTCGATTTGCATCTTACGGGGCTGAAAAGACTGGGCGTTGAAATCACGGAAAAAAACGGTTATATTCTGTGCAAGTGTGACAAGCTGTGCGGAAACGAAATAATGCTTGACTGCCCCAGCGTCGGCGCAACCGAAAATATTATTCTTGCTGCGGTAAAGGCGGAGGGAACGACGGTTATAAAGAACGCCGCGCGCGAACCGGAAATTGAAGACTTGCAAAAATTTTTAAATTGCATAGGCGCAAAGGTTTCTGGCGCAGGCAGCGGAACCGTCACTATTGAAGGCGTAAAGGAGTTGGGCGGCTGCGAGTATTTGCCCATTCCGGACAGAATCGAAGCCGGAACTTTTCTTATTGCCGCGGCAATGTGCGGCGGAAGAGTGACTGTTGAGGGCGCCTGTCCCGAAAATATCAGTTCACTTTTACATAAATTGCGGGAAAACGGTTGCAAAATAGGCATAAACGGTGATAAAATATTACTGGAAAATAACAGAAGATTATCTTCGGTAAAAACCATCGAAACCCAACCCTATCCCGGTTTTCCCACGGATTTGCAGGCGCAGATGACGGCGCTCTGCGGATTGTGCGGCGGACACTCTATCGTAACCGAAAATCTTTTTGAAACAAGGTTTAAATACGTACCCGAACTTCGGAAAATGGGAGCGGACATTACAGTAATCGACAGAAACGCATTCGTGCGCGGAGTTGAAAAGTATAAGGGCGCAACGGTGGTCGCTTACGATTTGCGCGGAGGCGCTGCTCTGGTTCTTGCAGGGCTTGCCGCTGAAGGAAGAAGCGAAATTCTGGATATTTCCCATATCGACAGAGGCTACGGCTCTTTCGAATACAAATTGAGGAATTTAGGAGCAGATATAGTAAGAATATCCGTTTAAACTTATGAAGTTCTTAAGAAAAATTATCGCGTTGGTTATAGGTCTAGCTTTCGTCGCCGCCGTGGTTATCAGTATCGGCTTGATTTTTGCTGTTAAAAACATCAACGTAACTATACTTTCTTACAGCGAAGACAGTTCTGAAAATTACGCCGACGCTAAAAAATCTCTCTCTTCTATTAAGGGGGAAAGTATCTTGTTTGTCGGTTCAAAGGATTTAGACAAGGCGATAGACGGCTGCAATTATTCGCTTGTTTCTTATGAAAAAGTTTACCCTTGCACGATAAACGTAGTAGTTAAAGAGAGGCTCGAAACCTTTGCGGTATCGGTCGGCGGACAGTATTCTTTTTACGATGCTGACGGCGTGTATTTGAGAAAGAGCGCGGAAAACTTAAACAATCTCGATTCGTCCCCCAACGTTGAGGTGACCGGAGTTGCGATAGAAGAAATCGGCGGCGTTGCAAAAATCGCTTCGGTTTTCAAGGATAAGTTCAACGCGCTGCGTTCGCTTGTATTGAGTATAGATCTTGACAGTAATCCGCAGATTGCCGACTATACCGAAAAATTGTTTTTCAATTTTAAATGCGGACTAACAATCGAACTCGATAATTATAATGAACTCACGGAAGAGAAAATTGATGCGGCTTACGACCTTTTTACAAAGCTTTCCGACAGACAAAAACTGGGCGGCGTACTGCGCAGTTATCAGGTTGAAGACGGCAGCATAAAAGTCATTTATTTTAACCGCTGATTACCAAAAAATTCCAGTTAAATTACTATTAAAAAAGCGGCTCGCTCGGGTCGCTTTTTTGCGTGTTTTAGTTGACTTTATTTCAAGTATATTATATAATACTGAAGGTGACTGTTATAAGACGATGTCATATAAATTTATTAAGGCGGCAGCAATATATGCGCAATAACAGCGTGGCCGTGTTGGATATACGCTCATCTGAAATTACCGCGGTCGTCGGTGAAAGGGGCGTAAACAATACTTTCATTATCAAAAGTAAATATTCCTGCGATTACGACGGTTATGCCGAAGGCGAACTTTTGGACGTTGAAGGCTTTACCGAAGCCGTTACCGACGTTTTAAGGAGTACCGTTTCTTCACTGAAAGGAGTGCGTTCGGTATACGTCGGCGTTCCGGGAGAATTTATCCGCGTGGTCAATACGGACAAGGTGGTAAGCTTTCCTTCGGTAAAGAAGATTACTCCGCGCGACTGCGAATGCCTTGCTGAAATGTCCGCGCCTTACGAATCGGACGAATATCAGACTATCCGCCACAGCTGTCTTTACTATGTCTTGTCGGACAAGCGTAAAGTAATAGATCCCGTCGGGGAATTGAGCGACAGCTTGCAGGGCAAGTTCAGTTTTTACCAGTGCAGGAACGATTTTATCGATATACTTTTGGAAGCTTTTAAAAAGTTCGGTAATATCGCCCACATAAATTTAATTCCCACGAACCACGCGGAAGGCGTGTATTTGATTGAACCCGAAAAACGCGACGAGTACGCGGTGCTGGTTGACCTCGGTTACATATCGTCAACTTACAGCGTGGTTTGCGGCAACGGGCTTGCGTTCAGCGAGTCGTTTTCGGTCGGAATAGGGCATATAGCCGTCTATCTGATGACCGAGCTTGATATTCCTTTCGAGGTTGCAACCGCGTTCCTGACGATGGTAAATCTCAACGCGAAGGAAAAACTTCACAGTCACGAAGATTATGTTTACGAGGGCAAAGTTTACAGCTTTCCTACCGTGATGCTGCGCGATAAAATACGCGAAGCGCTTGACGGTATTTGCGAAACGCTTGAAGAGTGTAGATACAGTTTTAAAGAAAAAAATCTTGAAACCAGACCTTTGAATATCACTGGCGAGGGAGTAAAGGTTATAAGGGGAACGGCGGAACATCTTTCAAACAGACTGGAGAAAAACGTCGAAGTTATTTCGCCAAAAGTTCCTTATTACGACAAGCCGCATTTCAGTTCGCTTTTAAGCCTTTTGGATACGGCGATTAACGATAAAAAAACAACAAGTTACAGTAAATTATTCAACTAACGGAGGGTTACATATGTTTAACGATTTAGCCGTCAATACGGGGAACGGCAATCTTTCGGGCAATGCCAGAATTAAGGTTATAGGCGTAGGCGGCGCGGGAAATAACGCCGTCAACAGAATGCTTGAAGCGGGAATTAACTGCGCTGAGTATTTCGTAGTAAATACCGACAGTCAGATTCTTGCGCTTTCGCCTTGCACTAATAAAATACAGATCGGCAGCACGCTGACTAAAGGGCTTGGCGCGGGTGCTGACCCCGATATAGGCAGAGCGGCTGCTGAAGAAAGCAAGGAAGAGCTGACCGAAGCCATTAAAAACACAGACCTTCTGTTTATTACGGCGGGTATGGGCGGCGGTACCGGTACCGGTGCGGCGCCCGTAATCGCAAAAATTGCCCGTGATATGAAGATACTTACCGTTGCGGTCGTTACCGAACCTTTTGGTTTTGAAGGTAAAAAGCGCATGGAAAACACCGCAAAGGGTCTTGAAAATTTAAAGAAGTACGTCGATACTCTGATTATTATTCCCAACGACAAAATCAAGACCATCGTTTCGGAAAAGACTCCTATGAAAGAGGCTTTGCGCGTTGCGGATGAAATTCTTAAACAGGGTATAAAGGGTATTGCTGAACTTATAGTAAATCCTTCGCTCATAAACCTTGATTTTGCGGACGTAAAAACCATTCTTAAAGACAAGGGAATAGCGCATTTGGGCGTAGGCGTTGCCAAGGGCGAAAACAGAATTATCGAAGCCGTCAGAGTTGCGGTAAACTGCCCCTTGCTTGAAACCACTATTGAAGGCGCGCGCGGCGTAATTCTGAACGTCGTCGGCGGCGACGACCTTACTTATATGGAGGTTGAAGACGCGGCAGAGCTTGTAAAGAGCGTAGTCGACGCTTCGGCTAACATTATTTTCGGCGCGAGAATTGATCCGAACGTTCGCGACGAGGTTGAAATTACTGTTATTGCAACCGGTTTCCCCGGTTTTGATTACAAGGGCATGGAAGATAACACTCAAAGAGGTTATCAGAGCGGAAGAGTTTACGATCATCCCCGCTATAACGACGATCTGTCTTCGGCGTCGAGAATGTCGGTAAGCGAACCTTACTACCGTCAGCAGCCCGTTCAACCCATTCAGCCGCAGTACCAGCAGCCCGTTCAGCCGGTAATCCGTCCTATTCAGCGTGAAGACGACGTGATTGAGCGTCCCAATGATAAAAACGTGCCTAAATTTGCGCAGATGATGAGAAACCTTAACAAAAAGCGCAACGGCGACTGATAATACGAAAAATAATTAAGCGCACCATGCGGTGCGCTTTTTTTGTGTAAATTTTTGTTTTTACGTCGTTTTTCGTGCTATTTTTGCAAAAATTTTAATAAAATGTATTATGCGCGTTAGATTTTTGGATGCATACGACAGTTTTTACTTTATAGGCATAGGCGGAGTAAGTATGAGCGGTTTGGCTAAATATTTGCTCTCGCTCGGAAAAAAGGTGAGCGGCAGCGACGCCGTTTCAAACGAGTACACCGAAGAACTTAAAAACTGCGGCGCGGAAATAGATATCGGCGATGCGGCGGGCAGTATTTCAAAATACGATTTAATCGTCTACACCGACGCAATAAAAGATAATGACGTACGCCTTTGTGAAGCGCGTAAATTATCAAAGAACGTTTTATCGCGCGGTCAGCTTTTGTATGAAATAAGCCGCGATTTTAAAAAGGTAATAGCCGTTTCCGGCTGTCACGGAAAGACTACCTGCTGCGCGATGCTGGCGCATATATTTTCCGCAGCCGGTAAAAAGTTTGCGGCGCATATCGGCGGAAAAGATTTAACTTTTACAAACTTTTACTATTGCGGCAACGATTTTCTGATTACAGAAGCGTGCGAGTATAAAAAGAATTTTTTATTGCTTAAACCTAATATATCGGTTGTGCTTAACAGCGAACCTGACCATCTGGAATGTTACGACGGCGAAGAGGAATTAAAAAAGTCTTATATTCAATTTGCGGACTGCGCGGATATTTCGGTTTCTCTGTATTGCGATTTACCGCTAAACGGCGGAGTCAGTTTCGGATTTGATAAGTCTGCCGACTTTAACGCAAAAAATATCAGAAGCGGCGGAGGGGTGTTCTCTTTTACCGTATACGAGCGCAGCGGCGAATTGGGAACGGTAAATCTTAACGTGTACGGCAAGCATAATGTTTTAAACGCTTTGGCGGCAACGGCTGCAGCGAGAAGCGCAGGAATACCTTTTGAATTTATCCGCGACGGGCTGTCGTACTTTTCGGGAGTAGAGCGACGCTTTGAAAATATAGGTAGCGTAAACGGCGCGGAGTGTATTGCCGATTACGCTCATCACCCGGCGGAGCTGCGCGCGACCATACGCACGGTAAAAAAGCTGACGGAAGGTAAAATCTTCGTGGTTTTTCAGCCGCATACTTATTCGCGTACGAAAAATCTGTTTAAACAATTCGTTAAGGTTTTAGCTCCGCTTAATAACCTGCTTGTTTACAAGACCTTTGCCGCGCGCGAATATTTCGACGATGCCGGCAGCGCGTTGACCCTTTCGCAAAGTCTGAAAAAATCGCGTTACGGCGACAGCGCAGATGATATCGCCGATTTTATTTCAAAGGCAAAAAAGGGCGATATCGTTTTATTTCTCGGAGCAGGTGATATCTACGGCATAGCCAAAGAAGTATTAAAAAGTTTATCTTTGTAATAATAAATTTTCAGTTAAAGCGTACTTGATTGCAGTACGCTTTTTTTGTTACCTTATTATATGAAAAAATTAAAAACAGCCGTCATTTTGTTGTTATTTTATTTAACAGATGTTATAATAAAATCGATGTGTTATCGGCATAGATAACGCGACGGAGAATACCAGTGGATAACAGAAACAGAAACAGTAAATCTTTATCAATTTTCACAAAGGAAACTTTGGGAATGACGCTGATGCTGTTCAGCGCAATAGTCTTGTTAATGCTTTTGACCGGCAAAGCGGTTTTTGCAGGCGTAGGCGTTGCCGTATGTACTTTTATGTACGGCACTTTCGGCTACGGATCGTATCTCGTTTTAGCTGTACTTGCATACGTCGGAGAGGTATTGGTATTTGAAAAGAAGATTAAAATTTCGTTTAAACTTGCGCTTGTCATTTCTCTGACGGCGCTTATGGCGTTTTTCCTGTTCCACGCGGCTTCAAGCAGAAATTTGTCCGTCACAAGCTACGGCAGCTACATAAAAGACTGTTATATGAGCGCGGCAAAGGGTTATTCCGGTTATACTTTTGGCGGCGTAATTTCCGCGCTCGTTGTGTATCCTTTCGCTAAATTTACTACATTCGTCGGCGCGTACGTCATTTTCTCGTTGCTTACGGTACTCGGCGGTTATTTCATTTATTTCGTATTGCGCCGTCCTAAAAGCCGCAGAAAAGACGCGATAAACGTCGTTGTCGACGATACGGCAGAAGCGGAGGCTGCCGCGAGCAGCTCGCTACGTAATTCCGAAGTTCCCATCGAGCAAATGTACGAGCAGAGCGAATCAAGACGACCGCTTGAAATCGGTCGCAGCCGTGAAACCGTTCAGCAGTACGAGCCTGCTCAAGACGAAGAAAAATATTCCGAGAAAGAGCTTAAAAGAAAAATTATATTTGAAAAAGGCGAGTTTGCAGCTGAAAGCTATCGCCGCAATCTTATATTCAACGATAATTCATATTTCAATCATCCCGTTAACGGAAAGGACACTTATTTAAGTAACTTTACCGACGGCAAAAAGTCGACCGCTGTTCCGCAGGATCAGACTTATTCGGAAAGTTATCAGGAGGACGTTTTAAGTCAGCCGGTAACATCATCGCCGACTAATTATGTTTTTGGCGATAAGCCGGTTGAGAATATCAACGATTTCGAGCAGGTTTCAAGCGGCGTATATCAGATTCCGCAGGAGCCGTTGCAGACCGCGCAGGAGGAGTATGTAGACGAACCCGCGCCCGTTGAAGATTATTCTTCCGCAAACGAGGAAAAATACACGGTGGAAGAGCCTGAAGAAATTCAGAGCGAACCCGAACAGTTTACGCCGCCTATGCGTTCGGAAAGTAGCTTTTTAAGACCGACACGCGAAGCGGTTGAGCCGCGTGAAGAGGCGGTGGCGGAAGAACAGCCCGAGCCTCCCGTACAGGAAGAAAAGCCTGCGGACAAGGCGGCAATAAATCTTGCAAATCTTTTCAGCGCGTCAAACCCCGCGTTGAGCGATAACGCTATTGAACCCGACGCTTCGCGTATGTCGAGAATGACCAGCGCAAGCAAGGCGGATCTGTTCGATTATAGCGACGACGATGACGATGATGATTTTGACGCGGGATTTTCCGCGTTCGGCACAACTCCCGGAGCTTCGCCGAGTTCCAGAGAAGTGAAGGAAGTTAAAGAAGTTAAGGTTGAAAGGGTTGCCGTTCAACCTGCGCTCAACGAGGAACCCAAGCAGGAAGAAAAGCCCAAGCACGTCTGGAAAAAGTACGTAAGACCGACTTTGGATTTGCTTGACGATTATCCCGAAAGCAACAACGTAAATACGGGCGAAATAGACGATAACAAGCGTACTATCGTTGAAACGCTTGCAAGGTTCAAAATAAACAGCGAAGTTTCAAACGTAATTATAGGACCGGCTGTAACCCGTTACGATGTTATAATCGAGGACAAGACGAAGATAAAGCAGTCTTTGAATTACAGAGAAGCTGTCGCAATGGCGCTTATGAAGGAAAACGTGACGGCGTATCTCAATTATTCGAAAGGCGCGCTGTCAATAGAAGTGCCCAACAATAAGCGTACTATCGTAGGGCTTAAAGGTATGCTTGCAAGCCCCGCGTTTATCAACAGCAAGTCTAACACAATTACCTTTGCGCTCGGTAAAAACGTAGAGGGCGAAGTTATGTGTCCCGACATTACGAGAATGCCGCATTTGCTCGTCGCAGGTACTACGGGCAGCGGTAAATCAATATGTTTGAGCGCGCTGCTTGTAAGTCTTTTATACAAATACGGTCCCGAAGAGTTGAGACTTATTCTCGTAGACCCCAAGCAGGTTGAATTCATTTCCTACGACAAACTGCCCCACCTTATGATTAACGAAATTATCTCCGACGTAGATAAAGCAATCAAGGCGCTGAACTGGGCAATCAAGGAAATGGAACGCAGATACACTTTGTTTAAGGATATGACCGAAAACGGCATAGCTACCAAAAACCTTGACGAGTATAACGCCCACATTGCAGAGGGCGAAGAAAAGCTGCCTAAAATCGTAATAATTCTGGACGAATTCGGCGATTTGATGCTGCAGGCTAAAAAGGATATCGAGAGCAGGATTATAAAGCTTGTTCAAAAGGCGCGCGCCTGCGGAATACACCTTATACTTGCTACGCAGCGTCCGTCGGTTGACTGCATTACCGGTTTGATAAAGTCGAACCTGCCCACGCGTATAGGCTTTAAAGTAAACTCATTTGACGACGCGCGTACTATTTTCGACGTGGGCGGCGCGGAGAAACTTTTAGGTAAAGGCGATTTGTATTTCCGGTCTGCTGAAAGACCCGAACTTGCGCGTATTCAAGGTTGTTTCGTTGATACGCACGAAGTACAGCGCGTAACAGACTTTGTAAAAGCGAATAACGAAACTTACTTCGATCAGAGCGTTTCAGACTTTATCAACACCGTAGAGGTCGAAGAGAGTTCGTCCTCAATGGGTGAAGAAGGCGGAACGGAAGGCGAAGCAAAAATCGACGAAACCTTTATCAAGGCTTTGCAGTATTGCATAAATTCGAATCAGGCGTCCGTATCGATGATACAGCGCCGGTTCCCCGTCGGTTACATAAAGGCTTGTAAAATAATCGACTGGATGGAGAATATGAATTATATTACCCATTCGGAAGGTTCAAAGCCCAGAAAAATTTTACTTACGCGAGAAGATTTCATAAAGACTTACGGAGATATTGATGATTGATTTTTCACAAAAGTCATTCGGCATTATTTCCTTGGGTTGCGACAAAAACAGAGTTGATTCTGAAAAACTTTTGTCAATAATTAAGGAGCGCGGCGCTGACATTACGGACGATATCAGCGCGGCGCAAATTTTGATAGTGAACACTTGTGCTTTTTTAAACGACTCGCGTAAAGAAGCTATTGAAACAGCGCTTGATTGCGCAGTATACAAAAGCGGCAAACTTGAAAAACTTATAATTACGGGCTGTCTGCCTCAAAAGTATATAGGCGAAACGTTTGAAAGCCTCGTTGAAGCTGATTTGTTTTTAGGCACTAACGATTACGATAAATTGTTTGAAGGGTTAGAGCGCGCTTACCTCGGCGATAGGGTTAATTTAGTCGGTTGCGGCAATAAAAAGTTTTCTGTAAACAGAGTTATAACTACGCCGCAGCACTACGCATATCTCAAAATAGCGGACGGATGCAATAACCGCTGTACCTATTGTCTTATTCCGAAAATACGCGGCAACTACGAAAGTTATCCTATGGAGCAGCTTTTGGAAGAGGCGGAAGGGCTTGGCGATGTTTCGGAACTGATTATCGTTGCGCAGGACGTGACCAGATATGGCATTGATTTATACGGTCAAAAAAAATTAAGAGAAATTTTACAAAAGTTGACAGCTCTTGTCAATATTAATAGTGTAAGATTACTTTACTGTTATCCCGATATGATAGACGACGGGTTAATTGAAGAGATAAAGACCAATAAAAAAATTGTCAATTATCTTGATATTCCTTTGCAGCATAGCGAAGACAGAATATTAAAGCTTATGAACCGCAAAGGTAGCAGAGAAGGATATCTTAAACTGTTTGAAACATTGCGGCGCAATATTCCAGAAATTGCAATTCGGTCTACTTTTATCACGGGCTTCCCGACAGAAACGGAGGAAGAAGTGGAAAATCTTTGCGGTTTTTTGCGCGAAGCGCAACTTGACAACTGCGGATTTTTCGCCTATTCGAGAGAGCCGGAAACCGCGGCTTACAAGCTTAAAGGTCAGATTAGTTACACGGAAAAGCGTAAGCGCGTGAAAAAGCTTTATTCCGTGCAAAGATTAATTTCGGCGGACAAGCTTAAAAGACGGGTCGGTACGACTTTGAAAGTTCTTTGCGACGGAATAGATTACGATAAAAACTGCTTTTTCGGCAGAGCGTATTTCAGCGCGCCGGATATAGACGGAAAGGTGTATTTCAACGCCCATAATGCGGCGCAGGGCGAATATTATGACGTAATAATCGAAAAAAGCGACGATTACGATTTGTACGGCAGAACGGAGGACTACGAGATATGAACGAGCAAAATAACAGCAAATTTTATAAGTTTGCGGCTGGCAAGGGCGTTATGAATTTGCCTAATAAACTTACCATAAGCCGCGTAGTTTTAATTCCCGTATTCGTACTGTTTTTCTATCTCAATTTTACCGCGCATTACTTCATAGCTCTCGGCGTATTCGCTATTGCCGGAATAACGGACGCACTTGACGGTATTATCGCGCGAAAATATAATCTGGTAACTAACCTTGGCAAGTTCCTTGACCCTATAGCGGATAAAGTTCTGGTGCTTTCGGGTTTCGTAGTATTTTTAACCGAGCCGTCTATTTTTACGGCAAATTTAGGCGATTGGGCGTTAATTGTCGCAGGTTGCGGCGTTGCGTTAATTCTTGCGCGTGAAATTATAGTAAGCGGTTTCAGAATGGTTGCGGCAAGCGCGGATATAGTAATTGCCGCGGACAAAATTGGCAAGTATAAGACGGTTACGCAGGATATAAGCATAGTAGTGCTTTTAATCGGCGCTGGCGTCGCTGAACTTACAAACCATTTAGCGGGACAGATTGTCAACTACGTAGGTTTGGGACTATTTGCGTTGTCCGTGTTACTTACGGTAATTTCCGGAATAAATTATATAGCTAAAAATATAGCAGTATTAAAACAATGAAAACGCAAAATTCAGACGGCAGCGCAGTTAAAAACTGCTTTATCGTATTCAGGAATAAAAAGCTTAACAGCTTTGAAGGCGTAAACAAAATTCTTGATGTCATGGCTGGATACGGTTACTATTTCGATAAAGTAACGTTCGTTAATTTCAGCGATTCGGAGGAGATTGTCCGCGCCGTTAATGACTGTAAAAGCAATTACGAAAATATCGTTATTTACTGCCCGAAGGGAATGGAAGAAACGTTAAAAACATATATAGGCAAAATTTACGGCGGACAGTTTGACGAGTTGGGAATTTTGCAATCGGGCAATTCAAACGTATTTACCTTTTATTCCGATTGCGAAAACAGACTTCGGCTTAAAGACGTTAAAAAAATTCTCGACAAAAAGTACGGCATAAAGTTCGATAAATTATATATAAAAACTGTTGGCGCGCCGCATAAAAAAATCAGCGAAGCGGTGGAAAAGGCGAAGGTGATTTGCCCCGCTTTAGATTTCAACGTTGACGGTAAATATGGCGAATGCAGCATTGAAATCGTTTATTCCGCTAATACGCCTAAAATGCTTTTGGACGACGTTACGCGCGAAGTTACCAAGGTTTTAAACGAATATATTTACGCGATGGAAAATGTATCGCTTGCGGAGAGACTGTTTCAGATTTTGCAGCTTCGCAGGTTGAAAATAAGCGTTGCGGAATCGTTTACGGGCGGTGGTTTAGGTAAAAAATTAGTTGAAATTCCCGGAGTAAGCGAAGTTTATTTTGAAGGGCTGAACACTTATTCAAACGAGGCAAAATCGGAAAGACTGGGCGTAAGCGAAATAACGTTAAAGCAATACGGCGCAGTTTCCGAGCAGACGGCGTATGAAATGGCGGAAGGGCTTTTAAACGGCGGCAACTGCGATATATGTATCGCAACTACGGGAATTGCGGGACCTAAATCGGACAACACGTTAAAGCCCGTGGGACTGGTTTATATAGCGGTGGGCGTTCACGATACAGTTTCGGTCTATAAATACAACTTAAAAGGCGACAGGGATAACGTTACCAATACGGCAATAAATCTTGCGTTGTTCCTTGCATATAAAACGCTAAAATAATTCAGGAGATAAATATGAACGAAGAAAAACTTAAAGCACTGAACTCAACCGTTGCAATGATTGAAAAGCAGTACGGCAAGGGCGCAATTATGAAGTTGGGTGACTATAAGGTCAACACAGACCTCGAATACATTCCCACGGGCTGCCTTTCGCTTGATCTGGCGCTCGGCGTAGGCGGCGTACCGCGCGGAAGAATTTTGGAGATTTACGGCCCCGAATCTTCCGGTAAAACTACCGTTGCGCTTCATATAATTGCAGAATGTCAGAAGATGGGCGGCGTTGCCGCGTTTATCGACGCGGAACACGCGTTGGACGCGCAGTACGCTCACGCATTGGGCGTTGATACTAACGAGTTATATCTGTCGCAGCCCGATACAGGCGAACAGGCACTCGATATATGCGAATCGCTCGTGCGTTCAAGCGCGGTCGATGTCATAGTTATAGACTCCGTCGCGGCTCTTACGCCTAAAGCGGAAATAGAGGGCGATATGGGTGACGCGCACGTCGGCCTTCTTGCAAGACTTATGTCGCAGGCTTTGAGAAAACTGACGGCTATTACAAATCGTAGTAAGACCTGCGTAATATTCATAAACCAGCTGCGTGAAAAAGTCGGTGTAATGTTCGGCAATCCCGAAACAACGCCCGGAGGTAAGGCGCTCAAATATTTTGCGACCGTGCGCCTTGATATAAGAAAAGCCGACGCGATTAAAGGCGACGGCGATATTATAGGCAACCGCACGAAGTGCAAAGTCGTTAAAAACAAAGTTGCGCCTCCTTTCAAGGTTGCGGAATTTGACATTATATACGGTGAAGGAATTTCGCAAGAAGGCTGTTTAATCGACCTCGGCGTTGAGTATAATATAATTACAAAGAGCGGCGCTTTCTACTATTACAATGATGAAAAGATCGCGCAGGGTCGAGAAAAGATGAGGGATTACATTAAAGAAAATCCTGAAATCAGGGCTGAAATCGATGCCAAAATCAGAGAAGCGCATAAAGCTGCTCTTTCCAAGAAGGACTAAATGCAATTCGGTTTTATAAAAGTCTGCGCCGCAACTCCCGAAACGAGAGTTGCGGACGTTGAATTCAATACAAAAAAAATTATCGAAGCGATAAAGGTAAGCGCGGATAACGGAAGTCAACTCACCGTGTTCCCCGAGCTTTGTGTTTGCGGGTATACCTGCGGCGATTTGTTTAATCAGCCCGCTCTTATAAAAGCATGCGAAAAAGCTGTAAGGGAAATTTGTGAAGCGACAGCAGGCATAAAGACACTTGTATTCGTCGGCACGCCGGTAGAATATAGCGGCAGTCTTTATAACTGTGCTGTAGCAATTTCAGACGGAAAAATTTTGGGTATCGCGCCTAAAACTTACCTACCGAACTACGGAGAATTTTACGAAAAAAGAAACTTTTCACAACCTTTGCCCGATAACGTTTTTATACAGTACGCGTGGCAAAGTGCTTATTTTGGAAGGAATATCATATTTAAGGCTTTAAACTGCCGTAATTTTACCGTGGCCGTAGAAATATGTGAAGACTTGTGGGCGGCGCAATCGCCTTCAATAAATCACGCTCAAGCTGGCGCGAATATTATCGTCAATTTGTCTTGCAGTGACGAAACGGTAGGTAAAGCGGAGTATAGACGCAATTTAGTTGGAATGCAGTCGGCAAAATTGGTCTGCGGATACGTTTACTGTGATGCGGGAGAAGGTGAAAGCTCGACCGATATGACGTTTTCCGGTCACAATATAATCGCTGAAAACGGAGCTATACTTGCCGAAAGTAAGTTGTTTAAAAACGGACTTTTATACAGCGAAATCGATGTTGATACTCTTTCTTCCGAGCGCAGAAGAACGGGAAGCGAGAATGTGGCAAAAAACGGTGAATATAGTATCGTTCCGTTTGCAACTATTCAGCAGAACGGCGAACTTACCCGTAGCTTTTCGCAAACGCCGTTCGTTCCCAAAGATGGGTTGAGCGAAAGAAGCGAATTAATTCTCACAATTCAGCAAAAGGGGCTGGAGAAGAGATTAAAGCATACAAATTCCAAAACCGTTTTAATAGGCATTTCGGGCGGTCTTGATTCTGCGCTTGCATTGCTTGTTGCATGCAGGGCGTTTAAGGGTTTGAAAAAAGACAGGAAAGATATAATTGCCGTTACGATGCCCTGTTTCGGAACGACAGGTAAAACGAAAGATAATTCACTAAAATTAATTGAGGCGATTGGCGCGACGGCAAAAATTATTCCCATATCCGAAAGCGTTGAAAAGCATTTTATGGATATAGGACACGATCCAGATAACCGCAATGTGACTTACGAAAACGCGCAAGCGCGTATGCGTACTATGGTGCTGATGGATTTGGCAAACGACTTGAACGGGATAGTTCTCGGCACCGGCGATTTAAGCGAGTTTGCGTTAGGCTGGGCAACTTACGCTGGCGACCACATTTCAATGTACGGCGTAAACTGCTCGGTACCTAAAACGCTTGTTAAACACCTTATTCGTTATGAGGCGGAGAAACTCGGCGGAGAGGCGGAAAAGGTGCTTAAAAGTATACTTGATACCGAAATAAGCCCCGAGCTTTTGCCACCCGATAAAAACGGCAATATCGCGCAAAAGACGGAAGATATCGTAGGACCGTATATCTTACACGACTTTTTCCTGTATTACGCGGTGCGGTGGGGATACGAACCAGATAAGCTTCTCTATATTGCAAATAAAACTTTTAAAGGATCGTTTGACGAGAAGACTATAAAAAAATGGCTGAAAAGCTTTTACGAAAGATTTTTCAGACACCAGTTCAAACGCTCGTGCGTTCCGGACGGCGTTAAGGTGGGTTCTGTTTCGCTGTCGCCGCGCGGCGACTGGCGTATGCCGTCAGATGCGGTTGCAAAAGTTTGGCTTGACAGCCTTAAATAAAAATTAAGCAGTACTTGAAATCAAGTACTGCTGTTTTTATAGTCAATGCCCCAATTCATCATGGCGTCGAGTATTGGTTTCAGCGTTTTGCCGAGGTCGGTGAGGGAGTACACGACGCGCGGCGGTACCTCCGCAAATATTTCTCTGTTAATTAATCCGTCGTCTTCCAAAGCGCGGAGATTATCGGTTAAAACTTTTTTGCTTATACCTGGAATTGTTTTAGGGAATTCCGTAAACCGTTGCGGCGCGGATAACAAGTTGCGTATAATAAGTAATTTCCATTTATTGCCTATAAGTTGTACTGTCGTGGCAACGGGACATTCGGGTAACTCGTCTTTCGTCAGCATTTTTGCATCGCTCCTTTTTTCTTTAAGTATATCAAGAAACACAATAAAAGTCAATAGTTCAAAAATGAAACCAGGTTACAAATCTTTTACAGGGATATAAAAAAGTAACTGTCTTGTACAGAATAAGTCTTTTCAATATAATATAATTATCAATCGTAACTGGTTGAAATATAGAGAGGAGGTAACGGTGATGACAGCAAACGAAATTTTCGGTACTGCTTGCGGTACGAAAGACCCCGCGCCCGCTTGCGGAACACAGGACAAATAAGTCCTTACGGGAAGTATTCCCGTGAGTAAGTCTTGCGGGAATATCTATCCGAAAATACAAAATTAAAGGTGGAATTATGAATCCGTATTTTGCAATACAATGGCATATTACAGACGTTTGCGACCAACGCTGCAAGCATTGTTATATCTTTTCGGAAGGGCATCCGTGTCTTGTAACAACGCCGCTTGAAGAACTCAAAAGAACGTACGCGCAAATCAAAGAGTTTTGCTATCGTTTGGAGAGAACGCCGTATATTTATCTGACGGGCGGCGACCCTATCTTGCACCCGAACTTTTGGGAACTTTTAGAAATTTTTAAGGCAGACGGAACGCGCTTTTGCATTATGGGCAATCCGTTCCATTTAACGGACGAAGTTTGCAAACGCATGAAGGACTGCGGTTGCGTGAAATATCAACTGTCTTTGGACGGCTTGGAACAAACGCACGATATGTTCCGTAAACCGGGGTCTTTCCGAATTACTCTTGAAGCGATAAAAACTATAAAGCGTTCGGGTATGTGGTGCGCCGTCATGAGTACGGTATCGAAGACGAATATGCGCGAGATTCCTGCTCTTATAGATCTTGTTGACGAACTCGGCGTGGACGTGTTTGCAGTAGGTAGATATTGTCCTACAAGTACAGATAAAGCTTACGATAAAGACATTCATATTCCGCCTCTTGAATATAGAGAGTTTTTACAAGCCTGTTGGGAAAAGTACGAACGGCATAAAAACTCAAAGACTACGTTTCAGTTAAAAGACCATTTATGGAGTTTGTTTCTCTACGAGAAAGGCTTGCTGAAATTACCCGATTGCGATAAAATTTCGGACGGTTGTAACTGCGGAAGAAATCATATCACGGTTTTACCAAACGGCGATATATACGCTTGCCGCCGAATGGAGAGTAAGGTCGGAAATATAAACGAAAGCAATTTATATGACATTTGGAGCGGTGAGAATATGAACGCTTACCGCCGGTACGATAAATTTACAAAATGCAGCAAATGCGAACTCAAAGGAGTGTGCAGAGGGTGTCCGTCCGTTACTTACGGTTACACACACAATATGTACGATGCCGATCCTCAATGTTGGAAGGAGATTAAATAATGGAACTTTTGGAGATTATTAAAAAACGCCGGTCCATCCGCAAATATACGGACGAACAAATACCCAAAGAGCATTTGGAAAAGATAATCGAAGCCGGCTTATGCGCCCCGAATGCGGGCGGAAGACAGGGAACGGTTATCGCGGGTATCCGTAATAAGGAACTTACTGAAATTATAGGTAAACTAAATCTTGCGCGTTTTGACAGAGGGCAGCTTGAAGGCTCGTACGTTTCAAAAGAACAGCCTAGCATAATTGATAACCCGAATATCAAAAGCGGTTTTTACGGCGCTCCGTCTGTCTGTATCGTGTTTGCGCAAAGAAACTTTTTGTATAGTATCCCCGACGCTTTTTGCGCTGCCGAAAATATGGTTTTGCAGGCAACCGAACTCGGTATATCGTCTTGCATTATCGCACGCGGAGAAGAAACCTTTGACAGCGATTACGGCAATACGCTTTTAAAAGAATGGGGTGTTCCCGAAAATTATATTGCCCGCTGTTTTGTAATATTGGGTTATATTGACGGCGAGCAGCCTCACGCAAAACCTGTCAATCTGAACAGGCGCAAAATAATAGAGTAGAATTATGGACAAATTAGACCGCTTAATTGATATTCTTTGCGCAGAGCGCGGCGAAAGCTCGCCGGATATAGCAGATAACGAAAAATTTAAATTATTCCGCGCGCTGGTAAACGTTCGTATGCCAAAGGCGGCAAGTAAAGAGTTTTTGCAAATTCAGGACGAATATCTAAAGGAACAGTTACGGCTTAAAGGTATAACGGAAATTGCAGAACTTTCGCCCGTTGCTCCGGATATATACCTTTGGCAAGGCGATATTACAACCCTCAGATGCGACGGAATAGTGAATGCGGCAAACTCTGAATTATTAGGTTGTTTTTGCCCGAATCACTGCTGTATAGATAACGCTATTCATACCTTTGCAGGCGTTCAACTGCGGCAGGAGTGCGCCGGGTTAATGAAAGCGCAAGGCAAGAAGGAGTGTACGGGGCGGGCAAAAATTACCAAGGCTTACAACTTGCCTTGTAAATACGTTCTGCACACCGTCGGTCCGATAGTTTACGGCGAACTTACAGAAAAGCACGAAGAACAGCTTGCCGACTGTTACCGCTCATGCCTTGCTCTTGCGGCTAAAAGCGGTTTGCAAAGTATTGCGTTTTGCTGTATTTCTACGGGTGAATTCCATTTCCCTAACGAGAGCGCAGCGCAGATTGCCGTTCAGACTGTTACGGAATATAAGCGGCAAACGCAGAGCAGAATTAAAGTGATTTTTAATGTCTTTAAGGAGTACGATTATGAGATTTACTCAAGATTACTTGGAGCAGATAAATGAACTTAAAAAAGCTTTGGATAACGCGGACGCCGTAATTATCGGCGCAGGAGCCGGACTTTCCACGTCGGCAGGTTTTATATATTCGGGCAAGCGGTTTCAGGAGAACTTTCACGATTTTGAGGAGAAATACAATTTCCACGATATGTACACGGGCGGTTTTTATCCGTATACCACTCCTGAAGAGCATTGGGCGTACTGGTCCAGGTATATTCTTATAAACCGTTACCAGGATCCGCCCAAGCCCGTATATGACGAACTTTACGACCTTGTAAAGGATAAGGACTATTTCGTTATAACTACCAACGTGGACCATTGCTTTCAGAAAGCTAGATTTGATAAACAGCAGCTTTTTTACACGCAGGGCGACTACGGACTGTTTCAATGTTCCGCGCCGTGCCATAATAAAACTTACGATAACGAAGAACTGATCCACCGTATGGTCGCAGAGCAGAAAGATATGAAAATTCCGTCGGAGCTAATTCCTTGCTGTCCTGTCTGCGGAAAGCCTATGACTATGAACTTACGGGCGGACGATAAATTCGTGCAGGACGAGGGGTGGTATTCGGCTTGCGAGCGCTATGAGAGTTTTTTAGAACGCCACAATGGTAAAAAAATACTGTTTCTTGAACTCGGCGTCGGCGGTAATACGCCGGTGATAATCAAATATCCTTTTTGGCGGTTTACTCTGCAAAATCGGAATGCGGTTTACGCATGCATTAACTATGGCGAGGCAAGTTGTCCGCCGCAAATTGAAAAGCGTTCGATATGTATCAATGCCGACATAGGCGAAGTTTTAGCGGAGATTAAACAAAAACAGCCGCTGTAACTATTTTTTATATATTATGTAAAGTATTCATTCTATTAAATTGACATTTCATTAAGTCTGTTGTACAATATATAAGGATATAAACCTACCCGAAAGGGGTTCGTATATATTTAAAATTTAACATCAGGAGGCATTAATGAACGCAAATTTATTAAGCAGCCTGTTTCTTGCAAGTCCAGCACTTATCGGTGTAGCCGCAGGGCTTTCAGCCGGTATCTTGGTTGCGCTGGGTATTGGAATTTTCGTCGGCATTTTTGTTAACAGAAAACAGACGGAAAAGAGATTGGGTGAAGTTCAGAAAAGAACCAAAAAGATGATTGACGACGCTTCACTTGAATGTAAGGCCTTGAAAAAGGAAGCAATATTAGAAGCAAAGGAACAGGAGCTGCAATTAAGGAACGAATTCGAAAGAGAGAGCAGAGAAAAGAAAGCGGAACTGCAAAAGCAGGAACAGCGACTTTTACAAAAAGAAGATTCCATTGACAAAAAGGAAGAAGCTCTCACCAAGAAGAACGAAGAACTTGACCGGCAGATGAAAGAGCTTGCAAACAAAGAGCTTGAAGTTAAAAAAACTCAGGATAAAATCAATCACCAGCACGAGCTTATGGTGCAGGAGCTTGAAAAGGTTGCGCAGCTCACTAAAGACGAAGCAAAACAAATTCTCGCTAACGAGATTTTAGATGAAACACGCCATGACGTTGCGCTGCAAGTCAGAAATATCGAACAGACCGCAAAAGAAGAGGCGAGTAACGAGGCAAAGAAAATTATATCCCTTGCTATTCAGCGTTGCGCCGCCGACCACGCGTCGGAAATTACGGTATCGGTCGTACAGCTTCCCAGCGACGATATGAAAGCAAGACTTATCGGCAGAGAGGGCAGAAATATCCGCGCCATAGAAAACGCTACGGGTATCGAGCTTATTATCGACGATACGCCCGAAGTTGTAATTTTATCGGGATTTGACCCCGTAAGGCGTGAGATTGCAAGACTTTCGCTTGAAAGACTGATTGCGGACGGCAGAATTCATCCGGCAAGAATTGAAGAAACGGTTGAAAAGGTCAAAAAGGAAATGGATGCCGAAATTAAAGCCGCCGGCGAAAGCGCAATGTTCGACGTCGGAATTTTCGGACTTCATCCCGAAATTATTAAACTTATCGGCAGACTTAAATACAGAACCAGCTACGGTCAGAACGTATATAAACACTCTATCGAAGTTGCGCAGCTTGCAGGTTTGATGGCGTCCGAACTCGGAATGGACGTAACGCTTGCAAAGCGCGCGGGACTTTTACACGATATAGGTAAAGCGGTTGACCACGAGCAGGAAGGCACGCATATTCAGATAGGCGCCGACCTCGCGAAGAAGTACAGAGAGAGCAATAACGTTATTAACGCGATTGCGGCTCACCACGGCGATGTAGAGCCTAAAACGATTGAAGCGGTGCTTGTGGCGGCTGCTGACGCGATTTCGGGCGCAAGACCCGGCGCAAGAAGAGAAACGGGTACGAACTACGTTAAGCGTCTTGAAAAGCTTGAAGCGATTGCAAGCGACTTCAAGGGAGTGGACAAGTGCTATGCGATTCAAGCCGGTAGAGAGGTACGCGTAATCGTTAAGCCCGAGCAGATTGATGACGCGCAAACAATGTTCCTTGCAAAAGACATTGCAAAGAAAATTGAAAAAGAACTTGAATATCCCGGTCAGATAAAAGTAAACGTAATAAGGGAATTCAGAGCAAGCGAATTTGCAAAATAATTAAAAAGTCCCCTGCATCCGCAGGGGATATTTTTTTAAAAAGTACAGCCGCCCGAAAAGGGCGGCTGTTTATTAATGGTGTTTAGCTTGGTTGTATTTTTCAGGAAGGCGTGAGATAAAGTTTTGCGCTGACTCAAAGTCGTTTATATCCGGATGGGTTTTGTTTATACCGCCGCAAATTGCGAAGATAAAAAATTTATCAAAACCTAGACATCCGAACGAGTCAAGCACGACTTTATTTTTGCTTTCCAGAAGTTTTATGAGACAGGCGTTGTTCTTTTCAAAATTTTTAGAGCCGCTTGTGGAAAATACGAAGCAGTAAGATTTGTCGTTACCAAGACTTTCAACAAATTTTAAAAGTTCTTTATCGTGTTTTCCGAAGTAAATTCCGCTGCCGTAGCCAACGATATCGTATTCGTTAAGATTGTAAAGCTGTGCGTTTTCTAAAGTGGCAACCGTAACGGGAGCTGCCTCTGACATCGCTTCGGCAATCTTTAACGTGTTATCGTTGTGCTTTGATTTTACTATTATAAGAATTTTCATATTATTTGCTTAAAAGATAGAAGCACAGTCCGAACAGTGGAATATTGAGCGCGACTATGCAGGGAATAACCAATTTTGCAAAAACGTTGCCTGCAGAAGAGAAGTTAATACCGGTAAGCAATGATACTAAAAATATAATGAACAGAATTACTACGGTGACAACTATGCAAGCGGTCATATAAAGCGCTGAAGAAGGCTTTCTTGAGTTTTTGCCAAGGTCGGTGTAGTACAGAACGCCGAAGATTAAAAGCTGCGCGCCTGCTAATGCGAAAATGGTGAAAGGATAAGCTAAATTTATGCCGAGTTCCTTTTTAAACAGTAAGCAGAGCGTGAATTCCAAAAGAAGTACTATCGTAATTATTAACGAGCTTTTAAGCAAAGCTCCGCCGCGGTTGTAACTCTTTTTACGTGAGCTTGAAATTACGAAGTCTGAAGAATTGATTTTGAGACCGTCGCTCGCCGCTTTTGCTTCCAAATCTTCCGATTTGTTTGAAGGGGTAACCCGTTTGTTGTACGTCTGCTCCTGCGGAGGGCGCTTAACCGTCTTTACATAAAGCTTGTTTATGAGATTGCGGTAATCGCGCTCGGTTTCAGGCTTATTGTTATATATAAGTTTATCTGTGTCAATTTCTTCCGCAACGGGAACGGGTTCGACTTCGCGGGGCGACGCCTTTACAGGTTCGGAAATCAGTCTTAAATAATTTTCGTGAACTCTTCTGCGCTGTTCCTCGTTCATGGGCGGAACTTCTTCCTGCCGTCTTTGCTCAATTATTTCTTCCTGAACGGTAACGCTTTGTTCCGTCGCAGCTGCGACGGGTTCGGGCTTTATTTCAGACTGAATTTCAGGTTGTTCTGAAACTTGCTGATCTAACTGATCGGGTGCCGTGACGGGAGGATGGGAGGGGACGGGTTCGTAGTAAACGACTTCGTCTTTGACTGCCACGATTTCAGAATCAATCTTAACTTCGGGCAAGTTTTCTTTGACTCCGCTTTCGTCATCTTTTTCCGGTTCGTCGTCCTTCACAAGCTTAACTTCATGAATGATTTTAATATCGCGCAAGCCTTCGTTTTGAACCTTATCTTTTTCATACCCGTATTCATCCTCGTACTTGTCGTCGTCCGATTTAACAACGGGTACGCGCGAGGTTGACTTCTTTAAGATATGAAAATCAACAGGTGTGGGAGCAGGTCTTGAAAAGTCAAACGAACGGTCTGAAATGAGATTGTCTATAACCGTTCTCGAGTATTCCCATTCAGCTTGGTTTCTTTCGGTAATCTCTCTGCCGCTGTCGGTCAAAGTGTAATACTTTCTTCTGCCGCCCAAAGAAACTTCATCCGTTTTCCAGTATGCTGTGATGTAACCTTGCGTTTCAAGTCTTTTAAGTGCGCTGTAAAGAGTGGGCTGCTTTAAGGTATATTGACCGCGGCTTTTATTTTCTATTTCTTCTATTATCTCGTAGCCGTATTTGTCGCGTTCGTACAACGTGCGGAGAATGATAGTATTAATGTGTCCTCTGATTAAGTCCGCGCTGATGGCGTTTTTGTTGCCTGCGGGGGAGGAGTCGTCTTTGTCGGATTCTTCGGAATAATCGGATAAAAATTCGTTTTCTTTGTCCATAGTATTGCCTCCGTATACTTTAATTAATTTTACCATATTTCGACATAATATGTCAACGCTTTTAGTAAAAATAAACAGTACTATGTCACGCATAAATAGCCTTTTTTGTTAAAATAATAGACATTTTTCAAAAAAAATGATAAAATTTTAGAAAATTTTCAAGAGGCGGAAAAAGTGTACAGAAATATTAAAAAATATGGATTAAGGTATACGGACGTAGATGCGTACGATAATTTAAAACTTTCTTCGCTATTTTCGTTTATGGAAGAGTCGGCTTGTTTATCTGCGGATGAGCTGGGGTTCGGTTATAAAGACCTTGCGCCGAGGAACATCGGGTTTATTCTTGTTAACGCTTACGTTGAATTGAACAGGAATATAAAACTCGGGGACGAGTTGTCCGTACATACTTGGCCTATGCGTCCCAAGCATATGATTTTTTTGAGGGAATACGAATTTTATTGCGGTGACGAAAAGGTGGGCGTGGCAACTGCTCGCTGGGTTATGGTCAGTCTTGAAAATTTTGCAATGCTGCCTTACACCGAATTTTTCAAAGAAAGCGACTTTGACAATTACAACATTCAAAGGGCGATAGATTTTTCAGGCTGGAAATTACCTTGCGTTAATAATAACGATACCGTGTATTCAAAGCGCATTTCCTATTCTGACTATGACCACTATTTTCACGCAAACAATACAAAATACGCAGATTTTCTTATGGACGTTTTTACTGCCGACGAAATGCGCGGCAAGAGCTTGAAGAGCGTGCAGATAACTTACGCTAAACAGTGTAAAGAGGGCGAAGTTATTGAGGTGGTACGCGAGTATGCCGACGGTTTATGGATGATTGAAGGCAGAGTTGAAGGCGAAGTACGCGTACAGATGAGGCTGAAATTTGATTAATTACAGCTATGACGTAATACGCACGCGGCGGCGCTCGCTGTCTGTTTCCGTTTCGCCAGAAAACAAAATCATGGTTCGCTGTCCGCTGAAATTTCCCGATTATAAAATAATCGAATTTTTGAACAGTAAGAAGGACTGGCTTGATAAAATTTTTTCAAAAAACGCCGCAAAACTTTCGATAAACGACAGTATAATCAATTATTGCGAAATTTACGTCGGCGGTAAAAAGCTACCGCTGATTTTTTCAAATAAAAACTTTGTTACGGCAGAAGGAGTTTACGTTAAAAATATTAAGGCGATAAAGCGTACGTTCATTGCTACGTTTGCGGATGGGTTTCTTGAAATAGTCAAAAATCTTTCAAAACAGTTGAATTTGCCTGCAAAAGGATTTTTTATTAAATCTTATAAAAGCAGGTGGGGCTGCTGCGACAAAAATGGCAATCTGTTTTTTAACTGGGTGCTTTTTATGCTTTCACCTGAAATTCAAAGGTACGTTATAATTCACGAGCTGGCGCATCTGGTTTATTTTAATCATTCGGATAAATTCTGGCGTTTGGTTGAAAGTTACGAACCCGATTATAAATCAATTCGCAAACGGTTGAAAACTTTTGATTTTTTAACGCGGCTATATTAGTACAAACAATAAATAAAATTTTTGCTCTTTTGCTTGACTTAAAAAAATCGTTGTTATATAATTTTTAAGGTTTAGGAATTATGAAAAGCATTTTTAAAACAGACGCGGCATTTGTACATAATTTATTTGCTTTCAACGGCGGTCGTTGCACCGACGAAAAATTCTGTTTTAATAATTTCGTTTTATTTGACTGATTTATTTTTTAAATCAGTCTTTCTTTTAATTACTGAAAAAATTTAAGGATTACGTTAATGAAAAAAGTTTATTTAACGCTGCAAAACGGTAAACAGTTTCAGGGATTCGCCTTCGGCGCCGAGGGTGAAGTGGTCGGCGAGTTGGTGTTTACAACCGGTATGACGGGGTATATTGAAACTTTGACAGACCCCAGTTATTTCGGACAGATCGTAGTGCAGACCTTTCCGCTTATCGGAAACTACGGTATGATTTCTGCCGACTGCGAAAGTAAAAAACCCTGGGTTTCCGCCTATATTGTAAGAGAAAAGTGCGACGAGCCTTCAAATTTCAGGTGCGAGCAAAAGCTTGAAAAATATCTGGCGGATAACGGTATTGTAGGTTTATACGGCGTAGATACGCGCGAACTTACTAAAATAGTAAGAGAGGCGGGTGTCATGAATGCGGCGATTACCACAAAACCCTTAAAGAATTTTGATGAGATAAATAAATATTCCGTAAAACGCGCGGTAGAAAGCGTAACTGCGCAGGAAGTTGAGTATTTCGGCAATCCCGCCGGTATGAAAATTGCGGTCTGGGATTTCGGCGCGAAAGAGAATATCGTGCGCGAACTCGTAAAGCGCGGCTGCTACTGCGTGAAGGTTCCGTCATATTATACGGCGGAGCAAATTCTTGCGCTCAATCCCGACGGTCTTATGCTTACGAACGGACCGGGAGATCCTGCGGAAAACGTGCAGATAATACAAAATCTTAAAAAGCTTGCCGGCAAACTTCCGATTTTCGGAATATGCCTCGGGCATCAGTTGTTTGCGCTCGCTATGGGCGGTAAGACCAAAAAAATGAAATACGGACACCGCGGCGCGAATCAACCGGTTAAAAATCTTGAAACTGGACGCGTATATATTTCAAGTCAGAACCACGGTTACGAGGTTGTTTCGTCAAGTTTAAAGTGCGGTAAGCTGTCTTACGTAAACGCAAACGACGGCACGTGCGAAGGATTTGATTATCCCGAACTGAACGCTTTTACAGTACAGTTTCACCCCGAAGCTTGCGGCGGACCGCGTGATGCTTCATTCTTGTTTGACAGATTTTTAACAAACGTTAAGGAAGGTAAATACAATGCCTAAAAGAGAAGATATTAAAAAAGTACTCGTAATAGGTTCGGGGCCAATCGTTATCGGACAAGCGGCGGAGTTTGACTACGCCGGCGCGCAGGCGTGCAGAGTGCTGAAAGACGCGGGAATAAACGTTGTTCTTTGCAACTCTAACCCAGCGACAATAATGACCGACAGCGCGCTTGCGGATGAAATTTATCTTGAACCGCTGACTGTCGATACCTTAAAGCGTATCATTATAAAAGAACGACCGGACAGTCTTTTGGCTTCTCTGGGCGGACAGACCGGACTTACTTTGGGTTGTCAGCTTGCAAAATCGGGCTTTTTGGACGAGTACGGCGTCAAGCTTATCGGCGTAAAACTCGATTCAATAGACAGGGCGGAAGACAGGGAACTTTTCAAGGAAACTATGCAAAAGATTAACCAGCCCATCGTTCCTTCGGATATTGCTTATACTGTCGAAGAATGTATTGCGGTTGCTGAAAAAATCGGCGGTTATCCTGTAATAGTACGCCCTGCGTATACACTCGGCGGCGCCGGCGGCGGAGTTGCGTATAGTGAAGAGGAGCTACGTCTTATAGCGCATAACGGTCTTATGCTGTCTCCTATAACGCAGGTTTTAATTGAAAAATATATCGGCGGTTGGAAGGAAATAGAATTCGAAGTTTTGCGCGACGGTGCCGGCAACGTTTTGACCGTTTGTTCTATGGAAAACTTCGACCCCGTAGGAATTCATACCGGCGATTCGATAGTTATTGCGCCTGCGGTAACTCTTTCCGATAAAGAATATCAGATGTTGCGAACTGCTTCTTTGGATATTATTTCCGAACTCGGAATAGAGGGCGGTTGCAACTGTCAGTTTGCATTAAATCCCGATTCGTTTGAGTATTCGGTAATAGAGGTAAATCCCCGAGTTTCGCGTTCGTCCGCGTTAGCGTCAAAAGCGACCGGCTATCCCATAGCGAAAGTTACCACTCAAATTGCGCTTGGTTATACCCTTGACGAAATTAAAAACGACGTAACCGGCAAAACTTTCGCTTGTTTTGAACCCACTTTGGACTACGTAGTAGTTAAATTACCCAAGTGGCCGTTTGATAAATTCCTTTACGCAAAGCGCAGTCTCGGTACGCGAATGAAAGCAACGGGCGAAGTTATGGCTATAGGCACTAACTTTGAAACGGCTATTATGAAAGCTGTTCGCGGCGCTGAAATTTCTGTTTCGTCCTTGAATTTGCCTAAAATGGCGCATTTTTCGGACGATGAGATAAGAGGAAAACTTTCGGAACTTACGGACGAAAGGTTGTTCGTAGTATTTGAAGCTATCAAGCGCGGAATTTCTATCGATGATATTTATTCGATAACAAAAATAGACGAGTGGTTCTTATGTAAGCTGAAAAACCTTGCTGACTACGAAAAAGAAATCGCGGGTAAACCGATAGATAAACAGCAATATCTGCGCGGCAAGCAGTTGGGATATCCCGATAAAGAACTGCAAAAAATTTCCGGTAACGATTTGCCTATGCGCAGAAATTCCGTTTTCAAAATGGTTGACACATGCGGCGCAGAATTTTCCGCTCAAACGCCTTATTTCTATTCGACATTTGACGATAAAGAGAATGACGAGGCAAAACCTTTCGTCAAGAACAATTCTAAAAAGAGAATAATAGTTATAGGTTCCGGTCCAATAAGAATAGGACAGGGTATAGAATTTGACTATTCGTCCGTGCACTGCGTATGGGCGTTGAAAAAGCTTGGATATGAAGTAATTATCATAAATAATAACCCTGAAACGGTATCAACCGACTTTGATACGGCGGACAGACTTTATTTTGAGTCGCTTACTTCGGAAGATGTTCAGAATGTAATCGACGTGGAAAAGCCTTACGGTGTAGTAATAACTTTCGGCGGTCAGACGGCTATAAAACTTTGCAGCTATCTCGAAAAACGCGGCGTGCGTATTTTAGGTACGCCAGCGGACAGCGTCGATCTTGCCGAGGATAGAGAGCGGTTTGACGCGCTGTTAGAAAAATTCGGCATTGCCCGTCCGAAGGGGCTTACTGTAATGACCGGCGAAGAAGCGGTTGCGGCAGCCGAAAAGCTGGGTTATCCCGTGTTACTTCGTCCGTCTTACGTTATCGGCGGTCAGAATATGACCATAGCCTTTACCAGGAACGATATCGAACGTTATATGGACGTAATTCTAGCCCAGAAAATTGAGAACCCTGTACTTTGCGACAAATATTTAATGGGTACCGAACTTGAGGTTGACGCGATATCAGACGGCGTAGATGTGCTTATTCCGGGTATTATGCAGCACATAGAAAGAGCGGGTGTTCACAGCGGCGACTCTATTGCTGTTTATCCGCCCTACAATTTAAGCGACGCTATGCTTAAAAAAGTAGTGGAAGTTTCAACACAGCTTGCAATTTCGTTAAAGACCAAGGGGCTAATAAATATTCAGTACCTTATTTATCATAACGAGTTGTACGTTATTGAGGTTAACCCCAGAGCATCGCGTACGATTCCCTATATTTCCAAGGTTACAGGCGTTCCCATGGTTGATCTCGCAACGCGTATTCTTGTGGGCGCTAAACTTAAAAAATTAGGTTACGGCACCGGACTTTATCCCAACTCGCCGTACGTGGCGGTCAAGGTCCCCGTATTTTCGTTTGAAAAGCTGAATGACGTGAATTCGCAGCTCGGACCCGAAATGAAATCTACAGGTGAAGTTCTCGGAATAGGCAAGACGATAGAAGAGGCTCTGTTTAAGGGGCTTGTTTCGGCAGGTTTCAATATGAAACACCCGACTAAAAACAATCCTTCGGGCATTTACTTCACTATAAATGACCAGGACAAACCCGAAATAATTAATATCGTCAAAAAGTTTGCGGATTTGGGACTTACGCTGTACGCAACCAAAGGCACGGCTGACGTTATCAGAAGTTTGGGCCTTGAATGTACGGACGTTGCAAGACTTTCTTCAAATGAAGAAATTTTCAAACTTATGGACGAGGGAAAAGTGGACTACGTCGTATATACGGGAAAGACCGACGTTGAATCCATTTCAAACTATATCAGCTTGCATCACCACGCTATACTTTTAGGTATAACCGTGCTTACTTCGCTTGATACGGCGAATGCGTTGGCAGATGTAATTGCAGGCAGATATAACCAGTTTAATACCGAACTCGTTGACATCAATAATTTGAGAAAAGAGAAGCTTAAACTCGATTTCTGTAAAATGCAAAGTTGTGGGAACGATTATATCTTATTTAACAATATGGACGACAGGATAACCTGTCCCGAATCGCTTGCAATAAACTTTTCCGACAGACACTACGCAATAGGCGCGGACGGTGTGGTTATGATTGAAAAATCGGATCTGGTGACAGCGAAAATGCGCGTATTTAACAGTGACGGTAGTAATGGCGGTATGGCGGCTAACCCGTTGCGTTGCGTTGCGAAATATCTTTTCGATAACGGTCTTGCTGACGAAACTATGAGCATTGAAACTATCAGCGGCATAAAGAGCCTTTGTGTTAACAGCTTTAACGGAAAGGCAAGTTCCGTGACGGTAAATCTAGGTAAACCCGAATTTGAAGCATGGCTTTTGCCGTCAACTTTAAAAGGCAGGTTTATTGAAAAACAATTAAAATTCGGCGATACGACTTATACCGTAACCCTCGTTAATGTTGGAAATCCGCACTGCGTGATTTTCTGCGGCAAAATTGAAAACGTTGATTTAGAGGCGTTGGGTCAGGCAATAACCGAATCGGGCTATTTCCCGCAGGGAATTTTCGTGGAGTGCGTACGCGTGGTAAATAACGTGACCGTTAAAATGCGTGTATGGGAGAAGATTAACGGCGAAACCTTATCGTGCGGTACGGCGGCTGTCGCGGCGGCTGTCGCGGCGATTGAGGGCGGGCACTGCAAAAATAACGAAATTATTACCGTAAAACTTAAAGGCGGCGACTTATTCGTAAAGTATAATGAAGCCGGCGAAGTCGAGTTGGACGGAACCGTGAGACAGTCTTTTGAAGGATTGATTGAAATTTAATGATTTATCTTGACAATGCGGCAACGACAAGGCCTAACGGTCGGGCGTTAGCTGCCGCGGAAAAATATCTGACAGAAGAATTCTATAATCCGTCTGCGCTATACAAGACGGGTTATAATTTAAATTTGCAGTTAAAAGAGGCTAGAAAAAATATAACGTCGCTGATTGCGGATGAAAATAAATTTTCCTGCATATTTACGTCGGGCGGCACGGAAGCAGATAATCATGCAATACTCTGCGGCGGCAAGCGTGGAAATGTCATTACGACGTCGGGCGAACATTCTGCGGTGTATGAAACAGTAAACGAACTCAAGCAACGCGGAATCGAAGTGCGGTTTGCTAACTTGAATTCAGACGGAAGCGTAGACTGCGACCATCTTTTAAGTCTTATCGACGATAAAACGTCGCTCGTTTCGGTAATTCACGTAAATAATGAAACAGGCGCTATTAACGACGTTGCTGAAATAGCTCAAAAAGTTAAAGCAAAAAATAAGTTTGCCTTGTTTCATTCTGACGGAGTGCAGGCGTTTGGTAAAATTAATTTTCGCTTAACCAAAGATATTGATTTATACTCTGTCAGCGCACATAAGATAGGCGGAATAAAAGGAGTTGGCGCGCTGATTAAGAGACGCGATTTGGTTTTAAAACCGTTGATTTTCGGCGGCGGACAGGAAGAACGCTATCGTAGCGGAACGGAAAACGTATTCGGCATAAAGTGTTTTGAACTTGCGGCAAAAGAGAAGTTTAACGATATAAATCAGTCTTATGACCGCATTTTGACCTTAAAAAAGCTCCTTTGCGGACTTTTAGATAGTACTATGTTTGATATAATAAGCCCTAAAAACTCTACTCCGTATATAATTTCGGTTATTGCAAAAGGCGTTCGCGGCGAAACTATATTGCATGAGGTTGACGATAAAGGGCTTATAATAGGTACGGGTTCTGCGTGTTCTTCTAACAGTAATAAAAGATATTCGCGTGTAATTCTTGCTTGCGGTTTGGATAAACAGTCTGCCGACGGTATATTAAGAATAAGTTTTTCAGCTGAATCCACGGAAGAAGAAGTTCGCGCGGCTGCTGAAATATTAAACCAAACGGTTGCAAACAGAAGACGGATGATGGCGTAAATTTATGGAAAAAGTTATAATTGTAAGATATTCTGAATTGCATTTAAAGGGTAAAAACAGAGGCTGGTTCGAGCGCGTTTTTGCCGTAAACATGGAGAAGAGCTTAAAAGGCTTAAAGCACGAAATCCATCGTCATAGCGGTAGATATTTAGTTGAAAACTTTTCCGAAAACGATATCGAAGCTATTTTGGAAAGACTGGGCAAAGTTTTCGGGATTCATTCGTACAGCGTAGCTTTAAAAGTACGAGCAGATATGGATGAAATTTTTGAAGCCGCAAAGCAAGTGTGTTCCAGTGAAGGAAGCTTTAAGGTTGAAACTCACAGAGCTGACAAAAGTTTCAGTCTTAATTCTATGCAAGTCAGCGCTGAAATCGGCGGCAGATTATTGGATGTAAATCAGTCAATCAAAGTGGACGTGCATAATCCCGATTTTATAATCAATATTGATATACGCGAAAACGGTACAGCGCTGGTGTTTAACGAGTTTTTCAAGGGCGCCGGCGGTATGCCTGTCGGGACTTCCGGAAAAGGCTTGCTCTTGATTTCTGGCGGCATTGACAGTCCGGTTGCCGGTCATATGATTGCAAAACGCGGAATGAATATCGAATGTATTCATTTTCACAGTTATCCTTATACGAATTTGCAGGCGAGGGAAAAAGTGATTGAACTTGCCAAGCGGCTATCAATTTACACCTGCGGAACAACTTTGAATATTGTATCCGTTACGAAAATTCAGGAGCAGATCCATAAGAATTGTAACGGCGATTACATGGTGACTATTTTAAGACGGTTTATGATGCGGATTGCCGAAAAGATTGCTTTAAAATGCGGCGCGCAATGTTTGATAACGGGAGAAAGTCTGGCGCAGGTAGCAAGCCAGACGGTGGAAGGAATGACTTCGTCAAACAGCGTCGTTGAAATCCTCCCAGTGTTAAGACCTCTATGCGGTTTTGATAAGGACGAGATTATCGAGCGTAGCAGAGCAATAGGAACGTACCAGACTTCCATAGAGCCGTATGAAGATTGTTGCACCGTTTTCTTGCCAAAGCATCCGGTTACCAGACCTAAACTATCCGACGTTATTGCTGAGGAGAGTAAGCTTAACGTTCAGGCTTTGGTTGACGAAGCGCTTACAACGCATGAAATTATCAATTTATAATAAATGCGGCGCCGAAATTCGACGCCGCTTATTTTATTGGTTATACCAGTCATTGTGCGCAATGTCTGGAATTTTTATCTGTGGTGAATCTTTACTTTTACTTAAATTTACTGGAGTAAGTGTAATTTCTTTGCCTGTATAGACATTTTTACCGTCATCGTAATAGGGTGTGACGGTATAAACGTAAGAACCTTCTTTCGGACAATCGGTTATTGTTTCCTGCCATTTTCCGTCGTAAATCACTTCGTTTTTACCGTTTTTTATGCGTTTTACAATAAATGAATAGTACTTTGCGTGACATAACTTGACTTTTACTACGTTTCTCGATACCGAAATTTCCGGCATGGTTATGCAAGGTATGGAAAATCTGTCCGATTGAATTTTCGGTTCGTTACCTTTTAAGGTCTTAACGGTAAGAGTGTTAAGAAGAGGGCAAACCGGATCGGCTAACATAATTTTATTGTTTTGCGAATACTCTTCAAAATCTATTTTTACAGTGGCAGTTCCGCTGTCGGTATCAAGTTTTTCCGGTTTATGATCCGCATAAAGCTTTTCAAGCGCTGCGCGCATTATTTTGCAGCAGTCGTTTCCGCCAGTAATTTGCGCGCGTTTGTTATCTCTATCGCCTAACCAGACGGCTATACAGTTTTCACCCGTATAGCTGACGGCGTAAGCGTCGGTATTCCCGTCGGCGTTGCCGCAGGTTCCCGTTTTTGAAGCAAGGTCAAAGTTGAAATCTTTCAATATTCTAGCGGTGCCGCCTTCGGTGGTTTCAAGCAGCATATCGTTCATGAGAGAACAAGTGCCTTGCGAGTAAACGCGGTTTTTTATCGTTTTGTTCTGATACAACACTTTACCGTTTTTGGATACGATTTCTTTGATAAACCGCGAGGGCGCGTAGCTTCCGCCGTTGGGGAAAACGGTATAACAATCGGCAAGTTCTTTTATAGTTAAACCGTGCTTCATGCCGCCGAGCGCTAACGATAAATTTTTCTCGCCATCATCGAGTTTGAGATTCATTGCGGCAAGATATTTTTCTATTCTGTCCACCGTTAAAGCGTTGAGCGTTTTAACGGCAGGGACGTTATAGCTGTATTTTAAACTGTCGGTTACCGATACGTAGCCGTGGTATTTTTTATCAAAATTTTCAGGCGAATATCCGCCGTAGTTTATTTTTTCGTCTAAAATTCTGGTAAAAGGGCTTAATTGTTTTTCTTCAATCGCGGGTGCGTAGACGAACAGTGGCTTTACGGTGGAGCCAGGCTGGCGTTTTGCATATCCGATAGTCGATTTATACGCTTTTACGCCGCTGGTTAAATTATCGGTAATTATTGCGGCGTTGTCGCAGGGATATTCCGTCTGTTCGAACAGCTGCTGCATTTCGCTGTCCAGATAGGTCTTTATTATGCAACCGTCTGTAAGTGAATAGTAGTTGAAGTCGATGTCCGTCAGCTCGTCAAATACCGCGTTTATATAATCGCCGTATTTTGAATTTTTTATTGTTTGCACGGCGTTGAGCGGCTCTTTAATTTCTTGTGAGTAAGCGGCTTGGTCGATATAACCGCAGGTGAGCATACTTTTCAGTACCAGATTTCTGCGCGTAAGGCTCTTTTCCGGATTTTTGAAAGGGGAATAATTGTTTGGCGAAGATAAAAGCCCGACGATAGTTGCGCTTTCGTTCAAGGAAAGATCTTCGGCCTTTTTATTAAAATAAAATTCTGCCGCGCTTTGAAGTCCGTAACAGTTATGACCGAAATAAATTGTGTTCAGATACATTTCAAGAATTTCGTCTTTCTCGTAACGCTTTTCAAGCTTTTTGGTGAGTTTTATCTCTTTCAGTTTACGTTTTATCGTCTTATCGTTTGAAAGATGTGTGTTTTTTATAAGCTGCTGGCTTATTGTAGAAGCGCCCTGCTTAAAGGAACCCGCTTTCAGATTAGTGAAAAAGGCTTTAACTATTCGCTTATAGTTCAGTCCGTTGTGTGAATAAAATGTTCTGTCCTCGGAAGCGATAAACGCATTTACAGTATGCGGTTGCAAATCTTTCACAGCAACGCTTTTTAATTGTGCGGATAAAGAAGCGCTAGTTACTTCATTACCTTCGTCGTCGTATATAATCACATTTTGCCCCGCACCGACAAGTTTGTTTGCGTCAAGAACAGCGTCTTTGGTAATAACTCCATAAACTAAAAGCGACGCGCCCAAGAGTACTATAAAACTTAAAAGTATTACTGCAGAGATTTTTAAAAATTTAGCCATTAAAATTAGTATTTATAAAATTAAATATTTGTTGCAAATCTATTGAAAAAAAACTGCGGAAATAGTATAATTGTCTTATATGTCAAAAGAAAAATTCTATAAAATCGTAACATACGGCTGTCAGATGAACGTTCACGAGTCGGAAAAAATTGCGGGCGCGTTGAGTGAACTTGGCTATGTTCCTTGCGAAGAACTAAATCAAGCCGATATAATCGTTTTTAATACCTGTTGCATAAGAGAGAACGCTGAAAACCACGCGTTCGGCAATATAGGAATGTTAAAAAAATTAAAAGCCGAGAATAAAAATCTGATTATTGCCGTGGGCGGCTGTCTTACGCAGCAAGCCGGTAAAGCGGACGGTTTGCACGAAAAATTTCCTTACGTTGATATAATTTTCGGTACGCATAATTTGCACAAGTTAAAAGACTACGTGCTTTTAAAGCAAAAACAGAAGAAAGCGGTAATTGAAATAGAAGGGGACGAGGGCGTAATTTGCGAGGGTGAAAACCCTGTCAGGACAAGTTATCCCAACGCCTGGGTAAACATCACTTACGGTTGCAATAATTTTTGCAGTTACTGCATTGTGCCGTTTGTTCGCGGCAGAGAAAGGAGCAGACGCTCGGAAAATATAATTGCCGAAGTTATGCGGTTACTTGAAGAGGGATATAAAGAAATTACTTTATTAGGGCAAAACGTAAATTCCTACGGCAATGGTACGAACGATTTGACTTTTCCGCAGCTTCTTGAAAAAATTGCAAATTTAGACGGCAAATTCAGATTGCGTTTTATGACCAGTCATCCAAAAGATTTTTCCGAAGATCTGGCAAAGGTTATCGCTGCAAACGATAAGATATGTCACTGCGTGCATCTTCCCGTGCAGAGTGGTTCAGACACAATATTAAAAACAATGAATAGGAAGTATACATCGCAGGAATATTTAACTAAAATTTCTTACCTCAAAAAACATGTTCCCGATTGCGCCGTTACTACCGATTTAATCGTGGGCTTCCCCGGTGAAACCGAAGAAGACTTTGAAGCTACTTTGAATCTGGTAAAGACGGTAAATTATTCGTCGGCGTTCACTTTTGTATATTCGAAGCGAGAGGGAACGGTTGCAGCGAAAATGCCCGACCAGATTCCGGAAGATGTCAGCAAAAACCGAATTATGCGGCTTGTCGAATTAGTGAATTCGCTGACGCGCGAACACACGAAAGATTACGTCGGCAAAACGGTTGAAATTCTTTGCGAAGATTACGACAAAAAGAAAGGTATGTATTTAGGTCGCGATTGTTACGGCAGAATGGGATATTTTAAGAGCGAAACTAACGTAATCGGCGAGTTCGTCAATATTAAAATAAACAAGGCAAACGGCGTTTCTCTGATAGGCGAGCGCGTATAAAGGATAAAATATGGCACTTTCACAAATGATGCAGCATTACTTTACCGTTAAGGAAAAGTACAAAGATTGTATAATATTTTACAGACTCGGCGACTTTTACGAGATGTTTTTTGACGATGCGGTAAAGGGAGCGGACCTTTTGGGGCTAACGTTAACCGGCAGGGACTGCGGACTTGAAGAGCGCGCTCCCATGTGCGGAATACCCTTTCACGCTGCGGACGAGTATATCGCAAAATTGGTCGCATTAGGCGAAAAGGTTGCAATCTGCGAACAGCTTGAGGACGCTTCAGCTTCCAAAGGGATGGTTGAACGCGGAGTCGTGCGCGTGGTAACTGCCGGCACGATTACCGATGACGAGCATCTTAATGAAAAATCAAGCAACTACGTTTGCTGCGCGTTTAAAAATGCTGAAAACGTTGCGCTGGCTTGGGCTGACATTACGACGGGCGAATTGTGCGCGACCGAATTTTCAGGTGCAAATTGCGTATCGCAGAGTACTTCGCATATGGCAAAACTCGGCGTTAAAGAGGTAATTTGTAACGATAATTATCTTTTTGAGACGAAAAACGAGCCTATGGTGGCGCGCGGAGTTTTACCGCACTTTTCAAGTTATCCGGAGTGGTCGTTTAATTTTTCCACCGCCGAAAGATGCCTTTTGGAGCAGTTTAATACGAAAACTCTTTCTGCATTCACCGTTTCGGAAAGTAAAAACGCAGTATGCGCGGCAGGCGCGCTGATTGAGTATCTTAAAGAAACGCAGATGCACGCGCTGAAAAATATCGACAGCATAAAGTATTTGGCTAACGAAAAGTTTTTACAGCTTGACGGTGCGGCGGTGCGTAATCTCGAACTCGTTAAAACGTTGGGCGAGGGCAAAGATTACGGCTCTCTTTTGTGGCTTTTGGATAAGACGCAAACCGGAATGGGTTCCCGCTTGCTTAAAAACTGTATCGTTTATCCGTTTGCTCGTAAAGAAGATATAAATTACAGACTTAACGGCGTAGAGGAGCTGTATAAAGCTACCGTCGTAAGACTCGGGCTTGTAGATTTGTTAAAGGGCATCAAAGACATTGAAAGGTTGACTGGAAAAATCAGCAACAATAAAGTGATGCCGAGAGACTGCATTGCTCTTGCGCGGTCTTTGGCGGCAATTCCCAATATCAAAATGCAGCTTTCGGGCTTCAATTCGCGTATTTTAAAAGACGTTTCGGAAAATTTGATTGATTTATCCGCGGTAACCGAACTGATTGAAAACGCAATAAACGAGGATGCGCCTATTCAGATTAAGGACGGCGGATACATAAAAGACGGATACAGTAAACAGCTTGATGAGCTGCGCGCCGTTAAAAATAACGGAAATAAACTTATAATGGATTTGGAAACGCGTGAGAGAGACGCAACGGGTATCAGAACGCTGCGCATAAGTTACAACCGTGTTTTTGGCTATTATATAGAAGTAACCAAGTCGTTTAAAGATAAAGTACCGCTGAATTATCAGCGTCGCCAGACTTTGGCGAATGCGGAGAGATATTCCACGGACGAACTTAAAGAACTTGAAGAAAAGATTTTGGGTAGCGAAGATGCGGCGTTAAAACTTGAAATAAGACTGTACGAGTATGTAAAGTCGGTACTGACTGAAAATATCAATAAATTGAAAACGATTTCTTCTGCAGTTGCTCTTTTGGATTTGTTAGTAAGCTTTGCGGAAATTGCAAAGACGAATAATTACGTTCGTCCCGAAATCGTTGACAGCGGTAAACCGCTTATTATCAAAGCCGGCAGACATCCCGTCGTTGAGGCAATTTCAAAAGACAGGTTTATCCCCAACGACACTCTTTTGGATGAGGATGAAAACCGTACTATGATTTTGACCGGTCCGAATATGGCAGGTAAAAGTACTTATATGCGCCAGACGGCAATTATAGCTATTATGGCTCATATAGGAAGTTTTGTTCCTGCAACTTCCGCCCAGATTCCTTTGATTGACAGGGTGTTTACAAGGGTCGGCGCAAGCGACAATTTAATTTCCGACCAAAGTACTTTCATGGTTGAAATGATAGAAGTTGCGACCATTTTGCAAAACGCAACTAAAAACAGTTTGCTGATTTTAGACGAGGTGGGCAGGGGAACCAGCACCTACGACGGATTGAGTATCGCCTGGGCTGTTATTGAAAATCTTACTCAAAAGATAGGAGCTAAAACGTTGTTTGCAACCCACTATCACGAGTTGACCGATTTGGAATACCGTCTTGAAGGAGTTAAAAATTATAAAATTTCCGTCAAGGAAGTGAACGGCAGCGTAGTATTTTTAAGGAAAATTATGCGCGGCGGCGCAAACAGGAGCTTCGGTATAGAGGTTGCTTCTCTGGCAGGCGTTCCGGACGAGGTTACCGACAGGGCGAAAATAATTTTAAAACACATTGAAAGCGGCGACAGGGAATTTGATAAAGCGTTACCGCAAACAAATAACGAAGAAAAACAGTTGACCGAAGTCGAAAAGATTTTGAGTGAAATCAATCTTGAAAACGTGACCCCTATGCAGGCGTTCCTTATTTTAAGCGACTTGGTCGATAAGGTTAAATTATGAAAAAAATAAATATTCTTTCAAAAACCGTTTATAACAGAATTGCCGCGGGCGAAGTTATCGACCGTCCGTATTCTGCTGTCAAAGAACTTGTCGAAAACAGTCTTGACGCCGGCGCTACCCAAATTGAAGTGCATATAGAGCGCGGCGGTAAACAGCTGATTAAAGTAGTCGACAACGGTTGTGGAATTGAACACGACGATATGTCTACAGCGTTTATGCCCCACGCAACGAGCAAAATTTCAAACGCGGACGATCTTGACAAAATAACGACTTTGGGGTTCAGGGGTGAAGCGCTTGCGAGTATTGCGGCGATTGCGCGCGTTGAACTCACTTCTGTAACGGAGGGAAATACCGCGTACAGAACGACCTGCGCTGACGGCGTTATGGGTAAAATTGAGCCTGCTGCGCTTGAAAAAGGTACTGTTATCTGCGTGTATGACTTATTCTACAATACTCCCGTAAGGGCAAAATTTTTAAAGAATGATAAAAAGGAAGAGAGTGATATAACCAATATCGTTTCGCGCTATATTCTCGGAAATCCTGATGTCTCTTTCAAATATTTCGTTGACGGTAAACTTGAATTGCAGTCGCATGGCGGCGGTCTTGACGAGGCAATGGCGAGGGTATACGGCGCAAAAACTGTTTTGCAGTGTTTTAAAATAAACGCTGAAAAGGACGGTATAAAAATTCACGGCTATATAGGCAATCAGAATTTCTTTAAGCCCAACCGTACCTATCAAAGCCTGTTTTTAAACGGAAGATATATCGTAAATACGACTATTTCAACCGCGATAACGAACGCCTATGCAAGTTATATGATGAAAAGGCAATATCCTTTTTACGTTCTTAACGTAGAGGTACCGCTGGATATGGTTGACGTCAATGTGCATCCGAACAAAGCCGACGTAAGGTTCGTTGACAACCGCATTATTTTTTCGGCTGTGTATTCGGTTGTGTCGTCCGTATTGGACGGTACTGCTTCCGCGGCGCAGTTCGTAGTTGACAGCGTAAGACTTCCGGAAATTCAGTCAACGATAGACGACGATAAAAACAAGGTTTATAAAAATATTGACGAGGCATCAGAACCTATTGTAAAAGGCGATGCTCCGATAAATTTAAATTTTGGAAAAAACAGTTTTAATACCGATAAAGAGGCTGAACCTGTTAAAAAATACCGCGACCCTATTTTGGACGAGCCGGCTACGGATATTGCGCCGGTAAAAGTAATTAATCATGTGATGCAGGTCACAAACGATACTATGTCGCCCGTCAATTTTAGAGGCGATGACCGTATCGATAAGACTTTTGAGCAGCGTAAACGCGAACAGCAGAAAATTGTTTACGAAAGCTGCAAGTTTAAGGGCAATCTTTTTAATACTTATCTGATATACGAAATGTGTGACACCGTTTATATTATCGATCAGCATGCGGCGCACGAGAGAATTATATACGACAGACTGTGTGAAAAAATTGCGAACCGTAAAGTGGATACGCAGGGGCTTTTGATTCCGTATCTTTTAGATTTGAACGTTCAGGAAGCAGAGTTTATAAAAGTAAACGAGCAGTTGATACGCAATTTGGGTTTCAGCATTAGCGAATTCGGCGTAAATTCATTCAGAATTGACGATATTCCGGTTGACTTGCAGAACATAAATCTTAAAGACTTTTTCGACGACCTTCTGTCCGATTTGAAAGGACTGAAAGAAATCAAAATTCAGGATATTTTAAAAGATAAAATTGCAACCACTGCATGCAAGCACGCGATAAAGGGCGGTATGCAACTTACCGAAGAAGAGGTCAGCGCGTTGTTCAAAATGATGGACGGCGACGTCGGTTTAAAATGTCCGCACGGCAGACCTGTTTGTGTAACTTTGGATAAAAAGGATATCGAAAAAATGTTCAAGAGGATTGCCTGACTTGAACAAATTACTCGTTATATGCGGCGCGACTGCCACCGGTAAAACGGAACTTGCGGTAAATTGCGCTAAAAAAATTAACAGTGAAGTAGTCTCCGCGGATTCTCAACTGGTCTATAAAGGGCTGAATATAGGAACGGCAAAACCTACGCCGGACGAAATGTGCGGTATTGTTCACCATATGATTGACGTCGTTGAACCGTCTTGCAATTTCAGCGTTTCGGATTATGCGGCAAAAGCCGAACCGATAGTGGATTGTCTGCTTGCGAAAGGTAAAACGCCGGTCGTTTGTGGCGGTACGGGTTTTTATATAAACTCGTTGCTGTACGATTTGAGTTACGGAAATGCTGCGGCAGACGAAAGCGTAAGGCTAAAGTATCAGACTTTGCTTGAAGAGAAGGGCAGAGAGTATGTCTACGAATTGTTAAAATCCGTTGATCCGCAGTCCGCGGCAACCTTGCACGTAAATGATACTAAAAGGATTATCCGCGCTTTGGAAATTTACGCAGTAAGCGGAAAAAGAAAGTCCGATTTAAACGACGGATTTAAATGCAAGCGAGATTACGTTGCTGTTGCAATCGACTATCCCAGAGATGAGTTGTACAAGAGAATAAACGCCCGTGTTGATAAAATGTTTGAGAGCGGACTCGTTGAGGAAGTAAAAGGTTTAATTGCCGCCGGAATTGATGAAAAATGCCGGTGTATGCAGGCAATAGGCTATAAAGAAGTGTTTGAATATTTAAAAACAGGCAAAAACGATAGTACTATGCGTGACACAATAAAGCAAAATACCCGTCATTATGCAAAAAGGCAAATTACATTTTTCAAAAAAATAAAAGGCATAATCTGGTTAAAACCTGAAAACGCATTGGTTGACACTGTTACGGAGTTGTTGTATGAATAATACCCAATTTATTGTAAATTGCGAAAATAAATTGAAAGATAAGTTTAAGGCGATAGACGATATCGCTTATTTTAATCAGGTTAAAGTAAGTAAAGCGTTCAGTAACAATCAGATTGCCGTTCGTCATTTTAGCGGCACGACGGGCTACGGCTACGGCGACGAGGGCAGGGAAAACCTTGGCAAACTTTACGCAGAAGTTTTCGGCGCTGAAAGCGGTATCGTTTCGCCGCATATGGTTTCCGGTACGCACGCTTTAACTGTTGCGCTGTTTGGACTACTGCGCCCGAAAGATACTTTGTTATGTATAAGCGGAATGCCGTACGATACTATTCGCGGAGTAATTTTTGGTACAGATAACGGCTCTTTGAGGGATTTCGGCGTAAAATTTGATTGTTGCGATCTGAAAAACGGGAAGTTTGATTTTGGCGCCATTAAAAATAAATTAACTCAAACCGTTAAAGTCGTTTATATTCAGCGTTCGCGCGGATATGAGTTGAGAGATGCATTTTCATGCGCAGAAATAGAATGCGTGTGCAAGTTCGTTCGCGGTTTGGGCTTTAAAGGCTGTATATTTGTTGACAACTGCTATGGTGAATTCGTGGAAACTAAAGAACCTACGGAAGCAGGCGCGGATATTATCGTCGGGTCGCTTATCAAAAATGCCGGCGGGGGACTTGCTCCGACCGGCGGCTATATCTGCGGTAAAGCCGAATATATTGACTTAATTGGTAAAAGGCTCACCGCGCCTTCAATCGGGCTGGAAGTAGGTTCTTATGCTATGGGCTATCAATATTTTTATCAGGGCTTATTTATGGCGCCGCATACGGTTGCGCAGGCGTTGAAAACGAGTTTTTTAATAGGGCAGGCAATGGACGAACTCGGCTATAAAAATTATCCGTCTATTGAAAAAATGCCGTCTGATATAACGCGAGCAATACAGTTTGACAGCGCCGATAGAATGGTAGGTTTTATACGTGAAGTCCAGTATGCGTCACCGGTGGACGGTTACGTTACCTGCGAACCTTGGGATATGCCCGGTTACGATGATAAAATAATAATGGCAGCGGGGACTTTCGTTTCGGGCGCCTCAATAGAGCTTTCCGCCGACGGTCCCGTAAAGCCGCCGTATATAGCGTATTTTCAGGGTGGTTTAACCTACGAACACGGAAAATACGCGCTTGAAAGAATTTTGAACAAGTTAAGGGGCTGATTATGAAATGTGAATTGCGCCTGTGGAAGACTGAAGATGCGAGAAATTTAGCCGAACTCTTGAACAATAAAAAAATTTTGGACAATCTGCGCGACGGTTTGCCGTTTCCTTATACAGAAAAAGACGCGCTCGACTATATTAACGCGATGCGGAGCGCGGATAAAAATTCTACGTTCGCTTTTGCCGTCGTTTCGGATGGTGAACTCGTCGGTAGCGTCGGAATATTCAGACAAATTAATATACATTCAAGAACCGCCGAATTAGGTTATTATATCGGCGAAAAGTACTGGAATAACGGAATTGCAACCGCCGCAGTCAATCTGGCGTGCGGTTACGTTTTTGAAAATTCGGACATAATCAGAATTTTTGCCGAACCGTTTGCGCGGAACGTTGCTTCCTGCCGTGCGCTTGAAAAGGCAGGGTTTTCTTGCGAAGGCGTTTTGAAGTCAAACGCAGTTAAAAACGGTATAGTAGAAGACATGAAAATGTACGCAAAAATAAAAGCTTAATAACAACGGAGAAGTTATATGCCTAATGCAATTTTAGCAAGCGAGATCATCGCCCAGCGAGTATTCAACCAACTATATATTTATCTCGATATAGTATTTTTAATTGTACTATGCGCGCTGTTGCTTGTTAAAAAAAGATACGCTACTTTAATTTTCGGATTGTTTGGCGGCGTACTGTATATGATTGTTGATTACGGCATATTTCATCTCGCGCTGCATACGAGGTCGATTGAAGGCGGAAATATGTTTGCCGTGCTTTTATGGATGTCAATGAGTTACGGCATAACCAATTTCGTTTGGATATGGCTTTGGTTATCGCGTGATAAACATAAATTTCTGTTTACGCTATTAATTGTCGTTTGGTGGATATGCGCCCCGATGCTCGCAACTACGTTCGGCGAAAACTTTGCTACGATAAAAATTCAACGGACTACCGGGTCATATCACGGTTATATGGCGCTGATTTTGCTTTTTGGATACGGCGCGGCCATAGTTTACAATCTGTTTCAGAAAGATAAAACCAAACGGTTGCCATTACTGTGGTTGATGCTGACTGGAATAGCCGTTCAGTTCGGTTGGGAGTTTTCGCTACTCGTGGGCGGAATACGCAGCGCGGAGATTGCCTCGTTCAGTGATAAAATTATGACTTTAATAGTTAATTCGCTTTTGGAAACTAATCTGGGCGCGGTGCCTATTTATTGCATTTATCTCTTATATTCCGCAAGGTTTACAGAGGACTTAAAAAAGCGGGATAAAGTATCTTTTACGGAAAGAATTGCAGAGTTGAACGCAGTAAAAATAATAAATAACAAATAAAAAAAGGCTTCGGCAAATGCCGGAGCCTTTTTAAATTCTATTAATACATTCCGCCCATATCGGGGTTGCCGCCCATGGGAGGCGCGGGAGGAGTGGGGATATCGGTCACGATACTTTCGGTTGTGAGCAAGGTTGCCGCAACGGACGCTGCGTTTTGCAATACCGAACGCGAAACCTTGGTCGGGTCGATAATACCGCTCTTAACCATATCGGTGTACTCGTTTTTGAGCGCGTCGAAACCGTAATTTGCCTTTTTAGCGGCAAGGATATTGTTTACTACGACCGAACCGTCCAGTCCTGCGTTTTTAGCAATCTGGCGAACGGGTTCTTCAATAGCTTTCATAACTATCATTGCGCCTGTCTTTTCGTCGCCCTCAAGAGTTTCAATTAACTTTGTGAGTACGGGAATAGTGGAGAGGAGAGCAACGCCGCCTCCGGGAACGATACCTTCTTCAACGGCTGCGCGGGTTGCCGCCAACGCATCCTCGATACGCAGTTTCTTTTCTTTCATTTCGACTTCGGTTGCCGCGCCTACGTTGATAACCGCAACGCCGCCGGCAAGCTTTGCAAGGCGTTCCTGTAATTTTTCTTTATCGTAGTCCGAAGTGGTTTCGGCAATCTGCGCTTTCAGCGAGTTTACGCGCGCTTTAATATCTTTTGCCGCGCCTGCGCCGTTAATAATAGTGGTGTTGTCTTTATCAACCTTTACCTGCGAAGCTCTGCCCAGCATATCGGTTGTAACGTCTTTGAATTCATAGCCCAAATCGCTTGAAATTACCGTGCCGCCGGTCAGAATTGCGATATCTTCGAGCATAGCTTTTCTTCTGTCGCCGAAGCCGGGAGCTTTTACTGCAACGCAGTTGAGTACGCCTTTCAGTTTGTTTACAATGAGCGCTGCAAGAGCGTCGCCTTCAACGTCCTCTGCAATAATAAGCAACCTTGCGCCCTGCTGCGCGATGGGTTCTATTACAGGCAGAATTTCCTGTAAAGAGGAAACCTTTTTGTCGGTGATTAAAATATAAGGGTTGTCTAAAACGGCTTCCATTTTTTCGGTATCGGTTACCATATAGGCGGAAGCGTAGCCCCTGTCAAACTGCATACCTTCAACGGTAGTCAACTCTGTAGCCATGGTTTTGCCTTCTTCGACGGTAATAACGCCGTCTTTTCCGACAATTTCCATTGCGCCGGCAATCAGTTCGCCGATTTTTTCGTCGCCTGCGGAAATGGAGGCAACCTGCTGTATTCCCAGCTTGTTTTCAACGGGTTTTGAAATGGATTTGATTTTTGCAACGGCGGTATCGACTGCCGAAGCGATTCCTTTTTTCAGAATAACGGGATTTGCTCCTGCCGCAAGGTTTTTAAGCCCTTCTTTTACGATAGCCTGCGCAAGCACGACGGCGGTAGTGGTGCCGTCGCCTGCGACGTCGTTGGTTTTTGTCGAAACTTCTTTTACGAGCTGCGCGCCCATATTTTCAAAGGGATCTTCAAGTTCTATTTCTTTGGCGATAGTTACGCCGTCGTTAGTGATGAGAGGCGCGCCGAATTTCTTGTCCAGAACGACGTTTCTGCCCTTGGGTCCAAGAGTAATCTTAACGGTATCGGCTATTACGTTTACGCCAGTTTCAAGTTTTTTTCTTGCTTCGTCGCCGTATTTAATCTGTTTAGCCATAATTCAAATGCTCCTTATAATTATTCGACAATCGCCAGAATATCGCTTTGGCGGATTATCGTATATTCTTTTTCGTCGACTTTTACTTCGGTGCCGCTGTATTTGGCAAGCAGAACCTTATCGCCTACTTTAACTTGCATTTTTATTTCTTTACCGTCCACAATTCCGCCGGGACCGACGGCAACTACAACGCAGGTTGCGGGTTTTTCTTGTGCGGCGGAAGTCAGATAAAGTCCGCTTTTGGTTTTTTCTTCGGCTTTAAGCCCTTCTACGACAACTTTATCGAATAACGGTTTAATTGTCATTTTAAAATCCTCCGAAATATTAATCTTTTTTGATACAGATATTTTATAAACTTGCCAAAATAAAGTCAAACATAATATTGTAAAAAATTGCAATTTGAGAAAAACTGTGTTACAATTATTTTAACGAAAAAAAGGCTGATAAACTTATGGATAAGTGGGACAAAAGATTTATGGAAATGACCGAGCAAATCGGTCAATGGTCAAGTTGTTTTCAGGAAAACAGAAAGATTGGCGCGGTTATAGTAAAGAATAAGCGTGTTATCGCGACCGGTTATAACGGCGCGCCGCAAGGCATTAAAAGTTGCGCGGACAAAAAAGAGTGTATGCGCAAAAAACTTAATATTAAAAGCGGTACCATGCACGAGTTGTGTTACGCCGTTCACGCTGAACAGAACGCGATAATTCAGGCGGCAAGAGTGGGATGCAGCGTTGAAGGCTGTACGCTTTACTGCACGCATCAACCTTGCGTTATCTGCGCAAAAATCATAATTAATTCGGGTATAAACCGCGTTGTCTATAAAGAGGGCTACCCAGACGACTTCTCATTAAAATTATTTGAAGAAGCGGGCGTAAAGCTGGAAAAATACTGCGAATTGTAAAGGAGATAATATGCAAAATCCTGTAGTTACTATTGAAATGGCGGACGGCAAAATAATAAAAGCCGAACTTTATCCCGATAAAGCGCCCAATACTGTAAACAATTTTATCAGCCTTGTTTCAAGCGGCTTTTACGACGGACTTATTTTTCACCGCGTAATTTCCGGCTTTATGATTCAGGGTGGCGATCCCGCAGGAGTGGGAACGGGCGGACCAGGTTATAACATCAAGGGTGAGTTTGCTTTAAACGGCTTTACGACTAACAATATAAAACACGAGCGCGGCGTACTTTCAATGGCCCGCGCAATGTCGCCAAACAGCGCCGGTTCGCAATTCTTTATCATGCACCAAAACGCTTCGCATCTGGATGGACAGTATGCGGCTTTCGGAAAGGTAATCGAAGGAATTGAAACGGTTGACGAAATTGCTTCAACCGCAACCGATTGGAACGATAAACCCAAATCGCCGCAAATTATGAGAAAAGTCACAGTTGAGACTTTCGGCGTTGAATACCCCCAACCTGTAAAATACTAATTCGGAGAAAATACAATGGATAACAGCGTCTATCAGAACCCTTTAATTACGCGATATGCAAGCCGCGCTATGGCTGAAAATTTTTCGGACGAAAAGAGATTTAAGCTTTGGAGAAAGCTTTGGATAGCTCTTGCCGAAGCTGAAATGGAACTCGGTTTAAATATCAATAAGTCGCAGGTTGACGAGATGAAAAAGTACGCCGAGGATATAAATTTTGAGCTTGCCGAAAAATTTGAGCGCGAAGTACGTCATGACGTTATGGCGCACGTTCACGCTTTCGGTGAACAGGCAAAGTCGGCTATGCCCATAATTCACTTGGGAGCGACGAGTTGTTTTGTGGACTGTAATTCTGAACTTATTATTCTGAATGACGCGCTGGATATTATCAAGGCAAAACTTGTAAACGTAATGGACAAACTGCGCACGTTTGCGCTTAAATATAAAGATATGCCGACGCTGGGCTTTACCCATTTACAGCCGGCGCAGCTTACGACCGTGGGTAAACGCGCAACTCTTTGGTTGCAGGATCTGACGATAGACTATAATAACCTTGAAAATCTGCAAGCTTCGTTCAAGCTCCGCGGAGTCAAGGGAACGACCGGTACGCAGGCAAGTTTTATGGAGCTTTTCGGCGGAGACGAAAGCAAAGTCAAAGAACTTGAAAAGCGCGTGGTAAAAAAACTCGGCTACGACAAAGTTTACGGCGTAACCGGACAGACCTATCCCAGAAAGTTTGATTATAACGTGCTTTGCGTGCTTTCGCAGATTGCGCAGAGCGCGTATAAGTTTTCAAACGATATAAGAATTTTGCAGAACATGAAAGAAATTGAAGAACCGTTTGAAAAGTCGCAAATAGGTTCGTCTGCAATGGCGTATAAACGCAACCCCATGCGCAGTGAGAGAATAGGTTCTCTCGCAAGATTTGTAATCTCTCTTCCGATGAACAGCGCGATTACTGCCGGTACGCAGTGGTTTGAAAGAACGCTGGACGATTCGGCTAACAGAAGAATAGTAAACGCGCAGGCGTTCCTTGCTCTTGACGGCATACTAAACATTTATATGAACGTTTCAGAAAATCTTGTCGTTTACGACAAGGTTATCGCGAAACACATTGCTGCGGAACTTCCCTTTATGGCAACCGAAAATATTATGATGGAATGCGTAAAGGCTGGAGGAAACAGACAGGAACTGCACGAAAAAATCAGAGTGCTATCAATGGAGGCAGGTAAAAACGTCAAGGTAAACGGTAAGGAAAACAATCTTATCGAACTTATCAAAGCGGACAAAACCTTTGCTGCCGTGCATGATAAGCTTGATGAAATTCTCGACGCGACTAAATTTATAGGCAGAGCGCCCTCGCAGACAGTTGAATTTATCAAAAACGAGGTTGACCCTATATTAAAGAAAAATAGCGGTCTTTTAGGTCAAAAAGGCGACGTAAAAGTATAATATGGTCCAATTTGCATTGTACTTTGTCAGACATAACTACTGTTATTCGTGTAAAATGCAACAAAAAACCGCCCGAACGGGTGGTTTGGCAAGGGAGACACGATTCGTAAGAAGCGGAGCGCCGGAATAGCGATTGTTCGCCGAAGGCGCAATCGCGTCACCTGCAACCGAGGTTGCTTGTGAGAATGGTTTGCCTGAATAAAAAAATGTTCCGCGCATAGTCGGAACATTTATTGGCAGGGGAGACACGATTCGAACATGCAACCGACGGTTTTGGAGACCGCGACTCTACCGTTGAGCTACTCCCCTAAAAATAACGGAATTATTATATAATAACCGTTTTTGTTAGTCAACTGTTTTCGGAGATTATTTATGAAAAAACACTTTAAAATAGGCGTAATCGGTTGCGGATATAAAGGTCATTCCATATTGCGCGGATTGGTTTTATCCGATTTTTTGAGCGAAAAAAAGATAATCGTCAGCGATATTTCCGAAGAGGCGCTTGAAAAAGTTGACTACCTCGGCGTTCAGACTACGACTGATAACTCTTACGTTGCGGAAAATTGTGAGTTTCTGATTTTAGCGGTAGGCGCCGCAAATTATGAAAAGGCGGTTAAAAGTTTCGGCAAGGTTCTGCCTGAAAAACTTATCACCGTAGTTTCCGGCGTAAAGAAAAATTCAGTTAAAAATGCGTTCGGTTTGCACGCTGTAAAAGTTGCGTGCGCAGTTATCAATATGCCTTGTTATATCGGCAGCGGCGCAATCGGTTTGGATATGACCGATTATAAATCTCTTGACGATATAGAATTTATCAGCAAGATATTCGATAATCTCGGAACAATCGTCTGCGTTGACGAAAGTAAGATGGACGCAGTTGCCGGTTTAAGCGGCAGTGGTCCTGCGTACGTGTTTATGTTTATCGACAGCCTGATTGACGCAGGCGTAAAGCAGGGACTTCCTAAAAGCGAAGCTAAAATTTTAGCCGTTCAGACAGTTGTCGGCGCGGCGGAAATGGTTCAGCGCGAAGAGCAGTCGTTATCCGAATTGCTTATGCAGTCTTGCGGCAAAGGCAGCGCGGCTATTGAAGGTATTAAAACTCTTGAAGATAAGAATTTCCGCGGAATCGTTTCGGACGCCGTAGACGCTTGCGTTAAGCGTTTGAAGGAAAACGGCGACAAATGAAAAAAGTGACGCTGTATACCGACGGCGCGTGTTCCGGAAATCCCGGGGTCGGTGGCTGGGGTGCCGTACTTATTTACAATAATCACGAAAAGCGTATTTCCGGAGCGGAAGACAATACCACAAACAACCGTATGGAAGTTAAAGCCGTAATCGAAGGGCTGAAAAATCTTAAATACGACTGCGAGGTTGACGTTTATAGCGATTCCGCTTATACGGTAAATGCTTTCTCGCGCGGCTGGATTTATGATTGGCAGCGCGCAAACTGGAAAAAATCAGATAAAAAGCCCGTTCAAAACGTTGATTTATGGCAAATTTTATATAATTTATCGCAAAAACACGTTTTGCATTTCATCAAAGTTAAGGGGCATTCGGACAACGAATATAACAATATCTGCGACAAACTTGCAACCGACGCGATAAAAAAATTTAAAACTACATTATAAAAAGCGGCTTTTTACAATATAATATATGTAAAGAGCTGCGCGTCTTTTAAGGCAATATAATGAAAGTAAGTCAAGGTTTAAAACATACGTTTAATATTATGGCAGCCGTTCTTTTCAGCGCGGTTGCCTTTGTTTTTTCTGCCTACGGTTTTGCGTATAAAAGTCTGCCGTTTATAAGCGAACACTTCGCGTTGCTTGTGTCGATAGCGGCAGGCGTTTCGTTTGTTCTTGGCTTGCTGTATATAATACTCTATTTGTTTAACCTGCAGGCGTTATACCGTTTAATTTTCTGCGCGCTGATATTTTTGGATATTTGCGCCGTTGTATTTTTCGCGATTTGCGCTACGGGGCTTATAACAAAAATCAACAGTATTCAGGCGCTGCGCGATTATATCGCGCGCTTCGGCAGTTGGGCGGTAGCGCTGTATATACTATTTTGTTTTTTGCAGGTAATTATTTTGCCTGTGCCGGGATCAGTGGCGGTGGCTGCCGGCGTTGCGTTGTTCGGACCTTTGAAATGCACCCTTTACAGTTTTATAGGAATAGTAGTTGGCTCGATAGTAGCATTTGCAATAGGCAGACTCGTCGGTTATAAAGCGGTAAAGTGGATTGTCGGCGAAGATACTCTTAACAAGTGGATGGAAAAGTTAAAGGGTAAGGACTATTTAATTTTATCCATAATGTTTTTACTACCTATGTTTCCGGACGACGTGCTGTGTTTTGTCGCGGGTCTGTCGTCAATGACCTGGCCGTATTTTCTTATAATGATAGTTATCACCCGTATAATTTCGGTAGTGACGACGGCGTATTCGATAGATTTAATTCCGTTTAATACCTGGTGGGGAATACTGATATGGATTTTAATAGCGGCAATTATAATAGTCGCGTTCTGGCTGGTATGTAAGTATTCGGATAAAATAGATAAATTCATTAAAAGCAAACTGAAATTAAAAAGATGACGCGAGTCGTCTTTTTAATTTTTTTGAGCGGTTGCAAATTTTTTATTAATAAATAGTTTGCAATTAAATAATTTTTTGATAGAATATATATGTAGGAATTTGGCATTTTAGGAGTATTACATGGATAAAATACGCTTATTGCAGATGCGCAAGAAACAAATTACGGATGCCGGAAAGGATATCCGTAAAGATATAAACGCGCTTATTGACGAGGATAGTTTTGTAGAACTTTCCGCATTCAGCTTTTCCAAAAACGAATTTTACGGAGAAGAGGCCGAAGGCGAGGGAGTTGTCACCGGTTTCGCAACCGTTGCAGACTATCCTTTTTATATTGTGGCGCAAAACAGCGCCGTTCTTTCCGGCGGCGTAAGCAAAGCAAACTGCGAAAAAATTGCAAAGTGCATAAATCAGGCGGAAAAGACCGATACCCCCGTAATTTATTTTCTGTCATCTCTCGGCGTTCAGATTGGCGAAGGGGTCAACGTTTTGGAAGGGCTTGCGTCTTTAATTCTTAAAGCTTCGCAGCTTAAGGGAACGGTACCGCAATATTTAATCGTCGACGGCGAAGTATACGGACAGATTGCGGTGCTTGCCGGTCTTTGCGACTTTACTTTCTTTATCGATAAAAAGAGCGCGCTTGCGGCAAACAGTCCGTTGGTTATTTCTGCGAAAAGCGGTAAAAACCTTGATAAATTCCAGATTGGCGGAGTTAACGGTTTAAATAAAACTGGTTTGGTTTCTTTCACAGTTAAAAATTTAGCCGAAATAAAAGATAAAATCGTTAAAATAAACGGACTTCTTTCGACGGCGGTCGTTGATAGTAACGAACTTAATAAAGCTATTGCGGCGCTTGATAAAAACGTGAATTACGAAAACCTTTTAGCGGTATTTGATAAAGGTAGCTATATGGAAATCGGTTCGGCTTGCGCGCCGGAAGTTAAATGTTTGATAGGCAGAATAGGCGGAATTTCCGTTGCCGCAGTAATATTTGACGGAGAACACGGCGTTTTATTGAACGCGGTCAATGTAAGAAAAATCAAGGACTTTGCCGAGTTTGCATGCTGTTACGGCTTGCCTTACGTAACTTTCGTAAATACTTTGGGTATTGAAGAAAATATTGAAACGAATAATAGTCTCGTTCTTAAAGAGATAGGCGAATACGTCTCAATTCTTGACTGCATTGACGCGGCGAAAATTTCCATTGTTTACGGCAAGGCCGTTGGACTTGGTTATACCGTTTTTGCTGCAAAGAGTATGGGTTATGACTACTCGTACGCGTTTGCAAATTCTAAAATTGCGCTTTTCGACGATGTTCAGGGCGCAGAGATAGAATTTTCCGAGGAAAAGAAAGCTGACAAACAAAAACTTGCCGAACGCTACGCGGATGAAAATTCTGATCCCGTGAACGCGGCAAAGGGCGGATATATTGACAATATCATTCAGCCTTCGTTTGTAAAGCAATATCTGGTAGCGTCTTTACAGATGCTTGTAAAGTGAGGACACGATGTTAAACTCTTTAATGGAAATAATTGCGAACGGCGACGGCAATTTCTACTTCAGCAATAAAGCGGAATCGCTAATTTATGCGCTGATAGGTTTCGGTATCGTGTTCGTCGGAATTATACTTATAATTTTTATAATTTGGCTTATCGGACTGATTTTGAGAAAGACGGATAACCTCGCGTTCCTGACCAAAAGAAGGAAGAAGTCCAAAAAGCAAAAGGAAGAGACCGTATCTGAACCGGTTGCAGATGACGGCTTAACAGACGAAGTGAAGGTTGCAATAATCGCCGCAATAATGGCTTATTACAGCGAAGAAAAACCCGAATGTGAATTTAAGGTCAGAAGAATAAAAAGGATATAAGGAGAATTTTTAAATATGCGTAATTTTATTGTAACGATTGACGGAAAAAGTTACTCCGTAGGCGTCGACGAGGTTGAAAGCGGCGCAAGCGTGGAGAGCGTACCCGCGCAGGTAGCTACGCCCGTTGCTTCCAAAGCGCAGAAAATTTCTGCTGAAGGCGAAAAAGTTTTATCGCCTTTCCCCGGACTTATTAAAAACCTTTTGGTTGCCGACGGCAGTCCTGTTAAAAAGGATCAGCCCATAATGGTGCTTGAAGCAATGAAAATGGATAATGAAATTACCGCGCCCTGCGACGGAAAGGTTACTTTCGGCGTCGCAAAGGGAGCTAACGTTGAAACGAACGCGGTGCTTGCGGTTATAAGCTGATTTCGGAGGCAGTATGCAACAAAGTTTACTTATAAACTTTGGCGAGATATTCGGCAATCTGTACGAATCAATGGGTTTCGTGCAGGGAGATTGGCAGAACTATGTAATGCTGCTGATTTCGTTCGTGCTGATGTATCTTGCCATAGTCAGAAAATTTGAACCGATGCTGCTTTTGCCGATAGCGTTCGGTATGTTTTTAATTAACATACCCGGAGCGGAAGGCGTGCTTTGGGGAACTCATCCCGAGGGCGATACGGCATATGACCACGTTGAAAACCGCGGACTGTTGTGGTATCTGTATTTCGGCGTAGACAAGGTAATTTATCCGCCTTTGATATTCCTCGGAATAGGCGCAATGACCGACTTCGGACCGTTGATAGCAAATCCCAAAAGTATGCTGATAGGCGCAGGCGCGCAGTTGGGCGTATTTGTAGCGTTTATTCTTGCAATATTGCTCGGCTTTTCGGTTGCAGCTGCCGCGTCGATTGCAATAATCGGCGGCGCGGACGGACCTACGGCAATCATGACGACGTCGATCCTTTCAGAAAAATATATTCCGACTATCGCTATAGCGGCGTATTCGTATATGGCGCTTATACCGATAATTCAAAAGCCGCTTATGCGCGCTCTTACGACTAAAAAAGAAAAAATGATAAGAATGAAGCCGCTCCGTCAGGTCAGCAAGCTTGAAAAGATTTTGTTTCCTTTGATAGTAACTCTTGTCGTCGGCATAATTCTTCCGCAGTCCATCGCGCTTTTGGGAATGCTTATGCTCGGTAATCTGTTTAAAGAGTCGGGCGTAGTAGACAGACTTTCAATCCAGGCGCAGAACGGACTGATGAATACAATAACCATATTCCTGGGCATAGCGGTAGGAAGTAAGGCAAAGGGTGAAATATTCCTTTCATTAGATACTTTAAAAATTATAGCTTTGGGCTTGTTTGCGTTTATTGTCGGTACGGTAGGCGGCTTGCTCGTTGCTAAAATTATGTGTAAGGTGACGAAAGGGCAGATTAATCCATTGATAGGTTCTGCGGGGGTTTCTGCCGTTCCGATGGCTGCGCGAATATCGGAGGACGTCGGGCGAGAGTACGATCCGCAAAACCATTTGCTTATGCACGCAATGGGGCCTAACGTCGCCGGTGTAATTGGTTCGGCAATCGCCGCAGGTATATTGATAGCTTGCTTTAACGGTTACGTTGACGGCACCGCAACTGCCGAAGAAGTCGTTTCTGCGGTTAATTCCGTGATAGCATAGAGGAGCGTTTTATGGAAAGTAAAAAAGTATTAATTACCGATACCATTCTTCGTGACGCGCATCAGTCGCATGCGGCGACGAGAATGAGATTTGATGATATGGAGCCGGTGTTGCCGTTGCTTGACGAAATAGGTTATTATTCGCTGGAAGCATGGGGCGGCGCAACCTTTGATTCTTGTTTAAGGTTTTTGAACGAGGACCCGTGGGACAGATTGAGGAATTTGAAAAAATACCTTAAAAAGACTCCGATTCAGATGCTTCTGCGCGGTCAGAATCTTTTGGGATACAGACATTACGCAGATGACGTCGTAGACAGCTTCATCGATAAGTCGATAGAGAACGGCGTAGGTATAATAAGAGTTTTTGACGCTCTGAACGATCCAAGAAACCTTGAAACTTCTATCAAATCAATCAAGAAATACGGCAAGGGCAAATGCGTTTGCGAGGCAACTATTTCATATACGACAAGTCCGGTACACACTACGGAATATTTCGTAAATCTTGCAAAGCAGCTTGAAGGTATGGGAGCCGATAATATCTGTATTAAAGATATGGCAAACCTTTTATTGCCTTTCACCGCATACGATGTAGTGGAGAAACTTAAAAAGGCTTTAAGGGCCGAAACCAAAGTACATCTTCATACCCATAATACTTCCGGTACTGGCGATATGATTAACCTGATGGCAATTCAGGCGGGCGTCGATATCGTAGACTGCGCGCTTTCGCCGCTGGGTAACGGAACATCCAACCCTGCAACTGAGCCGCTTGTGGCGACTTTAAAAGGTACGCCTTACGATACGGGTATAGATATTGAAAAGCTTTTACCTTTAGTAAAGCACTTCAATCAGGTTGCGGCGCGTCTTGAAAAAGACGGACATCTCAATCCGAAGGTCAGAAAGATTGATATAAACACTCTGTTATATCAGGTTCCCGGCGGCATGCTTTCAAATTTAATAAGTCAGCTCAAACAGGCTGGTCAGGAAGATAAACTCCTTGAATGCCTTGCAGAAGTACCCGAAGTAAGAAAGGACTGCGGATATCCTCCGTTAGTTACTCCGACAAGTCAGATAGTAGGAACGCAGGCGGTTTGGAACGTATTATTAGGCAGATACAAAACGGTTACGGCGCAGTATAAAGATCTGATTTTAGGTAAATACGGCGCTCTGCCCGGAGAAAAGAGCAAAAAGGTCGTTGAAATGTGTACGAAGGGCGGCGAAGAAATAATCACCTGCCGACCTGCTGACCTTATTGAAAGTGAAATGCAGTCGTTGACCGAAAAGGTTAAAGCGGATGGCTTCTATGAAAAGCCGGAGGACGTTCTGTCTTACGCACTGTTCCCCGAAGTGTCCACAAATTATTTCAAGTGGAGAAAAGCGCAGAAAACGGGCGTGGATAAAGATATGGCTGATAATCTCAATAAGGTTTATCCCGTATAATAAAAAGATTGCGGCACGGACGGTTGTCTGTGCCGTATGGTTTAATTATGAGTAAAATTGCAGTAATAGGCGGCGGAGCCGCAGGGCTTGTTGCAGCATACGCGGCGGCTTTAAACGGTAACGACGTAACCTTGTTTGAAAAGAATGAGAAGTGCGGCAAAAAAATTTATATAACGGGCAAGGGTAGGTGTAACGTTACCCACGACTGTACGCCCGAAGAATTTTTGCAAAACGTTGTAAACAACGCAAAGTTTATGACTGGCAGTATTTACGCTTTATCGCCGGAAGACACTATGTGTCTGTTTGAAGCGGGCGGATTAAAGCTCAAAACGGAGCGCGGAGCAAGGGTGTTCCCGCAGTCCGATAAAGCGAGCGACGTAACTAAATGCCTTGAAAATTACTGCAAAAATACAGGCGTAGTATTTAAATTTAATGAAAAAGTTGAAAAAATTAACAATTTAAGTAGTACTATGTTTGACATAATAACCACAAAACAGCGATATTCGTTTGATAAAGTTATCGTTTGTACCGGTGGTATAAGCTATCCGGCAACTGGCTCAACCGGCGATGGGTATAAACTTGCGCAGGAGCTAGGGCATAGTATTGTGCCGTTGAAGCAAGGGCTGTGTGGTCTGAATTTAAAAGGAAATTACTATAAGCAATTACAAGGCTTATCCTTGAAAAACATTAATTTGACTGTGTTTTACGAGAATAGAAAACTTAAAGAGCTGTTCGGTGAATTGTTGTTTACTCATTTCGGGGTTTCCGGACCTACGGTATTATCGGCTTCAAGCCTGATAAACAGACTAGATTTGCAAAAAGTTAAGTTAACTATCGATTTTAAGCCTGCACTGTCCGTTGAACAACTGGATAAGAGGCTTTTGCGCGATTTTGAAGAATATAAAAACAAAAGCATTTCAAACTGTCTGAAGGAATTGCTGCCGGTAGCTTTAATTTCTGTTGTTCTCGGGCGTTGCGGTATTTTGCCTGACAAGAAGGTGAATTCGGTAACTAAAAATGAAAGGCAGCTTTTATTGACAACTATTAAAAATTTTGATATGCTTGTTTCGTCGTTACGCGGTTTTGATGAGGCGATTATTACTTCCGGCGGCGTAGACGTAAGAGAAATAAATCCCAAAACTATGGAGAGCAAACTTGTAAAAGGGCTTTACTTTTGTGGCGAAGTACTTGATATAGATGCTTTTACCGGTGGTTTTAACCTGCAAATTGCGTTTTCTACGGGATTTGCTGCGGGAAATAATATAAAGGACTGATTTATGAAAGCAATTCGCGGGGCAACGACGGTTGAATATGATACCGCCGAAAATATTAAAGAGAGCGTAACAACGCTGCTTAAAACTATAGAGAAAGAAAACGGACTTAAGGAAGAAAATATAGTTTGTATTATGTTTTCAAACACGTCCGATTTACATTCTTTTTATCCGGCAAAAGCGGCGAGAGAAGCAGGGTTCTTTAACTGCGCGCTTTATTCGTCGTTGGAACCCGATATAAGCGGCAGCCTGAAAAAATGTATCAGGGTAATGGTGCTGGTGGATAATGATAAACCTCCCAAACACGTATATCTGAACGGAGCGGTCAATTTGAGAAAAGATCTGACCAAAAAATTGAATATTGCCATAGACGGTCCTGCGGGCAGCGGTAAAAGTACAATTTCGAAGATTATAGCAAAGAAACTGGATATTCTTTACCTTGATACAGGTGCAATGTATCGCGCGGTCGCATTGGCTTGTGTGCGCGCTAACGTTGATTGCGGCAATGAGTCGGCGGTCAATAAATTGCTTGAAAAGATTAAAATTACCGTGAAGTATGAAAACGGTACGCAGAAAACGCTTTTAAACTGGGAAGATGTTTCTGATGAAATCCGTACGCCTGAAATATCAATGCTTGCATCAACCGTTTCTGCGCATGAGTGTGTGAGAATGGGTATGGTGTGTTTGCAACGTGAAATAGCGGCGGCAAAGTCATGCGTTCTCGACGGTAGAGATATAGGAACCAATGTCTTGCCTAATGCCGAAAATAAATTTTTTCTTACAGCATCTGCGGAAGTCAGAGCAGAGCGCAGAAAGAAGGAAAATGACGCAAAAGGTATTATTCAACCGATTTGCGAAGTACTATGCGAGATAAAACAGCGTGACAAACAGGATAAAACACGCAAAATTGCCCCTTTGGTTAAGGCTGACGACGCTATCGAAATAGACACAAGTAATTTGACGATAGACGAAGTTGCCGCTCTGATATTAGAAAAAGTTCAGGAAAAAGTTTAAGTATGGGTAAGAAAAAAAAGAAGAAACTTACTAAATTCGAAAAGTGGTTCAGGTTTATGCATGTGGCAAAGCATTTTGTGTTTACGCCTTTTTTTCCTTTTAAAACGCATAAACCTGAAAAGTCTTATGAAGACAGACCCTATATAATTATCGGCAATCATTTAAGTGCTTTGGACGTGGTGTTTGCCGCTATGGCAACGAAAAAGCCCGTTCACTTTATGGCTAAAAAAAAGCTGTTTGAAAAGGGACTTATGAAAAAGTTCGTCACAAAGTGCGAGTGTATCCCCGTATACCGCGACGGAAGCGATATGAACGGCGTTTTAAAGGCCATGAAATACCTTAAAAACGGCGAGTCCATTGTAATTTTTCCCGAAGGGAAGCGTAACAGAACGGGTGAAAAGCTTTTACCTTTCAAAAGCGGAGCTACCGCGCTTGCAATAAAGACCAGAACGCCCATAATTCCTTTTGTGCAGGTAAAAAAGATTAAGTTCTGGAAGATGGCGCACGCGCTTTACGGCGAACCGTTTGAGTTTACAGAGTATTACGGCAAAAAGCTTACCGAAGAAGATATAAAAGTATGCGACGAAATATTGCGCCAAAAAATATTGGAATTGTATGACCAGCTTGCCGAAATGCTTTCAAAAAAGAAGAAAAAACGTAGTTAATTTATGAAAATATCTGTTGCTAAAAACAGCGGCTTTTGTAAAGGCGTTGAGTTTGCCGTAAATACCGCGCTTGGTATTAAGGACGAAAATACCTGGGTTTTAGGCGAAATTATTCACAATGCGGACGTTGTAAAAGCTATCAGCGACCACGGACTGAAAGTTGCCGAAACTCTTGACGAAATCCCGCGCGGCTGCACGGTGATTTTTCGTTCGCACGGAGTACCGAAATCATACTATGACGAGTGCGCGGCAAGAGAGATTAAAGTCATTGACTGCACCTGCGGATTTGTAAGGCGGACACAGACAATAGTTGAAGAACAGAGCGCGCTGGGTAAGTACGTAATTATAGTCGGCGAACCCGAACACCCCGAAGTTGTCGGACTGCTTGGATGGTGCGGCGAAGCGCTCGTTTTGAACGATACGGACAAAATCCCCGAAGATATCGCGCAAAAAAGCCTTTGCGTAGTCTGTCAAACCACCTTTTCCGCAGAAAAATTTGAAAAAATTGTTAAAAATATTAAAAAAGTGTGTAAAAAAACAGTTGCTGTTTTTAAGACGATTTGTTATACTACTATAGAACGGCAACTTGAGACTGAAAAGCTTGCTAAACAATGCGAAGCGATGCTGGTTATAGGCGGACTGAACAGCAGTAACACCAATAAACTGTACGAACTCGCCAAGATGCATTGCGGCAACGTTTTCAGAATGTCAAATGCCGAAGATTTAGATTATTCTAAAATAAAAAATTATAAAAGTATAGGTATTGTTTCAGGGGCGTCAACCCCGAATGCGCAAACCCGGGAGGTTCTCTTAAAGATGGAAGAAAA
>CAZDAG010000005.1:0-99320 GCA_964503655.1 uncultured Clostridia bacterium | reverse complement strand
ATGTCGTGGTCCATACGGTAGATGTTCGCACGGGGGTTGTCCCACGAACGGAATACGGCCTTGACCGCTTCGAAAAGCTGTTCCTTGGGATCGTCGGGGAAGTCTTTGCCGAGCTGCTTTTTATATTCCGCTTTGAACTGGTGCGCAAGCGCTTTAAGATCTTCAGCGGTGAGGTCTACGTCGTACTCGACGCCCTTCTCCTCCTTCATCTTGTCGATGAGTTTTTCAAAGTATTTCTTGCCGACTTCCATAACGACGTCGGAGAACATCTGAATGAAACGTCTGTAGCAGTCCCACGCCCAACGGGGATTGCCGGACTTGGTAGCTATGGTATTTACGACGTCCTCGTTCAAACCGAGGTTCAAAATGGTGTCCATCATACCGGGCATTGAAGCTCTCGCGCCCGAGCGGACCGAAACGAGCAGGGGATTTTCCTTGTCGCCGAATTTCTTTCCGCAGATTTTTTCCATCTTGTCGATATACGTCATAATCTCTTTCTGTATACCGTCGTTGATTTTGCGACCGTCCTCGTAGTACTGTGTACACGCTTCGGTAGAAATCGTGAAGCCCTGCGGTACGGGAAGACCTATCTTGGTCATTTCCGCAAGGTTTGCGCCCTTACCGCCAAGGAGTTCGCGCATGCTTGCATCGCCTTCGGTGAAGAGATAGCAATACTTTTTAGCCATTTTATTTCCTCCAATGAATTTTACTTTTATTTAAATTATTTTAATAATTTTTCAGATTTATAAGTCTCTTGCGCCCAGAATAAAAAGTTTACCCTTTTCTACGGTGAAACCGACTTCGCAGGTTTCGGGAAAGTTTTTACTTATCTTTTCGCAAGCTTTTTCAAGCTCTTCGTACGCGGCTTTAAAGCGTCCGTCGTTCCTCATCTGCGGATTTATCATCAGCGGCAGACGGGGCGCTGCAATCACGTCGTGACCCTGCGCGTTGTCCAGAAATTCGCCGAAGAAACACTTTTCCTTTGTTCCCGGGTGAGTTAAAAATACGATGCCCGTACCGGAATTTGCGTCCGCATTACCGAAAACCATATTCTGCACAATTACGGGGCATCCGCGCTTTGCGTAAACGCGCGCAATCGCTTTAAACAATCCGTCGTTGTCGTCGGCGTTTACGTTTAACTCCGCCTCTGCGGCTTTATGCTTGCTTGCGCGGACGGACACCTGCAAAGGATAACCTTTGTACGACAGCCTTAAATGTCCGATATTAATAAGTACTTCGCGGCGGACGGCGTCGTTTATACTCAACTCCGAGAGCGCCTCCGCGGTTATTATAAAGCCGTCGGGAACGGGCAGTCCCGCAGTCGTAAGCGCGCATAGCCTTGCGCCCTTGTCGCCCAGCAGGTCTTTTAAGCTTTCGCCGCCTTCGCCGAATTTATAACAGTACTTTTCAAACATCCGAAGCCCTTAAATTTTTTAAGTTATTCTAACTTTTATATTTTAATATAAATAAGCTATTTAATCAAGCGTTTATCCAAAATTTGTTAAATTTAATGCTTTAATAAATTTCCGTCAAACCCAAAAAATAATCGGCGGAAACGGAAAAAGCCGCCGCCATTGCGCGGAGTATATCATAGCCGGGCTTTGCCTTGCCTTTGAGCCATTCGCTGACCTGACTGGGTTTTACACCTATTCTTCGCGCAAAATCGGACTGCGATAGTTTGTTCTCCGCCAAAAACTCTTTTAAAATTTGCTTAAACTCCTCTGCCATATACAATTATTATAGAAAATTCTATAAAAATATATTGACTTGTAGAATTTTCTACAATATAATAAATTATAGAAAATTCTATACTCTGGAGATTGTACTATGAAAAAAACAGAAATTGCGCAAAAATTTTTCGAGCGTTTGCAAACCTATTTAAAGAGCGCGGAGTTTGCGGCTATGCAAGGCGATAATCCCACCGTCAGCGCGCAAATTAAAGAGCTTACGCCCGATAAACTGATTGTAGGCGACTGCCCGAAAATTATCGAAGCCCACTTTGAAGGCAACGTGACGGGCAAAGGTCACAGTTATTCCGGCGATACACGGTACGAGCGGACTTTTTGCGACGACTTTACCACGGGATATTTTTTATTTGTCGGCGATGACGGACTGACCGATAAGCAACTATGCAATGAAGCAATTAAACTGACAAATTACGGATACACGCAGGTATTCAGATTAAGCGAAAGAAATACGCTTGTGCAAAGCGAAGTCAATGCGTTGGTAAAATCAGAACTGCGCAAACTCGACTTCCGGTTTGACAGCGCAAGGCTGAACAGTTGGAATTTAGTATACGATACCGAAGAAAAAGAACTGCCTTTCTTCCCTGTATGCGCTAATTTAGACGACGGAAACGGCGGAACTTTTAAGACAGTTATCGGCGTGTACTCGGCTTTCGACGGAAATGAAATTATCAAAACCGACTTACACACAAGAATAATTTCGCAAGCTGTCAACAAATATACGAGCATAAGCGCAATAGCGGCAGCTGCAAAAGCAAAAAAAAAGAAAAAAACCGCCATCGCGCTAGGGGTAACTTTTGGTTTATTAACGATAATCGGCGCGACGCTGGGAACATTGCTTCCTAATTTACTGTAATTTTTGAAAACAAAAAATCACACGGCGCATTCGGCGCCGTGTCTTCTTATAGCAGTCTAACGTATTCGGAAAGGCTCTTGAAAGCGAAATTGAGCTTGTAGGAAAAGTACTCGCGGATTAATCTTAAAGCGCGTTTTTCGCCGTCGGCGGTTATAAAGTCCGCGTCATACGATTTTCCGTCAAGCTTTCTTATAACGTTGTAAGTCACCCTGCTTGCCCCCGTTCCCGCGCACTCGCCGCAGGTGAACGCGCCCGCGTCCAGATCAAAACGCAGTTTATCCGCATGCAGCAGCGGTTTTCCGCAGCTTGCGCAGTTTTCAGCGCTTATGCCGTAGCCCGACCGCTTTAAAACGTCCAGCAAAAATTCAATAAGCGCCGCGCTCTCGCTGCCCGAACACATTCCGGACAGCGCCTTTATAAGCGCGTAGAAAATTTCGCGGCACTCGTCGCCCTCGTATGTAAGCGCGTTAGCCGCCTCCGCCGCGGACGACGCGGCGTAAAATTTGTTTATATCGGTACGCAAATCGTAAAAACTTTCGCTCTCGCTTGCGTTTATAACGGTGTATTTATCGCCGTGCTTTGCTAGCACGAATTCCGCAAAACAAAAAGGCTGGGCGGCAAATTTAAGCTTTGCGCCCGCCTTTTTTACCCCTTTTATGCCCGCGGTGATTTTACCCAGTTCCGCGGTGAGCAGGGTCAGAATTTTGTCGTTTTCGTTGTAGTCCACCGCTTTGAGAGTCAGCGCGTTAACCACTAATTCCATTAAGTAATTATTCCTTGCCGTGAAGCCGTTGATAGAGCATGTAATAGCTTACGTTGCCCGTCTTTTCAAACATCTTCCAGGCAAGTTCGGCTGCGTCTCTGTCTTTTTCTTTCATACCCACACTCCTTTTAATATCAGTGTGGGTAAAATTTTGTAAATTATGTTATTTAAAATGACTTATGCATTTTTAATTATCGTAACCCAAATCTTTTAACAGGTTCGGACGGTTGCGCCAGTCCTCTTTCACTTTTACGTAGGTAGTTAAAAAGACTTTTGCGCCCAAAAGCTTTTCCATATCCTTGCGCGCGAAGGAGCTTACTTCCTTTATCGCCCCGCCCTGCTTGCCTATTAAAATAGATTTATGGTTTTGCTTTTCGCAGACGATATCGAGATTGATTTCGTAAGTGCCGTTTTCGCGTCTTTCAAAGACATTGATTACTATCGCTATTCCGTGAGGCACTTCCTGTCCGAATTTGAGCAGAATTTTCTCGCGCATGATTTCGGAACACATAAATTTTTCGCTCTTGTCGGTGACCATGTCCTCGGCGATAACCTTTTCGCCCTGCGGCATTTTTCCGGCAAGATAACTTTCAAGCTTTGCAACGTTTGTGTATTTGCGCGCGGAAACGGGCAGTATATCGCAGGTTATTCCGCTTTCGTACAGTTTTTTAACGTCGCCCAGAATATTTTCCTTGGGCATTATATCTATTTTGGTATAGACTACCGCCATAGGCGTTCCGCCCTGCAAAAAGCGGCGCATAAGCGCGACATCGTCGTCGGTAATTCCGGCGTGTCCGTCGTGGACGAAAAGAATAAAATCTACGTCCTTTGCCGCGGTTTCGGCGGTCTTTGACATCATATCCGAAAGTCTGTTCTTCGCCTTGTAAATACCGGGGGTATCCACGAAAACTATCTGGTAATCGGGCTTGGTCAGAACGCCCATTATCGCGTCGCGCGTGGTCTGGGGCTTGGGAGATACGATTGAAACTTTTTCGCCAACCAAAACGTTTATAAGGGTGCTTTTGCCGGCGTTAGCTTTGCCTATAACTCCTACGAAACCGCTGTTCATAAGACTCCTTTCGCTCAAATCTTTTGCTACGCAAAATCTTTGCAGCGATGTTGCTATGGTCGTGAAAAAGCTTAACGGGCGAAATGAATCCGCCCTTGCTTTTTCCGACGCTAATTATCTTAATATATTTATTTTTGTCAAAACGCGTTCTTCAACTTCGCGCATAGCCGCTTTGTCGCCGTCGGTCATATGGTCGTAACCCAAAAGGTGGCAGACGCCGTGGGTCGCGAGATAGAAAAGCTCGCGCTTGTAGCTGTGTCCGTACTCCTCCGCCTGTTCTTCGGCGCGTTTGGTACATATCGCGATACTGCCTATAAACAGATTGCCTTCCTCGTCGACGTCGGCGGGATAATTACTTTTTTCAAGCCGCTTACCTAAAATGCCGTCAAGCGAGGGAAAGCTTAAAACGTCGGTCACGGCGTCCACGCCGCGGGTACGCGAGTTGAGTTCGCGTATGCCCTCTTCGTCGGTAAAAATTATTTCGAGCGACAAAGTACAGTCGCTTTCAACCTCGCCGCAAAACGCCTGCGCGAGCGAGGAAAAGTCGCAATCGGCGCAATAAATTTTAAAGTCGTTCATACTACTTTTTCTTTGAAACGGTGAGTTTGGGATAGCTTATACGCGAATGGTATACGCCGGTAAGCTGGTTTACTATGGTGTTCTTAACTACGGACAACTCGCGCATGGTTATGTTACAGTCGCTGAACTGGTCCAAGTCGAGCCTTTCTTCGATAAGGCTTCTTACAAGCGCTTCAACCTTTTCGGGCGAGCGGTCGGGAAGGGAACGCGAAGCTGCCTCCGCCGCGTCGGCAATCATAATAATCGCTGCGATTTTTGTGGTAGGCACGGGTCCCGCGTAGGAATAGTTTTCGATATTCAGTTCGCCGTCGCTCAATTTAAGCGCCTTTACGTAGAAATACTTTATGGGCAGAGTGCCGTGGTGCTGTACGCAGACGTCCGCAAAAAATTCGGGCAGGTGGTTCTGCTTTATGAGTTTTGCGCCGTCTCTTGCGTGCGAGCGGATTATATCCACCGAAAGTTCGGGGGTGAGTTCGGAGTGGAAATTGTATTCCGACTGGTTTTCGGTGAACATTTCGGGGTTTTTAAGTTTGCCCACGTCGTGGTAGAACGCCGCGGCGCGCGCAAGCTCGGGGTCGTCGCCTATCTCCCTTGCGCAGGCCTCGACAAGCTGCGACACCACCACGCTGTGGTTGTAGGTGCCGGGCGCCTGAGATTTTAATCTCTTTATAATTTTAGCGTCGTCGGCTGTCAGTTCGCGCAGCCTGAAAACGGTGAGTTCGGCAAATATCCACTCGAACACGGGCAGAAGCAGCATAAACAGCATTACCGAGAATACGCAGTTAAGTCCGCCGTGTAAAAGATGTATAAGTATTTCGTGCGCGGACATTCCTTCAACGGGAATATGCACGACCAAATTTACTACTTCGACGGGAATAAGCAACGATACGCCTATTAATACGGCGGCTATCCTCGTCTTAATGCGGCGGCACAGGAAGATTGCGACTATTCCGCCGCAGAAATTGCAGAAGAAACTTGTGTACGTGTCGTACATTTTCTGTACGCCGTCTGCGCCTAAACCGGTTATTGTTGTAAACCTGTCCAAAATAAGCATTATCAGCGCGAAAACCGTGTTGATAAATATGCTGTCGCGCCTTCTGAAAAGCATTGCCGCCATAAGCGCCACGAACGCCAGCGGACGCGCTATGACCGAAAGATACTTACCGATAATATAGCAAAGCATCATTCCGAAATATAGCAGTAAAAATATTTCTATTATCTTTGAAAGCTTGGTTAAAACGTACTTGTTTTCAAAAAAGAAATAAAAGTACAGTATTGCGGCAAGCACTATAAAAGTGACCGCAACCAAAAGCAAGCTCTTGTAATTTTCACGGATAAAAGCGCTTGTCGCCAGTTCAGGTTTACCGCCGCCGGTTACGTCGTTTAAGATTATCATCAAAAGGACAATAACGGCTAAACCCAGCGTTCCCATTATGAAAGCGGCGAGGCTCTTTAAAATATCCTTATTGTTCAGTTTTGTTACCTTCAAATTGAGTCCTCCTCTTGACGTCCGCATCGTAAGCTCTGACTATTTTCATAACCAGAGGGTTGCGGACAACGTCCTTATCGGAAAGGTATATTATATCAATGCCGTCCACGTCTTTTAAGACGCGCGCGGCGTGTTCGAGACCGCTCGATTTGCCGTCCGGCAGGTCGACCTGCGTAGCGTCGCCCGTTATCACCATTTTACTGCCGTCGCCGAATCTGGTCAGAAACATTTTCATCTGTTCGCGCGTGGTATTCTGCGCCTCGTCCAAAATTATGAACGCGTTGGAAAGAGTCCTGCCGCGCATATACGCGAGCGGCGCAATTTCGATAGAGCCGCGCTCCATAAGCCGCGTGTAGTTTTCAAGCCCCAGCATTTCCTGCAAGGCGTCGTATAAAGGACGAAGATACGGGTCCACTTTGGTCTGCAAATCGCCGGGTAAAAAGCCCAGTTTTTCGCCGGCTTCGACCGCGGGACGGGTGAGAATGATTTTTTCGACCTGCTTCTGCTTCATCGCTTGTACCGCAAGGCAGACGGCAAGATAAGTCTTGCCCGTGCCGGCGGGACCGATACCGAAAGTCACGCCGCTTTTTTTGATTGCGTCGACGTATCTTTTCTGTCCGACCGTCTTGCACTTTATCTGTTTGCCGCGGTAGGTTACCGCGATGGTATCGGACGAAAGCTTTGTAATGTCGCCGGCTTTGTTATCGTGCGCAAGCTCGACGCAGTAGGAAACTCTGCTCTTGTCCACCGCCTCGCCGTTTTCCGCAAGTATTAAAAGACTTTCTAAAACGGACACCGCTTTCGCCGCGTTTTCCTCCGAGCCTTCGACTATAAAGTCAAGGTTGTCCACGCGGATTATAACGCCCAGTTCGCGCATTATAACGTTAAGGTTTTCGTCAAAGGCGCCGACGACTTTCTGCAACTTGTCCACGCTGCCGGCCGCGACCTTTTTTTCATATCTTTCAAGCATATATTAACCGATATTTATACTTAACTTATGCAAATAGGTAAATTCTATTACGTATATAACCCCGTCGTCCGCTTGCTTTACGGTGTGCTTACGGGAAAGGATATTTTCCGCGTATAAGAGTGTCTGCGCGTAAGCGGACTGAAGGTTTTCGTCCGATTCTTCCTTCGCGGCGTATTCGAAGCTCGAAGAACACCGCAGTTCGCAATAGCCTGCCGCAAGGCAGTCCACGCGTTTTTCGTCCTCGCCCTCGCCTACTATTGTGTAGGCGGAAATGAGCGTGTCGCCGCTTTTTACCCTGTCGCCCTCTTTGACGCGGGCGGTGCCGCAGATTGCGACTATGTTTTCAACAACGCCTGACCTGTCCGAAACAAGGGATGTAAGCTCGGCTTTGCCGGTATGCTCCTCGTCCACCTGAACGTCCACGGTCAGGATACTGCCCCGCCTCTGGATATTGCAGAAGGTCACGTTGGGAAGGGCAAGAATTTTGCCCGTCGCCGCAGGCGCGTCGAATTTTGCGCAGAGGCTGAATTCTTTTGCGCCGGCCTCGTAAATTATGCGCCTGACTTCGGGCGAGAGATAGCTTCCGCTGCCGCTCACGTTTATTTTGAAAACGAACGAGTTGGAAACAGCCGCGGCAACTACGAATATAAACGCGCCGACCGCAAGTCCTATGCGGTTTACCAGTCCTTTTAAAAAGCCCGCGCGTCTGCCGAGGTTTTCTACCGTAATATTATAACACGGCTTGGCAAAAATTGCAAAAACTTTTTTAAGGTCTTTATCTTTTACGCAGAACAGGAAGTTTGCGCCCGATTTTTTGCAGTTGTACACCCCTATTCCGGCTTTTTTCAGCTTTTTAAGGGCGGCTTCGGCAGTGCAGACTACGGAGATTTGAGTATATTTAGTCAATGTTAACCCCCGTAATGCTGCCGCGGATAAGCAAATCTTCCTCAAAGTACTTGCCGAGGGTCAGTTCTTCGCCCTGCACGGTAATTCTGTTCTTTTTAAGCGCAAGTACGATTTTTTCGGGCGTGTACTCGACGACGCCCTTTACGCTTCTGAAATATCCGCCGAACCCCGGCACCACCGAAAAGGACTTTAATGTGTCCGCGCCCAGCTCTTCCAAAATCTGCTCTAAAAGTTTCATATAATATTGTATGAGTGTAAATTTCGCGGTATGCAAAAGCCGCGGCGCTGTCGCGCCGCGGCTCTTTAAATTTTGCCTGTAATAAATCAGAACGTTGCGGTAATTTCGAAATTGCCGTTGACAAGTTTGGTGTTGTTCTCCCAGCCGTTTTCGCTGTTGATATCCACCAGCGTAAACTTTCTTGAACTGCTTACACCGCCGGTCCAACTGACTTGTTTACCTCTCAAATCGGTATCCGCGCCGTTGTTAGAAAGTGTTATCAGCGTGTTATTGTCGCCGAGTGTACAGGTAACGTCCGTTCCTTCAAGCACGCTTACCGTGCCTGTATAAGATTTAGCCTTCGCTATGGCGTTATTTTTATTATCAAGCTCGGTGCCGTACTTATTCACGAAGAAGAAAGTATCGCCGTTGCCGTTCAGATGGTAGGTAAGCGTGTAGTTCATACGCGCGTGCAGAGGTTCGGTAGAAGTCAGCGTGGTAACTTTTGAAGTGAAATCTGTTGAAGTATACCAGCCCTCGAAGCCTGCCGCAAGAGACGCGTTGTGAGTAACGGTCGCCGCGTTGGGATCGCTGCCGTTTGTTGCGGGAGCTACCGAACTAATCTCGTCCCTTACTACCGCCCATATTGCGTAGTAGTTGTTGTATTCCGCCGCGCCGCCGCTTACGAATTCATACTCTCTGCCGTTGTTGTAAGCCCAGCCGAGGAAGTAATATCCGTCCGCATGAACGTTTGTCGAAAGCGCAATATCAACGCTCAATTCTTCGCCGTTATGATATTCTACGCCGCCCATTGTGAAGGTTTCAACCGCGCTGTTTAAAATGTAGCTGTTGACTTCGGCGCTGTCGCATTCCGCTTCGAGCGTAAGCGCGTTGCCGGGCATTACGAAGGTACCCTCGCTATGTTCGATACCCGTAAGTTTCGTAAATACGTAGCCGTCGGGAGGATTTACCGTTACGGTAGCGCCTGCCATTACGTATCTGTTGCCCCCGTAAACTTCGACTTCGCCGTCGACGATTGCGCCCTCGCGGTTTGAATTTATTGTAAGCAACCAGTAAGGAGTCGCATCTTCAAGGGTTACGGTTACGGTATTGATTTTACCGTTAAGTACCACGCCGCTGTCGACTGTTACGCCGTACGCGTTGATATAGCCTTTGGATACCGAGTTTGCGTTGAGTTCCGCAACCACGTCCGCCTTTATCTGTTCGGAAGATTTAACGGTAACCTGCAGCGCGCCCGTAAGGCAATCAAGTCCCTGCGTCAAGTCTGCGCCGTCCTGATTATATACGACGTACGACCAGCCTACGTTGCTCAATTTGCCGCCTGCGCTGGTGCCTATTCTGTTGCTGCCCCTGAAGATCTCCCACGTTCCTTCGCCGTTTATATTATTGTAGTAAACGTTGAGGTTTGTAGTATTGCCGCCGTTTGTAACCGAACAGCCGAAGAATACGTATCTGTTGTCGCCCGAAGTGCTGTCGCCGTGGAGATTTACCGTATCAGCCGCGAACGCAACGTTTTCGATGCCGTAGTTATCCATAAACGCCTGCGCGCCTACTTCTATTATGCTTTCGGGTACGATTACGTTTTTAACGAAAGTTCCCTTAAATGCGCTTGCGGAAATATGCGTTACCGGTATTCCGTTAATCTCGCTTTCGAGTACGAGGTATTCGCCGCCTTCGGCAAGCGTTTTGGTGTACTTGCCGTCAAGCGAGTCAACGCTGTCCGCGGTGTAATATACGGTACCGTTTTCGGAAACCGCTTTGTAAACAACTCCGTTTACCGTCGTTGTCTGACTTACGAAGTTAGCGTAAGCGCGGCGTTCGCCGTTTACAACGGGTATATCGTTTGCGCAGGTTACTATGTTGCCGTCGTTATCAACCCAGTTTTTAAAGGTTTTGTCTGTAAGCTCGCCCTCGTAATTTGCGAAGGGCTGTTCCATTGTTACTACTTTGGTGTAGTTATCCGCAGCTCCGCGCATATCGAAGATAACTTCCGCCGCCGCCGTCGTCGTTGCGTAAACGGTCGTGTCGCGCGTAATCTGCGTCTGGGTTCCGAGGTCTTTGCCGTCCCCGTCCACGAAGGTTATCATAAGGGTATGTTCGTCGTTTGCCCAAACAGCGTTGTCGGGGTCGCGCAGATATACGGTTGAAGTAGACCTCAACAAAACGCTTTGCGATTCAACCAAATCTCCGTATCCTACTACCGTGAAGTTGACCTTGCCGAGGATATTCAGACTGTCGTAACTTCCGTTCTCCGTATTGTAGCAACCGAAGGTTTTACTGATATGGGTTACGGGGTCTTCCGTTCCGTCGTAATAGTCGTAGTTTATCGTGTGCTTGCCGCTGACTTCTTTGTAGTAGTCGGGCTGCGCGTCCTCCGCCTTGGTGGAAATTCCCTGGTCGAGATTTACGTCTACCGTAAGCGCGCCCGCAACCGTGGTATTGACTTTAAGACCGGTAAGTCCGCCGTTGCCGCGGAGAATGGTGAGATATACGTGCGATAAGGTATCGCCTAAAAGAGACTGCATGTTGACGTCAAAGCCGTAGTAGTCGCCGCTGCCGGCAAGTATCGACTTCGTGTCGCCGTACGTACTCGTCTCGCGCTCCTGTCCGTCGATTACAATCTTCATACCGGCAAGAATATCTTTGAGTATGAACTCGGTAATTTCAACGGTTTCGTCGGGGTTGGGTTCGGGTTCGGGTACGTTTTCCTTGTACAGCCAGTATTCCTGCGGCTTTGTAAGGCTTGAACCTAAATTCAGTTTAACGTTATCGGCTATAAGTCCCCAAGGGGTGCCGCCCGTTCCCAAAAGCCAGCGGATAGGCGAATTTTCTTTGTGAAGAAGATTTGCAAGCAGATAGTCAAGCGTCATTACCTTGAACTTTTCTTTTGCCGTACCTACCTCTCTGCCCATAGTGATGTAACCGTTTGAATAGGTTACCGCTATATTCCACTTCTGCGCAACCGTCTGTAACAGATAGGTACTGCTCTGCAGCTCGCCCGTAAGCGTGAAGTAGAACTTCTTGTTTTCGTCAAGACCCGCGGTGAGTTTAACGTTTTTAATATTTACGCTTGTGCTTATTACCGAATACTTAATATCGATATCGATATTTCCGCCGAGGGTGTAGAGAGTATTCAGTTCGCCGTCGGTGATTGCGGTCTTAATAAGATCGTCCACGAATGTTGAAATGAAGCCTATATCGATATAGCCGTTCTGCCAGCCCTCGTTGTACGCGCGTCTTTCGGTAACCTGCGCGGACAGAGTTACCCATTTCTGACCGTTGAGCGTTACGCCGCCCGTTATAGCGTGCGTTTGAGGGTTGACGCCTATTTCAGCCGTACCGATTGCAAAGCCCGAATCAGCGCCGAACAGTTCAAGCAAGTTGTCTACGTTTACGGTCGCCGTATTTACGCCGTCCACTTTCTTGTACGAGAACGAACTTGCAAAGTCAAAGCTTATCAGTCTTGTCAGCAAGTCTGAAACAGCGTCCTCGTCCGCCTGTACCGCTACGCCGCCGTTGTCCGCAGCGTTATTATCCGCAGTCGGGTGTAACAGGTTGGAAAGGGTGGTAATCACGTTTTCGTTGTTGATTATTTTTACAAGCTGTTCCACTGCCGAAGAAAGTTCGTCTTTATCCGCGTAGAAGCTTACGTCGGTAAGGCTGGTGTTGCCCAGCTGATTGAGGCTTATATAAATTTTTTCGTTGTTATAGCGGACATTCGCCTTCGCCGTCGTAGTACCTATATTTATATCAAGGTTAATTTCGGCAAGTTTGTCGCCCTTTATCTTGTTGCCGGCGAGTCCCTGCGTGTAGTAGAGTTTCGCGTCGACCTTTACGTCTTTAATCGACTCGATACCGCTCTTTGCGCCGTCAAGGAAAATTGCAACTTCGTAAGTGTCGCTGCCGAGCGTTTCGGAAACCGAAAGGTCCTCGACTACCGCGAACAGGTAGTTGTAAACTATCTTCGCAAACGCGCCGTCCATCTGCTCGGTCGAGTAAATTTCGCATTCTGCAAGCGCTGCGTTTACGCTGTCGAACGCCGTCCCGTCGCCGACAGAAACGCCCGCGGCAAGTTCTGTGATAACCGTACCGTTCGAATCGGTGATATTCGCGTCGAGCGAAAGACCGCCGTTTGCCGTAAGGGTGATATTGCCGAGCAGCGCGTGCTGCAAAATAAGCTTGCTTACGCTGCCGTCGTCAACGTTGTAATCGGTGGAGATTGTAAGGTCTTTGACAAAGCCGAGAACAACGCCCAGAATATTCTGGAGGTTTTCGCTTTCGATTACTTCCTCTACCGCCGAACCCGCGTTGCCGCCGTCAAGCGCAACGGAGGCATTGTAGAGCTGCGCCGCTTCCGCCGCGGTAGCGTTGCCGCTCTTTTCGCCGTTCATAAGAAGATTTATATTGTCTATTATATTTTGTACGCCGTTTTTGGTATCGGAAATATCCTTGTCGTAAATTTCCATACCCAGCTCGTTTACAGCAAATTTAATGAAGGGCTGACCCTCTTCCGCCGCCGAGTCGTAGAAGAGTTTGAGCGCAACCTCGTCCTTCGCTGCAGTCGAAGTGCCGTCCGCGATATTCATAACTACGTCAACCGCGATTTTAAGTCCGTTCGCCCAGTTGACTTCGCCGCTTCCGACAACATGCATAGGCACGCCGTCGATTACGACGTACGCGTTAATTTCAAACGCTATCGTCTGCGCGTCGATTATGTATTTGCTTTCCTTTACCGCAACCGAAACGAGTTCAACAAGTTCTATTGCGTCGAGGTAATTCTCTTTGTCGGGGATTGAAAGCTCCTCATCGCTGCCTTCAACCGTCATTTTAAGTCCGAGTTTTGCAAGCGAGAGCGAAAGATTTGACTTGCCCTCTTCAAGACCGAGCGCAAGCGCCGCGGTGCCGAATTTAATTCCGTTGACATTCACGCCCAAAGCGTCGACAATCATATCGATGTCGGCGTTCACGCGTATTTGCGAATTGCTTGCGTAAATATCGCCAAGAACTTTGCCGAAGTCGAGGTTCAGAATACCGTTTATCATGGTCGCAACCGAGTTTGCCGCCTCTTCGCTCTGCGATTCGGTCAGGTTTGCAGTTGCAGCGTTACCGTTAATTAAATCGAGTAAATCTTTTACCGCTTCAACCGTCTTGTCAATGTCGCAGTAAACTCTTGCGCCGAATTCCTCGCCGTTGACGCTCAATAAATCGATATACACTTTGCCGGCGCTCTTGAAATCGATATTGTTGCCGTAGTAAACCGCAAGCGCTACGGAAAGACCGGCATAATCGATATCGAGGTCTACGCGCGTCGCAAGGTTGTAACCCAGTTCGACGTAAGCGTCCGCCTTAACGGTAAGACCCTGTAACAGGCTTATAACATCCTGCTTCGTTCCGTCAAAGTCAAGAGATACTTTCAGTGTTTCGCTGTCAAGCATCGAATAAACACCTGTCGCGTAATCGGCAAGGTTTGCCGGCGTTTCCGCCTTGTTACGGCTGATTACCGCGCCGCCGTTGTCGGGCGTAATTTTTACGTGTAAATCTATCGAAGTCGAGTCGTACGCGATACTTTCAAGCTCTACGTAGTTTAATACGTACGTATCCTCATCGTGGCGATCGCAATATATATACGCTTTGACGCCGATGCCCGTACCCAAAAGATCGTCCGTTACAATCGATACCGTTGCGGTACTTTCGTCCTCTTCCAGTTTAAGCGCGCTTAAAAGTGACGCGATATCCAGGCCGTCCGACTGTTCTTCGGGCGGTTCTTCGCCAGTCTCGCCGTCGGTCAGCGCGTACGCAGCCGCCGAAACGCCGCCGTCCTCTTTAAATCTCGAAGCCCAATCGCTGAACTGGTTTATAATTGTGGAAACCGCGTCCACGTTCAGCGTCATTGCAAAGTCGTCGCTGTAATAAGCGTTTACCGCGCCTTCTGCAAAATTAATATACAAATCCTGACTGCCTTCCTTGCCGAGCGCGATACGCGCATCGATATTGTTCAGAACGTCTTCAAGGCTTGCAATGGACAGATAAATTTTTCCATCGTACTCGGTCTGACCTACCGTCAAATCGAGATCGTACTGTTCGCCGTGCGCGATTACGCCGCCGAACGCGCTGCCCAGCACGTCAAGCACGGTGTGTTCTTTCCCGGGACCGGGGCCCTCGTCGACTTTACCTATATACTGCTTGAAGTAGCTTTCGTAATAGTCGTAGTGAACGCTGTCAAATTCGTCCGCGCCGTATGAATAAGTCGTAGTAATTTTTGAAGTCGAGTCAGCCGGAATACCGCCCAGCGCGGAGGGCGCGATAGTCGCCTTTTCAACGCAGTAGCTTGAAAGCACAGTCCAGTTGCCGTCGAAGGTGAAGGTAATTTCAATGCTGTTGAATTCGGGGAAACCCTTCAAATCACCCCTCGTCTTCATTCCGTACTGGTAATACGAAGCCGCTTTGCTGTTCAACGAAAATGACTGCGAGTAGGTGCCGTCGTCGTTTACGACCACCTCTCCGCAGCTTTTAATAGTCTCCGCGTTTATTATATAAGTGCAAAGCTCGGTTGAAAATTCACCGTAAGTAGTTAAATACTCGTCTCTGCCGTAATAAGTAGGTTTGTACGTCTTCCATTTTGCAGTAGTCGAAATTGTCGACTTGCCGGGGGTGTCGGACGCACGCATATAAACTTCGTTGTTTACGAAGCACGCCTGTGTTCCGGCCTTTGCCAGTGACGAATAGGTAATGTCGGAACAAATCATAACGTTGTCCTTGTAATCCTTCCACGACTGCGTAATCTGGGTGTAACCCATAGCTTTGGAAGAGCAGTTAGCGTATACGTGATAATAATCTTTTTTATCAAGCGCGTACGCTATATATCCTATATTTTCAAGTCCCGTGTGGGCGGTAGGCGCGGACCCGTCGTTGGGGAGCGCAAGACGGATGGTCGTCGCGTCGTCTGGCGTGCCGGTAGGTCCCTTCGTGCTGCATGCGGTAAGTCCGCCTGCAAGACAGCCCGTACATAATATTCCAAGCAGCGTTGCCGCTATCTTTTTACCAAATTTCATATCAAATTTTCCCTTATAGATATAACTGTGTTCAATTATATAGATTAAAATTACACTTGTCAAACAAATTTAACGGTTTGTAATAAAAAATTATTACATTGACCGAGAAAAAATTACAATAATTTACAATCTTTCCCAATATACGACTATTACGATAATATATAATCTAATAAAAGGAGTTTTTTATGGCAAAAAAGATATATATGACAAGTCTGAAAGGCGGCACGGGCGTGACAACATGCTGCGTGGGGCTGGGGCTTGCGCTTGCCGGAATGGGCGAGCGGACGCTGATAGTCGACGGGGACGTGGTTACATCCTGCGCGATGCAGATCGGCGGATGCGCAAATATGCAGGTTTACACCCTTGCGGACTATTCGCGCGGAGCATGCCGGGCGAAGCAGACGCTTGTCTCCCACCACTCCACGGGAAATCTTTCGTTTATTTCGGCGATGGGGCTTGAGGACTGGAAAGCCGCCGTAAGGGCTATCAACGAGGTTGACGGGCTGTTCGATTATATTTTGTGCGATAACATTGCGCCGTCCGCCTGCGACTGCGCGGTTATAGTGACCGACCCCTACGCGCCGTCGGTCAAGAGCGCGGATTTCTGCCGGTCGCAGCTTTCGGACGGGGGAATGAAGGATTTGGGGCTTATTGTGAATAAGCTGAACGGCGGACAGATTTTGTCGGGAGCGGTTATGACCGCGCAGGAGATTGCGTCGCTTTTGCGTATTAATTTAAAGGCGGCTATCCCCGAGGATTTGTCGCTGCAACTGGGAAGATGGAAAAAGGAAACGCTGAAAGCCTTTAAAATTGCGGCGGAGAATATCGCCGGAAAGCGCGACGGAATTTGCAACGTTATGAGGCCCTACTTCGGGCTGAACGGGTATATTAAAAGAAAAGTGAGGGAAAGATTATGACGCAGAGCGTAAACGCTATGATTTCTTTGGACAGGGACGACATGTCCGAACCCGACCGCGAGTTGTTTTTGTCCGATCTGAAAAGGGTTACGGACGAGTATTTCGAGACCGAAGGCAAAGCCTCGGTCGAGGTTACGCGGACCGAGGAAGGATTTTTGGTTTGCGTGCTTATCACGGCGCGGCGCATAAAGGGCGTAAAATCCCCCCAGTAATAAGCGTTCCGCTTAACCGCGTATCTTAATTACGTTGATACTTTATTGACTACCGCTCCATTCAAACTTAATAAGCAATGCTTGATGCGTATCTTTATTACGTTGATACTTGATTGACTTTTCCGCAAATCAAACGAATATTTTATTACATTCCCGCTTGATTGACATCTACTCCCTTCAAATGTAAATAAGCCGCCGCACGCTTCCGCGTGCGGCGGCTTACTTTTGGTTAGTGCTCACGAAGTGTGCGTTATTTCGTTGGGACTTGACACCATATATAATATAAGACATATCTTACATTATTCATTATAGTGTAAGATATATCTTATGTCAAGCAATTTGTGTAAAAAATATCTTACAATGTACTTATGAAAAATCAATTTGCAAGCAGACTGAAAGATTTATTACAGGAACACGAAATATCAAAACGCAATTTTGCGAAAAATATAGGTGTATCCGCAATGAGTGTTTCAGACTGGACTAACGGAAACGTTCAACCCACGGCAGAAAATATTTATATTGTAGCAGAATATTTCGGAGTAACTTCGGACTACTTATTGGGTTTAGAGGATGATACCGGAGCAAAAAAATAACGATAATTAAAGTAAGCCGCCGCGCAAAATATGCGCGGCGGCGTTTTATTTACTTTCAATTTCAATTAATAACTGCTTTTTAAAAGTTTACCTGCAATTTCCGTTTTTACGCCAGAGCCGTATACCGGTTGGTTGAGGTACTCTTCCAACTCTTCAAGACCGATTGCGGAAACCGTGAAAGGCAGACTTTCGTCCGCAGTATGCCATTTGAAGTACTCGGTTTTTAACTTGCTTGTCGTGGCGTTGGAAAACTTATTACCCGCGTCCGACGACGAGCCGACGTACTCCGCGTCGTTTTCGCCGAGACGGTACGAACAGTTTACAATTTCGTAACCGCCGTTGACGTAGGGCGCGGTATTTTTAGTGTCGTTGTTTTTAAGCAGAGAGTCAATTCCCCTGAAAATGCAGTTTTCCGCCTTTACGCTGCCGCCGTTGCCGCAGACAATACCCTGCGACACCAGTCCGCACTTCCACGAACTGTTGATTGCCGAGACTACGCTTGCCGCGTTGAGCGACTTTAACTGCGTTCTGTACGCGTAATACTGCGAGCTGTCCACCGCGCAGTTGTACATATAAGCGTTGCCGCCGCGCAGTTTGGGCAGTCTGTCCTCGATGTTGATAAATTTGCAGTTTGCAAACGAGACCTGTAATTTCAGATTAAAGTTATAATCGTCCGCGTTATCGTAGCTGCCCGAAAATTTAGCGTCGTCGCCGCAGAGGAAGCCTTTTTTCTGCGGAATTGCAATTCCGTATAAAATCTGCCCGAAGCTAGCTCCCGCGTCCCTCAACGACTTGTAATAGAGATGGGTCGAGTTACCCGCGAGGTACTCCTCTTCTATCTTTTGCATCTCTTTATAGATATAGCCGTTTTCATCGTCGCTGCCGGCGTTAAAGTTACACCAGGAAATATGCAGACCGTTGTTGCCGTCTGCGCCCAGCGGAGCGCGGAACGCCGTGCCTGCGTTTGCGTTGTAAACGGGGTTCGAATAGTCTATCTGTCCGTCGTACGACTTGCCGAACGAGCAGTGGTCTATCCACACATAGCCGCAGAACGCTATTTTGAAATACGCCCAGCCGTACCAGTCGTAATCGCCTATCTTATCGGTTGTCGTAACTGGCGCGTCCTCCCACTGCCACAGCTCGTCGAATTGAAGGTTTCTGAAAACGACGTTGTTATCCGAAGTCAGTTTAAATCCTGCGTGCGTAATCTTTGCGCCGTTTTTTGAATAGACTAGCAAATCCGAAGTATTTTCTACTTTAATCTGCGAAACGCCGTTTTCAAGAACGGTATCGAAATTAGTTAAATAGTCTGTCCATTTAGTAAGGTTTTTTGCATAATCGTCAACTATACCGCTGCTTTTTGCCGTGGCGCTTAAAACGTAATAGCCGAGATTTAAGTCCCCGGTAATTTCGATTACGCGCACGCTGCCGTACATCGTTTCCTCGGTGTAGCCCTCCGCAGGTATCTGGGTATACGTACCCGTGTCTTCGTTCCATACGTTTTCGTAGTGGCACTTTGCGTCAACCACTGCGCTTAAAAACTCGTCCGCGGTCGAAACCGTACGGTAAGCGGTCGTATTTTCGTATTGCGAAAAATCTCCTATCTTGCCCTTGACGTAGCCGCCTGCGGAAAAGTTTTCGCTGTTCACGGAGTCGTCAAGCCAGTCGGGCGTTTTTTCGGGCTTTGTCGCGCAGGCACAGAACGCCGAAGCGGACAAAGCGGTTACAGCCGCTAAAACCGACGCTATAAATTTCTTCATAATATCTCCCCTTGTTTTTCTATGGTACTATAATAAACTAAACTCAAAAATTTTTCAAGTCCCCTTCATCATTTCCACGGCGGCGCGGAGTTCCGGGTCCCCTTTGGTCATCACCCAGTCAGCCGGAACTTTTTTGCAGCCGTCCGCAGCCGTTATACCCTTGTCGTGAATACAGGTCTTTCCGTCCGGCCAGTAAATCTGCGCGGTGGTAAGCTTTAACGCCTCTTTCGTGTCCCTCTTTACAAAAGTGGACTGCATTATACCCTTGCCGTAGGTTTGCGCCGTTTTTATATCCTGTCCGGTTTCGTTCAGCCACGCGGTATAATCTTCGCCGTAGTCCGAAAGGTAAATATTTTCGTAATCGAGTACGCCGTAGCAGATGAGCGCGCCCATAAGCGCCTCGGAAGCGCTTGCCGTACCTGAATTTGCAAGAACGTAAATTTTTGTATCCTTCGCCACCCTCTGGTTTTCGGACGCCTGTTTACAGTAGTAAACCTCTCTGTTGCCGCGCTTGTCTTCGGAATACATAGCGGGCTTTTCCTGCCCCTCCGCGAAAGCGCCGGCAATGTACTGCATAAGCTCGACGTAGCCGCCTCCGTCCGAGCGCAGGTCTATTATCATCGAAGTACAGTTTGCCGCGTTGAACTTTTCAACGAGAATTGCAAACTCTTTAGCCGCAGTGCCGTAAAACTGGGAAATGCTTATATACCCGAAGCCGTCTGGCAGAAAGTCCATTTCGGCGGTTTGCTTTTGGTACGAACACAGTCCGCCGTCCGCCGCGTCCGAAAAATACCACTGCGACGAGTTGGTGTACAAAGTAGTGTAGCTTGCTATATATTCCGCTTTGGCGATATTTTCGTAAACCCTGCCGTCGGTTGCGGTGAGCGAAAAGGCTTCGCCGTCCGCCGCTCCGTTTATAAATTCCTGAAAAGCCGCGGAGTTTGAAAACTCTTTTTTAACGCCCTTTATCTCGCCGCCTGCAAGCCATTCTCCGGCGCACAGTCCGCTCTTATAAGCGGGCGAATTGCCCAGAACCGTGTGTATGAAAACGCCCTTGCTTTCAACGAAGGAATATGAAATGCCTATGCCGCTTTTTGAACCGGCGTTGCTGGATACCGCCTGCGCGTACTGCTCGGCGGTGTAATACTCCGAATACCTGTCAAGGTATCTGTCCGCAATTTCGTTAAGCGGCGTATCGGTCAACTCTTCCTCTTTGCCGTCAAAGCCGAAGTAGTAGTTTTTTTCAATCGTTTCAAAAAACCACTCTCTGGAAGTCTGGTTTAAAAGACATCCGGCGGTAAACGCCGCCGCGGCGAAAACAAGCGCGAGTATGAACGCGGCTACCGCGGGTAAAATCGCGCGGATTGATTTTTTATTCAAAAAAATTACCTCTTTTTAGTTTCGTATAATACGCGCAGGATGCGGAAGGTCACCGCCATATCGAATACGCGCAAATCCAGTCCGCAGACGCGGAGTATTTTGTTCAGTCTGTAATTGAGGGTGTTTCTGTGCATGTACAGCTTGCGCGCCGCAAGACAGACGTTCATTCCGTTTTCGAGGAAGCAGTCCACCGTCCTCATAGTTTCTTCGTTAGAAAAAATTTCCGCCATCTGCTCCACGCCGTACTCCTTGTACAGCCTTTCGCGTTCCTCTTCCGGAAGACCTTCCACAACAGCGTTCAGCGAAATGGGCGCGGGCGGCGTTTTCATAACCGGTTTTTTATGATAGTGGGTTTTTCCCGTTTCTTGCGTATCCATAACTTTTTCTCCGTATAGCGTAAATTATACACCGTTTTACCTGAATTGGCAAGCGCAAAATCACCGTCCGCCGTTTATGCGCGGAAGCCTGATAATTATTGCTTGTCCGCCGCGAATAAATACCCGCAAGCGTAGTAAAATATGAAAAAAGAAGTTTTTATCTTAAAGTTTTATTATACGGTTGAAATTTCAAAATATTCCACATTATAACAAAAATTTTAATATTTTCTTGACATAACGGTTTATTTGTATTAAAATTAAAAGACTGATAATGGTAGCAAAGTCTACTTTTTTCAAAAATCTTATTTTACGGAGATAAGTAAATGGGAAATACCGAACCCAAAAATACTAAAAAACTAACGGTGATTATCACCTATTCAATCGCCGTTGTATGCCTTTTACTGGGACTTCTGCTGCCATTCTACTACGGCAAAGGAGTCGACGGTATGCTCGTCATGCAGTTGCCCGACGCTCTCGGTATATTCTGCGCGCACAAAATCAACCTCGGCAATGCGTTCTCCGCGTCAATGCTCATATACCTTTTCGGAATAGAAAAGCTTGCGGTCGACGTTACCGCATACGCCGTGGTTTTATACGCGTTTATCACCCTTCTGGCGCTGCTTGCATTAATCCCCATGGGATTGACCTTTAAAAAGAGCGGCAAGGTTACGCGCGTACTCGCGTACGTAATCGAAATCGCTGCGGTACTTGTACTTTCAATATATTTAATAATGGCGCTGCAATATGCCGAGATTGACAAATTGCCCCAAATTTTAAATATCTGGGTAGCGTTCGGCGGCGCGCTTCTAATGCTTATTATCCAGTGCTTCGTAAACAAGGACGGAAAGACCGCGGCAATCAAGCTCGTACTTCTGCTTCTCGCGATAGCTTCGCTCGGAATGCTTTTCCGTTTCTATCAGATGACACCCGATTTCTACAACGGCTGGATAAAGCTTGCGGACAACCTCAAAAGCTCGCCCGACCTCTACTCGATTTTATCTGGTATGGACCACGTTAACGCGGTATTTGCGGATAACTTCATCGACATATTGAGTACTTTCAAAACCGCAGCCGACGTTACGATGGTTGTCCTCGGCGCGATTGTCGGCGTATTTACTCTTCTGAATTTCTTCGTCGACGTAATCGGTCTTTCCAACAACTTAAAGCGCAAGGGTCTCATATTCAATACCGTAAGATACGGCATCCCCTTCCTCGCCGCAATCTGCCTGTTCATAACCGTTGCGGTTGCAAAAGAGACGGAAGGTCTTGCGCTGTCGCTGCTCTTCATTATCGTTGCAATTCAGCTTGCGATAAATCTGGGAATACTTATAGCGCAGGTTGTTAAGAGCAAAAAGACCGTTGCGGCGACCGTTGAAAAGAGCAATGAAAACGAAAACAAGGAAGAAGTTTCCGACGAACAGCCGCTTGAATACGGCGTGAACGATTACGCTAATTTCGAGCGCCGTCCCGAACCAGCGGAAGCGCAGGTTCCCGACTATTCGGAGGATCCCGAACCCGAACCTAAACCCTACCGCGACCCTTACGCAAATCCTTATGCGCAGCCCTTCGGCTACGATCAGCCTTCATATCTCGACCCCTTCGCTTCGGCTAAATTCGAAACCAGGCAGACCGAGATTCAGCAGCCCGCTCCCGCGCCGGAACCCGAACCCGAGCCTCCCGTACGCAAAAAGCCCGCGCCTTCATACGACCCGACTTTGGGCTATCCTCCCGAGTATCTGAAAAACGCTCCCGAGTACCAGCCTCCCGTACAGGAATACAATCCCGTTCAGGATTACAGAAACTATCAGCCCGTTCAGGACTACCAGCCTGCAAAACAGCCCGTTCAGAAAGAAACGCCCAAACCCGAACCCACCGTGCATAACGTTTACAGTAGCTATCCTCCTACTCCCGGTCAGGAACAGCCTGCCGAACAACGCGTTTACAAGGTAAACACCGTTTACCAGGGTCCCACGGACGAATTCTTGAGAAAGCTGACTAACGACGAGAAGATAGAGTTTGCTATGATTTTCATCGAAAAGAGCAAGGGCGAAATCGGCAGAGTTCCCGATTACGCGATAGGCGGCGATAACAAGAAATTCTTCAGCTCGGTATTCATTTACCTCGGAAGAATACGCGGCATTATCTCGGACGGACTTTTAAACAAAATGTACAAAGAAATCAATATGTTCAAATAATCAAAGTAAAAAGCCTTCGGCGTATTTGCCGAAGGCTTTTTTTATTTTCTTTTAATTAAAACGCTTATCTCGCCGGAGCTTCCGCGCTCTATTTCGCTTGAAAAGACTTTTACTATATAAAGTCCCCTGCCGCTCTCCGCAAAGACATCGGGCGGCTCGCCGTTTATATCCACGCCTTTAAGGCTCTCGGCCGCGACCGTTATTCTTATCTCTCCGTCCGAAAGCCTGCCTGTAAAATCGGCCTCGTCGCCGCCGTGGCGGATTACGTTGGTCAGAAGCTCGCACGAAACCAGCTTGCTTGCAAAGACGTCGTCCTCGCACACCTGCTGCTCGGTCAGAAAATCGGTGAAAGCTTCAAGCTGCCTGCGCATCATTTTCAAGTTGTCAACCTTAAAATTAATAATCACAGCAGCGCGTCCTTTAATTTTTCTACTATCTTTTTTTCCGCGCGCGAAACAAACATCTGGCTGACCCCCAGAATTTTGCCCACTTCCGCCTGCGACTTTCCGTCGACAAACCTCAAAGACACCACCTTCTGTTCGGTGGGATCAAGCTTGCCTATCTCGGCGCGCAGCGACTCGCTGTCCTCGAACGACTCGAAACCGTCGCGCGAGTCGGGGATAATTTCGTATAACAGTCCTTCGCCGTCCTCGCCTTTGACGGTGGCGTCAAGGCTTACCGGCGCGTGGTATTCCATAGCTTCGATAATATCTTCTTCCGAAGCGTCCAGCTTTTGCGAAAGCTGTTTTACGGTAGGCTTTGTGCCGTGCTTTTTATAGTACTCGTTAGTTTCGTTCCTCACCTTAACGGCAAGCGAATATATTCTTCTGGGCAGACGGACGGCGCGCGAATAATCGCGGAAATAATTTTTGATTATTCCCGTGATAGTCGGAGTCACGTACGTAGTAAACTGAATACCCAGATCGGGGTTGAACTTATTCACGCCGGAAATCAGAGCTTCGGTAGCAACCTGATACAAATCGTCGTATTCCACCCCTCTGCCCGCAAATTTTTTGGCGAGAATTTCAGCAACGTACGCGTAGTTTTCGACAAGCTTGTTTCTTACCGCGATATCGCCAGTTTTCCGGTACTCGCGGAAAAGCCCGTTTGCCTCGTTCGCGTCCATCATATCAAAAGCGTAACCTTTTCAATCGCCTTGCCGCCCGTAATGTCGCATTCCCTTACGAGCGCGGAAATAAGCGCAAGCGATAATTCGTTATCCGCCTGCTGCGGTTTTCCGCCTATTCCGCTTATTTCGCAACCTACGCCGCCCTCTCTGAAAAACTTTGCCTTTACGCTTTCAAAGCCGCAGTTTTTCAGAATTAAAGCGCTTTCGGTAACGCATACTTTAAAGTCTTCAATAGCGTCGACGTCGATATCCGCCGCCGAGCATACCGCGCCGGCGGCAAGTCTTAAAGCGGTTAAATATTCGCTGTCGCGCAGCGCAAATTCAACGGTAAAATTTTTCATCTTACCTCCATAATGGTGTCCAGCGCGCAGATTTCAAACAGCTTTCTTATTCTCGGCTGAACGTTGCAAAGTACTGTTTTGTAGCCGTCGGCTTTCAACTCTTTGTAAATTTTGACGAAGGTACCCAGCATCGTGCTGTCGATAAAAGTCAGCGCGGCGCAGTCGAACTCGATATCCATTTTCTCGTTCAGATAGGCGGCGCGGACTTCCGCGTAAAAATCTTCGCTGGTCGCCGAGTCGATTTCACCCGATAATGAAAATTTCAGTTTTCCGTCGGCGGAAACAAGTTTTACCTGTTGCATAACTATCCCCTTTAAGGCTTTTATAATTATTTATAAACTCTTTCGCGTTTCAAAAAACGCGTGTTACAAATGATATTTTATAACTTTTTTATATTATTGTCAAATACAGACGCGGCGCGCCCTTAAACAGGCGCGCCGCGTAAAAATCAAAGTTCGTATTTGCTTTCAAAAATTTTTCCGCTCAAATAGGCAAGCTGACCTTCAAGATTAAATTTCAGGTACTTTGCCACAAGTCTCTGACGTTTTGCTCCGTACTTTTCGTTCAGCGCTTTATCGCCGTATTTCGTATCGCCCAGTACGGGACAGCCGATAAACGCCGTATGCGCGCGTATCTGGTGCGTTCTGCCGGTATTCAGAACTATTTTCACTAACGCAATATCTCCGCGGCTCTCTAACACCGTATAGTCCGTCTTAATTGTGACCCCGCCGCTTTGCGGCGCGGCGTAAACTTTTACCTCGCCCTTTTTATCGTCCTTGACAAGGTATGCGGTCAGGCTTGCGCTCTTTGCTTTAAAGGCGTTTTTACAGAGGGCTATATAAGTCTTTGAAACGCGTCTTTCTTCAAAGCCTTCCGAAAGCTCTTTCTCCGAGCTTTTATTTTTTGCAAAGACAATAAGCCCCTGCGTATTTCTGTCCAGTCTGTGTACGCCGTAGAATTCGCCCTTTTGCGAAAGTTCGCTCAAAAGACCTTCAAAGCCGACGCCCGACGGCTTGTCCGCGATAAGGATATTTCCGTCCTCGTAAACGACGGCGTGACTGGGCATACTCTCCTGCTTTACGGTGGTGTAATAGACCACCTCGTCGCCGGCGCGCAAAGCGGTATTTTTCGAAACGCGGACGCCGTTCACCTTTATATCCTTTGCGCGGAGAAGCGCGGCAAAACAGAACGACCCCTGCGGATATACGCAGTCGGTAAAATCTTTCAGATTGATGTCGTTGTCAACTGTAAATTTTTTCATAAGCTGAATAAAAGATTTATAAGGTACGAACCCAGAAAAGCGATTACCGTCTGCGCGGCAAAGCACTTTAAAGTGAATTTAAGTCCCGCCTCCTTGCAGGAAGCCGAAAACGCGGAAACGCACGCGGGGCATAAAAGTATAAACGCGCACATCGCCACCGCCGAAGCTAAATCAAGCCCCGTTCCCAGCGGCATAAGCATGCCAACCGTCGCCGCCACGTTTTCCTTGGCGATAAATCCGCACAGCGCGGCGTACGCAAGCCGCCAGTCGGTAATGCCCATAGGGTAGAACAAAAAGGTCAGCGCGCGGCTTATCGCCGCAAGCATACTTCCGTCCGCTTCGACGTACTCGAACGAGAACGAAAAGTGCGACAGTAACCAGCTAATCACGCAGAACGCGAGTATCACGCCCGACACCTTGATTATAAACGATTTGAGATAAAAATACAACTTTTTACCCACCGCTTTAAGCTGCGGAAAAATTATGGGCGTTACCTCGGAAAGCATATCCTCTTTTCTGCCCTTTAAAAGCGCGGAAAATACGATTGAAAGCAAAAGCCCCGCGAAATAGAAACAGGACACCGCCGGAAAAGGATTCTTGAAAAGAGGGGCTAAAAAGGTTAAAAACACGGGCAGTTTTGCGCCGCATGGAATATACGGCAAAACCGCAATAGTGCGCTTTTGCGCGTTTTCGGTGGAATAGCCACGCGTTGTCATAATCGCCGCGGCGGTGCAGCCGAACCCCGATATAAGCGAAAACGCCGCCCTGCCCGAAAGGTTTACCTTTGCAAAAAAGCCGTCCGCGCAAAAGGACAGCGCGGAAGTTATTCCGCTCTCGTCCAGTAGGGTTAAAAACAGGTATAATATTGCAAGCTGCGGCAAAAAGGAAAGCACGCTGCCGGCTCCGCCCAGAATCCCCTCGGAAATTAGCGATATAAGCGCCTCGTTCTGCATTCTGCCGGTTATCGCGCCTGAAAGCTTGTCGCACACAGCAAGCTCTACAAGACCCTTTAAAAGCGACCCCGGCATTAAGGGATGAAAGGCGGTAAAAAACATCGCCGCAACCGCAAATATAAAAAACACAAGCGCAAAAAAGCGGTTGTAAAAAAGCTTATCTGCGCGGCTTAAACCCTCGCGTCCAGCAGAGTAGCAGTCTTTAAGGGACAGACTTTCGCGCGGAACGGAAAAGTTGATACCATCCTCCACCGCCTTTTTAAACTGTTTGGGCGGACAGGTAAATACGGGTATACCCAAAAGCCGCGACAGCTTTTCACCGTCCAGACTTCCGCCCCGCCGTTTAAGCTGGTTGAGTTTGGTGACGTACAAAACTACGGGCTTGCCGAAGGATAAAAGCTTTCTCGTTAAATTCAGGCTGTTTTCAAGAGTGAGCGCGTCGGCCACGTCGACAATCATATCCGCCTTTTTAATTTCTTCGGCGGCGGACGCCTCTTCCATCGAGTAATTTGTCATAGCGTAAAGCCCGGGCGCGTCCACGTAAGTTATTCCGCGCGACCTCTTTTCGCTGGGCGCGCAGGTTACGCCGTGAAAGTTGCCCGTCCTTAAATTACTGCCGGTCAGCGAATTGAATAGAGTTGTCTTGCCGGCGTTGGGGTTGCCGGCAAGCACGACGCGCATTTTAGATTTTTCCGCCGCGCGGCGCAATATATTTATTTTCATTGCCGCGCCTCGCTATAAACAGCCTTTGAAACTTTTATGAGTTTTGCAAGTTCCCGTCTTACCCCTACTCTCACCGCACCGCAACCTATAAGCACGCCCGTTTTAAAGAGTGAAAAAGCAAGCGCCGTCACCTTTTTGCCGACGGTAATACCCAGGGACTGCAGCCTTGCCGCGGCGCTACCCGTTATATCTATTGCGACAATTTTCGCGCTTTCGCCCGCTTTTAAATCGTAAACGCTCATAGAATAAATCTATGAGCGTACAACGAAATTAATGATATTTTACTTTTTTATAAGGGTCAGGGTGACTTTTTCGCCGTTGATGTTCTGCTCTTTAGTGTAGCCGTCAGCATTACCTTCGACTATCTTTTCCGCAAGCACGTCGCCTGCGAACTTGCCAAGGCTTAACACCTGCTGCGCTTTGCCCTGCGCCTGATAGTAGACGAGAATTCTGTCTGTAACTTCAAAGCCGGCGTCCTTGCGCATATTCTGAATTTTGGAAACGAGTTCTCTTTCAACCCCTTCTAAAATCAGCTCTTCGGTAAGAGCGGTGTCAAGAGCGACAGTAATTCCCCTGTCCTCCGCCGCGACAAAGCCGCCCGCGCTTTCGGTGAAAATCTGCAAATCTTCCTGCGTTAAAGTAACTTCAAGATCCGCAATCTCGTACGTTCCGCCGTCCTTGACCGCGTTCACGACTTCCTTCGCGTTACAGCCGTTGAGGAATGCGGAAATCGCGCCCAGTTTTTTGCCGTACTTAGGTCCCAGAGTTTTGAGCTGCGGCTTTAACTTGTAGGTTATATACTTATCCGCGTCGTCCGCAAAATCGAAGCTCTTTATATTCAGCTCGTCCAAAACGATGGCGCGCTCTTCGGGCGATAAGTCGATGTTTCTCGTTGATACGACGACCATTTTAGCAAGCGGCTGACGGTTTTTCAGATTTCCCGCGTTTCTTGCCGCTCTGCCTAAAACGACGATATCAAGCACCTCTTCCATTCCCTCTTCCAAAGTCTTGTCGATATACTTTTTATCCGCTTCTGGGAAAGCGCAAAGGTGAACGGACTTGGGTTCGTTCGCGAAGAAATTCGGAACGAGATTTTGGTAAATCATTTCAGCCATAAAGGGCGTATACGGCGCCGTGAGCTTTGCAAGAGTTACTAGAACGGTATAAAGGGTCGTGTAAGCCGCCGCCTTGTCGTCGGTCATATCCTTGCCCCAGTACCTGTCTCTGCCGCGGCGGACGTACCAGTTTGAAAGAACGTCGGCAAAGTCCTGCAACGCGCGCGAGCTTTCGAAAATTTCGTACCTTTCAAGACTTTCGTCCACGAACGCAATCAGTGAATTCAGCTTTGAAAGAATCCACTTGTCCATTACCGTAAGCTTGCACTTTTCAAGCGAGAATTGCGACGGGTCGTACTTGTCTATTTCGGCGTACAGCGTGAAGAACGCGTAGGTGTTCCAGAGCGTTCCCATAAACTTACGCTGCGCTTCCGATACCGTCTCTTCCGCAAAGCGAGAGGGCAGCCACGGCGCCGACGACGTGTAGAAATACCACCTTACCGCGTCCGCGCCCTGCTTGTCGAGTACGCTCCACGGGTCTACGACGTTGCCCTTGTGCTTGGACATTTTAATTCCGTTTTTATCGTTGACGTGACCCAGAACTATGCAGTTTTTAAAGGGCGCTTTTTTGAACAATATGGTATTAATTACGAGCAGCGTATAGAACCAGCCGCGCGTCTGGTCAACCGCTTCGGAAATGAAGTCCGCGGGGAAGGTCTTTTCAAAGACCTCTTTATTTTCAAACGGGTAGTGATACTGCGCGAAGGGCATCGAACCCGAGTCGAACCAGCAGTCGATAACTTCGGGCGTACGCGACATTTTGCCGCCGCACTTGGGGCATTTGCAGGTAAGCTTGTCGAGGTACGGGCGGTGCAATTCTATTTCGCCTTTAACGCCGCACTTTTCTTTGAGTTCGGCTTTGCTGCCCATTACCTCTATTTCTCCGCAGTCGGGGCAGACCCAGACGGGCAGGGGCGTTCCCCAGTACCTGTCGCGCGAAAGTCCCCAGTCAATGACGTTTTCAAGGAAGTTGCCCATTCTGCCCTCTTTGATGGTTTCGGGCATCCAGTTGACCGAGCGGTTAGACTTTATTATATCATTTTTGACTTTTGTAACTTCGATAAACCAGCTTGATTTTGCGTAGTACAGAAGGGGCGTGTCGCACCGCCAGCAATGAGGATAGTCGTGTTCAAAGGGAATTACCTTGAACAGCAGTCCCTCTTTTTCAAGTCTGTCTAAAATGCTCTTATCGGCTTTTTTGGCGAATACGCCGTTCAGGCTTTCAAAACGGCTGTCAAAGCAGCCGCGCTCGTCCACAAGCTGCACGACGGGCAAGCCGTAACGCTTACCGACTTTGTAGTCGTCTTCGCCGAACGCGGGCGCGATGTGAACTACGCCCGTGCCGTCGCCCATAGTGACGTAATTGTCGCAGACGACGTAGTGCGCCTTCGCCGGAGCGTTTGCGGGGGATATGCGGGCGATTTCCTTCGCCGTTTCGCCAAACAGCGGCTCGTATTCAAGCCCTTCCCACTGCTTGCCGGACTTTTTACCGACTACTTCATACTCTTCGAAGAATTTCGAAACGAGCGCTTCGGCTAAAATATACCGCGTACCGTCCGCCTCGATTTCGACGTAAGGCTCGTCGGGGTTCATACAGAGCGCTACGTTTGAAGGCAGCGTCCAGGGCGTGGTCGTCCAGGCGAGAATATAGCGGTTGTTACCGTTTTTAACCTTGAACTTTGCAACGGCGGAATTTTCCTTTACAAGCTTATAGCCCTGCGCGACCTCGTGCGAGGAAAGCGCGGTGCCGCATCTGGGGCAGTAAGGCACGATTTTATGACCCTTGTACAAAAGCCCCTTTTTGTGCATCTCTTTCAAAGCCCACCACTCGGACTCGATATAGTTATCGTCGTAGGTAACGTAGGGGTTGTCCATATCCACCCAGTAACCCACGCGGTCGGACATTTTTTCCCACTCGCCCTTGTACTTCCAGACAGACTGTTTGCACTTTTGAATGAAGGGTTCTATGCCGTAATTTTCTATCTGCTGCTTGCCGTCAAGACCCAGCGATTTTTCCACTTCCAGCTCCACGGGAAGTCCGTGGGTATCCCAGCCCGCCTTTCTTAATACGTGGCAGCCCTTCATGGTCTTGTATCTGGGGATAATGTCTTTCATAACGCGGGTTAAGATATGCCCGATATGAGGCTTGCCGTTAGCCGTGGGCGGACCGTCGTAAAACGAAAATTCTTCGCCCCTTTCGTTTTTTGAAATGCTCTCTTCAAAAACCTTGTTCTCTTTCCAGAAATCGATGATTTCCTTTTCGCGTTCCACAAAGTTTAACGAGGTGTCAACCTTTTTGTACATATAATCCTCCCTCACAAAATTTCCGCGCTATTCTGCGCGCGGCAATTTTCGTGATTTGAGGGCTTCTCGCCCTCTACCCGCAATTTTAGGGGCAAACTTTTTATATAATTGCGGACATTCACCACGTCGAGACGCAGGTATGCGCAAATCGGGGTGCGCTGCGCAAAAGCGCGGTTTTGCTTGCGCCGCAAATTATTCAAAATAAAATCAGCGTCCGAGTTTCGGACGCTGAATAAATGCGCTTATAAACCACCAAAACAAACGAACATTTGCCGTAACTGGTAACGGGTTACGAAACCGTATTTTCTTAATTGCGGAAGCTTTCGGAAAACAAGCTGAAAGGTGATATCCTGCGCGGCGTGTTTGCTTTCTCGCACCAAACGAAAGCTCTCTGAAAAACTCTTTCCGCGCGGCGTTGTCCTTTGTCATCGCCTTTGATATATTTTTTCTCACGAATTTTTTCGTCTATTCTGCGACGAGAAAATTCCGTGATTTGAGGACTTCTCGCCCTCTGCCCGCAATTTTTCGGGCAAACCATTAAATAATTGCGAACATTCACCCCGTCGAGACGCAGGTATGCGCAAATAGTGGCGCGCTGCGCAAAAGCGCGGTTTTGCTTGCGCCGCAAATTATTTATGTACTAATTATATTCAACTCAACCGAAAAAGTAAAGCGTTTTAGCTTTGATTTTCGCTCTTGTTTTTGTCTATAATCACCTGCATCAACGACACAGCTTCCTGCACGGTGGGGAAACAGTTTCTGTAAACCTTTGAATTTTTATGTATGCCGAAATTCATAAAGCCCTTCGAGCCGATAATCTCGTAAACGACCTGCGGTCTGTTTGCGGTCTTTAACCTGATTATAAGCCGCAGTTCGTTACACTTATGACTGACCTGCGCGGCAAATCCGCCCGCCCAAATGCCGCCGAAGCCTAATCCGCTTGCCACTATCGAGCCGTTTTCGTATACCTCGTAATTCAGAACGGCTGAAAACGGCACGGTAATATACGACCTTTTTTCGTAATCGACGAAAGTCAAAAGATTTTTATCGCTGTCCACCGCAAGCTGCTGTTTGCAGTTGTCGGGCTTTCCGTAGGTGTATTTATTGCAAAAATAAAAAATACGCGTAGGCGTCGAATTTTGTTTCCGCATTGCCGCAAGCAGGCGGTTGTTGATATCTATCTGGTTTTTCACCGACTTTCTGCCCTTGATAACGTCGTTTACCACCCACGCAAAAAGCAGTACTCCCAGTACTAAAAACGCGATAGCGATAGCCACGTAATACACAGTGTAAAAGTGGTTGACTTCCTTTACCGCCTCTTCGTAAGCGCCGTAGTACGGGTCGTCGTAATAGCCGTCAAGTAAATTGTACATAAACCTTAATTTCTTCCTCATTGGTCTATTTATAGCCCAAATTGTATCATATATAGCCCACATTGTCAATAATTAAGGCATATAATTTTTATAAAAAGTTAACGGAGAAAATATGGATACTTACAACGCCGTAAAAAACAGGCTTATGTATTTGTGCGATTTAAAGCGTATGTCAATACACAAACTTGCAATGGTTTCCGCCGTACCGCCGTCCACTATAAAAAACGTGTTATACGGAAAAAGTAAAAACCCGGGCATAGTCACGTTAAAAATGCTATGCGACGGGTTGGAAATTTCGCTTGCGGAATTTTTCGATACCGAGGAATTTAAAAATTTAGAGCAGGAAATAAAATAAGCCTCCCCGGGTTGTAAGCCCGGAGAGGTTTATAAATTATTTCAAGGGTATTTGCGCGGAGGCGTTTAAATCGAGCGGGGCAAAGTTGCCGGCGCGGTACTGTATAAGCCCTTCGGCGGCAATCATTGCAGCGTTGTCCGTGCAGTACTTTTTTTCGGGCAGGATAAGTTTTAAATTTGCCCTGCCGCACTCTTCTTTCAGCCGCGTTCGCAAGTAATCGTTTGCGGCGACCCCTCCGCCTGCGGTAACCGTGTTTGCACCCAGTCTTTTTGCGCACTCCACTGTCTTTTTAACGAGCGGTTCAAGCGCAGATACCTGAAACGATGCCGCAACGTCGGCAGGGTTAAAACTTTCGCCGCGCTGGGCGGCGTTGTGGCAGTAGTTCATAACCGCGGTCTTTAAGCCGCTGTACGAAAACTGCATTCTGCCGCTGTTTTTAACGAGCGCCTGCGGCAGGGTTATGTTCGCGCTTCCCCTCTCCGCAAGCTTCTGAACGTTAGGACCGCCGGGATAGGGCAGACCCAGAATTCTTGCGACTTTGTCAAACGCTTCGCCTGCGGCGTCGTCGCAGGTTGCGCCCAGAACTTCAAATTCGGTATAAGTTCTGGTATGCAGAATCGCGGTGTGACCGCCGCTTGCAAGTAAAGTTATATAGGGCGGTTTAAGGTCGCTGTCGCAAAGGTACGCCGCGGCGAGATGTCCGCGGATATGGTTTACGCCGATAAGCGGAATATTCAAAGAGTAAGCAAGCGACTTTGCAAAGGACAGACCTACCAAAAGCGCGCCCAAAAGCCCTGCGCCGTAGGTAACCGCGACCGCGTCCAGATCTTTAAAGCCCAGTCCCGCCTCCTGTACCGCGCGCAGTACTACCTCATCCACGGCGTCGGTATGGGCGCGGGATGCGATTTCGGGGACTACGCCGCCGTATTTGGACTGTTCTTCCGCCGACGATATTATTACGCTTGACAAAAGCTTGCCGCCGCGGATTACGGCGGCGGCTGTTTCGTCGCAGCTTGATTCGATTCCCAAAATTACGGGATTTTCTTTTGTCTTGAACAAATTTTTATCGTACATATATTAATCTTACGGCGCAAGCAAAAATCACACTTTTTTGCTTGCGCACACAATTTGCAAATACCTTCGCTTCGACGGTTTGAATTGACGCAATTATATAATAAGTTTGCCCTTAAAATTGCGTCAAGAAAGGCGGAGCCTTTAAAATCACGAAAATTTGCTTCGCAGAACAGAAGCAAATTTTTGTGAACTGTTTTATATGGTCTTCTTTAAATAGTCAATAATGAAGCCCTGTATATCTCCGTCCATAACGGCTTGAACGTTCGTATTTTCATAGCCGGTGCGATGGTCTTTTACGAGGGTGTACGGGCAGAAAACGTACGAGCGTATCTGGCTGCCCCACTCGATTTTTTTGATTTCGCCTTTAAGTTCGGCGTCGGCGGCTTCCCTTTCCGCTATCTGTCTTTCAATCAGTTTTGCGCGCAGGTACTGGAACGCCATTTCCTTGTTCTGGAGCTGGCTCCTCTCGTTCTGACAGGTGACCACTATGCCTGTGGGGAAGTGGGTTATTCTTATCGCCGTTTCGGTTTTATTGACCTTTTGTCCGCCTGCGCCCGACGAGCGGTAAACGTCTATTCTTATATCCTCGTCGCGGATTTCAACGTCCGCTTCGTCGTCGACTTCGGGCATAACTTCCAAAGACGCGAACGAGGTATGGCGGCGCTTGTTGCTGTCAAACGGCGAAATGCGCACCAGTCGGTGTACGCCCTTTTCCGCCTTTAAAAAGCCGTAAGCGTTTTCGCCGTCGACGCGGAAGCTTACGCTTTTCAAACCCGCTTCGTCGCCGTCTTCGAAGTCCATTTCGGTGACTTTGAAGCCCGAGCGCTCGCAGTAGCGGGTGTACATTCTGTAAAGCATCTGCGTCCAGTCGCAGGCTTCAGTACCGCCCGCGCCCGAATGCAGATTCAGTATTGCGTTGTTGCCGTCGTACTTGCCGCGGAGCAGGGCGCGGATACGCATCTGCTCTATGTCGTCCTCGGCGGCAGTTATCATTTCTTCAAGCTCCGGTATAAGGGTTTCGTCGTCCGCTTCTTCGATGAGGTCGACGAAAGCGAACGCGTCCGCAAGCGCGGTCTCGCCCTTTTTGTAGGAGTTTATTTTATTTTCCACCGCTGAAATTTCTCTGCCGATTTTTTTGGACTTTTCAAGATCCTGCCAGACTTCGGGCTTTTCCTGCTCGGCTTTGAGCGAGTCAAGCCTTGCGCCGAGATTGTCTATATCCAGCGCGTATCTGGCTTCCGCAAGAGTATTTTCAAGGGTTTTTAGTTTTAATCTGTAATCGTCAGCTTTAAACATAAGCGTTCCGCTTAACCGCGTATCTTAATTTCGTTACCGCCTGACAAGCTAACCGCCCGTCAAACTTGACAAGCAATGCTTGCCACGTATCTTTATTTCGTTACAGTTTGAACGACCTAACCGCCCGTCAAACATATATTTTAATTATACCTAAAGCAACCTCACGGAAAATATGCGTAAGCAGATTTTCGTGAATTTTTTTATTTGTGGTCTTTCCAGTAGCAGCAGTCCTTGTACTTTTTGCCGCTTCCGCAGGGGCAGGGATCGTTTCTGCCGGCTTTGGTCTGCTTGTCAACCGTCTTGGGCTGCGCTTTGCCGCCGATGTTCGCCATCAGGTTTGTAGGGTCCTTGGGCGCGTCGCCGATAACCGGTCCGTTTGCCGCGGGAGCCGGCGCAGGCGCGGGTTGCGCGGGCTGTTCGGGCTTTGCCGCCGCAGCGTTCTCGTTTGCAATCTGCTGCGCGCGCGCCGCAACCGATCTGTTCACCGGCGTTATGGGAACTCTGGGAGCCTGCGGAACGCGGACTATTCTGCCCTTTAACAGTCTTGAAATTGTGTTGGTCTGGATACGGTCTATCATTTCGTCAAACATCTGATAGCCTTCCTGCTTGTAGGCAATTACGGGGTCCTGCTGCGCGTAGCCGCGGAGTCCTATGCCCTTACGCAACTGGTCCATTGCGTCGATATGGTCAATCCAGTTTCTGTCAACGCCGCGAAGAAGCTCGTTGCGCTCTATCTGGCGGTAGTCGACCTGACCGTCCGTTTCCTCGTAAATGTTGTCAATCTTCTGCTCGTAAGCCTTAACGACTTCCTTCGAAATTTTGTCGATAGCGTAGTCGTAGTCCCACTTTTCAAGCATTTCGCGGGTTATAACAAACTCGCACTCGTCTGGATAAACGCGCTGCTTTAACGCCTCGTTCAAAGCCGTTTCATCCCACTTTTCGGGCATAGCTTCTGTGTTTACCGTCTCGCCTACGATTTTTGCTACATAGTCGGGAATATATTTCAGCATCTGCTCGTGAACGTCCTCGCCCTTTAAAACCTTCATACGCTCGCCGTAAATGGTTTTACGCTGTTCGTTCATAACTTCGTCGTATTGAAGGGTGTGTTTTCTTATACCGAAGTTTCTGCCCTCTATCGCCTTCTGCGCGTTTTCTATCGAGCGCGAAAGCATCTTCGATTGCAGGCACTGGTCCTCTTCAATCTTGAATACGTTATAAAGCTGTTTCATTCTTTCGCCGCCGAAGCGTTTTGCAAGGTCGTCTTCAAGCGAAATGAAGAATATCGAGTCGCCCGGGTCGCCCTGACGTCCGCTTCGTCCGCGGAGCTGGTTGTCTATACGGCGCGATTCGTGGCGTTCGGTACCCAGTATGCACAGACCGCCGGCAGCGATAACCTGTTCCTTTTCGGCGTCCGTTTCCTTTTTGTACATTTCGTAAAGTTCCGCGTATCTCGCGCGCGCCGCCTTTTCCTCTTCGGTAAATTCGCGGTCCGCGTACGAAATCGCGACTTCAATCATATCGTGGTCGTATCCTTCCTCACGCATACGTTTGTTGGCGAGATATTCGGGGTTACCGCCGAGCAGAATATCGGTACCGCGGCCCGCCATGTTGGTCGCAATAGTTACCGCGCCGTATCTGCCCGCCTGCGCTACGATTTCCGCCTCGCGTTCGTGGTTCTTTGCGTTTAAGATATTGTGCTTAATGCCGTTTCTTCTTAACAGCCTTGAAATCTCTTCCGACTTGTCTACCGTAACCGTACCTATAAGCACGGGCTGACCTTTTTCGTGTCTTTCAACCACTTCGTTTACGATAGCTTTCTTTTTGCCCTCGACGGTGGAGTAAATCATATCGGCGTAGTCCACCCTCTGCACGGGGCGGTTGGTGGGAATTTCTACTACGTCCAAAGAGTATATGGTTCTGAATTCGTCCTCTTCGGTTTTCGCCGTACCGGTCATACCAGAAAGTTTTGCGTACAGTCTGAAATAGTTCTGGAAAGTTACCGTAGCGTGTGTTTTGTTTTCGTCCTTGACCTTGACCTTTTCCTTCGCTTCAATCGCCTGGTGAAGTCCGTCCGAATATCTTCTGCCGTTAAGTACGCGGCCGGTGAATTCGTCTACTATCAGAATTTCGCCGTCGGCGGAAACGATATAGTCTTCGTCGCGCTTGAAAAGCTCGTGCGCTTTCAACGCCTGCTGAATGTGGTGGTTTAAATCGGCGTTTTCGATGTCGCCGAGGTTGGCGATATTAAAGAACCGCTCCGCTTTTTCCGCGCCCTTTTCGGTGATGGTTACCGACTTGTCCTTTCTGTCGATTATATAGTCCCAGTTTTCCATCTCCTGCAAAATCTTTGCAAGTTTTTCGTTGGCTTCCTGTTCCTCTTCGCTCAAATCCTTCTTTCTCTTGGAAGGCGTCTTTTTCTCCGCGTCCTTTTTATCGTCGTCAAAGCCGCCGGACAGCGTTCTTACGAATTTATCCACGTCCTCGTACAGCTTCGAGCTTTCGCCGCCCCTGCCCGAAATTATGAGGGGGGTACGCGCTTCGTCTATTAAAATTGAGTCGACTTCGTCGATAATACAGAAGTTAAGCTCTCTCTGCACCATCGCGGGGATAGAGGTCTTTAAATTGTCCCTCAGATAGTCGAAGCCCAGCTCGTTGTTGGTTGCGTAAATAATGTCGCATTGATAGGCTTTCTTCTTTTCCTCGTCGTCCATACCGGGAACTACAACGCCGCAGGTCAGGCCCATGAACTTGTGAACTTTACCCATCCACTCGGCGTCGCGCTTTGCTAGATAGTCGTTGACAGTGACGATATGCACGCCCTTGCCGGTCAGCGCGTTGAGGTATGCGGGCAGTGTGGAAACCAGCGTTTTACCTTCGCCCGTCTTCATTTCGGCAATTCGTCCCTGATGCAGACAGATGCCGCCGATAATCTGCACATGGAAGTGCTTCATTTTCAAAACGCGCCAGCTCGCTTCTCTCAAAGCCGCGAACGCGTCGAACAGGATATCGTCCAGCGTTTCGCCTGCGGCGAGCCTGTCCTTCAAAATTTTAGTCTGACCTTTCAGCTCGTCGTCGGACATAGCCGCATATTTAGGTTCGAGTTCCTCAACCTTTAAAGCAAGTTTATTAAGTTTTTTAACAGACCTGCGGCTGTCGGAACCGAGAATAAATTTAATTAAACCCATAAATTACTCCGTTTTAAGGCAGGGCAGACTGCCCTACGCTATTTTTCATAATAATTGTACTACATTAGGAAAAATATGTAAAATTCTTTTTGAAGGAAATTGTATTTTTTTGGAAAAACTTAACCTCTCCGCTCTTTATTGCCCTTTATCTTCAATTTTAAATGCCGCCGCGGCGCAGCCGCGGCGGCAAAACTGTTTATTAAGTTAATCGGCTTCCAGAGACGTGAACGAGAATTTTTCAACGTCAAACAGACCGGTATCCAGAATTTTCAGCTTGGGGATAACCGCGAGCGACAAAAACGCCAGAGACATAAACGCCTCGTACTCGCGCTTTACGCCCATTCCGTGCGCCTCTTCGATAATGGCGCGGCTGTAGCTCTGCAAATTTTCCGCGTCGCATGAGGACATAAGTCCGGCTATATCCAAAGTCAGATAATGGGTTTCGCCGTCCGTTTCCACAAGCACCATTCCGCCGCCGATTTCTTTGAGTTTGTTCGCGGCTTTCGCCATCGCCTCGTTATCGTCGCCGAGAAGAATTACGTTGTGCGAGTCGTGCGCGATAGTAATTCCCATTGCGCCGCCCTTCAGGCCGTAGCCCTTGAAGATTGCCTTGCCGATATTGCCGGTCATCTTGTGACGCTCGACGACTACCAGTTTCAGTAAGTCGGTGCCTTTAACGATAATATCGCCGTCCTCTGTTTTGACCTCTACAGTTTCGCAGCCGGTGACTACTCCGCCGGGTTCAATGGTCATAGCCTTGACCTTGTTACCCTTTATGTTTATTTTAAAGTCGTCCGCTTTAAGCTCTTTTAAGTGAACGGTGTTAAGCACGGTTTTGGGCAGGTAGCGTTTGGAGGTATCAAACAGCGGCGCGCCGTCCTTTGCGACCAGTTTGCCGTCCTTGAAAACGTAGCGCGCGTTGAAGTTTTTAAGATTGTCGACAACTACGAGGTCGGCGAACCAGAAGGGCGCAATGCCGCCGCGCCACTTCAAGCCGTAGCACTCCGCGCAGTTTAATGTAGCGCAGGTGACTGCGGTTACGGGGTCAAGCCCGTCCGCGACAAGTCTGCGCAGCGCGTCGTCCAGATGTCCCTTTTCCTTTAAGTCGGCGGCGTGTCTGTCGTCCGTGCAGAGAATGAAACGGCGCGCGTTTTCCTTTGTAATATATTTCGCGTTGCCTAAATTCTGCGTGGACGAGCCGTGGCGGATATGAACGTACATACCCTTGGAAATTTTTTCCTCTATCTCCTCTTTGGTCACACATTCGTGGTCGGTGGAAATTCCGCCGCAGAGATAGGCGTTGAGGTCCTTGCCGTAGACTGCGGGGGCGTGTCCGTCGATAATTTTGCCCTCCGCGTGCGCGGCTTCAAGTTTTTTAATAACGTCGCCGTCGCAGTTTATAACGCCGGGGTAGTTCATAAACTCGCCCAGACCGAAGATATAGTTCTTTTTGATATATTTTGAAATTTCGCCGCCGCCGAGGACCGCGCCGCTCGTTTCAAACGGGGTCGCGGGTACGCAGGACGGAAGCTGAAGCTTTACGTCGAGCGGAATGTTTTCGCTCGCCTTTGAAATATACTCGCAGCCGTCCATGCCGCAGACGTTGGTAATTTCGTGCGGGTCGGCGATTATCGTCGTGGTGCCGCGCGGAACGATAAGGGACGCGAACTCTTCGGGAGAGAGCTGCGAGCTTTCGATATGAACGTGGCCGTCGATATATCCTGGAAGAACGGTCAGTCCCTCGCAGTCGATTTCGTTTTCGCCGTCGTAGCTGCCCGTGCCGACGATTTTTTCACCGGCGATTGCAATATCGCCCTTTAAAAGTTTGCCGCGGAACACGTCGAGATAGGTCGCGTTTTTTAAAACGACGTCCGCCTTCACTTCGCCCTTTGCGGCTTTAATCAGTTTTTCAAGCATTAGTATTCACCTCGCCTTTTATTGTATCACTAATTTTTTATAAAGTAAAGCCGCCGGCGCAACCTTACGTTGTCGGCGTATTGCTTTAAGTAAAAAATAGCCGCCGCAGTTTAACCGCGGCGGCGTAAGATTTATTTTTTTAGGTAAGTATGAAGGTTGCAAGGAACAGCACGCCGATAATCCAGGTTGCAACGCTGATTTCCTTAACCTTGCCGGTGCAGAGCTTAACGACGATGTAAGCAAGAATACCGATACCGATACCTTTCGAAATCGAGTAGCCGAGAACCATAGTAATGAAAGTGAAGAATGCAACGATAGCTTCGCCCGCGTCTTCCCAGTTAACTTTGGTAACCGAGGTCATCATAAGCACGCCTACCCAGATAAGAGCCGTAGCGGTCGCGCATCTGGGAATGAGCTGCGCTATGGGAGAAAGGAACATCGCCACAAGGAAGCAAAGCGAGGTAACGAGAGCTGTAAAGCCCGTTCTGCCGCCTGCCGCAACGCCCGACGAAGATTCAACGAAGGTCGTAACGGTTGAAGTACCCGCAATAGCGCCCGTACAGGTTGCGATTGCGTCTGCAAGCATCATCTGGTTCATACGGATGGGCGCGCCCTTTTCGTCGAGAAGGTTGCCCTTTGCGCAAGCGCCGTATAAGGTGCCGATAGTATCGAACATATCGATCATGCACAGCGAAAGCGCGGTGGTTATAAGAACGACCACGAGAGTGCCGGCATTATGACCTTCCATTCCGAGATAAGCGCTGAAGTCAAAGCCTTCGTAGAATACCTTGCCTGCGGAATCAAGTCCCCAAGCCTTGAACGAGTCAAGAGGATTTGCAATAGTAATTGCCTTAAACATCTCTTTGCATGCTTCGCTGCCTGCCGCAACGCCGATACCTGCAAGGATATAGTAGAGAGCCGCGGAACCTAATAAGCCCCAGAGAATTGCGCCCTTGACGTTTTTCTTTGACATGATTGCAATGCAAACGACGCCTAAAATTGCAACGATTGCGGGAAGCATACCGCCGGTTACGCCGCCGTATTCATTAACGGTCAAGAAGCTGTTAGCTTTGTCAAGCACGTTGAACGAAGCAAACGAAACAAGAGTTGAACCGTCGCCGACAATCACGTATGACTGCTGGAAGCCGATGAACGCGATAAACAGACCGATACCTACGGGAATTGCGTATCTTACGCCTGCGGGGATAGCTTCGAAAATCTTTTTACGAAGACCGGTTGCCGTAAGGATAAGGAAAATTACGCCGTCTAAAAGGGTGAACACCATGCAGTTTGCATAGCTTAAACCCGAACCGCCGACCAAAGTAAATACTATAAACGCGTTTACGCCCATACCCGAGGCTTGCGCCAGAGGCATTTTTGCAAAGAACGCCATAAGCATAGTACCTACTACCGCGCCGATTGCCGTTGCAATGTAAGCCGCGCCGTAAGGGTTTTCTCCGCCGATTACAAGCGAGAAGAAGTCAGCGTTTACCATTAAAATGTAAACCATTGCCATGAAAGTGGTAAGGCCCGCAACGACTTCTACTCTGTATTTAGAACCAAGCTTTGAAATTCCGAAGAACTTGTCCACTTTGCCCCAGAAGCCCTTGTAGGGACTTACGTGTTCCGTTGCCGTAGCTGTTCCGTCGGGCGCGGGCGCGCCTTCGGGCTTTACTTCGGTTTCAGGAACTTCGTTCTGTGTTTCTTCACTCATTAAAGTGACCTCCCGAAAAATTTTTCTCTTAAGTGATTTCATTCGGCGTTCACACGCCGAATAGCCCCGCGAGGCTATTTCACTTGTTTTTCACATTGTATCATAAAAACAAAAAATTCGTCAAACAATTATAATCAATTTGACGAATTCAGTATTTTTTTATTTTAATAATGCGGTGCGCATTGCGTTGAGTACCGCAACCAGCATAACGCCGACGTCGGCTATTACCGAAATTATCAGGGGGAATCCGGGTATCGCAATATCCAAAGCCATTATGGCAAGCTTAATGAGTAGCGCGCCTATAATGTTCTGCATTACGATTGAACGCGTGCCTCTCGCTATTCTTCTGCCCTTGGGGATTAGGGGCAGTCCGTCCGAAACAAGCACAATGTCGCTCGCCTCTATCGCCGCGTCCGAACCGACTTTACCCATTGACACCGCGCAGTCGGCGGCTGCCATAACGGGCGCGTCGTTTATTCCGTCGCCGACGTATAAAAGCTTTCCGCGCTGTTTCAGCTCCTGCGCCGCGTCGCATTTTTCGTCGGGCAGAAGAGAAGCTTTAACGCCGTCAAAGCCGACCTCCGCCGCAACAGCCTGCGCGCGCGCCTGACTGTCGCCCGTAAGCATCTGTGTGTACTCCACTCCCAGCGCTTTCAGCTCGCGCACGGCTTGCGCCGCGCCGCTCTTTACTTTATCGTCAATATGCACGCAACCGGAAAACTTTCCGCCGTGCGCAACGTAAACGACCGTCGACACGCTGTCCGCAGGCGTAAACTGTACGCCGTAATCTTCCAGAAGCTTTGCGCTGCCGCATAAGAGCTGTTTGCCTTCGCAGTTGCAGACAACGCCTTTGCCCGCAATTTCCTTTGCTCCCTCAACCGGAAGTCCGGCGATATCAAAAAACGCCGCCGCTATTGGATGGGACGAAGCCTTTTCTGCCGAAGCCGCCAGAGTCAGCGTCTTTTCGTCCGTGTAGTCGGTTACCGTGAACACGCCCTCGGTTATAGTTCCGGTCTTGTCGAACGCGGCGACCTTTGCAAGCGCGAGTTCGTCAAGGCAGGTCGAACCCTTTACCAGAATACCGAATTTAGCGCATCTGCCTATTCCTCCGAAGTAGGAAAGCGGCACGGAAATTACCATAGCGCACGGGCAGGAAATTACAAGGAACCCGAGAGCCTTGTAAATCCAGTCTGCGTAAGTCGCCCAAACGAAGCTAGACGCAACAGCGCAGATTATGGTAGGCACCACCGCCGCGACGATTAACGCCGCAAGGCAGACAGCCGGCGTGTAGTATTTTGCGAATTTGGTTATGAAAAGTTCGGGCTTGGATTTCTTTGCCGTGGAATTTTCAACCATATCCAGAATTTTAGCGACCGCGGAATTTTTGTACTCGCGTACGACCTCCGCCTTTATTACGCCCGAAAGGTTAATACTGCCCGAAAGAACGGTATCGCCCTCGCCGACGTCGCGGGGCAGCGGTTCTCCGTTTAAGCTCTTCATATCCAGCGAGCTTGCGCCCTCGTAAATTTTACAGTCGACGGGAATCTTTTCGCCCGCCTTAATCAAAATTCTGTCGCCCTCTTTAAGCTGTTCGGGGGACACCGTTAAAATTTCTCCGCCCGAAATTAAATTCGCCGTCTCGCTCTTCAAATTCATTAAAGCTGCAATCGAACCGCGCGAAGAACCGACCGCAGCGGCCTGTAACAGCTCGCCAATCTGGTACAAAAGCATTACGGCGACGCCCTCGGCAAAGCCTTCGCCCTCGAAAATGCCCAGAAGTATCGCGCCGACAGAGGCTATGGTCATAAGGAAATTCTCGTCGAAAATTTTGCCCTTTATAATATTTTTCGCAGTCAGCCAAAGAACCTTGTAGCCGACCGAAATATAAGCTATGCCGAAAAAGACGTAGGTCATAATTTTCAGCGCAAGGCTGCTGTCAATAAGCCCAGTCAGATCGAGTACGAACGCCGGTACAAAGAAAATTACCGAAATAACTATGCAGAGAATATCCGCAAGCTTTTCGCGCGCAAAGCTTTTTTTAGGCCGGTCTTCCACGATTTTCACGTCCTCGAAATGGGTTATCGCGTGAACCGCTTTCTTTCTGCCCTCGGGCGTTGCGTTTAAAACGACGTTCATATTCATAAAGTCAACGACCGCGCTCACGCCCTCGATTTTATTCAACTCTTCTTCAAGCTCTCGCGCGCAGTTGGCGCAGCAAAGCCCCTTTATTTTGATTTTCTCGCCGCCGCTTCGTGTTTCTTCCTCTACCACTTTCACCTCTTCGAACCGGTTGCAGCAGTCCTTTACCTTTACAAGAGTATCGCCGTCGCAGTCGACGCGCACCTTTTGCGCGACGAAATCGACCGAAGCGTTTTCAACTCCATCTATCTTTGAAATTTCCTCTTCAAGCTCGCGCGCGCAGTTGGCGCAGTCAAGCCCGCAGATTTTAAATACGTTATTCATTGCAGTCCAGATGCTCCTTTGCAACGCCTATCATAGTTAAAACGTGCCAGTCGGACACAGAGTACAAAACATTTTTGCCCTCTCTGCGTCCCTTTATAATTTTATTGTCTTTAAGCGTTTTAAGCTGATGCGAAACCGCGCTCTGGTTGCCGCCGACCGCCTCGGTAATATGCTCGACGCACAGCTCGCCGCCGGACAACGCCAAAAGAATTTTAAGACGGGAAGGCTCGGAAATTACTTTGAACCTTGCGCCCATCTCCTCTATGCGCTCCTCTGACGGCATACTCTCCTTTGCCGCCTTAACGCGCGCCGCGTGTTCGCTCTCGTTATCGCAGGTAACCATACTTATCTCCTTTATTATCATATGAATATATATTCATAAGTTGATAATATAATACTACCCGCTTTTACTTTTGTCAACGGTTTTTTATAAAAAATTAAATTAATTTAAAAGCGGCGCAGGCCTTATACCTGCGCCGCTTTACATTATATGGAAAGTATTTTTTTGAATTCGGTTTCGCCTATTATTTTAATTCCCAGCTTTTTGGCTTTGTCCAGTTTCGAGCCTGCCGCCTCGCCGGCAAGCACGAGGGTAGTTTTTGCGGTTACCGAGCTTTGACACTCGCCGCCGGCGTCCTCGATAAGCTTTTGCGCCTCGCTGCGCTTAAAGCTTTCAAGCGTACCGGTAAGCACCACAAACTGCCCTGCGAACGCGCCGCCCGACGCCCTCTCCTTTTTAATAAAGGTTATACCCGCGTCCAGAAGCCTTTTGACTTCGGCCGAATTATCTTCGTCCTTAAACCAGTTTACAATAGCCTCCGCCGTAATTCCGCCTATGTTTTCAAGGTCGGTCAACTCTTCCGCCGTAGCGTTTGCAAGTCCGTCCAAGTCGTATATTTTGGAAAGATCCTTTGCCGCGACCTTGCCAACGCCGTCTATTCCCAGCGCGAATAAAAACCTCTCCTGCGCGACCGTTTTACTCTTTTGAATTGCGGTTAAAAGATTTGAAATTTTCTTGTCCTTAAAACCCTCTAATTTAGCAAGATCTTCCGCCGTCAGCGAGTACAGCGCCGAGCAGTCGGTAACGCCCAGCGTATCGTAAAGCTGTCCTGCGGTAGCTTCCGAAAGCCCCTCTATATCCATCGCGTCCTTCTGCGCAAAGTGTTCCATTTTTCCTATTATGCGCGGACGGCACAGCCTGTTGGGACAGAAAATATTCGCGCCGTTTTCAACCACTTTGCTGCCGCAGTCGGGGCAGTAGTCTGGCTTTACCACGGGAACGCTGCCCTCGGTGTGTTCAACCGCGGTCAGAATTTCGGGAATAACCTCATTGGAGCGGCGTATTAAAACCTTGCTGCCCACCTTTACGTCCTTGCGGATAACGTCGCCGTAGTTGTTCAGCGTCGCCTTTCTTACCGTAGCGCCGGCAAGCTCGACAGGTTCCACCAGCGCAAGCGGCGTAAGCTTGCCCGTTCTGCCAACCTGCCAGATAACGTCCTTTACGGTGGTTACGCTTTCTTCCGCCTCGAACTTGTACGCCATTGCCCAGCGCGGGAATTTATCGGTGTAACCCAGCCCCTCGCGAGCGGCGCAGTCGTTGAGCTTGACCACAGCGCCGTCTGTCAGCACGTCAAGCGTTTTGCGGGCAAGGTCAATTTCCTCGATTGCGGCTTTGACCTCTTCGCCGTTTTTGCACACGCGCAAAAAGCCGAAAACCTTAAAGCCGTTTTTCTTTAAAAATTCGAAATACTCCTCCTGCGTCTTTAAAAAGCCCTCGCTCATATAATTGACGTTGTAAAACAGAATTTCGGGCTTTCTTTCCGCCGTAACTTTGGGGTCTAAATTACGTATAGCCCCGGCGACGGCGTTACGCGCGTTTTTAAGCTGCTCCTTTGCGGTTTTATTGTATTCGTCTAAAACGCTCAACCTTATCACCGCCTCGCCCTGTACTTCGAGCGTGCCTTTATAGTCTATGGTAAGCGGAAAAGATTTTATGGTAAGGCACTGCGCGGTGACGTCCTCGCCCTCTACGCCGTTGCCGCGCGTAGTCGCGCGGACGAACTTGCCGCCGTCGTACGTAAGACACATGGTAAGTCCGTCAAACTTATACTCGACAGTATATTCGGGGTCGGAGACCGCCTTGTTTATACGCGTGAAAAACGCGTCCAGCTCGTCGTAAGACACGCTTTTATCGAGGCTGTAAAGGCGCGAAATATGCGCGTGGCGTTCAAAACCCTTTACCGGTTCGCCGCCGACGCGTTTTGTGGGTGAATCGAAGTCCACTCTGCCCGTCTGCTCTTCCAGATTTTTAAGCTCGTCGTACAGTCTGTCGTACTCTCTGTCCGGAACGGACGGATTGTCTAAAACGTAGTATTCGTACGCCCATTTATTTAAGGTGGTAATTAGTTCGCGTATTCTGTCCATATGTATACCAAATTTTTTTAAAGTAGTTTTGCCTTTAAAGCCGCATACGCGCGTTAGACAAGAAAGTCCGAGCGTCGGCGAAGGGGCGCGTACTATTTGCGTACGTAACCCGAGGCGATGCGACGGCTGACGCAGTATAAGGCGATGTAGGCGGCTTTAAATAATTTCTAACGGAGCGAGGCTTGCGGAAAGTTCCTTTATCCCCTGTCCGTCGAAAGCGACGTTTATAACCGTACCGCCGTTTTTAACCGCGATAACCATACCCACGCCGAATTTGGCGTGGCGGACGCGCATACCGACGGTATAATTTTTACCGCCCGACTGCGGTTTGTTCGGGCTTGATACCGAGCCGAACACCGGCTTGAAATTGCTCTTTACCGGTATATCGCTCTGATAGCCCTCGTCGGAGGAATATACCGCTCTGCCGCCCGCGCCGTAGCTGCCGCCGCCGTCGTAGCCGTTTGAATACTTTTTGACGCCGCCGTAATAGTAAGGCGTCTGCACGGTCGGGATACCCAGCTCCGCCGAAATTTCCGAGACAAAGCGCGAGGGGCTTGTCAGGTCTCTGCGGCCGTATAAATAGCGCGACTTGGAACGTGTGAGATACAGTCTCTTTTCCGCCCTCGTGATAGCGACGTACATAAGCCTGCGTTCCTCTTCGAGGCTCTTGCCCTCTTCCGAGCGCGACGAGGGTATTATTCCCTCTTCAAGTCCGCAGATAAACACGTTTTTAAATTCCAGTCCCTTAACCGAGTGAATAGTCGCGATGGTGACGTAGTCGCCGTCGTCCATATCGTCTGTGTCCGAAACGAGCGTTATCTGCTGTAAGTAATCGTCCAGAGTCGCCTTGGGATTGAGCCGCGAAAAGTCGTCGACCGAGGCGGTAAATTCGTCTAAATTGGCTAACTTTCCGTCGCCGTCGTCCGTGCCGTCGTCGTATGCAGAACGCAAATCGGAAAGAGCGATAACCTCTTTAACCAGTTCGTTTACCGGCGTCTCCTGCGAGGAGATTATAAAGCCCTTTATTAAATTTACAAAGTCTTTAATTTTATCCTTCGTTCCGCTAGAAATTGCAAGCTCGTCGCAGTCCACGCACGCGTCGTACAGCGAAAGCCCGAGATTTTGCGAGTAGTCGTACATAGTCTGCACGGTTTTCATGCCTATGCCGCGGCGCGGTACGTTTATTATACGCTCCGCCGCCTCGCTGTCGAAGGGGTTGGATATAAGCCTTAAATAAGCTAAAACGTCCTTGATTTCCTTTCGCTCGAAGAATTTGAAGCCGCCGAAAACTTTGTAGGGTATGCCGTACTTTGTAAACTCCTGCTCGTACGAGCGCGTCAGGGCGTTTATCCTCATTAAAACCGCGTAGTCCGAATATTTCGCGCCGCGGGCTACGCCGTCGTTAATGATACGCGCGGCGTACAACGCCTCCTGCGCCTCTTCCTCCGCCTGATAATATTCGGGCTTGTCGCCCTCGCCCGACTGCGTCCACAAGGTCTTGCCGCGGCGGAAAGCGTTGTTTTTTATAATGCAGTTTGCAAGGTTTAAAATTGATTTTGTGGAGCGGTAGTTTCTTTCGAGCTTGTAAATCTTCGCGTCCTTAAAATCTTTATCGAACCGCAGAATATTTTCAATCTCCGCGCCGCGCCAGCCGTATATAGACTGGTCGTCGTCGCCCACCGCGAATATATTTCCGTGGACGGAAGATAAAAGTTTTATAATTTCGTACTGCACCGCGTTGGTGTCCTGAAACTCGTCCACCAAAACGTACCTGAACTTGTCCGCAAGGTATTCGCAGGTCTCTTTATCCCGTCTTAAAAGGCGGAGAGTTTGCAAAAGCAGATCGTCGAAGTCGAGCGCGTTGTTCGCGCGGAGGTGCGCGTCGTACTTTTCGTAGACGACAACGATATTATCCATACCGCGTTCATCTCTGTACTTTCTGCCGTACTGGTCGGGGTCGAGTCCCAGCATCTTCGCGTTGCCTATGTGGTACTTTGCGCTTTTTAAAAGTCCCTCGTCGTCCAGATCCAGTTCCTGAAAGACTTTTTTAATTATATTGTTGCGCTCCGTTTCGCTGTAAATGGAAAAGTTTGATTTAATACCTGCGCGGTCTGCAAACCGGCGCAGAATTTTAACGCACATAGAGTGGATTGTGCAAATCCACTTGCTGTCGCCCTCGCCCAGCATTTTAAACAGCCTCTCCTTCATTTCGCCCGCCGCCTTATTTGTAAAGGTTATGGCGAGTATCTCGGAAAGGCTTGCCTTGCCCTGTTCGAGGATATAAGCGATTCTCGAAGTTAAAACGCGCGTCTTGCCGCTGCCCGCTCCCGCAAGCACGAGGACAGCGCCCTCGGTATCTTTTACGGGTTGAATTTGTTCGTCGTTAAGACTTTCAAGGATATTTTCCATTACCTTGTAATTATAGCATAAGCGAGTATAAAACACAAACGGAAAAGCCCCTTTGAAGGGGCTTTTAACCGTTATATTCCCAATTCTTTTTCCTTTCTGTATCTTTCCAGCGCCTGCAGATATTTTGCGGAAAGGCTTAAATTGTAGCGCTGCTTTTCCTCGTAGGAAAGAGTAGCGTACAGCTCCTTATCGGTAAGTCTTCCGATGGCGTCGGAAACTTCCCCCTCGGAGTCTAAAAGGGCTTTCACTTTGAGATAAAAGCTGTCTTCCCTTGCGCCCTTGATTTCCTTTTTGACCTTGCCGCAAAGGCTTGACTTTACCTTCGTTTCGTTGAGACCCAGCTCGCGCGCGAAAGCCGCGCCCTCGTCAAGATTTCTTTTGCATTCCTCCCAAAAATTTGTTTTAAGCCGTTGTTTTGCCGCGCGTGCCATAAGTTTTATATCGTCCATAAAATCCTCGCAAAAAATTACATATCTCGACTTATTTTTCAATGCAAAAGGTCCGTTTCGCTTATCGCGGAACAGACCCTTTTAAATTAATTCTTATTTCTTTTTCTTGCGGCTTCAGCCTTCTTGCGCCTCTTGACCGAGGGAGATTCGTAAAATTCTTTTTTACGCAAATCGCCGATTATGCCGTCGCGGGAACACTTTCTCTTAAAGCGTCTTAACGCGCTTTCAACCGATTCGTTTTCGCCTACTCTTATCGTTGACATCTCTTTTTCACCTCGCTTTGCCCGTGGCGCCGATTGGTTTTTTTCAAAAACCTTACAAATTATACCAAATGCAAAATTTCAAGTCAACTTATTTTGCATTGTATTTTAAATTTTTAAAGCCAGCCGCAAAGCAAACAAATGCAGTTTACCGCAAGCCCCGTAGCGACAGAAATGAGATACAGCGCAAGGGTAAAAAGCAGATTTCTTTTAATCTTTTTGGTGTTTTTAAATAAAATTACAAGTCCCACGCCGGCGTTGCAGCAAAGTCCGGCAACGCAGCTTCCGAACGCTATGCCGCCGCGGATATAGGTTTCGGTAAGTATTACGCTCGAAGCGCAGTTAGGTATCAAGCCTATGAGCGAAGTTATAAAGGGCTGAAAATACGCGCCGCCGACAATGAGAGAGCTGATTTTATCCTCGCCCACCGCGTAAATAATAAGCCCGAACGCGAGATTTACCAAAAACAGATACAGCGCGATTTTTAAAGAGTGCAGTAAAGGCTCTACCAAAAATACTTTTACATTGCTCTTTCCGTCGTGGTCCCTTCCGCAGGAATAGGCGTGAATTTCTTCCGCGCCGCCCTCGTTAAGCTTTTCGTTCGGAAATATCGCGTTGACGAGATAGCCGAAGCACACGCCCACAATCATTTTAATTACGATGACGGGCATTATTACTTTTGCGGACTCGCCGCTGGACAGTAAAATTATGAACGCCTCGTCGCTTGTCGCAAGGAACACCGCCAAAAGGGTGCCTGTTTTAATAAGCCCCCTGTCGTACAGCTTTGCCGCCATAACCGAAAAGCCGCACTGCGGAATTATGCCCGTTGCGGTACCGATTAGGGGGGCAATGTTGCCCTGTAAAATTTTGTGGTTGCGCCCCAGCGACGTACGCTGTTCCAGAAACTCAATCAGAATATAAATGACGAGTAAAAAAGGAAACACTATCGCTGTGTCTTTGAGCGCGTCTAAAATTACGTCCATATCCTTTTAAATTTAAAACCCCCTTTAAATTTCGGGGGTCTTGAATTTTATCTCAATATTTTCTTCTTGCCGTCTTTACGGGGTTTAAGTTTTTCCTTGATTTCCTCTTCCTCGTTAAAGGCGCGCGGTACGAATTCGCTATCCGCAAAACCGTTTTTCTGATAGCCCTCGTCCCTTTGTAAAAGGGTAAGCCTCGTTTCGCCGTCGAAGAGATAAAGTCTTGTCAAATCGCAGGAGATTGAGGTTTTGTCGCCCTTTTTCAATTTATCGCAAGGCACCGTGAACGAGTGACCGTCCGCCTCGACTTCGACAAAGCCTTCGCCTACGCCAATAATGTTCGCCTCTATATCGCCGCCGGTTTTCATATCCTCGGGACGGATACCTACAATTACCTGCTTATCCGTATTCGCGTATTCTCCGATAGATGCAAATCTCTTTACGATATTTTCGGGCAGGGCTAATTTAACGTTGCCCTCCGCCGCGTAAAAGGTTTCGCCCTCTTTTATAATTTTCGCGTTGTTGATAAAGTTTATAGTGGGCGAGCCGATTAAAAACGCGACGTACGCGTTCGACGGATAGTCGTACAGATTTGCGGGTGTGTCAATCTGCTGAACGAAACCGTTTTTAAGAACGACTATTCTCGTGCCGACGGTCATAGCCTCCGCCACGCTCTTTGTGGAGTAGAGGAAAGTTCCCTCCATTCTCGCCTGCAAATTTACGACTATGTTCAGAAGCTCCGACTGCAGATTTTCGTCCAGTCCCGAAAGAGGCTCGTCAAAGAGATAGAGTTTTGGTTCTCTGACAATCGCCCTGCCTATCGCCGTACGCTGTTTCTGCGCCGCCGTAAGCACTTTCGGCTTGCGGTATAATACGTCGTTAAGTCCCAGAATATTCGCCGCCGCCTTGACCCTCTGTTCGATGACCGTCTGGGGGGCTTTACGCAGTTTTAAACCGAACGCCATATTGTCGAACACCGTCGCGGTGGGAGACAGCGTACTGTTTCTGAAAACCATAGCTATATCCCTGTCCTTGGGGTCGGCTTCGGTCATATCCTTACCGCCGATGATAACTTCGCCCGACGACAGCTCGTCCAGACCCGCGATTACGCGGAGCAGCGAGGTTTTGCCGCTTCCGTCCGCGCCCAGAATTACGAGGAATTCCTTATCGCCCGTTTCAAGATTGATATCGTACAGCGCGGTCGTTCCCGAAGGATAAATTTTATCGACGCCGTTAAGTTTAAGACTTGCCATATAAACTCCTTTGTGTCAGCCGGTGACGCATCTATAATACCATAGATTTGCGATTTTTCAAAACTTAAACGGGGGAATTTTCAAAAAAATTAATTTTTATTTGCCCGTCTTTTGCGGCGCGGTTGTTTTTTAATACGCAATATGGTAAACTGTATATATGAACGCGCGCAACTACGACAAACTTTTTTGCGAAGAAATACAAAAATACAAGGGTTCAAAGCTGCTTTTACACTGCTGCTGCGCGCCCTGCTCTTCCGCCTGCCTTGAAAGGCTGAAAGATTATTTTAAATTAACCGTACTTTTCTACAACCCGAATATCGAAAGCGGCGAGTACGAACGGCGCAAACAGGAGCTTATACGCTTTATCGGCGAAACGGGCTGGGCGGACTTTTTGGACTGCGATCACGAAAGCGAAAAGTTTTACGCCGCGGTAAAGGGGCTTGAAAAGGAAAAAGAGGGCGGCAGGCGCTGCGCCGAATGTTTTAAACTGCGGCTTGAAAAGACGGCTGAAATTGCAAAGCGCGGCGGCTTCGATCTGTTCACCACCACTCTGACCATAAGCCCGTTGAAGGACGCGGAGCTTATCAATAAAATAGGCGAAAGCCTGCAAGGCGGAAACTGCCTCTGGCTGCACTCCGACTTTAAAAAGAAAAACGGATACTTGAGAAGCTGCGAGCTGTCAAGGCAGTACAACCTTTACAGACAGAATTACTGCGGCTGCGCGTTTTCCGAGCGCGACAGCAAGCTGACCGTATAATCGTCAGTCAGATTTATATCAGTCTGCCTGAATTACTTGAAAATAAATAAAAAGCGTGGTAAAATAATTTTATGGATATTAACCGTTACACCCCTTCCTACGGGGTAAGTAAAAAACATATGCTGCGGCTCGCCGACTTTACTATCGAGGAACTGTTTGAGTTCCTCTACGCTACAAAGTCGATGAAAGCGAAATTCGCCGCGCACGAATCTACCGAAATTTTAAAGGGCGTGACAGTCGCGCTTCTTTTCGGCGATACTTCAATCCGCACGCGCGCCGCTCTGGAAATAGGCATAAGACAGCTGGGCGGCTATTGCGTAAATCTTCCTTACAGCGAAAGAGATATGCTTGACGGCGGCGAAAACATCAAAGATATAGTTAGCGTAATTTCGCGCTACGGCGCCGGCGCTCTGGTTACGCGCGGCATAAACGACAAGCAGCTGAACGAATTCTGCAAGGTTTCCAGCGACGTTTCTATTATCAACTCCACCAACCCCGAATACATCCCAGTGCAGGCGCTGTGTGATATTTTCACTATCTGGGAAAAGAAAGGCAGGCTTGAAGGGCTTAAACTCGCGTACGTCGGCAAGGGCGGAAACAACGCGGCGTCGCTTATAATGGGCGGCATAAAGTGCGGAATGGAAATTGCGGTGGCAACTCCCAAAAAGTTCCCGATAAAACCCGAATACGTTCAGCACGCCGAACAGTACGGTAAAATTTTCGTGACCGAAAACCCTGCCGAAGCGGTGCGCGGCGCGGACGTCGTTTACACCGACAACTACGGCTACCACACTCCACTCTCGGACGCGGACAAGGAAATTTTAAAACCCTATCAGGTGAATAACACGCTGATGAACATGGCGCAGCACAACGCGATGTTTATGCACTCGCTGCCGGCGACGCGCGGACTGGAAGTCACCGCCGACGTCATAGACGGCAAACAGAGCGCGGTACTCGACCAGGGTGAAAACAAACTGCACACGATAAAAGCGGTGCTTGCCCTCCTCATAAAATAAATTCAAAGATAATTAATCTGCGCGCTGCGTTCGTAAAGATAAGCAGCGCGCTATTTTTATATAAACAGTTGCTTTTAAAAATTTAACATGTTATAATGACTATGCTCAATGATTTTTATTTAGGGAGGTTTTCGCTTTTTTTATCCTTTCGGAAAAATTCTGAATATTAACAATAATTTTTTGGAATACAAATAATGGCATAGTTGTATCCGTTTTTTCTGTATTCCAAAAATAACAATATGTGAAAACCGAAAAATCATTGAGCAAGCATTAAGGATACTCTATTGCGGGCAGCCTTAATGGTTGCCCTTATTTTTTTGCCCGCGCAATCTTTTCAACGGAGGTAAAAAAATGAAAAGAAAGTTTCTTATCACTCTTTTGGCGATAGTTGCGTCATTGACATACACCCTCGCCCTATCCGCATGCGGCGGCGGGAACGCCGAAACTCACGAACCCCCTACAGTTGCGGTATCCAGCGTTTCGCTCGATAAGTCCGAACTTACACTTGAAATCGGCGGCGAGGAAACCTTGACGGCAACCGTTAATCCGGATAATGCAACCGATAAAACCGTAACGTGGTTTGTAAGTCCCGCGGGAATAGTTACGGTTGCTAACGGCAAAGTAACTGCGGTAGCGGCGGGAACCGCTACGGTTACGGCAACGGCGGGCAGTAAAAGCGACGCCTGCTCCGTAACGGTAAACGCGGCTGTAACCGGCGAAGAAGTAACCGCCGGACAATGGACGCAGATTATGGAAAGCGCAACGCAATTTTCTATTGATATATCAATAGACGGAACGCCCGATACGACTATTAATATTGACGGCGATAAAATATCGCAGGAAAGCGGTCAGGACAAACAAATTTTTGTTAAAGACGGCGAAAATTATTATCAATACACATTGCAAGGCTCGGATTGGATAAAATCCGATTTAGACGCCAACACCTACGAAACGTCGGAAATCTACGCGCAATTCGTTAATCTGTTTAAGAACGATTACGGCGCATTTACGTACTCTGACGGAGTTTATACGACAGTATCGCTTGATAAGACGAATACATTGGGCGTAACTGTTAGCAACGTCACGGTTGTATTTGTAAGCGGCGCGTTATCGAGAATAGAATTCGAGGCGGAAACAGGTTCGTCAACCTACAAATACGAAATTAAAAAAGTAGGCGGCACGACTATTGAAATACCCGACAAAAAGCCCGAACAGAGCGGCGAAGAACAAGCCACGGAAGGACTCGAATATACCTTAAACAGCGACGGCAACAGTTACTCGGTTAAAAAAGGCACTGCAACGGCTACCGAGATAGTTATACCGTCCGAACATAACGGAAAACCAGTAACGAGAATTGGCAGGCAGGCATTCTACGGTTGCGCAGAAATTACAAGCGTAAAGATTCCCGACAGCGTTACCTATATCGGCATTCAGGCGTTCTCAAATTGCAATTCTCTTGCAAGCATAACCATTCCCGACAGCGTTACCTATATAGGGGAAAATGCGTTAAACAATACAGCTTGGTATAACGGTCAACCTAACGGGCTTGTGTATGCAGGTAAAGTTGCTTACAAGTTTAAAGGCGCAACGGGTAATATTTCTGTTAGCCTTCAAGACGGAACAAAGGGTATTGCAGGCGGTGCGTTCTCGAATTGCGACCGTATTACGGGTATTACTATTCCCGACAGCGTTACCCGTATCGCAAGCGGCGCATTCATGAACTGTAGCTTTACGAGCATAACAATCCCCGACGGCGTAACGGCTATCGAAGAGGCAGTATTCTCCGGTTGCACAAATCTTACGAGCATAACCATTTCCGGCAACGTGACGAGCATAGGCAACGACGCGTTCTTCCGTTGTCTGAACCTTTCGGGCATAACTTTCAACGGCACGAAAGATCAATGGACTGGTATTACAAAGGGTGAAACCTGGAACGAAAATACGGGCAACTACACTATTTACTGTACAAACGGAAACATATCTAAAAACTAAATTATATTAAGGCGTTCACGCAAATTGCGTGAACGCCTTTTTTAATTTAACTCTAAAACTACTATTTCGGGGCGGTTGAAAAGACGCAGGGGAAATTCGGAATTGCCAAGACCTCGCGAGATTACCATTTTCGAATTGCCGCAGGTATGAACGCCCGAGGTGTATTTGGGAAACACGCCCTGCCCGGGCGCGTAAAGTCCCTGCTTTGTAAAAGGTATCCTCCACTGTCCGCCGTGCGCGTGTCCGCAGAGAATTAATTTATAATCGGCTTTCGAATAATTTTCTATATGCTGCGGCTCGTGCGCTAGCAGAATGTCGCGGCTGCCCTCGGGCGCGATTTTGAAAAGCTTGCCGTTTTTGAGCGACGCGCCGTTTAAGCCTGTTACGGTAAGTCCGCAGACTTCTACCGACCTGTCGTCCAGCACCTCCGCCCCCGCTTCGATTAAATGTTTTCTGAAAAAGCGGTAGCCCTTGTTCCGCATCTCGTGGTTGCCCGAAACGTATAAAACGGGCGCAATCTCTTTAAGCGAGCTTACTGTCTGCAACGCGACCGCCTTGTCGCGCGGCCGGTAAAGGTGGATAATATCGCCCGTGACACATATAAAATCGGGTTTAAGTTTAGCAATTTTTATTACCAGTCTTTCGTTTTTGCGTCCGAAGCTTTTTCCGTGCAAATCGGAAAGATGTACAATTTTAAGTCCGCTTTCTGAAAAGCCCGAAAACTTGTATTTTGTAATTTTTAAAAGGTCGTTGTTAAGCAGGAATATTAAAACGGCAATCAAAATACCGCCGACAACCCCGAGCAAAACCCAAAGCCATAAAAGCTCCATCAAACCTCCGCAATAACTCTGTAAATATTTTTTCCGCGCTCTTTGAAAAGTCTTTCGTGTTCGGTCTCGACGTCGCCCTCGGCTAACTGCGCGTAATCTTCGCAGGTTTCCAAAATCTTGTAGCCTGCCTCTTTATAACTTTCGAGCGAAAACAAATAAAAGTCCTTATCGTCCGTTTTCTGAATTATCCTGCCGCCGCTCTTTAAAATGCCGCGGTAAATTTCAAGAAATTTCGGGTGGGTCAGCCGCTGTTTTTTATAGCCCTCTTTGGGCAGAGGATTTGAAAAATTCAGATATATTGTTTCAACGGTCTGCGGCTTGAAATACCGCTCTAAAACTTCCGCCGCGCTGTTTAAAAAATGCAGGTTTTTAATGTTTTCGCGCGTTGCTCTCTCGCACGCGTCGATAATCACGTTAGAAACTTTTTCGCACGCGACGAAATTTATTCCGGGCTGCATTTTCGCTTTTTCGCAGATAAATTTGCCCTTGCCGCAGCCTATTTCCAGGCAGACGGGGTTTGAATTTTTAAATATCTTTTCAAAGTCTAAATAGTCCTTTAAAGCGGCGGCCCTCTTCATATTTTTGTCGGACAAGTCGCATACGGTGAGTATATCCGCGCATGATAAAAGCCGCTCTTCAAGGTGTCCTTTTTTGTGCATTCTCATACCGCAATTTTAACATACGCGGCGCAAAAAGGCAAATGCGAAAAGGTCACGCTTTTATTTTATTTTTATTTTGCCAAATTCAGTTTAATGGCGTAAAAGCGAGTTATAAATAACCGTCGGGTGAAATAAATAATCTCGTAATTTATCGGGTGAAGTTACGGCAAGGAGTAATTTTGACTTTTATACAGATTATAGACACTTTCACCTTTTACGGCGTAGACGTCGCTCTGCTTGCAGTCGCAACCGCGATACTGACGCAGATTCTGAAAGTAACGATACTCAAAAAGGTGCAGAAAAAAATTCTGACCTTTCTCCCCTTCACTTTCGGAACCCTGCTGTATGCAGTATATGCGGCGGTACGCAATTTGAGCGCCGAATACCTTTTGCAGAACTATGCGGAAATTCTTGAACACGGTCTTGCGATAGGCTCGCTTGCGACTTTGCTGTACGTTTTGTACGAGCAGTTTATAAGGAAAAAGAGCGGGCTTTCGGAAACCGAGCAGGTCGTATCCGCGCTTATCGAGGGATTCGTTCCCGATGATAACGTGGAAAAAGTGGCAAAGTCGGTGACCGAAGCGATACTCAAAGACGTCACGGGCAACGGCGCAAAACTTTGCGAGGAATTGATTTTGCAGAACGCAAAGGAAGATATTACCGAACGCGACATTCAGCTCCTGGCAAAGCTTATTATAGAAACGCTTGCGCATATGTCCGTTAAATAGCGCCGTAAAAAAACCGTCCGCGGAAATTCCGCGGACGTAAACTTTGCAAGTGCAGTTGCGTTAATCGTTTTTTATAGCTACGGTAATGGTAACGGTTACGTTGCCGTTTTCGTCGACGTCCTGCTTTAAAGTCAGGGCGTTTTCGTCTGTGAGTTCCAGAATACGTTCTAAAAGTGTGGTAACAATTTTATCGCGCAATATTCTTCTCCTGAAAAAAAGTGTGTTCCCAAACCGGAAACACACCTGCACATGTACCCCGGTTTGTTACCACACAAATTGAACGTATATAAAGAAAAATACCGCGCAAAAGAGGTACAAAATGCCATTAACATTTTGCACGGAATTTCCCTTATTTATTCAATTTATGTGGTAGGTACAGTATAACATTAAACTGCTTTATTTTCAACTTTTTTTCAAAAGATAATAAAAATCCCGTCCGCATTGCCGGACGGGATTATTTTAATTTATGCTTTGGATATCAATTTCGTATTTTACCTTCATTCTGGTTAAAATATCGTCTTTGAACGCCTCGTAATATTTGTTGTTGAATTTATACAGAAGATTGCGGGCGCCCAAAAGGTCGCAGTCCGTTTCCGCGCAGGTCTTTACAAGGTCTGAAAGTCTGTTTTCGACTTCCTGCTTCGCGCCCTTCAAAACGCTCTCTTTAACCGCGTCGTCAAAGGGAATGTCGTCGGGTTCGAGCGTCTTTCTCTTGCCCTGAATCTGCGCCTTCGCCTTAAAGCTTAACGTAAGTTCGGGAACGCCCTTTTTGACTTTCAGCTTAATATCGCCCTTGGCGTTTTTCATACCCAGCGTGTAATGAACTCCTTCCGCATCGAAAGGCAGAACGGCAAGGCGAATTTCGTTCTTTAAAATATCCAGCGCAAAAGACCGGCTTTCGTCCAGAATACCGGCAAACTTTCCCTTCGAAAATATTGCCGTTCTTCTTGCGGTGAACTCCACCTGCTCGCTTCCGCCGCCGGTGTCGCTGCTCTGACCGCCGCTTCCGCCGGAACCTCCCGAACCTCCGGACGAGCCGCCGCTGCCGCCCGAGCCTCCGGACGAGCCGCTCCCGCCTGACGCGGGATCGCCGCCGACTCCGTCGCCGCCTCCGCCGCTTTCGGAAGTGCCGGGTTTATTCGCCTCGATATAGGGCATATAGCAAGCCGCGCTCTTTGAAAAGTTGGTCTCCGCGATATCCTTTAAATTAGCCGAGGATACGTTCGCCGACTTTTCCAGCTCGTTTGAAAGGACCTGCTGTATCGCCGACGAAGTTTCGGGGTCTACGGTCGCCGGCATCGCCAGCATGTCAGAAGCCTTGCCCTGACACATAGCGACGAGGGCTGTCAGCTCGGAATAGTTTCGTCTGTAAAAACAGCTTAATACCTTAAACAACTCTTCCTTCTGGCACTCTTCGCCTATTAAAATGAGTTTGCAAAAAAGCAGTTTGGGATAAAAGCCCGTCTTTGAATTTATTTCGTTCAGCGCGTCCGCAACCGTCAAGCCGCTGCCCTGAACCTGCGTATACTGGACGTTATCGCCGTTTTCGGAGGGCTGCGGCACCGCAAGCTGCGCGGTTACCTGCACCTCGCCGTCCTGTGTATCCACGCCGACCGCAACTATTATAGAGGTCTTGCGTATATCCACCAGTCCGAAGTCGTTTGTAAAAAACAGCCCCAGAAGAGCAATCATTATAGCCCAGTAAATTACGACTGAAAGTCTTCTAACCGTCTTGCCGCCTTTCATCTTGCCCTCCTTTTCATCGTCCAGCTCAAAATAGGAATTACCGTTGCAAACAGCAGGAACACTATCCACAACCACTTGCCGAACACGCCGTTCAGCGCGGTGTACTTGTTGTCAAGGAAGATTAAAAGTACAAGAAGTATTCCGTTCACGATGACGGACAGCGCCGGTCTGTTTTCCCAGCCCGTACACTTAACGAAACAATGCACCGCAAGCTGAATATTCAGAACGAGCGCAAACAGCATTACTATTTCGAGAATATACAGCGCGACCAGATCAATTCTGCCCAGCATATCGATTGCGGGGAAGAACAGCGAAATCTTTGAAACCGCAAACTGACGCGATACGGCAATTTCGCCGTAAATTCCGTAGTACACAATCAGGAAAAACAGTACTATAAGTCCGCCGCCGATATACGACGAAGTGATTTTTGCCGCGTCCCACTTTTTGTACTTGAAGTGACCCATAAACATCAGAAGCCAGCAAGGCTCGAAAAAGAGATAGGTCGTTGCAAGCGAGCCGCCGAAAAGTTTTTTAACGGGAGCTTTCAAAAGAGGCAGTATATTGTCCCACTTGACTTCCCACAGCGACATTGCGAATATAAACACCAGCGAAATCAGGAATATCGGCAGGCAGATATCCGCCGCCCTTCCCACGTTTGCGAGCTTTTTGCTTGCCGCGTATACAGAGAAGAAAAAGACGGGCAAAAACACTAAAAGGGACGGCACGGTATCGTAGAATATCGCGTGGACGTAAAGTTTTTGTTCGCAGAGGGGCATTATCGTACCGAGGATAAAGAACAGTCCGAACAAGCCGTAAATTATCCTTGCGCAGATATTGCCCAGAGTCCCTTCGATAAGCTGAAACAGGGTCTTGTCCGTGCGCGAGCATAAAAAGCTTACCGCCCACACCACTACCGCCTGCACCGCGAAGCTGATTAACGCGGGGAACCATAAGTCCCTGCCGCATACCGAGCTTAAAAGGGTGGGATAAATTAAAATTTTAGATACCACCGTATAGGCGAGCATTATAAAACATATTTGTCTGGTACAGATTTTCATTTTGCCTTATACCTCACTTTATCGCGGGTTGCAAACGACCGCGGCCGGTCTTTGAGATTGCCTAAATTTGCCTTTATCATACTGTCGTACAAATCGCTCTTGACTATGGGCGCGAAGGGCGCTAAAAGAGGCGCGCCGTAAGACTGCTCGGTTACCAGATAGCAGATTATAAACGCCGTGAACACCACTATGCCGAAGGGTCCTATACTTCCGGCGACGATAAGGAGAATCCACCGCAGAGTCGCGGTCGTTTCGACCAGATCGGGCGTGGTGTAGAGACAGATAGCCGAAAAGGCGATAATTATAATTGCCGGAGTGGAAATTATGCCGGCTTTTACCGCCGTATCTCCGAGGACGAGCGCGCCCACGACCGACAGCGCAAGTCCGACGTATTTGGGCATTCTGATAGAGGCTTCGTTCAGAACTTCCAGAACGAACAGCGTTAAAAACATCTCGACGCTGGGCGAGAGAGGCAGTCCCGAAATGGAGCTTGAAATTTTTAAAAGCAGCTCAAAGGGTATAAGCTGAATTTTGAAAAGCTGCGCCGAAATATACATTGCGGGCAGAAACATTCCCACAATCATTGCAAGCACGCGCAGAATTCTGATTATCGTAGAACGGTAAGAGTTCGCGTAATAGTCCTCCGCCGCCTGCAAATCTTCGGTAATTATATACGGCACGGTCAGCGCTATGGGCGAGCCGTCAACTATAAGTCCTACCCTTCCTTCGCATACCTTCGCGCAAAAAATATCGGGTTTTTCACTGGTGCCGTTGCGCTTAAAAAGCGACTTCGGCTTTTTAGAAATGAACTGCGCTATATAGCTTGAGTCGGGGATAAGGTCGATTTCGTTGTCGGCAATCTTCTTTTCCACCTCTTCGGGCAAGCCCTTTTTAACGACGTCGTCAAGGTAGACCATTGCGACCGCCGTATCCGAACGCGTTCCCGATTTAAGCATTTTAACGTGGAGATTTTCGCTTTTAAGTCTCTTTCTTACAAGGCCTAAATTTACCTTTATATCTTCGGTAAAGCCCTCGCGAGGACCTTTAAGCGTCACCTGCGTGGGCGGTTCCGCGACCGACCTTCCCGGGGGATTTTTAAGACCTATAATAAAAAAGTCCTTTTCCCCGTCCACGAAAAGCACGGCGTTACCGTCCGAAACTTCCGCAATGCCGTCCTTAATCTTTTTACAGTCCTTTACCTCGGGCGAGGCAAGTAAAAGTTTTACCTCGTCCAGTTCTGCGTCACGCTTTACTTCTCTTAAAGGTTTTACGACCAGTTCGCCAAGAAGCTGCTTGTCGGCAATACCGTCGGCATAGATGGCGGCAAACTTTTTACCGTCGGACGACTGAAACTCGAAAACTATGATATCCTGCGAGGTAAGTACGTCCTTTATCCCTTTAATATTTTTTTCCAAAGTTACCATAAAAACATTATCAGTAATAATTACAAAAAAATACTTTAAAAATAGTTGACTTTTTATACTATGCAATGTATAGTATTAGACAAAGCGGAGTATTTTGTATGGACAGTCAACTGAAAAAAGGCGTACTTGACGTATGCGTGCTGTACGCGATAAGTAAAAGCGAAAGCTACGGCTACAAAATAATAAGCGATTTGCAGGGTATAATAGAAATATCCGAAAGCACACTCTACCCCATTTTAAAGAGGCTGGAATCGGGAGGATATCTGACCACCCGAACGGCGGAATACGGCGGAAGGCTGCGGCGGTATTATAAAATTACGCCCGACGGCGAAAGAAAGCTTTACGCCAGCAAAACGGACTTACTTGAAATTATAACAATACACAACAAATTATTCGGAGACAAGGTATGAAATATAACGAGTGGCGCGACGAACTGAAAAACAACCTGTTAAGTTGCAGCGAAAGCGAAAGGCAGCGCGTTTTGGACTATTACGCGGAAGCGTACGCCGACAGGCGCGAAGCGGGCTTTTCCGAGCGCGAGATTATCGAAGAATTCGGCGCGCCCTACGACGCGGCGCACAGAATTTTAACGGAGACTGCCAAAGCGGAAGCGGACGAAATCCGCGCCGTTTCCACCCCTCCCGTTCAACCGGAACCCGAAGCAACGCCTACGCCGGTTCCTACTCCTTCGCCTGCGGCTACCTATACGGAACAGCCGAAGACTGCGCCTACGCCGGTTATAATGCCGCACCCCCTTACGGAACAGTCGAAGACTGCGGGACAGACGAAGACTGCCGCAAAGAAATCTAATACGGGCTTAATCGTGGGACTGGTCTGCGGATTTATCGCTCTGATAATTATAATTCTGGCGATAACGCTGCCTACTCTTGCGGTTAAGGGTCTGCTGCATTCAAGAATACACTTCACTACGGAGAGTCACACGGCAACCGAGGAAAATACCGCTTTAACCGTGAATATAAACGCAGGCACGTTAAAGACGGAGTTTTACGACGGCGATAAAATAATAATCGAGTACCCCGTTGCAGACCAGTACAGCGTATCCATAAAAGAAGAATCGGGAGTTTTGACCTACACTGCTAAATTAAAACACATCCCCTTCTGGATTTCTTACAGCATCCCCGACACGGTTATAAAACTGCCGCAAAGCGTATCGATGGACGTTGTCGCCGTTATAAACGCGGGCAGCGCGTATCTTGCGGACGGAAAATACAACGACGTTAATCTGACGGTCGACGCCGGCGAAATAGAAATAACGAATATAGAGTGCGCCTCCCTTAACGCAGAGGTCAACGCAGGTTCTTTCTATGCAAAGCAAATTACCTGCCCCGCGTTTACCTGCGTCGTGAATATGGGCGAGATAGACGTTGATAAAATCGACTGCCAGTTCCTGAAAGCCGAAGTCAATATGGGTTCGTTAACTGTCGGAATAGCCGGCACGAAGAGCGAATACAATATAACCGCAAACTGCGATATGGGTTCAAGCAATATCAGCTCGCAGACGGTCGCGGGCGCGGAGAAATCAATCGTAGTCAGCGTGAATATGGGCGAGTTAGACGTCGCGTTTGACAAGTAAATTTATAAATGATAAAATAACAGCCGTAAAAAGGCTGTTATTTTTTTAACCTTACGTTAACGACGTATCTTAATAACGGTTGCAATAGATTAACCCGACGCATATCAAACATAACGTCAACGGCGTATCTTAACAGCCGTTGCAAAAGATTGACTTTACACAAATCAAGCATAAAGGTAATACGAATGAAATTCGATTTTGACGCGCAATACTTTAACCCCCTCCATACTCTCGACTGCGGTCAGGTGTTCAGATTCTACCCCTACAAAGAGGGCTTTGCCGTGCTTTCCGCGGACAAGGCGTGCTACGTTTACACCGAGGGCAACAAGACGGTTGTGGAAAGCGGAGACGGAGATTACTTCTGGCGCTATTTCGATTTGGACCGCGACTACTCGGAAATTGTGGACAAGGCGAAGTCGTACAATATACCCCTTCTCTCGCGCAGCGCCGAGCAGTGCAAGGGTTTGCGTATTCTGAACCAGAACCGCGAGGAAATGATATTCTCGTTCATTATCTCGCAGAACAACAATATTCCGCGCATAAAGGGAATTATCAACAGAATATGCGAGGGACTGGGCGAGCATATCGACGGCAAGTATTACGCGTTCCCCAAAGCGAAGGCGATTGCGGAAGCGGGCGCGGAGTTTTTCCGCGCGGCGGGCGCAGGATACAGGGACGTTTATTTGGTTGAAACGGGCGCGCGAATTGCCGCGGAGGGCGTTGAAAGACTGGAAAATCTTAACGCGGCGGAGCTTAAAGCCGAGCTTTTAAAGTACAAGGGCGTGGGCGGCAAGGTTGCCGACTGCGTATCGCTATTCGGCTTCGGTAAAACGGACAGTTTCCCCGTGGATACCTGGATAGAAAAAATTTACCGCGAGGACCTGGGCGGAACGCTTACTAACCGCGACAAAATTTCAAAATACCTCGTGGAACTGTTCAAAGAATATTCGGGATATATGCAGCAGTATCTTTTTTACGGAAAACGGTTAAACTTATAAGGTGCCTGATTATTTTTCACACGGCGTATGCGCCGAAATTATATACGAAAAGTTAGAAAGTAAATACAAGAATAAAATTAAAAATAAAACCCTGTACCTTTTGGGAGCGCAGGGCGGCGACGTTTTTTTTGCGTACAATATAAAGCCTACCAAATCGAATTTGGGCAGAAGTATGCACCGCGCGGAAGTTATGCCGCTGTTTGAAAAGCTGATTGAGGGCAACCCCTCCTACGTTGCGGGGTTTGCCACCCACTACGCTTTGGACAGCGCGCTGCACCCCAAAATTTACGCGTACGAAAGGAGCCACCGCTCGCCCCTCGCCCACGTCAGGTTTGAAAACGATCTGGGGCTTTATATAAGCCGCAAGTTCGGCGTACGGCGGACAATTATTCCGCGCGAAAAACTGCTTGCCTGCACCAGCGCGGTGTACGACACGATAAAAAAGGAACAGCCGCTCGTGACCATGACGGGGGTCGAACGGTGCTTGAAGCGGCACTTCACCTACTCGAAATTTCTGTACCGGTTCAAAAAGCAGAACTACAAGTGTAAATTCAATTTCTCCGCGCTTTCGGAAGACGTCGATAAAAGCGTGAGCCTCGGCATAGAGGCGGTCAAATGCGTTTTAGACGGCGATATCCGCCCCGAAATTTTCGATAAAAAGTTTTTACAGGACTGACAAAAGTCAGTCCTGTATTTTATCGTAAATGGTGTGCTTTTGCAAAAGCTCGTACAACTCGTCCTCGGTAATCTCGTCCAGATTTCCGTCGTCGTAAAAGCGGAAAATCACGTACTTACTGCCGTCCACGTGGCGGAGCGCGTCCTTGTAGGTAGAGTTTTTATTCAACATAACCTGCTTTACGTCCTTGCCTCTCTTAGGCTTTTTCGCCGCGAAAGCGATACGTGAAAGCGGAACTTCCTTTTCAAAAGCCGAACATAAGAGGAACGCCGCGAAAATCAGCAGCGAAGCATTTTTAACCGCGAAAAAGAATACGAAAACGAACGCAACAGACAAAACCACGCTTAATACGCGCAGGGTGATTTTCGCCGTCTTTTCTTTGAGGACCAGACTGAAAAGACACCGCGCCGCCCTGCCGCCGTCCAAAGGGTACGCCGGCAGAAGGTTGATTACAAACATTACCGCGCTCGCCGAAAAAACCGTGTCGGTATAGGCGTAGCTTACGGGATAAAACCACCACAGCCCCGCGCAGCCCACGCAGATAAGCGCGTTTACGAGCGGTCCCGAAAGGGCGAGCTTAATCTCGTCCGCGGCGGAAATTCCGTCAGTATCGCAGAGCGCAGCCGCGCCGTATGGCATCAGGCTTATTTTACTGCACGCGTATCCCAGCCTTTGGGCGCAAAAAATATGACCGCACTCGTGCAGGAGCGCGGTCAACGCGTATATTATAAATACGGGAAACCCGCCGAAAATTGCCGAGGCAATTCCCAAAGCTATGAATAGCGGATGAACGGTTATTTTCACGAAACCCAGACGGGAACTTCGTCCGTAACGGTTACGCAGTTCAAGAGCGCGCCGTTGTTATAGAGGGAAACGCGGACTTCGTTTGCGCCGTCGCTGTATCCTACGGGAAGATTTGCCGCTACCTTGGTGTCAACTCCGTAGTACGCGTGGGTAAGACCTGTGATAACGCTCGTGAAGTCGGAGGTGTGCGCAATTTCAACGGTGTACAAGCCGCTGTCCTCGTACACGCGGGAAATCTTGCCGCCGTATACGGGATAAACGCTGCCTTCCGCGGTGAAGGATATTACGCCGCTGTCGGATACGGTAATTTCCGCGTCTGAAAGCTCGCTTACAACGGGGGACAGTTTAAGCTCGGAATAAGTCGGTTCCGCCGCCTGTTTGGTAGTGCCGGTGAAAAGTCCCAAAAAGGTGTTTATCGCGCTGTTAGGCATAAAAATATTTGTTACGAAAATCGCAATAGCGATTAAACCTATCGCAACCGCTTCGATAAACAGCACCTTGCCGCCCTTCCCCTTTAAAGAAGCGGCCGCGCCCGAAATCTTGTCTTTGATTTTAACTTTTTCGGGCTTGGCGGGGTCGGACAAATCCTCCGCGTAAACGTAAGCGCCGACGCGCTCGTTCACGCTTTCCACCACCATTTCTTTCAGCTCTTCGGGCTGGGGCGCGGGTTGCGCGGGCTGTCTGCGTTTAAAAAAACTTTTCTTTTTGACAACGTTTACCGTGCTGACGGGTATTTCAAGCATTTCGGCATAGTCTAATTCCTGATTCATATTTATCCTCCGATTTATTCAGTCTAACCTAATTTATGCCGCCCGAACAGCCGTTAGAACATATTTATTAAATTTTGCATATAATAAACCTATGGTTTAATCAGACAATGTCTGTCGCGTATCTTAATTGCAATACTGTAACATTGCTATTTCACAAGTCAAACCTAAAGCCGCCCGACGGGTTTCCGTCGGGCGGTGGTTTAGTTATATTCAGAAATTATTTCGGAAAGGGAAGCAAATTGTTCGGGGGTCAGCGTTTCGCCGCGCGCCTTTGAATCTATTCCGCATTTTTCAAGAATTTCCTGCGCCTGCGTTCTTGAAAGTCCGAAGGAATTTACAAGGTTGTTTTCAAGCGTTTTCCGGCGCGAGCCGAAAGCCGCGTGTACTACCTTTTTATATAAAGCCGCGTCCGCAACCTGAATCCCCTTGCCGAAAGTGAATTTTACCACCGCGCTGTCAACGTTGGGTCGGGGCGTAAACAGAGTGCGCAGCACACGCTTGACTATCCGGCAATCCGCGCGGAGGGCGACCATAGCGGTTATCGCGCCGTACTCCGCCGTTCCCGCTTTCGCGCACAGTCTTTCCGCAACCTCTTCCTGCACCATCACGCAAAGCCCCTTGCACTTTTGCGAGCTTTCGATAAGCTTCATAATCAGCGGCGTGGTAACGTAGTACGGAAGGTTTGCAACCACGGTATAACTTTCAAGTCCGCTTTCGAATTCCGCGAGGTCGACCTTTAAAAAGTCTCTGAAAACCACTTCGACGTTTTCAAGCCCCGAAAGCGTCCGCTCCAGAACGGGCGCGAGGGTTTTATCCACCTCGAACGAAATTACCCTTTTCACCTTTGCGGCAAGCGCGCGCGTCAGGGTTCCTGCGCCGCAGCCTATTTCCACTACGGTATCGCCCTCTTCCGCGCCCGAAAGGGCTACTATCGAGGATAGCAGGTTTTTGTCGGTTATGAAGTTTTGACCGAGCTGCTTTTTAAATGAAAAACCGCACTCGGCAAGAATAGTCTTTACATCCGTTTCCATATTTTAACTGCAATTTAAAAGTATAGTCCGATTATAGCAGTATATACTAATTTTGTAAACGAATTTTGTTCGTTTGCCTCACTTATGAGAAAAAAGCCTGCGCGGAAAAGCGCAGGCTTTAAACGTATTCACGCAAATCTTTTGCAAGCAAAATCTTTTCCGTGATGTTGCTGCGGTCAAAAACGCTTAACGGGCGAAATGAATCCGCCCTTGCGTTTTTCGGCGTTATTTATTTTATAAATTTTTCAGCGCAGCTTTTTGAAAAGGGTATGGGCGTTTTGCCAGAGACGCCCGCTCATCTCTTCAAGGGGAACGCCCCTTATCTCCGCTACGTTTGCGGCGATTTCGGGAATGCTTTCGGGCGTGTTAGGAAAAACTCCCTGCTTTGATTTGGACGCAAGGTAGGGGCTGTCCGTTTCGGTCATAATGCGGTCAATATCCAGCGCGGCTATCGTACGCCGCGCTCTTTTGCTGCCCGAATAGGTACTCGTTCCGCCGAACGAAAAGCAAAAGCCCAGTTTTTCAATCTCTTTGGCAATTTCAACCGAGTACGAATAGCAGTGCAAAAGTCCGCCTGCCGTAAACTTGTCTGCATTGTCCTTTAATATATTCAGCGTGTCCTCGGCGCAGTCGCGCGAGTGAATCTGGACCGGCAAATTCAGTTTTTGCGCCAGGTCAATCTGCTTTAAAAAAACTTCGCGCTGTAAGGGCTTGTCGGTGTCTGGGTAGTGATAGTCAAGCCCTATCTCCCCCACCGCCACGCACTTTTCATGCCGCGCAAGTTTTTCTATTTTTTTGATATCGCCCTCTCTGTAATTTTTCAACTCGGTCGGGTGAAGCCCCGCCGTAAAGTAAACGCAACCGTACTTTTCCGCAAGGTCGCGACAGTATTCGGAAGAGGGTAAATCAAAGCCGACGGAGATGATTTTATGCACCTCCGCCGCCTGAATATTTTTTATTAGCGCGTCTACGTCTCCGTAGTCGCTATCGTTGATATGACAGTGAACGTCTATAAATCTCACGACAAAAGGCTCCCGTCGGGCAGATCCTTTTCGGGCGATATTATAGAGAGTTTTCCGTCGGGGCTTTCCGCGCAGACAATCATACCCTCTGAAAGAATTCCCTTCATCTCTCTCGGGGGCAGGTTGGTTACGACGATTACGCGTTTGCCGACCATCTCCTCCGCGGTGTAATGCTCCGCAATTCCCGACAGCACCGAAAGGTTTTTACCGCCTACAGACACGGTTTCGTGCAGAAGCCTGCTCTTTTTAACAGGTTCGCACGCGATAACCGTACCCACGCGCATTTCGACCTTTGCAAAGTCGTCTATGGTTATAAGCTCTTTCTTCTCTTGTTCGGTCACAGGTTTTTCCTCCGTCTTTTTAAGTGAAGCCACAAGTTTTTCAACCTCCGCAAGTTCCTTTTTTATATCCGCGCGAGGGAAAACGGGCGGCAGCTTTTCAACCTTTGCGCCCTCTTTAAGTCCGCCGAATTCAAGGCTTTCAAAGCCGGCGTTTTCGTCGCAGGAAAAGCTCTTTAATATTAGCTGCGGAGCTTTTGTGAGGAAAGGTTTAAGTATAACCGCGCAGATACGCACCGTTTCGGCAAGGTTGTACAAAACCGCGCCCAAACGCTGTTTTTTGCTTTCGTCCTTTGCGAGTATCCACGGGGTGGTTTCGTCAATGTATTTGTTTGCGCGTGAAATCACCGCAAAAATTTCTGACAGCGCGTCGGGCGCGTTCAGTCTTTCGACCGCGTCCTTCACCTTCGCAAAAAGTCCCTCAACCGCCGCGATAAGCTCGCCGTCAACCCCTTCAACCTTGCCGCGCGCCGGAACGCCGTCAAAGTTCTGCAAAATCATTGCCTGCGTACGCGAAACGAGGTTGCCCAAATCGTTTGCAAGGTCGGCGTTAATTCTGTTCAAAAACCGCTCGTTGGTGTATTCGCCGTCGCTGCCGAAGGGAATTTCGCGGAGAAGGAAATAGCGCACCGCGTCCGTGCCGTAACGCTTTACAAGCTGGTAAGGGTCGGTAAGCTCGTATCTGACCGCGTCCTGCTTGCTCTTCGAAAGCTTGTCGCCGCCGATAAGAAGCCAGCCGTGACCGTAGACCTGCTTTGGAATTTCCTCGCCCAACGCCATAAGTATCGCGGGCCAGATAATGGCGTGGAAACGCACGATTTCCTTGCCTATCATATGCAGGTCCGCCGGCCAGTATTTTTTGTAAAGCCCGTCGTTGCCGCTTAAATAGCCGAGCGCGGAAATATAGTTTGAAAGCGCGTCTATCCAGACGTACGCGTAATGGTTTTTATCAAACGGAAGCTGTACTCCCCATTTTACCGTGGTGCGCGAAACGCATAAATCCTGCAAGCCGGCGTCAAGGAAGTTGTTCACCATTTCGTTCACGCGCGACTTGGGCTGCAAAAATTCGGGGTTGTCCTTGTACAGCTGCAAAATTTTGGGCGCGTACTTGCTTAAACGGAAAAAGTAACTTTCCTCTTTCTGCAAAGTAACTTCTCTGCCGCAGTCGGGGCATTTGCCGCCGACAAGCTGCGCTTCCGTCCACATACTCTCGCAGGGGGTGCAGTAATAGCCGCTGTATTCGGCTTTATAAATATCGCCGCTGTCATAAAGCTTCTGATAGATTTTTTTAACGCACTCAACGTGGTCGTCGTCGGTCGTGCGGATAAAGCGGTCGTAGGAAATATCCAGAAGCCGCCACATATCTTTAAGTTCCGAAACGAGCGGATCGATAAACTGCTTGGGAGTAATTCCGCGTTTCTTCGCTTCCTTTTCGATTTTCTGACCGTGTTCGTCCGTGCCTGTCAGAAAATAAACGTCCTCGCCCAGCATCTTATGAAAGCGCGCCAAAGCGTCGCATATAACCGTCGTATAGCAGTGACCTATATGCCAGTTGCCGCTGGGGTAATAAATGGGTGTCGTAATGTAATACTTTTTGCTTTCCATAAATTTAATTATACCATTTGCCTTTTTAATTGTAAACAGTTTAGCGGCTTTCTCTGCCTATAAGCTCGTCCACCGTTATACCGTAAAAGTCTGCAAGCTTTACGCAGCAATCTATGCTGGGTATCATTTTTCCATTTTCCCAACGGCTTAAACTTGCATTAGTTATACCAGTTTCTTTTTCTAGTTGTTTCAGCGTCAATCCTCTTACTACTCGCTGTTCTTTTATAGCTTCGCCGTAATTTTTCATAGTACTTTCCTCCTGTACAATTTTATTACTTATTCGTAGAATTTGTTTGACTTCTACGTATTCGTAGATTATAATATATCTACGAATACGCAGAAAGGAAAAACTACTATGCATCACAAATGTAGCAGCTGTATAAATTTTACGGAATATTATTTAAAGCAAAGCAACTACTTTGCAATGTCGGGATGCGGAGATTGCAAGCTGAAAAAACAGCGTGTAAGCCGCCACAGCACCTGCGCCGAGTTTGAAAGAAAACCAGAACCGTGTAAACTGAATTGTACCGCCATTCTGGAAGAGCTTGAACAAGCGCTTACGTCCTTAAACGGAATTAAACTTATTTTAGACGAAAGAGATAAAGATTAGAATTTTGCGGACAAGACTTTCATAAAAATAGTTTATGAACGCAATTTTTACCGTCGTCTTTATCGCCTCTATGATTGCTATTGCAATTATTTCGCCGGACAAGCTACTGCCCACCCTTTTGGGCGGAGCGGAAAACGCGGCGCAGATGGGGCTTACCCTCTTCTGCATATACGCGGTGTGGATGGGGCTTTCGAACCTGGCGGAAAAGTCGGGGCTGTCGCGCGGCGCGGCTAAACTTTTAAAGCCCATGACCCGCCGCATTTTTAAGACTAACAGCGATTCGGCAGGCGAAAACCTTGCAATGAATTTGTCCTGCAACCTTTTGGGGCTGGGCGGCGCCGCTACACCCTACGCAGTTAAAGCTATCGGCGAGCTTGAAAAGGAAAAAAACGGATTCGCGCAAAAGCTGCTGTTCGTGATTAACGCAACTTCGGTACAGATTTTGCCGACAACGGTAATAGCCCTGCGCGCGAGCGCCGGCAGTATTTCTGCGGCGGATATATTTTTACCCTCTTTAATCTGCACGGCGGTTTCCACTTTTACGGGAGTGCTGCTTTATATTATCACCCAGAAAATCGGCAAAAAAAGGGTAAAAAAATGGCGCTGATAATTCCAATAATTTTTATCGCCGTGTTCATTTTTGCGGTGATTAAAAAGGTGAACGTTTACGACTCCTTTACCGAGGGAATCCACGGCGCGCTGAAATTCACAATATCACTCCTCCCTTGCCTTGCCGCAATTTTTATGATGTGCGCGCTGTTCGAAGCTTCGGGACTGTCGGACGGACTTACAAAACTTTTATCGCCCGTATTCGGCTTTTTGGGAATTCCGCCCGAGCTTACCAAACTGGTTCTGATAAAACCATTTTCGGGCAGCGGCTCGCTAGCCTACCTCAACGAGATTATTACCGAGTACGGCGCGGACAGCTACATAGCGCGGTGCGCCTGCGTGTGCTTCGGCTCGTCCGAGACGGTATTTTATATCTCCGCCGTTTACTTTGCCGGAATGAAAGTCAAAAAACTTGCCGCGCCCATCGCCTGCGTGCTTATCGCAACTTTTCTGTCCACCATTATCGCCTGCCTTGTGTGTAAAGTTATGTAAAACGACACAAAATGTGAATTTGTTAAAAATTTTCAAATTTTGTTTAGCTTAAAAAAAATTAATTTTCGCAAAAAATATTTTTTAATTTTATTTACTTTTCGTAAAACGCTAATTATAATTTGATATGTAAATTAAATTTACTTACATAGCTCATCATTTTCCCCCTTATCATATAGAGGCGGCGTAAACTCCGGTTTGCGCCGTTTCTGTTTATAGCGGTTTTTCCGCAAAAAATAAAAGGCGTGAATTTTTCACGCCTTTTTATGTTTTCTTATTGAACGCTTTCCGATTGCGACCAGGGTACGGGAGAGTCGAACGTTCCCGTGTAGTAGCCCTTTATCAGGCGTACCATAAGGTCGCTTAAATACTCCACGGTGAACTCGCCCACTACAGGCATTTCATGACTGTTGCCTATGCCGCTGTCGTCGGTGAGGAAGGTATACGTTCCGCCGGTCATAAGCGCCGCGCTGCGCATAATATACTGACCGAGCGTATTAAGACCGCTTGCCGCCACGGGAATTATGCGTATTCCTTTGTCCGCCGCCGTCTTTACCGCGGTTGAAAACGCGCTTTGGTTTTGCTGTTCGTCGTGATAGGGCGCGTCTAAAACGTGGAATAACAGTTTGGTTTTCGAATTTGTATGCCAGTCCGCCGCGACCGCTTCGCTCAACGCCGTATCAACCGCTTCGGGATAATCGCCGCCGCCGGACGAGCTTTGCGCGTCTATGCGTTTGACAACCGTAGTAAGTCCTGCGGACGAGGTAACTTCGGTAAAGTCGAATTTGCGCGTCAGGTAATCGTCGCCCTTGTCGCGGTAAAACAAAAGTCCCAGACGGATATTGCAGTCAATAGCCGAAGACACTCTTTGTACTACGCCGGAAAGCTCCTCGCACAAAAACGACAACTCGTCGCCCATAGAGCCGGTAGTGTCCACCACGAGCATTATTTCAAGCTCGTTTTCGGGAGCTTCGAAGCCAGTGAGAGTAATATTTGTTACGCCGTCCGCAACTTGCGCGCTTGCGGTATATTCGCCGCTCGCCGCTTGCAATTCAGTTCCGCTGCCGAATACGTACGCTTTGCCTGCGCTGTCGGTCACAGCCGAATAAACGGCGGAGCTTTCGTTATAGAGCGAAACTTTTGCGCCTGCTACGGGGTTTTCGCCGCAGGTTACGAGGACTTCATGCATCTCGAACGAATCGAGTCCTCGCGTCGCTTTTTTATAGTCGCAAAATATGCCATCTTTCGTCTGCTCTTCGCCCTGCTGTCCGTCCGGCTCGCCCTTTTCAAACAGCCCGAGCCAGAAACCGTAGTTTTGCGCGTCGCGCCACTCCGCCGCGGTAAGCTGTTTTACGATAGGTCTTTGCGTAACGTTTTCGGAGCCTTCTCCCGAACCGTCGGGATCTGAAACGTCAGGATAGTCAAAGTCCGTACCTCCGCTTCCCAGTTCGCCCGGAGCGAATATTCCGTCGGTAAACTTACCCGCCGCCGCACAGCCCGTAAAAGCGAACGCCGCAATCAAAGCGAGTATAAAGCACAAAACTGCGGTCAGCTTTTTTAAAATCGTTTTCATACATTCACCTCTTTTTTACCGCGACGGCAGCGCGTTTAAAGCATTCCGTACGGTTCAGTCACAATAAAAACGAAAGTAAAACAAACTTTGTCCCGCATATTTTAAAAAAATTTTATAAATTGCGTATTTTGTTTACGCAGCCCTTTAAAATTTCAAAAGCCTTTTCGGTTTCTTCTTCGGTATTGTATTTGCCGAAGGTGAACCTCACCGCCGACTTTGCCTCTTTTTCATTAAGTCCCATGGCGGTTAAAACGCGCGAAGGCGTAACCGCGCCGGCGGAACACGCCGAACCGGTGGAAACTGCAACCCCTTCCAGATCCAAAAGAAACAGAAGATTTTCGCCGTCGCAGCCCGAAAAAGAAATATTCGCGTGCGGGGGCAGTTTTTCGCCGTCGCCGTTTAAACGCGTTCCCGAAATTCCGTTCAATACTTTATTAACGAACCAGTCGCGCATAGCCGCAATTTTTTTGCAGTTTTCCGCCGCGGTCTGCGTAGCTCTTTCAAGCGCCGTTGCAAGCCCTACCGCCGCAGCAACGTTCACCGTGCCGCCGCGCTGGGCGCGCTCCTGCTTTCCGCCGGAGAAAAGTCTTTGTATTTTTGCGCCCTCTTTTATAAACATCGCGCCTGCGCCCGCAGGTCCGTAAAACTTATGCGCTGAAATTCCGAGCGCATCGCAGCAGTTCACGGGCAGGGGCAGAACGCCTGCGGTCTGAACGCAGTCGCAGTAGTAAAAAATCCCGCGCATCCGGCAAAGCGCGCCGATTTTTTCAACCGGCTGAATTACGCCCGTTTCGTTGTTGGCATGCATAACCGCGCAGAATATTGTGTCGGGGCGGATAGCTTTTTCTATCTCTTCCGGCTGTATTACTCCTTCTTTATCGGGCGAAACGAAAGTCACTTCAAAGCCCTGCTTTTGCATATCATTCGCGCTTTCGGTAACCGCAGGGTGTTCTATCGCGGAAATTATAAGGTGTCCCTTGCCGCGCGCGGCGCAGACTCCCTTTACCGCCCAGTTGCCGCACTCTGTACCGCCCGACGTAAAGTAGATCTCTTCCGACTTGCAGCCCAGAATATCTGCAACCTTGTCCCTCGCACCCAAAAGGGCGTGAGCAGACTTCCTGCCCGAAGCGTGCTGGGAGGACGAATTTCCGTAATTCTCTTTTAAGTACGGCAGCATTTGAGAAAGCACTTCCCCGTCGAGGGGAGTTGTTGCCGCGTGGTCGAGATAAATCATATTAATCAAGCGAATTTAAAATCGAGTTTAAAGTATCTAAAAGTTTTTGACTCTTTGCGTACTCTCTTCCGAGTTTGGTGGAGCTGTCCTTTTCGTTCAGACGGACGTTTCTTGCCGCCGCCCAGAACATACGCGCCGTAATAAGCGTGAATACGAGCGCAACCAGCGCAAGCGCGCCGACGACTATTGCCGCTATCATAAACGCGCCGTTCTGCTCCGCCGCCCAGAAAGGCGCAAGAACTAACGCGCAGATTAAAAGCGCCGCAAAGGGTACCGCCGAGGAAATAAAAAAGGTCTGCGCCCTCTTTTTGTCCGCAACGAAAACTTCCCTGCGCTCCGCCTTCTTCTCTTCGTTCTGCGCGGAAAGTCCGTCGGTCACAGCCTTGACTTCCGCAATCTTGTTTATAAGACCCTTGCAGTTCTTTTTGAGTTCGGCTTTCTGTTCGGGCGAGGCGTATTCTTTTACGCCCTCCGCCGCGGTCTCCACCTGTTCAAGCGCGGTAAAGTCGTTGAAGCCGCGCGTGTACGCTTTGAGCATCATGCAGTAAACGTCGCCGTTTTTTGCAAGCTCTTCGGCGCGGGCGCAGGCGTACTGCGCGCCCTCCATATCGCCGGCGGCGTATTTTTCGTCCGCCTCTTTCAGAAGCTGCTCAACTTTTTTTGCGCGCGCTTCCTGCTCTTCCCTCTTTATGCGCTCGCGCTCGGCGTACTGCTCGGGAGTGAGAGTAGCCGCGTCCTCGTCGTCGGATTGTTCGGCAGGCACTTCGAACACGGGGATTTCAACTTCGTCCTCTTCCCCGTCCTCGTCGATAACCAGCTCTTCCTCGCCGTCGGCATTTTTGCGTATTTTGTATTTTCTGTCCTTGTCGTCGTCAATCAGACGTTCTTCTGCCATAAATACTCCTTTAAAACGTTCACGCAAATCTTTTGCAGGCAAAATCTTTGCCGTGATGTTGTTTATGTTTTCGGTATTACCGTTTTCAACTGAATTGCCCTGAATTTGCCGCGGTACCTGCTCTTTGCGTAGGCGCAGAATTCGGGGGTTTCGAACACCGCGTAAACTCCGCTGCCCGAACCGGTCATATTTACCGCCAAGGGGTCAAACTGTTTCAACTCGTCCAAAGCTGTCTGCACCTCGTCCGAAAGGGTAATTGCAGGCGCGGTCAAATCGTTACAGACACACTCTGCCAACGCGTATTTGTCGCCCCTTTCAAGCGCTTGTTCGGCGCTGTCGTCCGGCTGCGAATACGCTTGCCTGAACCTTTTATAGCACTCCGCGGTGCTTACCGTCTGTTTGGGCGCAAGCAGTAAAATATCCAGACGCATACCGCTTTCTATTTGCTTTACAATATCCCCTCTGCCGAACAGCCTCGCAAAGCCGCCTGTCAGCATATAGCGCGTATCGCTGCCGTTTTGGTCCGCGAGCAGTTTTAGCTTTGCCAAATCGTTCACGCCGTAAAGTCTTGCAAGTCCGTTCAAGACCCCTGCGGCGTCCGCGGACGAGCCGCCCAGTCCCAGTCCCATAGGGATATTTTTGTAAACCGTTATATCCGCGCCGTCCGTGTCAAAGGCTTGTATAAAGCTTTCGGCGGCGCGAACCGCGTTGTTGCTTTCAAAGGGAATAAGCTCGCTTCCGCAGCCGCGCATTGTTGTTGAAACAAGCTTGTCCCTGCGCTTTTTTAAAACGATTAAGTCGTACAAATCTACAGAGGCGACTACGCTGTCAAGGGTATGAAAGCCGCCCTCTTCGCCGGTGATTTTTAAAGTGAGATTAATTTTTGCGTAAGATTTGCAGCGCGCCCTTTCCATAAAACGATTATAACATATCCGGACGCGCTTTACAATTAAAATACGCCGCCCTTTTTAAAAGGGCGGCGTTCATATTCAGGCGTTTTTAGGTCTGTAAACCAGTATTCTCTCCTTGCCCGAAAGGGGGAAGGTCAACTGGGGATTAGTCGCTTCGATTTCTTCGGGACTCTGCAAAAGCCGTTTTGCCGTATCCCATAACGTGTCGCCTGCGGCAGGTATGTAAACGCTGACCGCGCTGTCGCCGTGCGTTTTCGCCTCGCCTTCGGTTATTTCGGTAACGTATTTAACCTTTACTTCTTCGCAGTCGCACGCGGCAATTTTGAGAACGGCTTCCGCCTCGCACTCGCCCTCCGCGCGCTGTCTTATATTCAGTCCGCACACAGCCGCGGTCAGATCTCCCTGACGGCTGTTGAGTCCGTTCAGATTTACCGTGAAAGGCATATTGACTTCGGTCGAGCGGATTTCGCCGTTTTGCGAATACAATAAGGTTGCCGAAACGCTGCCCTCAATTCCGTTTTCGCTGCGCGCAAACTCAACTTTGGGAAGAGCCGCCGCAAGGAACGAGCAGGTGTAGTCAAGCTTCGCCTTTGTCGCGCAAAGTCCGCTCACTCTTTCCGAATACACTTTTACGTCCGTACAGGGCGCCGCGACCTCTTCCGCAAAGGTAAGGTTCAATTCGTTGTCTACCGAAAAGCAGTCCTCGATTACGGGCGTTTCCTCTTCCTCGTAGAAAAGTCCTGCGAACCCGAGCTGGGCGACCACTTCGATGTCGCACTTTCCGCGCTCTTCTATAACCCGCGCGTTTACGCTCAAATCTCTTATCTCCGCGCGGCAGGTTGCCTTTCTTGCAAGGAACGCGTCGTCGCAGGCTATTTCGGCTTTGAAAGGAATTACTCTGTCAAGGCTGACGGGCGAGGAGTCGCGCACCGCAAGGAGAGATAAATAAATTTCGCCGCTTATTTCAACCGTACCGGCGCGGCAGCCGCAGTCGAGTACGAGTACTTCCGCAGAAGGGATTAAAACGTCCTCCGCGTTGCAGTCAAAGTCGTCCTCCACCTCGCTTTCGCCGGAGAAGGTCACGGCGGTGAAAAACTTCGCGTTTTCGCGCTTGACTATCGCGCCATCCGCGGAAGTGAGAACGTTTCTTTCAGCCGTTGCAAAAATGGAAATTTCCGCGCCGACGACCACCGCCACCATATATGACGAGCCGTCGCGTTTAATCTGGGCGCGCTCGCAGGAAAGCAAGCAGATTGCGCTGTTTGCAGGCGCGAGATTGTCGTCGTCCGCGTAGTGGGTGAACTCCGCGCCCTTCTGAACGCGGCACAGCTTGCCGCTTTCGTCCGCGTAGACGAGCGTGCAGACAAGTCTTCCGCCGTAATTTACTCTGCCGGAAGACACCTCGCAATTAGACAGCGATACCTGCGGATAGACGGCGGCAGCCTCGCCTATTTCCTGACCGGAAAAGCGTATTTCTACGATTGACTGCGATTTTATTACGGCGACGCGCCGTGTGAAAGTTCCGTTTGAACTCTGCGTTGATAAAGACATAAAAACCTCCCTCGGCACCGCCGATTTTGTATACAAGGTATAATATGCCCTAAACTTTGCAGATATTCTAAAATATTTTTAATTGGTTATTTTGCGGCGCGTTCCTCTATTTTTACCCTGCCGCAGAGTATTTCCGAATAGGAATACGCGGTTTTGCCCAGAAAGTTTTTATCGTCGGGGCTGACCGTGAAAAGCGAAGGATAAATTCCGCTCAATACCGCGGGGAAGGTAACGTACTTGTTTCTGCCGAGGTTCAACTTTACGGTAACGGGCTTTAAATGCAGACTGTTTACCATTTCTTTGATTGCTTTAATTGTCGTATTTACTTTAATCATACATATATTTTTGCCAAAAAAAACCAAAAATATGCAAGCCTACGGCTTGGCGGCGTATCTTAACCGCCCGCATACTTGATTTACTTTGCTCCAATCAAACCTTCGGCTTGGCGGCGTACCTTAACTGCCCGCATACTTGATTTACTTTTGCTCCAATCAAACCTCGGCTTGGCGGCGTACCTTAACCGCCCTAGCAAATGTAAAAAAAAGGGCGAAGACCAAAAGTCCTCGCCTTTAAAATTAAGTTAAAGTTTGATTTGCGTATCTGTCAATCAAGTATAAAAGAAATTAAGATACGTGATTAAACGGAACGTTTATTAGAAGTCTTCGTCGTCGTCAAATTCGTCGTCTTCGTCGTCGTCAAACTCTTCGTCCTCCAAATCGGACAGGGAATCGACGTCCTCGTCGAAAAATTCGTCCGCGGACTGCTCTTCTTCCTCTTCTTCGAGTTCAGCGTCAAGCTCTTCCTGCAAGGTTTCGTCGTCAATCGTCAAATCGGCGTCGCTGTCCTCGTCAAGATAGTTTTTCCACTCCTCGTCCTTTTCGATGTCGACTTCTTCCTCGGCTTCGTACTCGCTCTCTTTCTTGCAGGCTTCGCACATTTTTTCACCGTAACGCATAGAATTTACGCCGCACACGGGGCAGATTTCGGTCTGGTCGCCGCCCTCGATTTCTTCGTAAACTTCCTCGTCCAAATCCGCAAACTGCAGCTTTTTGCCTTTAAGCTCGGCAAGGCAGACGTCGCAGTACTCCTGCTTTTCTTCGTCTATATAATTCAATTCGCATCTGGGACATTTAACGTATCTTACCATATCGTTCTCCGTATTACCCGTTTATACAGCGTATGCGTTTCGGGGTAATATATGCTAAAAAATAAACCGCTTGATTTTTCGGTAACATTATATTAATAATTAATAGGTTTGTAAACTGTTTTTATAAATAAAATTGCGCTGATTTTGAAATTTTTTAATTTTTTTAAGCGCTTATAATTTTTATACAACGGTTAATATGCGCAACCCCCTTACGCTTATGCGAAGGGGGTTGTAAATTTTTATTGTTCGTCGGAGTAAACGTCGATATCCTTGTCGTCTGTCGTGTCGACCTTGATGCCCTTTTTGTACTGCGGCATCTTCTTTTTCCTGTGACGGATAATCAAAAGAGGAACGAGTACCGCCGCGGCGATAACTATGAGTCCGCCCAGAACCACGCCGATTATGAAGCCGGCTTTCTCGCCCGTGGAAAGGCTTTCAAACCATCCAAGCTCCTTTTCGGGGTAGGACATACTGAAGATTGCCTTCAAGCCGTCGTTATAACCTTCGACGTCCTTGTCGCTCATTTTTCCCATAACGGTATAGTAATAATCGCGCTTGTTTGCGGTTATTTCCTTGCCGTTCACGGTCTTGGTCTCGGAGTATCCTTCCCAGTCGCCCTTTGCCGCGATAAAGTCGTCGTACTTTGCAAACGACTCTTTCGACCAGTAGTGGTTGTAGTCGTAATTTTTGATATCCTTGTAAGCCTGCGAAAGTTCGCGGATATAACCGTACTCGCTTTCGTTTGCGTAGAATGCGTATTCCAGCGCGTCCTGCAGGTTTTCGTAAACCTCGTCCACTTCTTCGATATCTTCGAAGACGCCCTCGTAAAGCTCGTTGAGTTCCTTAATTTCGGCGTTGGTCATCATCTTGCCTTCGGCGTTGTTCAGATCGCAAGCCATCACGTACTCGTACGAAGTCATGTATTTGGTCTGCGCTATGAACAGAATCTGGTTGCCGAACATTTCGGGCATATACCAGCCGCTCAAAGAGTCGACGTCTAAAATCCGGGTTGAAATATATTCCGAATTTTCGTTGCCGGTTGCAAGTCCGTTGTAATCTGCGTACTCGCCGTCGTAGCATACGCGGTGTACGGTGTAGCCGGAGCCGTCCGAAACCGAATAATATATATAGTTATCTTCTATAAAGAGCAGAGTCGCCTGCGCCTTGTCGTCGGGGGTAATGTAGAATCTGTTTACGTTGTCTATCGTTTCGGGAATTTTTCCGTCGACCAGTTTAGCTTTCTGAATACCGTCGCTTGCAAGAATCAAAACCTGTTCAAGCGCGCCGCTATTATCATAGAGGTAAACCTTGCTGCTTCCCGCGTCCTTTATGGTGATATACTCGCCGCGGCCGTCCTTGTCCTGCGAAGTGACGCTGTTCCAGCTTGCGGAAGTCATGTCTTTTTCGCTTATCGAATAAAGCTCCTGCGCGCTGTCGCTGCTGCCGGGAATGTGCTTGTAACGGGTGAAGTACAGATAGCCGTTTTCGTAGCTTGAAAGCGAGTACGTGTACGAATCCCTTTGGAGGCTCTCGTCGTCAAGTTTGCCGTTGAACTGGGTAACTATTCCCGTAATGTCTTCCATAAAGCCGTAGCCGTCCAGAACGAGGTCGCCGCAGTTTATATATACGGGGTCCTTGTCCGCGTCGTAATCTGCAACTTCCGAAAAATCGTACTCGTTGCGCTCCGTTTTGTCCGCGGTTACGGTATAAACCTGATTGTAATTTTCAAAAGCCGTGTTGCCGTCCTTTAAGTTGGGGACGGTCATCGTGTAGAAAACTCTGGGATTTTCCACGTTTGAGCTGTCGAAAAGATAGCTTGCAACGTTGTAGGCAAGCAGCGTCTTTACGCCCGTTTCGGTGTTGTAGGAGTAAAGGTTCGTACAGCTTTTATCGTACAGCTTTTCGTTAGTTGCGACATAAAGAATATATACGACGCCGTCAACTTCAACGTAGCGGTAGTCTACCGTATTGTCGGTAAGCTGCATAAAATAGTTTTTAGAAGTACCCGTGCCGTCAAGCTTTGTGCGGCGGAAAGTCAGATATGAATTCTGAATTTCGCCGTCGCTGTTCTTTTCGGTCGAAGGGGTCGTGTAATAAACGTAATCGCCGTAGATAAATATGCCCGCTTTCGCGTTGCCCGAATAAGCTATAAGGGGAACGACCGTATCAACCGACGAGTAATTGCGGCTTGCAAAGTCGTTTTTGGAAATACGCATTATAGCGCCCTTTACCACCTCTCCGAAGGTGTTGTCGGCGGTGTAGCTCTCTCTGCCGTTTATAAAATAGATATAATCTCCCTTTTCAACGGCAAAGCCGCCGTTTGATACGACTTGTCCGTCGGTATTGCCCGAAAGAGGCTTACCGCTGTAATCGGGTCCGCAAGCCGAGATAAGGAAAATGCCGAGCGCGACAATTACCGCGGCGGCGAAACATATAATTTTAGTAATAAACTTACGCATATTTTACTCCGAAAAGGATAATTTTCGATAGTTATCGATTATTAACTTAATCATTATATACCAAACCGTTATTTTAAGCAATAAATTTGCGCTTGATTTTAACGGAAATTTAAAAAAGGAGATTATTTATTACGGAAAAGTTTGCTCTTTTAAATATATTAAAGGCTTTGGAGGGGCTTTCAAAATTCCAAAGCGCCGCACCTGCGGAAGAAAAAAAGCCGTCCGAACAGGAAAAAGCCTCCCCTCCTCCCGAAATGCCCAAAGCGCCCAACCCCATGGTCGCGGTTTTAGAACGGCACGAAAGAATTTCTAACCGGTTAAAGCAAAACGACGCAAAATAAAAGCCGCGTCACCTTTTGTGACGCGGCGTATAAAGCGTATTATTTTATGGTTGATTTTGCGTGCAGGCGGATATGTCTGGGCAGACCGTTTATCCAGAGAGGCGCAATCTCCGCCTGAATGAGCGGATAGATATAGTGGACAAGCTCGGGCTTGACGTTTGCGCCGTCCTCGGTTATCCATTCGAGAGGCACTTTCTTTTCAACGTTCGCGATAAAGTGAACGTCGGCAGGCTCGGTGATGCACATATACGGATCGTCCGAAACCCTCTTCAAAGTTATAACCTGACCGGTAAGTCCTTCAAACGCAGCCTTGACTGCCGCGCCGCCGGCGTTGAACGCTTCGGTCATATCCACGCGCGCCATAATGTGCGAAGCGCAGCGCTGCAGGGACGAAAGCTCGATAGCCCTTGTCTTTACGCCGTACTTTTCAGCAACCTTGCCCGCCAAAAATCTTGCGGTGCCGGCAAGCTGTTTGTGTCCGAACGCGTCAACGTAGTCGACGTGGTCGGAAAGCTCGCAGACGTATCTTCCGTCGGCTACCTTCACTCCCTCCGAAACCGCGATAACTATCGAGCGGTTCTCCTTTAACAGCTTACCTGTTCTTTCAAGGAATTTATCGATATCGAATACTCTTTCGGGCAGATAAATTTCGTCTACGCCCTCGCAGTCCTCGCCCTTTGCAAGCGCGGTCGCCGCCGTAAGCCAGCCTGCGTTTCGTCCCATTACCTCGATTACCGAAACGACGGGATAGTCGTAAACGAGTCCGTCGCGGATAATTTCCTTGGTCGTCGCCGCTATGTATTTAGCCGCGCTGCCGTAGCCGGGGGTGTGGTCGGTTATCGCAAGGTCGTTATCTATGGTCTTGGGAACGCCGATAAAGCGGATTGAACTTTTTACCTTTACGCCGTAATCGGACAACTTTTTAATGGTATCCATCGAGTCGTTGCCGCCGATATAGAAGAAGGCGTAAATATCGAGTTTCTTCAATATTGCAAATATTTTATCGTAAGTTTTTTCGTTACCCTCTATGTCGGGCAGCTTGTAGCGGCACGAACCGAGGAAGGACGAAGGCGTTCTCTTTAAGAGGTCCATATCCAGATCGCTCCTTATGCGGGTGGAAAGGTCTACTACGTCGCCGTCTAAAAGACCTTTAATGCCGTGTACCATTCCGTAGACGGTGTCCGCCCCCCTGTCCTTCGCGGTCTTGTAAACGCCGAGAAGGGAAGAATTTATGACCGCAGTGGGTCCGCCCGATTGTCCTACGATTACGTTTTTCATTTTATTCTCCCTGTTACTTTTATTAGTAAGGGCGGCAGTACGCCGCCCCACGTAAGTTTATTATAATACAGGTTGCAAAAAAATGCAACGGTCAAATGATAGAAATTTACTATTTTTGAAAATAATTACAATTTTTTGTTTTTGGGTTTGGTACTGAATTTGCCGGTCACCGCAAATACGATAATCAGGATAACCGCAACTAACAACTGCAAGCCCAGCTCGATGCCGAGGAATACGGTACCGATAACGTTTAAGACGTTTAAATTATTTTCAGTGTCGCTGACAGGACGCCTATCCGCGCAAAGCGAAAAGCGTAACTCGCCGTCGGGCAGACCGTCCAGATGCAGCGTATAACCGTCCGCCACCTTTTCAAATTTTCCTACCGAGCTGTCGGCAAGGTAGTACTGCGTGTTTACAACTATATCAAGACTTCCGAAGGAAGCCCAGCCCTTTGCCGGTGATAACAGATACTCGTAAAAATATTTGGTCGGAGAATAATATTCTTTAATATCGGGATAGAGGGGCGCGGTGACCTCGTTTTTAAGTCTGCCGCCGGCGGGTACGGTAAGGCGGTACTCATACCAGCGCATAAGGCTGTTATTCATAGAATAGTGCAGATAGCCGTAATATGCAAGGTAATCGACTGCCGCGTTGTACCAGTCGGTTTCGGAAACGCCGTAAGCCGCGTCGTAGTAGGCGAGCATAAGGTCTTTGTAGGTTATATCCTTTTCGGTAATTTCCGCGGCGACAGAAGTATTGTCGTCAAACAGAGGCCACGACTGACCGAAAGAAAACTGCGGTCCGTTTTCAAAGCCCTCGCCTACGACGAACAGATACAAAACCGTGCCGTCCTGAACGTTGGAAACGGGATAGCCGTTGCCGTTAAAGGGAAAAATAGCGTAAGGCGCTTCGTTATAATCGGCGTACTGCGAGCTGTAATAAATAGCGGTCTTCGTCTTGTCGTAGTCCGATTTAAGATATAACTGTTTTTCGCCGTCTATTCCAGAAAATTTGCAGGTGTAATATTTAACGGGAGTGTCGTGCTTGAAGAAACCCTCTTCTTTGTTATAATCCTGCTCTTTGAAGTCGTCAAGGAGTTTAGCCATATCCTCTTTCGCGCTGAAACCGCCCTGACTGAACGTATGGCGTACCGAACTTTCGACTTTTTCGCCGCCCGCCGTTACCGAGTACTTTTTGCCGTCGTCCAGATGGTCGCCGACGTACGAGGGAAACTCGCCGAACGGGAACACGAGGGTCATATCGACATCGTAGTTTGCGGAGTTATAAAAATTATAGAGCGCGGTAACTTTTGCATCGTAGCCGGCAAACTCTTCCTCGTCGTGATAGTAAACGTGCGGAAAGCTGTAAATATCGAATGTCAGCGTTTCGCTCTCCACCACTACGGGGCAGTTTTCGTCGGTTATCATCATACCCGAAGCCGAGCTGCCGTACCAGTCCTTCTGCGCCGAATTTGCGCTTGCGGTCAACGCCGGAACAGCGGCAACGCCTGCGACCAACGCCAGCGCGAGAATAATTGCGCCTATTTTAAGGTTAAAACTTTTACTTTTCATATCCGTTTCTCCTTTGCTTTTATAATAATAACGAAACCGCTATGCGATTTGTCCCGCTTTTTATCGGTTTTACTTTAATATTATACTACCATTATTTATTATTTTCAATAATATTGACAAAATTTTACCTTCGCATTAAAATATTGTTAAGGAGAAAATCTATGCAATCGCTGCGTGAATTATACAAAATAGGACGCGGTCCTTCAAGCTCGCACACCATGGGTCCCGAGAGGGCGGTAAACGTTATGAAAGGCAGGTATCCGCAGGCAGACTTTTTCAAGGTCACGCTGTACGGCTCGCTTGCGCTTACGGGCAGGGGACACCGCACTGACGAAATTATTATTCAGACCTTTGAACCTGTTAAATGCGAGGTGCTTTGGGACGAAACTTCACCCTGCCCCGTCCACCCCAATACTATGGATATTGAGGGCTTTAAAGGCAAAAAAAACATCTGCAGGCACCGCGTTTACAGCGTAGGCGGCGGCACGGTGGTCTTTGACGGCGAACCTGCCGAAAAGTACGTACCGTTCGCGGACGACAGCATTTACCCCCTTAACACCTATAAAGAGATAAAAGCTTACTGCAAAAGTAACAATATAAGGCTGTGGCAGTACGCCGTCGAGTGCGAGGGTCCGCAGATACTGGACTATCTTGCAAGCATCTGGGAGAGAATGAAACAGACCATTCACGAGGGACTTACCACCTCCGGCACTCTTCCCGGCTGTCTTGAAACGCAAAGGCGCGCGCAAAAGCTTTTCAACCAACGGCATATTGACGAATCCGCGCAAACGCGCGAAAACAGGCTTGTCTGCTCATACGCGTTTGCTACCGGCGAGCAGAACGCCGCCGGCGGAATTATCGTAACCGCGCCCACCTGCGGCGCGTGCGGAGTAGTTCCGTCCGTGCTTAAATACATGCAGGACACCAAGGGCTTTTCCGACAGGCAGATCGTGCAGGCGCTTGCGGCAGGCGGAATTATCGGCAATCTCATAAAAAAGAACGCGTCCATAAGCGGCGCGGAATGCGGCTGTCAGGCGGAAATCGGTTCGGCTTGCTCGATGGCAGCCGCCGCGCTTGCGGAATTGTTCGAAATGGGCTTGGGGCAGATTGAGTACGCCGCGGAAGTCGCTATGGAGCATCATCTGGGACTGACCTGCGACCCCATCGCGGGGCTTGTGCAGATTCCTTGCATAGAGCGCAACGCCGTTGCGGCAATGCGCGCGATTAACGCGCTGTCGCTTGCAAACTTTCTGACAGACTCGCGCAAAATCAGCTTTGACGTAATAGTCAAGACCATGTACAATACAGGCAAAGATTTGCTTAACAGCTACCGCGAAACCTCGTCCGGCGGTCTTGCAAAATACTACGCCATCCGCGACGACCTCGACTAAAAGCCTTCGGCTTTGCGGCGTATCTTAATTGCGTTACTGCTTGATTTACTTATCCGCTCGTCAATCGGGCGTTCCGCTTAATCAGACAATGTCTGTCGCGTATCTTAATTATTATACCGTAATACAGCTTAACGCAAATCAAACTTAAAATTATAGCCGCCCTCGCATTTTGCGCGGGCGGCTACGGTTTTAAATTATTTTTTTGATTTTAAGAAAGAGGGAACGAGCGCCGCCGCGCCTGCGAGAATAGAGAAGATACCTCCTACTATTGCGCCTGCGCCGAGGTCAAGCTGTTCTTTCGCGTTCTTGATATAGTCGGCTTTCGCGTCGCCTTCAAGCTCGCCCGTATAAGGCGCGCAGAGCTGAACGGAGCAGAAATACAAAACGCCTGCCGCAACCAAAGCGGCAACTGCGATTAAAGGCGCGATTTTGCCGCCCTTTCCGAAAAGCGAAACGACCGCGCACGCAATACCTATAACTATAAGTATGTAAGTCAGAATGTTTGCGGACGGCGAAAAGATTTTCGTTTCTACCGTGCCGAGCAGTCCTTCGGTTTTATAGGTATAACCGAAAGCGAGATTTGCGCCGGTATAACTCTTTGTCTGCCCCAAAGCTTCAGCCACTGCCGCGGGAGCGAACATCATAAAGAACGCCACCAGCGCCAAAGCTATGCTTACGCAGGTAATAATTTTACTCAAGTTCAAGCCTGATTTCTTTTTCATAAATATCCTCCGAAAAATTTTTATCGGTTAAATATTACCATATCGGCTCGGTTTTCGCAACTTTATCATAAAAAAATATGACAAGCCGCCGTTTTGTTAATTTTATTCGACGGATACATGAATACTGACGAGTAAACGCAAAAAATAAAGGCGTCCGGTTTGGACGCCTTTGATTTTTCTGAAATTATCTCTTTGAGAACTGCGGCGCACGGCGAGCCTTTTTCAAGCCGTACTTCTTTCTTTCCTTGACTCTGGGGTCGCGGGTTAAGAAACCTTCCTTCTTCAAAGCGGGACGGCAACCGTCCTCTGCCTGCAATAACGCACGCGCAATGCCGAGGCGGATAGCGTTTGCCTGACCGGTATAACCGCCGCCGTAGACGTTTACGAGAACGTCGTATTTAGCTTCTACGCCCAAAAGGGTAAGGGGCTGTTTTACAACGTACTGCAAAACCGACTGGGGGAAATAATCTTCGAAAGCTCTTTCGTTAATTTCAATTACGCCGGAACCTGCGGGAATGAGACGAACGCGGGCGATTGCCTTTTTTCTTCTTCCCGTTCCCCAGAATTGAAGTTTTTTCTTTAAATTAGCCTTTGCCATAATTTTTCCTCTTACCTTTTAAAATAATTTAAGCTCTTCGGGCTTCTGCGCCGCATGATTGTGTTCAGCTCCCTTGTAAACGCGCAGCTTCTTTATCATATCCCTGCCGAGAGAGTTTTTGGGCAGCATACCTTTAACCGCTTCGTAAACGGCGAGGTCGCTTTTTTCGGCAAGCATCTTTTTGTAAGAAATTTCTTTGAGACCGCCGATATAGCCCGTGTGGTATCTGTAAAATTTGTCGTCAAGCTTTTTACCCGTCAAAACGACCTTATCGCTGTTTAAAACGATAACGAAATCGCCCGTGTCAACGTTGGGGGTAAAAGTGGGCTTGTTTTTGCCGCGCAAAATGCTTGCCACCTTTGACGCAAGTCTGCCGAGAGGGACGCCCGCGGCGTCTACAACGTACCATTTTCTTTCAACTGTCTCGGCTTTTGCCATATAGGTTTTCATTGTTCGCTCCTTATAGTAGTTCACAAAAATTTACTGCGTAAATTTTCGCCGTGAATAATAAAATTAGTTATTTCATTCAAAACGTAAACTAATTTTATTATTTTATAAAATTTCTGTCAAGCTGTTTTGTATTGCGTTTTAAAGTTTTTTAAAAAATTTTAAATTATTTTATTTTCGCGCAAAATAAGTCGTTTTTTGTCCGAAAAGGGTGAAATCGCGCTTATTTTTGCAAAACAGCTTTAATTCTTTTAACTCCTGCGGAAACGTTTTCCTGCTTGACTATTTTAAATACGCCCAAATCGCCGGTATTAGCCGCGTGCGGACCGCCGCAGATCTCTTTGGAAAATTCGCCGATAGAGTAGGTCTTGACCCTTTCGCCGTACTTGCTTTCGAAAAGTCCGGTAAAGCCCTGCGCCTTCGCCTCTTCCAGGGAAAGATCTTTCATAACCACAGGAATTTTTTCCTGAATTTTCGAATTAACAAGATTTTCGACTGCCGCCACCTCTTCGGGGGTCAGCTTTCTTGCAAAGTTGAAGTCGAAACGCAGTCTCTCTTCGGTGATGTTGCTGCCCTTTTGCGCAATGTCGGGCGAGCATACCTGCTTTAACGCCGCGTGCAAAAGGTGGGTTGCCGTGTGCAGGTTGGTCGTCTCCTCTTTATGGTCGGCAAGGCCGCAGGCAAATTTCTGCTCGCTGCCGGCGCGCGATTTTTCCTGATGCTCGGAATACGCTTTTTCGTATCCTGCAACGTCCACGGTAAGTCCCTTTTCGCGGGCCATTTCGCCCGTGATTTCCACGGGGAAGCCGTAGGTGTCGTATAAGTGGAACGCGGTCACGCCGTCAATCGTGTCGCCTTTATTTAAGGAAGCCGCAACCTTTTCAAACTCTTTGAGTCCCTGCTGAAGGGTACGGAGGAACTTGCCCTCCTCCTTGTCCAGCTCCTCGTAAATCTTCTGCGAGTTACGCAAAAGCTCGGGGTAGATTTCTTTGTACTTGTCGACGAAGGTTTCCGCAATCTTCGAAAGCGACTGTTCCAGTCCCAGATTTCTTCCGAAGCGTACCGCGCGGCGGATTATCCTTCTCAAAATATATCCCTGGTCGGTGTTCGAGGGTACTATTCCCTTCGTATCGCCCAACATAAATGTTGCCGTTCTCACGTGGTCCAGAACTACGCGGAAAGCTTTGGTTATCTCTTCGCTCTGACCGTACTTCAAGCCCGTAAGGCTTTCGATTTTTGCAATCGCGTTTTCAAAAAGGTCGGTCTCGTAGACGTTCGCTTTGCCGTTCAGTATGCAGAGCGTGCGTTCAAGTCCCATGCCAGTATCAACGTTTTTCTGCTTCAACGGCTCGTAGCCGCCCTCCGCGTTTTTGTTATACTGCATAAAAACGTCGTTCCAAATTTCAAGGAAGGTGCCGCTCTTCGCGTTGTCGAAGTCGTATGCGCCCAGCTTGTCCGCTTCTTTATGGTCGCGGATAATGTGCATTTCTGTATCGGGACCGCATGGACCGGTCGTTCCGGCGGGACCCCACCAGTTGCCCGACTTGGGCAGATAGTAAATATTTTCGGGAAGAATACCGCACTTTTGCCAGAGCGCCGCGCTCTCTTCGTCCTTGGGGCAGTCCTTATCGCCCGCGAAGCAGGTTACGGCAATATCCTCAACCGGAATTCCCAGATATTTTTCCGAGGTCAGAAATTCGTACGACCAGGGAATCATCTGCTCTTTGAAGTAGTCGCCCAGCGACCAGTTGCCCATCATTTCGAAGAAAGTCAGGTGCGAGCTGTCGCCAACCTCGTCGATGTCGCCGGTGCGAACGCATTTCTGCACGTCGCAAAGACGGTTGCCCGCCGGATGCTTTTCGCCCAAAAGATAAGGCACCAACGGGTGCATACCTGCCGTAGTGAAAAGAACCGTGGGGTCGTTTTCGGGTATCAAAGACGCCGAGGGTATAATTTTATGACCCTTGCTCTCAAAAAATTCAAGATAGGTTTCGCGTAATTTTTCCGAAGTTATTTTTTTCATATTATCACCTTTTGACTACCGTATAGCCGTCTTTTGAATCTTTTATAACGTAGCCCAGCGCGTCGATTTTTGCGCGGAGTTCGTCCGCCTGCGCCCAGTTTTTGTCCTGCTTTGCCTGCCAGCGCTGCGCCGCGAGAGATTTAACCTCTTCGGGAATTTCCTGTTCGCCTTTGCTTTCAACCCACGAAAGGTACTCGCCCGCGTCCTTTTTGAAAAAGCCTAAAAGCGAATAGGTCTTTTTTATCTGGTAGACCTTTTCCGCGCAGGAGGGGTCGCCCTTCTCGTATTCGGCGGAAATGTTTTTAAACAGACCGAACAGTCTTGAAAGCGCAAGCGCTGTGTTGAAGTCGTCCGACATATCTTTGTTAAAGTCGTCGTCTATCTGCCTGCGGCCCTCTCCGCCCCTGCCGAACTTATCCTCTACCTTTTTAATAATACTGTAAAAGTAAGTTATGTGCTTTTCGGCTTCGTCGAAAATGCCGTCGGTAAGATTTATATCGGCGCGGTAGTTGAATTGCAGTAGCGCAAACTTTACCGCCTCGTTCGAATAGTTCTTTAAAAGGTCCTCTAAAAGTATGCTGTTGCCGAGGCTTTTGGACATCTTCTGACCGTTGACTTTAATCAGACCGTTGTGCGTCCAGTACTTTGCAAACTGTTTGCCGGTAAGGCTTTCGCTCTGCGCGATTTCGTTTTCGTGGTGGGGGAACACCAGGTCTCTTCCGCCGCCGTGAATATCAATCTGGTCGCCGAACGCCGCGCGCGTCATTGCGGAACACTCTATGTGCCAGCCCGGTCTGCCCTTGCCCCAGGGGGAATCCCAGCAGATTTCACCTTCCTTCGCCGCCTTCCAGAGAGCGAAGTCGGCGGAGTTTTTCTTCTCTTCACCGTTCTCTATCCTTACGCCGTCCAGCATATCTTCGACCGACCTGCCGCTTAAAGCGCCGTAGCGTTTAAAGCTGGTTACGTCAAAGTACACGTCGCCGCAGGGCGCGGGGTAAGCGTGTCCGCTTTCGATAAGCTTTTTAATAAATTTGATAATATTGCCGATATTCTGGGTAGCTTTCAGCCACAGGTTGGGTTCGTCAATATCCATCTCGCGCATGACCGCGTCGATTTTTTTAATCATATCGGCTGCGTACTTGTCCGCAGGTATACCAGTTTCCTTGGATTTGGCGATAATTTTATCGTCTACGTCGGTATAATTTCTGGCGTAGGAAACCTCATAGCCCAGCTTTTGCAGGAACTTGCGCATTATATCGTAAATGAGCGCCTGATAGCCGTGACCTATGTGCGCCTCGCCCGATACGGTAATGCCGCAGGCGTACATCTTAACTTTGCCCTCTTCAAGCGGAACAAACTCTTCTTTGGTTCTCGTCAGCGTATTATAAATTTTCAATTATTCTGCCTCCGGCTTTTTACCGTTTATTTTTACTATTCTTGCGGGAACCCCCACCGCCGTAGCGTTTTCGGGGATATCCTTTAACACGACCGCTCCGGCGCCTATCTTTGCGAAGTCGCCTACGCGGACGCTGCCCAAAACTTTCGCGCCTGCGGAAATTACGCAGTATCTTCCCACCGTGGGGTGGCGTTTGCCGCTCTCCTTGCCCGTGCCGCCCAGAGTTACGCCCTGATAAAGCACGGTGCCTTCGCCCACTTCCGCCGTTTCGCCTATAACTACGCCCTCGCCGTGGTCTATAAACACGCCGGCGGCAATTTTTGCGGCAGGGTGAATTTCTATCCCTGTGAAAAATTTCGCCGTCTGCGAGATAATACGCGCTATAAGTTTAAGCCGTATCCGCAGAAAAAACTGCGCCCACCTGTGCATAATAAGCGCGTGTACGCCCGAATATGTCAAGAGTATTTCTAATTTATTCCTTGCGGCGGGGTCGTTGCGTTTTGCCGCGTTTAAATCCGCGCGCAGCCTTGAAAAAAACATACACCCTTACATTATACGTAAAGGCGTAATGCCGCTGTTAAAATGCCGCCCGTCGGATTTTTTTAATTATATATTAAACTTTTTGTAATTGCAAGCAATTTGATTATCCGTCAGCCTCCCTTTTTAGGGGCTTGAAAATTTGTGTAAACAGTTTATGTAAAATATTCACATTAAGTCAATTTTTTTGTTAAAAAATTACTTGAAGCCCTTGACAGTAGAGGCGTATTTGTGTTACAATTTGTTCAACGTTTAAAAAGTGAAAAAAATTCACAAAGGAGACGATAATGAAACGTGAACGCATTGAGGAAATCGCCGACATTCTTGACAGACGCGGCAAAATGACGCTTGAACAGCTTGAAGAAGTTTTCCCCAACGTTTCGCAAATGACGTTGAGGCGCGACCTTTTTCAGCTTGAAGAGGACGGACGCATTATACGAATCCGCGGCGGCGCTATGTCCGTTAAGGAAGTACAGAAAGTTTCCGGCGAGGAATACACAAAAAAGACAACTATTAATACCGACGCGAAAATCGTCATCGCGCAGAAAGCCGCGGGTCTTATAGACGAAAATTCGAGCATCTTTATCGACGGCGGCACCACCGCTATGTACCTTTCGAAGGAGATGCCCGACTTAAAGTGCAATATCTTCACCAACGGTATTGCGGTTGCAATGGAGCTTGCGCAGAAAAAGAATATCAATATCACCGTCGTAGGCGGTCAGCTTATGAGGGAAAACCTTTCCACGGCTTCGCCGGCGGCAAAGGAATATTTCGATTTGACTAATTTCGAAATTGCGATAGTTTCCGCGACGGCGTTTACGCCCGAAAACGGATTTTCGTGCAACAGCCAGATTGAAAGCGACCTTTTAAAGAGCGTATTTAAAAAGGCAAGGCACGTTTATATGATGCTTGACAGCTCGAAAATCGGCAAAATCAACCCCTACACCTTTGCCAAGCTCGAAGATATCGACGTGCTTATCACCGACGACAACTTCCCCAAAGATTACAAGCAGCTGTTTGAATCGGAAAATATCGTCGTTATGTAGCGGAGCGCCTCCGCAGGCGGGTATCTTAATTGCAATTACGATTTACCTGCAAAACTCACGTCAAACTTAAAACTAAAAAGCCCCGGGATAAAATCTCGGGGCTTTTATTATCGCTTGACTTGTGATAAGCCTTTTTAAAGTTTTACAATTAAGATACTCTTTAAAGTTTGATTTGTGACAAGCCATTTTACGGTTTTGCAATTAAGATACGTAAGATACGCCGCGCAGCGGAACGCTGCTTAAAGTTTGATTTGCGGTTAAGTTTATCATGCGTATCGGAAATAAAGATACGCGATGCAACGATTCGTTGCTTAATCGCTCCAACGGTGCTTGTTTAAAGTCCTGTCTTTTACGTCGTCGTAATACTCAAAGTATTTTTCGCGGACCTGTTCGGGCGTCATATCGTCGTCCAACAGGTTTAACAGCCCGTCCAACTCCTCGGGCGTAAAGTCCGAAAGACAGAACTCGCCGTCAAACGCCTGCGCCAATTTCATTAAATCCCAGCCGGTAGCTTTCATATTTAACCTTTAATTAACTAATCTTTTCGCCTCTTCAAGCATTTTGAGATTTCGGGTCATGTCGCAGTCTCTGTCCGAATAGCTGTAATAATAATTGGTTATAGAATCCGCCGAACCGCTGAACCCCTGAATTTTGCCAGCCCATCTTTCCGCGATAGTATAAGAACGGAACAGACCGTTGGGCCAGAGTCTGTAAATCAATCTGAAACCCGTATCCTCGCCCAAAGTGCCGACCGTCTCCTCGTCTTTGTCGCCGGCAACCCAGTGGCAGTTACCCGAATCGTTAGCCTGACGCAACATTTTCAGCGAATATACGTCCTGGTTCGCAACTTCCGTATCTATGGTAAGCATTACGTTTATAATGCCTTCGTCCCCCACGAATATACTCGAATACTTTATAACGTCTTCCGCAAGGATATTAATATTTCCGCGGATAGTGGTCGTATCCTGTCCTTTGATTTCAACGCCTGCCCACTCCTGTATATCCGCCTCGATATCATCGGGCGCTACAGGCTCGCGCTTTTGTATTTTCAGCTCGTGAGTACCCCAGTCGCCCTTGCTCGTATCCGTTTTCCAGGTACATTCCAAAAGCGTCGCGTTAACCACGTCGTTCTGTTTGCCGTAAACTATATCACTGCCAGAAAAACGGTATAAAAGGTCGGTATTGTCGGTAAATCTCAGACTTGCCGTTTCAAACAGATTTTTAAAGGTCGCAATAAACCCGTCCGCATCGTCTACCTTTTTGAGGGAATAGTGGTATCTATAACCGCAGGATTTTTCGGTTTCGTTTACCCTTAAATAATACTCCTGCCTGTTCGCCGTACCTTTACCGTTACTGCCCAGATCGGTTGTCGCCTTCATATTGCTGAAAAAAACATACTGGTCAAGCTGTCTTTCGTTATAGCAGGCGTAAGCAAACATCTTTGCTGCTGCAATTTTGCCCGCAGCCTGAACCTCCGCATTTTCGCGGTCGACTTCGTCATCCTCTGTAATGTGCTGATTTGCAACCGCCATATAGTCGGCAAGAGCCTGTTTTGTGTACTCTTCGTAATAGGCTTTCTGCACGGGCGCAACTTCAACGTCCTGCATAATTTCTCCCATATCAACGGTAACTTTCTTTCCGCAACCGTTACAGCCGGCAAGCGCAACGCTCGCGGCAATCACGGGAACGGCTATAAAAGTAAGTGCTTTTACAAATTTTTTCATCGTTTATCCCTACAAATTCTTATATAGTCACGATTATACCACCTATCTTTACATTAAGCAAGAGAATTTAAAGCGGTATGACAAAATTGTAATAAAATTTTGTGACAAATTAGTGAAATCTGTCTATTAGCGTCAGATTGACTTAACCACGCCCGAAAACAGCGTCACGCCGTCGTAGTCGGTCATCACGAAACCGAACGCCTTATCTACGACAAAGTCCTCGCAAACGTATTCATATACGGGCGGAACCGCAGTCGCCTCGTCCATTCCGATAACCGTCGCCGCTGCGCCTTCTATTCCCTTCTTATCCACGGTGAGATCGGTAACGTGTTTTACCGTCGAACAAAAGCACGGCTCTTCCGAAAGGTTTGAAAAATCGCATGCGTCGGAAAACTTTCCGGGGTCCTTGAAAAACTTGTCTATGCCGTAATTGTTCATTAAAATATCTTTAATATCTTCGTCGTATCCGCACTTGTATTCGGGGAACAGACAGCGCGTTTTATAGATAATATGCTTATTCTCGTCCCTCGTCTCATATACGGCGGAGTTAGCTTTCGCTATATTTTCAGCCGTGAAAACGTCTTTCACACTGTATCCGTCTTTTGGCAGAATGAACTTTATTTTAATACCGTCGTAAGTCGAGGTGTAAAAGCTTGAAAAAGTTTCGTCCTCGTACACCCTTCCTTCATTATAATATCCGCTTAAAAGCTTCGTGTTTTTTACCGTACCGTCTGCATTTTTAAAACCGTAATTCTGCGGCGTAAGCAAAAGGTCGTCGCCGCCGTCGTTCCATATCGTTTTAAGATACAGCGTGTTAATAAGCGTAAACAGCGTTCTCTCCGAAAGATTGAAATCTTTATCGATAAGTCCGCGTGTCTGCTCCTTCACGAAATTGCGTATAGCCTTGTTCGCGCCGGCGTTATCGTTTTTGAAGTCCGCCGAATACGAATAGCAATAATAATATTCGGACAGCGCGTCTATGCAGGACGTATTTACCTGCGTTCCGTCGTTCACCCAGACCGAGTTAGTCGGGTTGAGCATGGAGCTGATTTTTCCGCCGGACTTGCGCTCGAAGAAAAGCGAGCGGTAAAGCAACGGAAAATTTTCCGTGAGCTGACTGTACGAAACGCCCAGCGCGTTTAAAATTTCGTTACGGGTTTCGCCTGCCGCGCACTCCGACGCAAGCGAAAGCGCCATATACACCGAAACGGGCGATACGGCAAAGTTTGCGTCCTTGTCGTAGTCCGCGTAAGCGTATTCCGAAAAAGTCGCGGCAAAATTTTCAACGCCGCTTTTAAATTTTTTATACTGTCCGCCCTGCGTTTCCTCGTAGCTTACCGAAGTCACCGCCGCAGGCTTGCCCAAAAGTGCGCTTTTGCCCGTGTCTTTATTGGCGGCATTGCAAGCGGCTAACGGAAGCGCGCACAACGCCGCGCAGGCGAGCGCCGTAAAAGTTTTAAATTTAGCTTTCATAAATTACTCCGTTGATTTTTTACAATTATAACGGTTTATACCCCCTCTTTGTCCCGCAAAGCAAAAAAATTTTCAAAATAAAACAAAACCGCCGTAACCCGGCGGCTCATAGATTTATTATTCGGTTGCTTTTTAATCTGAAATTCCTAAAAGATAATCGGCGGTTACATTAAAAAATTTAGTCATTTTTTCTAATGTTCCAAAATCTGCTTCACGCACACCCGTTTCCCAATTACTTATACTTTTTTGACTAACGCCCAACTTTTCCGCAAGCTCATTTTGTGATAAATTCTTTTCTAATCTTAATTCTTTAAGTCTTTCATTAAATAAAATCATAAATAAATTTTAGCACGAACTGGGCTAAAACGCTTGACCTAGTCCATTTTGGGCTATATAATTATTATACAACAGTTAAGCGAGGTATTTATGAAAAGCGCAATCGAGCAACTGATATTAGACAACAGTTTATATATGGAACGTATTGCTACAAGTGAGAACTACAGCAATCTTTTGGGCGAATGCGATAAAATTTACGAAAAACTGAAAGCGACGCTTAATCCCGAACAAATTGAGCTTCTTGATAAACTCATTTTCAATCATATGGGTTTGGAAGCAGAAGCCTCCGAATGTTACTTAATACACGGTTTTAAAACAGGATTAAAGCTTACGATTGAGTGTTTATAATTTTGTTTTAACTGTTATTACTTAATTTTTTTATTGTTTTCGATTTTTCCCCATTCGGGCAAATCAACGTTCTTATCTGCGACCGAATACATTGCCAATATATCCTGATAGCAGCTTTCAAAATTATGAAGGGTTCCTTTGCCGCGGATTTGCGATTTTATGTATTTCCAGTCGGCAAAATCATATACCGAAATCAGGAAAAAGTATTTTTCTCGCCATTTAATTACTTCTTCTCTTAACTCGTCATTAGGCGTGGCAACGTACTGCATAAAATTATTTATCAGATTTCTTATAGCAATTAATATATCTGCTTCCGACTCTACCGCAATAGTCAGATGCGTTTCCAATTTTGATATGCATTTGAAGAGCGCCGATTCGTCTTCATGACTTAAAGTCATACCCGGACGTAACCTTAACGGATTAGTTAAAGCCAATATCGTCGAGTTGCAGTCACGGACCATCTCATTATGAACCAGCGTTCCGTTAACCGTTATAGTCTTAACCCAGCGGCTCTTTTTATTTTCAACAACCTCGATTATAATACTGACAGCAAGCGTAAGTATTGAAACAACGTTAGCTATAACTACCGATAATATTGCCGTATCCATTTATTTCTCCTTGATAAATCTGTAATGGTCTGTATTTGCTATACGCATATATACTAACGCAAGTTGTAAAAATTGTCAAATACCGCGCAGTTATAATATGAATTTACATTCTTCGGCAATTTTCTTCTCCACGGCGGTAAGGGCAACTTTTTATCGGACTGCGTACTTTTTGTGAAAATATTTTGTCTGCTGTCAAAATATTTTCTACAAAGCTTCGGACTTCGTCCTCGCGCGGCGTCCCTCGCAGACACTGTTTACTGAATAAAGTACTTATCGCATCGCCGCACGTAGCAATAACGCACAAAAAAAACAACTGCTTCCCCCATAACATAGACAACGTACTTTTTGTGAAAATATTTTGTCTGCCGTCAAAATATTTTCTACAAAGCTTCGGACTTCGTCCTCGCGCGGCGTCCCTCGCAGACGCTGTTTACTGGATAGAGTACTTGTCATGCGCCACCCGTAGATATTCCCAATGCAAAAATAAAAGCAACCACTAAAAGTGATTGCTTTTATTTTTGAAATCCGGCAATTTCCTATCCTCCCGGTCGGTGTCCCGACAAGTACTTTCGGCGTAAACGAGCTTAACTTCTGTGTTCGGAATGGGAACAGGTGGATCCTCGTTGCCATCATCACCGGAATGGCTATATAACAGCTTGCGCTGATAATATACTATTTTTCGTGGGTGTCCCCTCACCGCACGATGCTTCCTGCGCAATTAACTTCACGCTCTCGGCTTTTCGGGCTTCGCTTTTCCGCAAAGCCTGGCAACTGCATAGTATTAAAAGGGATAAATTCAAGTACCTAAAGGTTTGTATTATGCTCGTTAAATCGTAGCTAATCTTCGTAATTTTTTTAGGATTCGTTTTAATCGTT
>CAZDAG010000004.1:0-120606 GCA_964503655.1 uncultured Clostridia bacterium | reverse complement strand
TTCTGGAAAATCCGTTTTAACTTTACGGTTGAGTGAATCGCAGGCCGCACCGCCATAGTTGCGCCAGTATAGACAAGATGTCCGCCGTGCGAAGACGAGAGATACTGGGAATGGCTAGTATTACCAACAGAGCCGGAACGCAGCCGAAAAACTTAAAAGCTTACCACCCTTTGAATAATTGTATCACAGATACGAAAATTTCAACCGTAGAAACGCAAGTGAAGCGCAGGCCGCACCGCCAGATTCGCCGCCCCGTAACCATAATATTCGCCACCGCCGGACGATAGAAAATGGTAACTGTAAGGACTGGCAGTATAGCCGGAACGCAGCCTTGAAAACTTAAAAGCTTACCACCCTTGAATATTGTACCACGGATACAGAAAAAACTCAATTACATGTAAACGAAAGTGAAGAGCAAGAGCGGGCGAACCGTTCGGTTCGCCCGCCCTCGTGAATTTGCGCTCTGCCCTTGCGTAATGGAGTGTGTCGTCGTAAACATTATATCAACCCCGTACAGGGTTGTCAACCCATTTTAGGGTTAAAACTGATAAAATTCAAGTATGAATTTTGCAATAAGATTAAAAGAATTAAGAGAAGAAAAACAACTCAGCCAAAAAAAGCTTGCAGATGCAACGGGCATAAGTCAATCGGCAATAGCAAGGTGGGAATTAAATCAAGCAGAGCCAACTACAACGCCAATAATTACGCTGGCAAAATTTTTCGGTGTCAGTACCGATTATATTTTAGGCGTTTCAGAATATTGACCCCTATAAGTTGCAAAACGGACGGAAGTATTATATAATACAAAAGTAATTCAACGAACGGAGAAAATTTATGATTAAGGTATCGGACAGAGTTTGCGCGATAGCGCCCTCAATGACGCTTGCGATTTCCGCAAAGGCTAACGAGCTGAAAGCCGCTGGCGAAAAGGTTATAAACTTCGGCGTGGGCGAACCGGACTTCAACACCCCCGCGCATATCGTTCAGGCGGCGAAGGACGCGCTTGACAAGGGACGCACCAAATACGTTGCGGCGGCAGGTCTGCCCGCGCTTAAAAAACTTATCTGCAAAAAACTGAAAGAGGAAAACAACCTCGATTACGAACCCTCGCAGATAATAATTTCTAACGGCGCAAAGCACTCCATTTTCAACGCGCTGTTCGCCACATTAAACCCCGGCGACGAGGTGCTTATTCCCAAGCCCTACTGGCTGACTTATCCCGAAGTGGTAAAAGCCTGCGGCGGTATTCCCAGCTACATATATTCCACGCCCAGACACGGCTACAAAATAACGGCGGCGCAGCTTGAAGCGGCGATTACACCGCGCACCAAAATGCTTATATTCAACTCGCCCAGCAACCCCACCGGCGCCGTGTATTCCGAAAAGGAAATCCGCGCCATTGCGGAGGTGTGCCTTAAAAATAACCTGATTGTCGTATCCGACGAGATATACGAAAAACTCATTTACGGCGGTCAGACCCATTTTTCGATTGCCGAAGTTTCGCCCGAAATGAAGGAGCAGACCATAGTAATCAACGGCGTTTCAAAGTCGTTCGCAATGACCGGCTGGAGACTCGGCTATCTCGCCTGCCCCGAAAACGTGGCGAAAGCTATCTCGTCTTTCCAGAGTCATTCGACTTCAAACGTTAACACTATGACCCAGTACGCGACGGTCGCCGCGTTCGAAGGGGATATGAAGCCCATGCGCGATATGATTGCGGCTTTCGGCGAGAGACGCAAAAAGATGCTCGAAATTCTGGACGGAATGAAGGAGCTTGGTCTGGACTACGTAAAGCCCGACGGCGCGTTTTACGTAATGCTGCTGTGCGACAACCTTTACGGCAAGACCTACAAGGGCAAAAAGATAGGCGGCAGTATGGACGTTGCCGATATGCTTTTGCAGTACAAGAAAGTTGCAATTACGCCGGGCATCTGTTTCGGCGACGACGACGCGGTCCGTCTTTCGTACGCGCTTTCAACCGCCGATATGATTGAGGGACTTGAAAAGATTGCAGAGTTTGCGCGCGAATGCGAGTAAACGCTGAAAATTATAAAAAAATTTGCAAAATTTTCAAAAAGAGTCTTGTATTTCGACCTGAAAACTGATAGAATATATATATAATTGTTCACCTAAAACTCGGAGGATTTTTTAATGATTAAACTTATTTACGGACCCAAGGGCGCAGGCAAAACCAAGCAGCTTATCGACTCCGCTAATTCGCACGCGGAAAAGGCGAAGGGCTTGAGCGTATTCATTACCGACACCAAGCGTTATATGTACGACATTGCGCGCGGCGTAAGATTTATTGACGTTACCGACTGGTCGGTTGCAGGCGAGGACGCGCTTTGCGGATTCGTTAAAGGAATTGCCGCAAGCGACGGCGACTACGAATATATGTACATAGACGGGATTGCGCGCATCGCGGGCAAAAATCTTTCGGAACTTGCGGGCATCTTCTATATGCTTGACAAAATTTCAAACGAGAACAAAATAGTTATTACGATAACTTGCAGCTGTGAAAAGGAACAACTTCCCGATTTCATTGCAAAATACGCTTAATTGGCATAACAGTCTACGGACGGCGATTACGCCGTCCTTAATTTATTAGAAACCGCACTCATCACCGGATACTGCGTCAGCCGTCGCCCCGCCTCGGGTCACGTACGGCAAAGTACGCTCCCCGTCGTCGGCGCTCGGACTTCCTTGTCTACGGCGCGATTGCGGTTTCTAACGTTAAAGACAAGGAGATTACAGTATGAAATTTATAAGTACTCGCGGCGGCGAAAGCGTTACGGGCGCGCAGGCAATAGTAAAAGGGCTGTCGGAAAACGGCGGTCTTTTCGCGCCGGAAAAATTTCCGCAAGTGACCTTGCAGGAAATCGAAAAGCTGTGCGATATGAGTTATCCCGAACGCGCGGCGGCGATACTTGGCAAACTTTTGGACGATTACGACCAGAAGGAGCTTTTATCGGCGTGCGTCGAGGCTTATTCCAAATTCGAAGGCGACCCCGCGCCCCTTGTAAAACTTGACGACGGCGTGTATATGCTGGAGCTTTTCCACGGACCCACATGCGCGTTCAAGGATATGGCGCTGACTCTTCTCCCCTGGCTTTTGAGAAAGGGCTGCGATATTTGCGGCATAAAGGACGAAATTCTGGTTTTAACCGCAACTTCGGGCGACACCGGCAAAGCCGCGTTGGAGGGCTTTAAGGACGCGAAGGGCGTAAAGATTGCCGTGTTCTATCCCGTCGAGGGAGTTTCGGGTATGCAGAAACTGCAGATGAGTACGCAGGAAGGCGCAAACGTCGACGTGGTCGCGGTCAAGGGCAATTTCGACGACTGCCAGAACGCCGTCAAGGAAATTTTCTCAAACGCGGAATACGCTAAAATTCTGGCGGACAAAAAGGTACGCCTGTCCTCCGCGAATTCCATAAACTTCGGAAGGCTCGCTCCGCAGATAGCTTACTATTTTTCGGCGTACGCCGACCTTCTCTCTTCCGACCAGATAACTCCGGGCGAGGAAGTGGACTTCACCGTGCCTACGGGCAACTTCGGCAATATACTTGCCGGATACTACGCAAAACTTATGGGCTTGCCCGTCCGCAGGTTGCACTGCGCTTCGAACAAGAACAGCGTTTTATGCGACTTTTTCGCAAAGGGCGAATACGATATAAACCGCGAATTTTACAAGACTACTTCGCCGTCGATGGATATTCTCGTGTCATCCAATCTGGAACGGCTGCTGTTTGAAATTTCGGGCAGGGACGCAAAGCTCACCGCGCAGCGTATGGCGGCTTTGAAAGCCGAGGGTAAGTATACGGTTACGGACGCGGAGAGGGAAAAGCTTGCCGAAGTTTTCGACGGCGGCAGCGCGGACGACGATGAGTGCGTGGAGGCTATGTACGACGTGTTTATCGACACGGGCTACACTATGGATACCCACACGGGCTGCGCGATGAAGGTTGCCGTGGACTGGTTTGAAAAGAACAAAAAGGACGAGACCAAAATGGTCATCGTCTCCACCGCGAACCCCTACAAATTTCCGCAGGACGTTCTGTACGCGATTACCGGCAACGACGCGAAGGACAGCTTTAAGTGCATAAAGAGGTTGCACGCCGCGACCGCTATGGCTGTGCCTAAACAGCTTTTATCGCTCCGCGATAAACCCGTTCGGTTCAATAAGACGGTGAGCAAGGACAAGCTGTTTGACGAAGTATTAAACTTTTTAACAAGCAATGCTTGACACGTATCTTAATTTCGTTACAACTTGATTTACAAATCACTTATCAAACTATAAATAAGACCGCCGCGCAAAGCGCGGCGGCCTTTTTTTATGCTTGACTTGCGGTCGCCGTTTTACGGCAACGCTATTAAGATACGAAACAGGCATTGCCTGCGTTTGATTTGCGGTAAGCCGTTTTACGGCAACGCTATTAAGATACGCGGTTAAGCGGAACGCTTACGTTTGACTTGCGACAAGTTGTTTTACGGCAACGCTATTAAGATACGCAGTTAAGCGGAACGCTTAAAAAAAACTCAACCGCTTTAAAAAAAGCTAGTGAAGCGAAGAACGGCACGATTGCCGCCGTCGTTTCACGGTTGAGCGTTTTTGCCTTAAACAAGGCAGGATGAGTAAGCCCCTTCAACTCTTATCAACTGTTCGGAACTCAATGAGAACCGAATTCCGGGAAATCCGTTTTAACTTTACGGTTGAGTGAATCGCAGGCCGCACCGCCATAGTCGCGCCAGTGTACGAAGACGCCGAGCCGCCGGAGGACGTGAGAAACTTTGAACCGTCCGGTTCAGGAAAATGGCCGGAACGCAGCCGTGAAAACTTAAAAGCTTACCACCCTTTGAATTATTGTACCACAGATACAGAAAATTTCAACCGTTTATTAAATTGTCGGATTGAAGTGAAGCGCAGGCCGCACCGCCAGTTCTGCTCCCGTAAAGGCAAAAGTATTGCCGCCATTGGCAGAGGGAGACTGGGAATAGTTAGGAGTATCAGTATTGCCGGAACGCAGCCCAAAAACTTAAAAGCTTACCACCCTTGAATATTGTACCATAGATACAAAAATTTTCAACCGTTTATTAAATTGTCGGATTGTAATGAAGCGCAGGCCGCACCGCCAGAGTTGCACTAAAGCCACCAGAACTGCCGCCCGAGGATGAGAGAATTTTAGCACCATCTGGATCAGTAGGAATGCCGGTACGCAGCCCAAAAACTTAAAAGCTTACCACCCTTTGAAATATCGTATCACGGACACAAAAAAATTTCAACTGTTAAAACGCCCACCGTATGATCGGCAGGCGTTTTTAATCGTTAAGTCCCAGAAGATAGTCGGCGCTTTCGTTAAGCAACAGACATAGCTTATATAATATTTCCAGAGACGGTAAATTCTCTCCGTTTTTCCAGTTGGTAATATTGCTCTCTGAAATGCCTAATTTTTCAGCAATTTCTTTTTGCGAAAATTCGCATTGCCGTAGGGCTTCCGTAATGCGTGCCTGAAATTTCATAAATTCAGTCTAACAGAATTCTATTTAAAATACTTGACAATTCAGTTAAACTGAATTACAATTATTATGCGCTCTGTTTTGACACGCCGACCAAAATAAAAAACAGCCGACCTTCGGGTGGGCTGTTTTTTATTTTTATATAAGTTTTACAGGGTTTTCGGGCATTGCAAAATCTTCGTCGCCCATGCAGCGTATGTTTATCTGCTCGTTAGAATACGACTTGCGCGGCACGGCGTAAACGGTTAAATTTCCGCAACGCGACTTTATGTCCGCAAGCACCTCGCTATGCTCGAAAAGCTTTGTCAGAACGTCCGCGCTTACGTCCAGTCTGACAGTCGTTTTGCCCTCCGCGGCAAGCTTTAAAAGCCGTGTGCGGATACTGAAAATTATATATTCAACCGACTTTCTCTGTCCCGACCCCGAACACTTCGAACAGGGGCGGACAAGGAGGGATAGGGGGTTGGACCCCGAACGCTTTCTGGTAAATTCCACAAGCCCCAGCCGCGACATGGGCGAAACCTGACACTTGACCTTGTCGCCGGCAAGTGCGCGTTCAAGCTCCTGAACTATCGCTTTGGAGTGCGCCGCCTTTTGCATATCGATAAAGTCAACTACTACTATGCCGCCGATATTGCGCAGCCGTACCTGCCGCGCGATTTCCCTCGCCGCCAAAACGTTTGTAAAATACACCGTCTGTTCAAGGCTGTCGTCGCCCGTAAAGCTGCCTGTGTTTACGTCGATTACGGTCAGCGCTTCGGTCTTTTCTATTACAAGGTATCCGCCGTTGTCCAGCGCGACTTTGGGTGTTGTCAGCTCTTCAATCTGCTGCGAAATGCCCGCGTCCTCCATAAGGTCGGTAAAGCCTTCATACAGAATTACCGGTCTCTGACTTTCCGCGGGAAAAAGCTCCATAAGTCCGGTCACCGCCAGTTTGAGCGCTTCGGTGCCGACGACGATTTTTTCGATATCCGACGCAAGCACGTCGCGCATAACCCTTATGGGCAGGGCGGCGTCGGTGTATAAGAGGTCGCCCACCTCGGCTCTTTTAAAGTGTTGCAAAACTTCCTCGTGCAGCTTGCGCAGATAGTTCAGCTCGTTTACAATCTGTTCTCTCTTCTGATATGGCGCCGCCGTGCGGATAATCGCGCCCTCGTTTTCGCCGATAAGTTTTTTCACCGAGTAAATAAGACTTCCGCGCAGTTCCTTGTCGTCGATTTTCCGCGATACGCCGACGAAGTGCAGATCGGGCATATATATCAAACTGTTGCCGACGTAGGAGGGGTGAGCGGTCACGCGCGCGCCCTTTTTGCCGACGGGCGGTTTTATTACCTGCACGATAATTTCGTCGCCCTCTTTAAGTTCGGGGAAAGAGGGCTGTACGCCGTCCGCTCCCAGATTTACCGCGTCGGGAATTACGTCCTCCGCGGAAACGTAACAGTTGCGCGCAAGTCCGCAGTTTATAAATGCCGCCTGCATACCGGGCAGCACCGTTTCAACCCTGCCCTTGTATACGTTGCCGACGACCGCGCCGTCGCTCCGCTTCTCAAAGTTGAACTCTATGAGCTTTCCGTCCTCGGTCACAGCAGCCTGGTCGTAACCGCAATAGTTGTTAAAGTATATCGTCCTTTTAGACATTTTGCACCTTTTAAAAAACGTAATCGCCGTCGGCGTTTATTTTTATAAGTCCGTAAGCGTTGCCGCCGTAAGTTTTTTCAAGATATTTACAGAAAAGGTCGGGGCGCAGATTTTTTTCGCCGCAGCCCAGAGTAAAAGTTATTTCGCCGTCTTTGACCTCTAACGCGTAAACGCGTTGCCGTATATCAACTTCGCGTCCGCGCGAGTCTTCGATTATAATTTTTTCGCGGCTGAAAAAGTCTTCGGGGTCGAATTTATTTATCCCCTTAACCGCGTAGCCGCAGCTATGTATTGTGTAGGCGTAGTTGGGGTTGAAGTCCAAAATTTTGCAGGCGGTACACTTTACGCCCTTTGGAGAGTTTGCGTTGAACGCGGCTATAAAGTCGCCGTCGAATTCGCAGTCCGCCGCGCAGTATTCCGCAAGCGATTTAATCCCCAGCCCCAGAGGATTGTTCATATAAATTTTAGGGTGGGGGTTAAAACCCTCGCTGCGTTTGAGTTCTATCCCTGCGCGCTTGAAGGTTCGGCAGATATGCCGCAGCAAATCGAGGTGGGAGAGGTACTCCGCGCCGTCCGTTTTGGTGTATCTGAAAGCTATCATAAATTTTTTACCTTATCTGATTTATCGCAAAAATTTTTAATAAAAATTTTTGCGAAGAGGAGCGGCAGGTATCAGAGTAAAGCGTTTGCCCTTTGGGCTAACGCTTACAAATTTTACCTAGCCGCGACGAGCGGCGGGACAGTTTTTCTGCATGCCGCAGCCCTTGCAGGAACTTTGGCAACTTCCCGTAACCTCGCCGGCGTACGCCCTGCGCCGTTCGGACAGCAGAAATTTTTTGGTCACGCCTATATCGATAAAATCCCAGGGCAGAACTTCGTCTTCGCCGCGCTCGCGCGTGTATTCTTCGGGTGGAATTCCCGCTTGTTCAAACGCCTTTTCCCAGCCCTCTTTATTTAGCTGCTTGTCCCAGCCGTCGAACTTGCAGCCGTTGTTATAGGCGTTTAAAATTACTTGCGAAAGCTTTCTGTCGCCGCGCGCAAGAACCGCTTCGAGACGGGCGGTAAAGTCGTCGCTCCAGTTGAGTATTACGCCCTTTACGTTCATGCCGTCGATGAGCGCGCGCCGCCTTTCTTCCATCTGCTCTCCGGTAATCTGTCCTTCCCACTGAAAGGGGGTGAAGGGCTTGGGGATAAAGGTGGAGCAGGACACCGAAATGCGCAGCTGTTTCCGACGGGGCTTCTTTCTGTAAGCGCCCTTAATATACGCGCAGATTTTTCCTATCTCTTTCAGGTCGTCGTCACACTCGGTCGGCAGACCCAGCATAAAGTACAGCTTGACCGCCGAGTAACCCGCATCGAACGCGCTTTCCGCCGCGCGTAAAATTTCCTCTTCGGTAACGTCCTTGTTGATGACGTTGCGCAGTCTCTGACTGCCCGCTTCGGGCGCAAAGGTCAATGAGACCTTTCTGGAATCCTGCGCAAAGTTGCCCTCGAAGCTGTCCACGCGCAGCGAGGGCAGGGCTAACCGCGTGCCTTCGGGAAGGTTCGTTTTAAGGCTTTTTAAAAGCTCGCGCAAAGCGGGATAGTCGCCGGTGGAAAGGGAGTTGAGGCTCACCTCGTCGTAGCCAGAGTTTTTAATCAGCGAGCATGCCTGCGCCGTCAGAGTTTGGACGCTACGCGGACGGACGGGACGGTAAATAAACCCCGCCTGACAAAAACGGCAGCCGCGGTAGCAACCGCGCATAACTTCTATGACCGCCCTGTCATGGACGCTTTCGCAGTTTGGTACGGCAAACTTTTCGGGAAAAACCGCGCCGTCCAAATCTGCTATCTGCGCCTTTTTAACTTTGGAAATTCCGTCAAAGCCGGTAAGCTTTCCGTCCTCGTATACCGGAGCGGTGAGTTCGGGGATATACACCCCGTCGAGTAGGGACGCGGCTTTGAAAAACTCCTGCGTTTTGCCGCCGTGTTTTAAATAAAGTTCGCAGACGTCCGCGTCAACCTTTTCGCCGTCGCCGATAAATACCATATCTACAAAATCGGCAAGCGGTTCGGGGTTTACGGCACACGGTCCGCCGATAGTTATAAGAGGATAGTTTCCGCCCCTGCGGTCCTTGCGCAAGAGGGGAATTCCGGCTAAATCGAGCATGTACAGAAGGTTTGTATAGGACAGCTCGAATTGCATGGAAAAGCCCAGTATATCGAACTCCGCGAGCGGTTTTTTAAGCCCGAGCGAGTAGAGAGGAACGCCCGGATTTTTAAGACCACGACCGAAATCTTCCGCCGGCGCAAAACAAAAGTCGGCGCAAAAGCCCCGTTTTTGCAGGCTTTCGGCGACTATTTTTATGCCTAAATTGCTCATGCCGACTTCGTATAAATCGGGGAAGCAAAGGCAGAAATTGAGGTCGCCCTCTTTGAGTTCGGGCGCGCCGAATTCGCCGCCGGTATAGCGCGAAGGCTTTTCAACCGAAAGCAGAAGCGCGCGTAAATCGTCCAGATTAACCTTCATACGGCTAAATTATATAATACCTTGAAAATATAATCAATAAATTTGGGTTTATTTTACGGGTTTAATTGACAGGCGAACGGTTTATTATTATAATAGAACTATATTTCGTAGGAGAAACAAAAACAATGAAAATCGATTTTAAAGGCATCACGGCTGAAGAGCTGGCTTTCAAATTAAACCGCGTAAAACTCAATCCCGAGGACAAGCTGGACATCAAACCCCAGTTTTCCAGACAGGTAAGAAAGGTTAACGGCAACGACAAACTCAACTTTATCGCGCTTTCGGTAAAGATCGAGTCCACCGAGAGCGAGCCGAAGCCCTTCGATATTAACGCGACCCTTGTAGGCGTGTTCGAAGTAACCGACCTTCGCAACGAGAAAGAGGAGAGAAACTTCGTAATCGAAGGCACCAAGATTATTTATCCCTATCTGCGTTCGGCGGTTACCAACCTTACGGCAAACGCGTTTATCGCGCCTCTGAACCTGCCCGTAATTTCCGGTCCCATCTTCCCTGAGGACAGAGACCAGTACGCGTTCACCACTAGCGGCGGCAACCTCAACTAACAAGCCGAAGGCTTGGCGGCGTATCTTAACTGCGGAGCCGGTGAACGGCAAAACCGCATGTCAAACAGGCAATGCCTGCGGCGTATCTTGATTACGTTGTTTTGCGGTGGAGTTACGCTTCGGTCAAACTTAAAAACAAATATCTTATTTATCTCTAATTCAAAGCCGCCCCGCGAGTTCCTCGCGGGGCGGCAAACTAAAAATCACCGCTATGGAAAATTTAAACGAAGATAACGAATTATACACCGTCGAGGACGGCGAACTTACTTTTTTCGACGATTACAACCGCGACGAAATTATTATTCCGGACGGCGTAAAAAAGATAGGCGACAGCGTTTTCGTGGGCAGTCTTTGCAAGGCGAAGTCTATCGTCTTTCCCGAGGGGCTTGAAGAGATTGCCGAGTGCGCTTTTCTAGACTGCGAAAACCTTGAAAGCGCGGTGTTTCCGCAGAGCCTGAAAGTGGTAGGCGCGTCGGCTTTTGCGGGCTGCCGCAGTCTTGCCGAGGTGCGTATTCCCGAGGGCTGCGAGCTTGGCGAAAGCGCTTTTCACGGCTGCGACAGTCTGACCGGTATCGACATGCAAAACGCGGCAACGATAGGCGAAAGCGCGTTTATGGACTGCTCCGCGCTTGAAACGGCGCGGCTTAACGACAATATCGAAACCGTTCCCGACCTCGCTTTTGCTTACTGTTTGCGCCTTGCGGAGTTAAAGCTGCCCAAGAATTTAAAGTCGATAGGCGTAGCCGCGTTTTCTAACTGTAAAAGTCTGACCGAAGTAATTTTGCCCGACGGTGTTGAGGTTATTGAAAAAAACGCGTTTGAAGACTGCACCGTACTGCGCGAGATTTTTATTCCCAAAAGCGTGACAAAGCTCGGCAAGAGAATTTTTGCCGGCTGTAAAAATATAACAGTGTATTGCGAAGAGTATTCCAGACCCGAAGGCTGGGACGCCGACTGGGACGTCACCGGCGGACTGTTGGTTAAAAAACGCTGCCGTGTAATCTGGGGCTGGAAATGAACCTACGGTTTAATCGAGTATCTTAATTGCATAGCCGTAAACCGAGTAAACTCATATCAAAAATAAAACGAAAAGCCGCCCGACGGAGACCGTCGGGCGGCTTTAAATTAGAGATAAATAAGATGTTTGTATTCAAGTTTGACGGGAGCGTAACTCAATCGCAAGACAACCCAATTAAGATACGGAACAGACATTGTCTGTCAGGCATTGCCTGTTTGATTTGCTGCAAGATAATCAAACGCAACCGCAATTAAGATACGCGATTAAACGGAACGTTTAGCCGATGATTGCTTTTACGATAAGGTATACCGCAAGGGCGATGATTGCAAGCCAGACAAAGGGCTTTATGATTTTGAAAATTTTCAGCTTCTTTTTAGCCTGCATATCGGTGTAATAGTAGTTTGTAATTTCCTCCGCGGGGCAGTCGCGCACGCAGTCGATAGCTCTGCCGCCTTCGGAAAATTTTATAAAGTGCAGTTTTAAATTGGTCTGCTCTTTTAAATCGAGTTTCAGTTTAAAATCAACCGCGCGGCAACGGTAGTCGTAGCGGGGGTCGAAAATTCCGAAACAGCCTATTACGAAAAAGAAGAACGCCCATAAAAACCACAGTTTGCCGCTTGCCTCGTGCAGTTTGGTTACGGTAAGTTCAACGCTGTCCTTTTCGGTTTCGTAAGTTGCGGCGTACTCGCCGTTGCTCTGTTTTTTAAAGTTAATTGTTTTGCCGTCAATCTTTACGGTAGGGTTTTTAAAGTCGTGGGGCGGCATTTTCAGAAATATCTTGTTCAAAGCGTAATACCTCCTACGGTGTAAACTAATACCATACCTATTACGGCAAAGCCCAGCATTATCGAAGAGCAGACAATTCTTCCGACGCGTTTCTTTCCGAAGATTGCTGCGATAATTATTGAAGCTATCGCAAACGCCGCCGTAAACGCAAACAGGTAGGGCGCGCACGCGTGCGAAAATTTTGACAGCGCCTCGAAAATGGGTCCGGTCGCGTCAAACATAGAAGTTTCGGGGAAGGGGAAAAGCTGTCCCAGAGTCAGCAGCCATACCAAAATTATTAGTACGACTACGAATACTGCGAAAACGAAGAATATAAAGGTTGCCGCGGGCAGCAGCCCCAAGAGAAACAGAAGCACGCCGCCGAGAATGGCGTAGTTGCCCAGTATTGCGCCCAGCCTTAAAATGCGCAGGCGGAAAAGTTCGCTGTTAAACATAAATACCTCATTTATATTATCTGTTATATTTTACCATATAATACATTGTTTGTCAATGTTTACCTTTTTGCAGTTGTTTTTGTTTGATTTGAGGGGAGTAAAGCGGACAAAAGGAGCGATTAAGATACGCCGCCGAGCGTAAGGCTCGCTTGATTTGAGGGGAGTAAAGCGGTCAAAACGGCAAAAAAGATACGGAAATATCGAAGACATACACAATATATTGTGGTTGTAAAATTTGGCAACCACAAGTTTTTATTTTTTGAAAAAAAGGCTTGAAAATGTCGAAAACCCGTGTTATAATCTCAATACTAATAGTTTCATATTCAGAAACGAGGAGAAAAGAACAATGAAAAGATACAGCAACGTAACCCGCATAGGGGGGGGGGTGCGACCTTTCTGATTTAAGTCAAAACAAGAGGTTTTGGCTGTCTTTAATACTGTCTTTAATATGCGCAGCATTATTATGCTGTGCTTTTCTGTTGCCTTTTTCGGGTAGAAACGACACGAAAACGGCAAACGCCGCTACGAATACGCCTACGGTAACGTTCGGTAGCGCGCTATATTATAAATGCCAAACTAACTGGCCGGCACAAATATCCGTTAATTCTGATATGTCAAGTACGGCTTACACTAACTTTTCTGCTAATATAGGCGCAAATTCGGCATCCGTATCAATTAAAACTGACGGTACTACGACGAGAATATCCGTTATAGCTATTCCTGTAACTTTAAGCGTTAAAATTCCCGCGCATACAGTTTATACTGTTAAAATGGATTATAAATTCGTAATATCGGGTCCAAACGGTCGTATAGAAGGTATTTCAGATAACTGGTGGGAAAACGCTAATGCGGATTATATGATACTTATTTCATCCACTTCAGCAAATCCGAACGTTAGCGGATTAAAGTTTAATATGAATAATACGTCGGTAGCTTTAAATTTCGGTTCGCATTATTCTACAAACGGCGTTTCTCTGTATAACAATACGGACAGTGAAACAACCGTCAGCGTTTACAACTGTTACTACTTTCTTGCAAGCGACGCTTCAGGCGGTTACACATATACAGGTTCTTTGACTTTTAACAGCTGTATTGTGGAGAGCGTGGCAAGCATAAGCGCGCCTACCGCCGACGGCGATACCGAATTTAATTATGACGGACAGTCTAAAACTTTCGGCTTTACGTATGATAGCCCTACAATTTCTACTTATAATACCGTAAACTATATAACGGCGCTCAAAAACATTGATACCACCGTTGAAGCAGTAGATCTTTATAATAATACCATTAATTCAAGCGACTATAATTTGGACACGACTACGGTTAACGGAACGCTCGTTGCTACAAAAGCGGGAACTTATACCGTAAAATTCAACCTTAAACAGTCTGCCGTTGACGCCGATATAAGGTGGAGCGGCGGCGCAGGTGAAAAGACCATTGTCTTTACAATTAAACCCGTAACCGTTACCGTGCCTGTTGCGCCCGCAGCAAAGGAATATTCAGGCTCGGCGCAGACGTTTGCGCTTATGTACTTTAATGCAACGAACATAAAAACGGACAGTATCACTTCAACCGTTTCTGCAAATGCAAGCGCCGTAACGGACGCAGACGGCAATGCGTGGACGGATACTACAGGCAGTTTTAACGCTACGTATGTAGACCAGTATACGGTTACCTTTAAATTGCGCGACGAGGATAATTACGTCTGGGGCGATGAAACCGGCGGCAACGGAACAAGAACGGCTAAATTTGAAATAACTCAAAAAGAGTTGGGGCTTACTTTCACCTGTTCTTCTTTGAAATCGAATAAAGCGGTATGGGAAGCCGGCGAAACGGCAACGATTACCGTGACGGACGGCAGACTTGCTACTGATAATCTTTCACTGATTTTCTATTACGACGACATCAGTAAAAACTTAACCGGCGCGACAACCGGAAATTCGACGGCAATTACTATGCCGACTAATATATCCGTAGGTAAGCATTCACTTTACGTTGACCTGAACGGTTCTACGGGCGATAACGCGAACTACAAACTGCCCGCAAAGAATTATTATGAATTTGAAGTGACTTCGTCAACGGCGAGTACCGATTTCGATTGGACTTACTCGGAAAACGGTACCGAAAAGGGCGACATCACCGACGGTACAGAGCTGAAATATAAACTGAACACAGAATACAGCGTTGCGGTAGTAATCCCCGATGACCAGGATTATATTGAAGTCACGGGATATACTAACGAGAAGGGAAGCACGGTTGATACATATACGACCACCGTATCGTTAAAGAGCAATGACTCCACCAAACTTTTCGACGACGGCGACGGCAACAAGTCGGCAACGACAACTTTGACTTTCAATTGGAAAATTGTTCAGGGCGATATCGATTTGTCGGGCGTAAAGTGGGAGTACAGCACGGACAACGGCAACGAGTGGAAAGAATACTCTTCCGCAGTGGACTATAACGACGGTTTAAGTATAAAGATCCGCGTAAAAGCGACGTCTCTTCCGCAGGGCTTTAAACTTGCTTCTACGTACAGCGGCGACAGCAAGAAAGAAGTAGGACCGTATACGATTACCGTAAACAAGGCGTATTACGAATACGACACGGTAAATTTCAAAGCGCCGGCGGAGCTTACTCTTAACTTTGAGATAAAGGCGAAAAATCTGTTCACCCAGTGGAAACCGCAGGTAGAAGACTTTACCAATGACAACGGCAGCGGAAAGTTTATCGCAATGGTTTTGAGCCTTTCCGACAAACACGCCAATTACGTGGAATACAAATACTACGACATGGATAACGGCGGCGCGGAAGTCACGCTTGACGATATAAAAGATTCCGCCACAATGACCGATATAAGGCACTACAAAGTAGAGGCTTATATTAAGACAGAGCATGCCGGCAACTACGAACTTTCGGACGGCGGCGCAACCCCTTCGACTACCTTTGAAACGGGCAGCGACAAAACTATTGCGACTGCAACGGTTGACGGCAAGACCGAAGGCATTACCGCGGTATACAGCGGCAACGGACTGTACGGCAAAGACGGTCTGAAAGTTACGGGCGACGACGGTCAGAATTTAGACTTTACCGTTACGTATTACAAGGGCGAAAAACCCGAGGACGGCAACGAGCTTGAAGGGCTGCCTACGGACGCGGGCGACTACGTAATTAAATTCGCGCTTGACGCAAGCCTTGAAGACGACTACGTTTTAATGAACGAGTGGATAAAGGTGACTATACTGCCCAAGGCGATAGCTCTGCCTACGGTCGGCGAAATTACGTTCAATAATACGTTCGTCGATTTGACGCAATACCTCGGCGGAAGCTATACGGAATATAAGGATATCGCTAAAATCGTACCCGGCGAAAAGTACGAGGGCGTGAAGTACGCGGGTGCTTACAGAGCGACGCTCACCATTACCAACCCCAACTACTGCTGGGAAAACAGTTCGGAAAAATCGACCGCGAAGGCGTTGGCGAAATACGCGCTTGCGGACGATGCCGCGGACTGGACGGCGGACGGTACGGTTGCGTATCTTAACTGGAAAATTAACCCTTACGTTTTAAAGGTTTCGGGTTGGAACCTGAAGGGCAAGGACGGCGCGGTATATAAAATTCCGGGCGAACTTACCGACGGACTCGATATCGATATCAACTATCTGTACTATCCCGACAAGGCGAGCGACCACCTCGGCGACGGCGACGTGCTTAAAGGGGGTTCGACCTACTTCGTAAAGGCGCAGCTTTTGGGAACGGGCGCGGAGAACTTCGTGTTCGAAAACGAAACGACAATATCCGACTTTGCGTCATACACCGTACCGCAGAGCGGCGCGGCGGCTGCGCTGGGCGTATTAAAAGGCTTTATGAACAAGATTATGCTCGGACTTCCTATGTGGGCGTGGCTTTTAATAGGACTTGCGGTGCTGATACTGCTGATTATAATAATCGCGGTATGCGTAAAGCGCAGAAAGACCAAGGAACAGCGCGAAGAGATAAAGGCGCGCAAGGAAGAGGAGCGTCAGCGCCGCGAAGACGAGCGCAGAATACAGCAGGAAAAAATGCAGGCGGAGCGCGAGCTTGCTATGGCGAAACAGCAGGCGGAGCTTGAAAAGATACGCATGCAGTCGGGCATGGCGGGCGCAGGTATGGCTTCAATGGCAATGCAGGCAATGCCTACGCAGCCTCAAACGCAACAACCCGCTCAACAGGCAATGCCTGCGCAGACTATGCAGGCGCCTGCGGACGGCTCGGTGCTTGCAGAGATAAAGGCGGAGCTTGCGGAAATTAAAGCGCGGCAGAATATGGGCGCAGGTTATCAGCAGGCGGCGGCATTCGCAAACGATCCCGTGGCGGCTGCGGAGCTTATCAGACTTAAAGCCGAAAACGAGGCGCACATGAGGGCGGAGCTTGAACGCGCGCGCTCGGAAGCGGAGCGCGCAAGAATGGAAGCCGAGCTTGCAAGAGTACGCGCGGAAAGCCGTTACGCTTATCCCCCGCAGCAGTTCGACGGCAACGCGTTGGGCGGCGATATGCAGAAGATAGGCGCGCTTGCGGTGGCTATCTGGCAGAGCATGAACAAGACCGCCGAACCTGCCGAAGTTAAGGCGCCGGAAGTGCCGCAGATAACCGAGGAGAGCGCAAGCGCTTCGGCGATGTATCCGCCCGACGCGGTGATTACGACTACTACTACGGTCGACACCACGCAGAAGCCTTTGCGCAGAGAGCGCGGCGAAAGTTCCGGAAATCCGGAGTTTTCCGATCTCGACGGGTTCTACGACGCTTACAACGAGTAACAAGCGTTCCGCTTGACAAGCAATGCTTGATGCGTATTTTAAATGCTGTAACTATTGATTGACTTACTGCAAATCAAACTTAAATGTCCGCCCGACGGTTTTCCGCCGGGCGGCAAACTTCGTTTGTTCCGTATCTTAATTGCGTTTGCGGTTAATTGAAATACGCTCTAATCAAACTTGAAATTTAATAAGCTGACCTCGGTGAAGTTTCAAATTTTTTGCGTTTATTACAATAAAAAAGGTTGACAACCGTTTGATTGTATGTTAAACTCAAAAGGCACTCGAATCGGGGGTGTAATTTTTTTGTACGGAGTTTTCCATAATGAAAGCATCAACAAGGGCTAAAATAACTTTTGAATGTACCGAATGTAAGCACAGGAATTACGACAGCTATAAGAATAAGCGTAACGATCCTGACAGGCTTACTATTTCAAAATACTGCCCCTTCTGCAAGAAACACACGGAGCATAAGGAAACGAAGTAATTCAGGGAGTTGTTTATGGCAGCCAAAAACGACAATAAAGAAAAAAAGCCTAACGTATTCGTGCGTATGGGCAGAAAGCTCAAAGAGACCTTTTCCGAGCTGAAAAGGGTGACCTGGCCTACTTTCCCCAAAGTATTGAAAGGTACCTGCGTGGTTCTGGTCGTGGTCGTAGTGTTTACGGTAATAGTTACCGCTATCAACTACGGTTTGCAGGAGCTTTTACAGTTAATAACCAATATCAAGGGGTTCGGAGAATAAGAGATGGTAGACGTTACGACGACGCCCTGCTGGTATATTCTTCACACCTACGCCGGCTACGAGTCGATGGTGAAGGACAACCTTGAAAGGCTTATTGAAAACAACAATCTGCAGTCCATGATTTTCGATGTGAAAATTCCCATGGAGCAGACCATAGAAGAGAAGAACGGCAAGCGCAAGATTGTCGAGCGCAAGCTGCTTCCCTGCTACGTTTTTATTAAAATGATATACTCCAACCAGCTTTGGTACTGGATAACCAACACGAGGGGAGTAACCGGCTTCTGCGGTCCGCAGGGCAGACCCATTCCTTTGAAGGAAGGCGAAATCCGCAAGATGCGTCTTGAAGAAAGGGTTGTCGAGGGCGAGTTCGCCGTAGGCGACAAGGTAAGCGTTGACGCAGGTCCTCTGGAAGGCTTCTCCGGCACCATTACCGAGTTGAACGACGCCGCGCAGAAAGCGAAGATCAACATCGAAATGTTCGGCAGAACTACGGACGTTGAGGTTGAATATATCCAAATAAAAAAGATAGCAGACTAAACTAATAAATTACTAATGCCGAAAAGCGGCAAGGCGGGATTGATTTCCGCCGTTAAGCCGCTTTACGACGTACCGACGGCGTAAGCCGTACAATAGCAATCTCACGGAAAATTTGCAACGCAAATTTTCGTGAACATATTTGTGGGAGAGCGCGTTAAATTTTTTTAGCACTGACGCGTTCGCAAACACCACACGGAGGAAATAAAAAATGGCAAAAAAGATTACCGCGGTAGTCAAACTGCAACTTCCTGCCGGTAAAGCAACCCCCGCGCCCCCCGTAGGTTCTACGCTCGGCCCCCACGGTATTAACATACCCGGCTTTACCAAGGAATTCAACGCGAAGACGGCAGCGCAGGCAGGACTTATCATTCCCTGCGTAGTTACCATCTATCAGGACAGAAGTTTCACGTTCGAGCTGAAAACTCCCCCCACGCCCGTTCTTATCAAGAAGGCGCTGGGTCTGGAAACGGCAAGCGCGCGTCCCAACCGCGACAAGGTCGGCAAGCTGACCAAAGCGCAGGTTGAGGAAATCGCAAAGACCAAAATGCCCGACTTGAACTGCACCGATTTGGAAGCAGCTAAATCGATGATTAAAGGAACGGCGCGCTCTATGGGCGTAACGGTGGAGGAGTAAGATTATGAAGTTAGCAAAAAAGTACGCTGAAAGCATTAAATCCTACGACCCTTCCAAGTCCTACGATTTGGGCGAAGCGGTTAAAATCGTTCTCGATACCGCAAAGGCAAAGTTTGACGAAACTATAGAATTACACGTACGTTTGGGCGTTGACCCCAGACAGGCAGACCAGCAGGTCCGCGGCGTTTTAGTCCTTCCCAACGGCACCGGTAAGACCAAGAAAGTCCTCGTTATCGCGAAGGGCGACAAGGCTGACGCGGCGACCGCGGCTGGCGCGGATTACGTCGGCGCGGAAGAGACCATTCAGCGCATTCAGTCCCAGAACTGGTTCGACTTCGACGTTATGATTACCACCCCCGATATGATGGGTATGGTTGGTCGTATCGGTCGTATCCTCGGACCCAAGGGCTTGATGCCCAACCCCAAGTCGGGTACCGTAACCATGGACGTTGCGAAAGCCGTTCAGGAAGTTAAAGCGGGTAAAGTTGAATACCGTCTTGACAAGACCGCGATTATTCACTGCCCCATCGGCAAGAAGTCGTTCGGAACCGAAAAGATAGTTGAAAACTTCAACGCGCTTATGGACGCAATCGTAAAGGCGAAGCCCGCAACTTCAAAGGGTCAGTACATCAAGAGCGTAACGGTTGCATCGACTATGGGCCCCGGCGTTAAGGTTACCTATAATAAGGGTTAAAAACTAAAAACGCATATATACTTCGCAATACGGCGTTAAGCTCCGCTTTTCTCGGGTCATTTACCTCAAAGTAAACTCCCCGTCGAAAATGCTCGCTTGCCTTGTCTTGCTCGTATCTCTGCGTTTTTGAGAAACAAGTGTAAAAGTAGTTGACTTTTAAAAAAAGTCGGACTATACTTACAAAGTAAATAAATTTTTCTGTGCCGAAGACGGCGGGCGCGTTTACGCTTAATTTCCCGCTCAGGTGACGGGTTTTTTAAATAAGCGATTATTTCAAATTCCTCGTGTCACTTTGCGCACGAGGAATTATTTTATAAAATCTAACGGGAGGTAATAAATTTGTCGGCTAATTTTGAAGCTAAAAAAGTCGTAGTTCAGGAAATAACCGAAAAGATTAAAGCGGCAAAGTCGGTAGTTTTGGTTGACTACAACAAACTCACCGTTGCCGAAGTTTCCGAACTTCGTAACAAGTGCAAGCAGGCAAACTGTGAATACAAGGTTTATAAAAACACACTTGTAAGAAAGGCTTTCAACGATTTAGGCTATAAAGATTTCGACGCAGACCTCAACGGTCCCACGGCTGTAACTTTCGGCGCTGACGAAACCGGAGCTGCAAAGCTGATGGTAAACGCGGCAAAAGATCTTGAAGGAAAAATCGTTTTAAAGAGCGCGTTCGTAGATAATGCGTACGTGGACAAGTCGGGCGCGAAAGCGCTTGCAAGCATGCCTTCGAGGGAAGAACTCGTTGCAAAGATGCTCGGCTCTATGCAGGCGCCTTTGGCAAACTTTGCGGGTGTGCTTAACAATTTGCAGGCAGGTATCGTCCGCGTATTGAGCGCGGTGGCAAAGACCAAGGCTTAAACTATTTTAAAAATTTAAACGGGCGGGCGCGCGCCCTGACAGCGCAAAAATAAAAAAAATATAAAAATATAAATTAAATGGAGATTAATAAAAATGGCAGACGTAAAGAAATTTATCGAAGAAGTAAAGAATATGACCGTACTTGAGCTTAACGAACTCGTTAAGGCTCTTGAAGAAGAATTCGGCGTAAGCGCGGCGGCTCCCGTAGCAGTAGCGGCGGCTCCCGCAGCAGGCGCAGCTCCCGCAGCGGCAGCTGAAGAGAAGAGCGAATTCAACGTTGTTCTTAAAGACGCAGGCGAAAAGAAAATCGACGTTATCAAAGTTGTTCGCGCATTCACCGGACTTGGCCTCGTTGAAGCAAAGACCGCAGTTGAAAAGGGCGGCGTGCTTAAAGAGAACGTTGCAAAGGAAGAAGCTGAAAAGATTCTTGCCGACCTCAAAGCTGCAGGCGCAACCGCTGTTCTTGAGTAATAAGCGTTCCGCTTAATCGCGTATCTTTATTGCTTCAACGTAGTAAGGCGATACGCAAATCAAACTTAAATTAATAAGAAAGCCGCCCGAGGCATATCCTCGGGCGGCTTTATCGTTTAAGTTAAAAGATTGTCAAAACTTTCGTCAATTTTATCTCTGTCATAGTGACAGTTTTTTTAATGTTTATTCTCTGCCGAGGACAAAATCAGTTCTGCACTCAAAATGAGCGGCAATTCTTTCAATGCTTTCCACGGTTGGAACGCTTTCACCTTTTTTCCATTCAAAAAAGGTGCTTTCCGGAATTTTTACTTCGCGGAAAAACGAGCGAAACGATTTTTTAAAATGCTTTGCCAAAAATACAATTTGCTCGGAAAACGGCGGACAGGTCTTAAAAGTCAAATCTGTATTTTCTTCTTCTAAACCAAGCAAGAAATCGGTTGAACGGTGGAAGTAGTCCGCTATTAAAATCAGATTTGCGCAAGTCGGCGCACGTTGCATACTTAAATACCGCGTTACCGTCTGCGGCGCAATGCCCAGTTTTTGAGCTAGCGTTTTTCCGTTCATATCCCCGTTTACAAGCATAAGATATGAAAGCCTGTCTGCGAATTTTTGCCAGTTAATCATAATTACCCCTGTTTAATTTATTATCTCCGCCGTTGGTGTTCAAATGCTTGACAAATCCCAATGGCGGAGTATAATATAAATATAGCCGCGGACAAGGCGGAATGAAAACGGGGAAAGGGTATGAGTGAAAAAATCAGGGCGATTGATTTAACGGAAGAATTGTTTACGGCGTTGAAAGATTATTTCGTTGCAAAGGTAGAGTGCGGCGTAACGGAAATATTCGTCACTTTTGTAAACGGACAAAAATTTAAAATCACAGTAGAAGAAAACTAATTACAATCTCAACCGGTTACCGGCCATACACTTGAGGCCGCCCCGAGCGAAAATCGCTCGGGGCGGTTTTTTGCTTGATTAGTGATAAAGTCAATCAGGCGAAAAAGAAATAAAGATACGCGGTTAAGCCGAAGGCTTATGATAGTTGGGTGTAATTTTTAGTTAAGTTTGGTGATTATAACCCAATCGGCAAAAAAACACTTTGCAAAATTTTTAATATATGTTATTATTTACGCGGAGAAAATCAGAAAAATATGGAAGAAAGTAAAAAAACGCTGTACTCGGCGGTACAGCCCACTAACAACTTAACGATAGGCAACTATCTGGGCGCGATTAAAAACTGGGTAGCTCTTCAGAACGACTATAACTGTTTTTACGCTATCGCGAATATGCACTCGATTACCGTGAGGCAAAATCCGGCGGAGTTAAGACAGCGTACGCTGTCGCTGCTCGCGCTGTATATCGCCTGCGGTGTCGACCCCGAAAAATGCACGCTGTATTTACAGTCGCACGTCCCCGCGCACGCGGAGCTTTGCTGGGTGCTTAACACTTTCACCTACGTCGGCGAAATGGAAAGAATGACCCAGTTCAAGGATAAGAGCGCGAAACACGCCGATAATATAAATATGGGTCTTATGGACTATCCCGTGCTTATGGCGGCGGATATACTCCTGTATCAGGTGTCCGTCGTGCCTATCGGCAAGGACCAGACCCAGCACCTTGAAATCGCGCGCGACATTGCGCAGCGTTTCAACAACGCTTACACGCCGACCTTCACTGTCCCCGAGGGCGTTTATCTGAAAATTGCCGCGAACATACGCGACCTTTTAAACCCCGATAAAAAGATGTCAAAGTCCGCGGAAAACGTAAACGGCTCGGTCTTTCTTTCAGACGACAAGGACACCGTTATGCGCAAGTTCAAACGCGCGGTGACCGACAGCGACGCATGCGTTAAATACGACCCCGAAAACAAGCCCGGCGTAAGCAACTTACTTTCGATATATTCGGTATTCACGGACAAGAGTATCGCGGACGCCGAAAAGGAATTCGCAGGCGTCGGCTACGGCGACTTTAAACTCGCGGTCGGCGAAGCGGTCGCGGATAAGCTTGCGCCCATACAGACCGAACAGGCAAAACTGCTTGCGGACAAGGCTTACCTTGACAGCGTGTTAAAGAAGGGCGCGGAACAGGCGGCTTATACCGCAAACAAGACGCTTGCAAAAGTCTACAAAAAAATAGGATTTTATCAGATTTAAAATATTCAGGACGGAATTTTCAAGGGCGGATTCATTTCGCCCGTTAAGAAAATTCGCGACCATAGCAATTCACGGCAAAGATTTTGCAAAGCAAAAGATTTGCGTGAGAGGATTTTATGTTCGGATATATAAATCCCGACAGACCCTATCTGTTTATCAAGGACGAAACCCTTTACAAGGCGCTGTACTGCGGACTGTGCAAGAGCATAGGCGCGGGTTGCGGACAGAGGGCGCGTTCGGCTCTGACCTACGATATGGCATTTATGTCGGCGCTGATTCATAATATTAAACACGAGGACGTGACCGTAAAAAAGTCGCGGTGCGTACTGCATATCTTTAAACGCAGACCCATCGCGGCGGTGGACGAAACGACGGTTACGCTGGGCTGCATAAACACCGCGCTTGCGTACTACAAGCTGTGCGACGATAAGGCGGACGGCGACAAGAAGGGCGTTTTCAGGCACTGGTTTAAAAGGGGTTTCAAGCGCGCTAAACGCCGCCACCCCGAAGCGGTCGAAATAATAAAGCTTCAGCTTGAAAAACAGACCGCGCTCGAAAATGCCGGCTGCGCGGTAATCGACGAGGCGTGCGAGCCGACGGCGCAGATGATGAAAAAACTTTCGGACTACGCGCTGGGCGGATACGCGACCGAGGACACCGGCTGGCTGTTTTACGACTTGGGCAAGTGGGTATATCTTGCGGACGCTTTGGACGATTACGACAAGGACGTAAAAAAGGGCAGGTACAACGTCTTGTACAACGCCTTTAAAAAGGACTGCAAGGCGGAAGCCTTGAAGAGTAACGCGGAAGAAATTTCCTTCCTTTTCGACTCGCTTTTCGCGGATATGCGGCAGCGTCTTGCAAATATTAAATTCAGATATAATCACGACTTAACCGACAATATAATTCTGCGCGGTATTCCGCTGAAGACGAGGAGTCTTTTAAAGGGCGGATGCGGCAAAAAAGGGTGTAAAAAAAATGAACAGACAAAATCTTGAAATTCTGGGACTTTCGGAGGGCGCGACCAAGGAGGAGATTAAAGCCTCTTACGAAGCTTTGCGCGAAAAGTATCTTGAAGAAAGATTTATGGACGGCGAAGTAGGTAACAACGCCGCTAAAATGCTGACCAAAATAGAGGTCGCTTATAACGAGCTTTTAAACGAGTTGCGCGAAACCGCTTCGCAGTTCGATACGGACAGCGCGTACTTAAAGGTTGAAGAAATTATCAAGGGCGGCGACCTTGACGCAGCCCAGCGCGAGCTGGACGCTTTTAACGAGCGCGGCGCGCAGTGGCACTATTTGCAGAGCGTGGTATTCTACCGCAAAAACTGGATGAACGAGAGCAAGAAACAGCTCGAAATCGCTTTGCAGTTAGAACCCGACAACGAGAAGTATAAGGACTCGTACAAAAAACTTAACGATAAATTAAACTACGACGCAAACCGCGGCGGCTCGGATACCGTCAACCAGTCGGTATATCAGGGACAGGGCGTGGAAGCCGGACCCGAAGACCAGATGGGCGGCAACTTCTGCGCGTCGTGTATTCAGTGCTGCTATCTGAATATGTGCATAAACTGCCTTTGCAACGGCTGCTGCCGTTAAAAAGTTATGGGCAGGCGCAACAACTCACGCACCTTTGAAATAGCCCTTTCCGCCATATCCTGCGCGGTCGCGGCAGGCGCGCTCGCTCTGGGACTTTTGAGCGGCTGGTTAGTGGGTACTGGCTACGTAATTGCGGTAGTCGCTCTTATGGTTCCCCTTTCAAAGCAGTTTTTCTGGGGAGACTTCCTCGCGTATATCGGAACGGTAATTTTAGCCGTGGTTTTAGGCGCGGTGGTAAAGTTCTGGGACCTCGTTCCCTTTGCAATGTTTTTCGGACTGCACCCCCTTATAAACTGTCTGCAAATACGCTTCAACGTAAACAAGTGGCTGGCGTTTGCAATCAAAGCCGTATGGTTCGACTGTACGCTGATTGCCGGATATTTTTTAATTTACGTTCTGGGCGGCATTGCCCTGCCCGAAAAGGTAGCGGCGGCGATAGAGGGCTGGCGGCTGTACGTAATAATTTTCACGGTGGGAACGCTTTTGTTCTGGGTTTACGACTACCTGATTTTTAAAATTCAGATAGGCGTGAACAGACTTGTATACAGGATACGCAAATGATTAAAAACGAAGAGTATACAGGCATCGTCGAAGGGCTTGGTTCCGACGGCGAGGGAATAATAAAAATCGAAGGCGCGGCGGTGTTCGTGCCTTTTTGTCTTGTCGGGGAAAAGGTAAAGTTCAAGGTCTTAAAAGTCAAGGGCAATATCGCCTACGGAAAGGTCGTTGAAATTTTAACCCCCTCGTCCGAAAGGGTAAAACCGCGCTGTCCGGTCTTCGGCAAGTGCGGTGGCTGCGACTTGCAGCACGCAAGCTATGCCGCGCAGCTCGAATTCAAGCGCGGACTGGTCAAAAACTGCCTCTTTAAAATAGGCGGCGTAACCGCGGAGGTAAACCCGACGGTCGGCTGCGGAGAGCAGTACGGTTACAGAAACAAAATTTCGCTGCCGATAGGCGAAGAGGGCGCTGGGCTGTACGCGAGGCACAGTCACAGAATAGTGCCGACGGAAAGCTGCGCCATTCAGAAAGACTGGTCCGGAAAGGTAATTGCGGCGGCAAACCGCTTTGTCGCGGCAAGCAGGGATAAATCGCTTTTGCGGCATTTGGTCGTGCGCGAAATTCAGGGCAGGTTCATTTTCGCGCTTGTCGCAAAAAAGCCGGTGGACGTATCGCCGCTTATTAAAAGCCTTGAAAAGGACTTTAAAGAGTTTACTTTTTTAATTAATATCAACGTCGGCGCGGGCAACGCGATTTTCGGCAAGGACTGGCGTACCGTCCGCGGAAGCGGCTTTTTCAAAGCGGAGGAGTGCGGAATTGCCTACACAGCCGGCGCGAACACCTTTTTGCAGGTGAACGACGACGTCCGCGCAAAGCTTTACGACAAAGTGCTTGAAGAGGCGGGCGAAAGTTCGGTCGCAATCGACTTGTACAGCGGCGGCGGCATGCTGACGGCAATGCTTGCCAAAAAATGCAAAAAGGCTTACGGTATAGAGATTGTGGAAGAGGCTTCGCGCTGCGCGGACGAGCTGAAAAAGGAAAACGGGCTTGACGGTCAAATGATTAATATCTGCGGCAAGGTAGAGGACGAAGTCGGAAAGGTAATTGCGGCGACCTCGGGCGAAAAACGTGTTATCGTCTGCGACCCGCCGAGAAAGGGTATGGAACGCAGCGTGGTCTACGCGATAAAGGAAAGCGGCGCGGAAAAGGTTGTTTTAATTTCCTGCAATCCCGCGACCCTCGCGCGCGATCTGGGACTTTTAACGGGAACGCTTACCGAAAAGGACGGCGAGATAGTCAAAAGCGGCGAAAAGGACGGAGTTTACTTAATTGAAAGTATAACCCCTTACGACATGTTTCCCCAGACCAAACATGTGGAAACCGTCGTGGCGCTGACCCGAAAATAGGGCTGTTTTCGTTTGATTTTAGAGTAGCGGAGCGGACACAAAGAGCGATTAAGATACGCCGCCGAGCGTACTTTTCGCTTGAATTGCGGCAAGAAAATCGAGAAAAACGGCAAAAAAACAGGGAAATGTCGAAGACATACACAATATATTGTGGTTGCAAAAATTGGCAACCACAAGTTTTTATTTTTTAAAAAAAAAGGCTTGAAAATGTCGAATTGCGATGGTATAATAACCATACCACATTTTATTTAATAACGTTATAGGAGGGAAAGTTTTCTTTTTTTTACAAACTTAATACATTTTTTTATACTCTGATTTTTTACGGTCAGTTGATTTAATTCTAAAATTTAAAACGTTGATTGCGGCAAATAGTGTCTCTTAATACGTTTTAAATTTATAGATAATTTATCAGCTTGACTGTATTGAGTTAGTCTATAACGTTATAAATAAGGTGTGGTAACCTTAAGAGATACTACATAGCAGAGTGTGGATCTCTCGGGGTCCACACTTTTTTTGTTATAGAGAGGAACACACTATGCGAAAAATAAAAACACGGAGTATCCGGACCATAATGCTTTCCGCGTTTTGCGCGGTTTTATTGGCATGCTCGATAGGTCTGTTCAGCGGATTATCTTCAAGAGCGCAGACTGCGGCGGATTTGGCGGATAGCTCGAAAACTATAAAAATAGATGAGTTGACGCAGGACAATTACAATTCAAGTACAAATCCCAACGCCGTATTTGACAGGGATAATCTTACCGAGCTTTACAAAGCGCTTACCGGCGGTACAGGCAATACCCTGCAAGCGGTAAAAAATTCCGTTACAGGCGCAACAATATCATACGGATCTTCAAACACGTCCGCAAGCGGCGCGGTACAATTACCTAAATACAAGGGTGCGTATGAATTGTATACGATGAACGGCAACAAAAATATAGTCGTTGACTTCGGCGGACAGACCTGGACGGTTACTTTTCTTACTACCGACACAAACGGCGACGTGATTGCAACTTTATGGCTTGCAGACGGATACAAAGACGGCGCAGGTAACTATCAGAAAAGCGCATTCAGCTGGAATAGTTCTGCTTCAGGCAGCACAACGGCATCGGTGTCAGCAACCAGCTACTCCGCAAATATGTACTCTTCGAGCTTTATGCGCGTAAAGACGCTTAACGGCGGAAACGTAGACGGTAGCGCAACAAAGTACGCCTGGAGTACTACGGCTTCGGCAATAGTCGCAGGGCTGAACGGTACCGTTTCGTCGGCGGAGCGCGTGCAAAATCCCTGGGCTATTTACACGCTGAACAATACGGCGTTAGGCGGTTCGACAAAGGCGAACAAATCGCTTATAGACTTTATAGATACGCCGTCCCAACTTAAGTATACTTATTACGAAGATTTCGTGTACCATTATACCGTGCTTAATGACGCTACCAGTGACAGCTATTACTTAAACGAGGCTATAAACAAAGATCTTACCGGCGACATAACGGGTACGGTCGGCGCAAATACCGTTAAAAATACTTATGGCAACAGCCAGTATATGCTTGGTTGGTATAGCCAAACTATGTATAATATAGCTTACACTAACTATACCGAAGTAGGCTATAACGACTGGGCTTACGACCGCGTGTGGATTCCCAGTTGGTCGGAAACCGGCTCTATAAAAGCTAGCGACGGCGTCGGCTGTTTAGGTATCTGGAATCTTACAGACCCCACAAACGTTACGACAAGGAAAACTATTCAGACAGGACAGTTGAACGCAGGCAATGTTTATTGGACGCGTTCCGGTACTAACAGGTATGCTAACTTTTTTGTTCAGCTGTCGGGAGCGGCGCAGTATAATTATGCTTCATCTGCCGCTGAACGGCTGGTGCGTCCCGCGTTGCACTTAAATTTGACAAAAGCGGAAGGCAAAACCAGTTTAAGAGCAAGCGATATAACAACTACTACCGCATACGACAACGCTACGGAAAAACCCGTAACTTATAACGGCAGTCAGCATACTCTTTCATATCTCAAACCCGACTGGTATATATCTAAATACTATGGCGACAGCGACAGGGTAGAGCTTACCTATGAATTTATAAAACAGGGCGATACAACCACAACTTTTGATGCGCCTGCGTTGGGTAAAAACGGTATAACTTCGAGTTTGGTCGTAAATCCTGCGGCTGCAACAAATCTCGTTGATGCGGGTAAATATAAAGTAACTATATGGCTAAAGGACGATACGCTGTTCTGGGACGACGATACGTTAGATTACGATACGGCTTCGGCGCAGGAGAAGGAGCTTGCGCGTTATAAAGTAGTTTACTTTACCATAAAGCAAGCCGAAATAAAGTACAAATGGAAAAATATTGGACTTACGGACTGGAAAGTAGCGTATAACCAAAACTTTACGCCTGCAACCGGAACGTCCGCTGCGCCTTGGGTATATCTTGACTATACTCTTCCGGTAACTTCTGATAACACGGCAACACCCAGTACGACTACGACTAAAATACCTTACGTTGTATTAAAGTTTACAGGTTCTGACGCGCAGTTCGGCGATAACGAAATAAAAGATATCGACAACGTCCGCGGCGGCACGACGAAGGGAAGTAATTATCCCAAGCATGCGGATACGTATACCGTGTCCTTTGAGGATAAGAATAAGGACACCAGCAACTATAAGCTGGTTGCAGACTCCGGCGAAAATACAACCCGTTCGTACACAATTACGCGTATGCTTGTTACTGCACCCGGCGAAATGCAGGCATTGCCCTATAACAGCGCGTCTCAGACTTTTTCACCCGTTTTGGGTTACGACAAGCGTTATATGACCTACGGAACGTCGGACGGCATAACCTATCAGGCAGGGGTATTGCCGCAGGACGATGAAGGCAACGATTTGTTTGACGTGACCGAATTGACCGGCAACAATAACCAAATTTCACTGACGGCGACCGATGCGGGCAAGTATAAACTGTATTACAGACTTCTTACCCAAACTAATCAGACAGGCGCTGAAGTAGTGCGCGATTACAAGTGGAGCGATGCAAGCGATGCAGACCCCGCGCCCGTTAAATCGGTCGAGTACGAAATTAAGCCTGTAACGCTTGAATTTACCTTTACGTCAAGCGCAACGGGCGGCAGCTGGACTATTAAGTCTAACGACGAAACGAGCAAGCTGACCTATGATTACGCGTCGGGTAAAGGTCCCGTTACTGGTGAAACGCCGGTAATAGAAATATGGTATTACTTTACTTCCGACGGCGCAGACAAGGCGGTAAAATACGACGGGTCTGCAACCGAGCTGCTGTTTAAAGATCTGAAAAATTTCAGCGGCGCGCATGCAGTCGGCAAATATACCGTAGTTCTGAAGCTGGCGGATTCGGATGATAATACCGTCAACAAAAACTACGCTTTGAAAGTTGACGAAAGCAATCCCGCGGCGGCGCTTGCGACTTATACAAAAGAATTTACGCTTTCTGCGGCGGAAGCGAGCCTTGACGACATTAAGACGGTTTACAAGTCCAGTCTTATGGGCGAAAGCGACGACCCCGTTGAACTGCCCGCAAGCCCCGATAACCTGAAATACGCTTACGACGATGCGAAGAATTCGGCGGTAGAATATCTGTTCACCCTTGATTTCTCCGCGGTCGATTACCTGCAGGTTGTAGGCGACTATACGTATACCTATTCGGACGGAACTTCGACAAGCGGCTTTGCAAAGGCTGACACGGTTACCGTCACGGTAAATATCGAAGTCAAGTCTGACAAGCGCGCAAGCAACAAGCTGCCTGCAAAGTCGGATTATACAGGTACGAAATTCACTTACGAACCCGACACCGCCGACAGCGACGGCAATATCTACGCGGCGACCTTATCGTTCACCTACGAGATAGGCAGAGCGGAAATCGATTTGTCTGAAATCGTGCTTGAATACGGTTGGCAGGAGAGCGGAAAAGTCGAATATAAGGGCAATTACGATCCCGAAAACCCGCCCGAATTCCAGAATAAGAACGTTTACCTGCAGGTTAAAAAGCCCTATCCTCTGTGGATTAAAGCCGATTCCGTTCCGGAATTGACTTACGGTATGGGCAACAGAAATGCGCCCGGTAGCTTTGACGTCAGCGTAAAATATACCCTTGACCCCAATTACCAGTATACGAATGACGAGGGTACCGTTTATAAGGATACTTATACTCACAAACGCGAGATAAAGCTTGCTAAAAAGCAGATAAACGTCAGCTGGACTCCCGTTGACTTCGAGGGCAAAAACGAGGACGGCACTCCTATTGTGGACGGCAACGGTCTGCCTTACCAGATTTACGCCTTTAACGGCGACGCAACGCTTGAACAGTATATTAAGTACGAGTATTATTATCCCGACGTAACCGACGCTTCAAAGCCCGGCAATAAAGTTCCGTTTGACGGGGAAAAAGCGCTTAAATATCTCATTGAAAACGACGGCGCAGGTAAGGTTAACTCTGTCAGCGGCAAGGTAGAACCTTTCTACGTTTACATAAAAATGATTATCAATGAGGACGCGAGCGGTTCGGACAAGTACGCGTTGTCGTACGGCGAAGAGGAATATCAGCTTGCTGTTCTCGGAGCGCCCAAGGCTCACGTTTCGTTAAAGGTGCTTAAAGACAGCTCGGTTTACGGCGACGAGGTCAATTACAAGACTATATACGAATTAACCGCCGACGGCGAGAAATTTAACGAAGGCGTGGACGCGTATATTTATCCCGAAGGCAAACCCGAAGAAAAGAAGCCTATTGCAGACTTCGATTTTAAGACGGCGAACGCGGGCAGGTATACAATTAAACTCGAACTGAACGACGATTATTCGGAAAATTACGCGCTCGCAACCAAAGATTTCATCTTTACCGTAAAGCCCGTAGAACTTGTAGTACCTACTTTGAAGGACGGCGCAAGCTTCACCTTCAACGGCGAAGAGCAGAAGCTTTCAACCCTGTTACAGAATTTTAACGAAACCTATATGGAATTCGCTAAAAATTCGATACACGAGGCAAAGAACGCCGGCTCGTACAGCGTTATAATCAACATCAAAGCGGATTACGCGGGAAATTATATCTTCGTACTTCCCGGGACCGGAGACGAGGGCGAGGCGCCCGTTAAAGCGGTAGTTAAATACGCGCTTGCGGCGGACGCGGCGGAGCCTGAACTTACCGCCGACAAAACTACGGCAATGTTCAAGTGGACTATTAATAAGTTTGCTATAGACACCGCTTCGGAAAACGCTTGGGATTTCGGCAAGAACGGCGCTACTTTAAAATTGCCCGACTGGGTAAAAGCGTTTACTTTGGGCGCGGAACCTTCGTTGAAAATTTCAACCCTGTATTACGATACCGAGGGAACGCCTCTGTCGGAGTACGCGTTTAAAGCCGGCAATAAATTCCTCGTAGCGGCATACATTGACCCCGATTGCGCGGACGCGGGTAACTTCGAGTTCAAGGACCAGAAGCCCGACGTTGCAGGCGTTATCGCATCGCCGCAGACGACTTACACCGTTCCCAAGAGCGGCGTGCCGGCGTTAATCGGCAACGTGAAAGACTTCGTAAGCGACACGTGGTTAGGCTTGCCTATCTGGGCTTGGCTTGCAATTGCGTTGGCGGTTCTGATACTGCTGATTATAATAATCGCTGTATGCGCAAAACGCAGAAAGAACAAGGAACAGCGCGAAGAGGCGAAGGCGCGCAAGGAAGAGGAACGCTTACGCCGCGAAGACGAGCGCAGAATGCAGCAGGAAAAAATGCAGGCGGAGCGCGAGCTTGCTATGGCGAAGCAGCAGGCGGAGCTTGAAAAGATACGCGCGCAGGCAGGCATGGCAGGCGCAGCAGGTATGGCTTCAATGGCTATGCAGCAGCAATCTGTACAACAACCGGCGCAGCAGCCCGCTCAACAGGCAATGCCTACGCAACCGCAGATGAACGCGCAGCAGGCAATGCCTATGCAACAGCCTGTTCAGCAGCAGATGCCGCAGCAGTCCGCAGGAATGGACTCGGTAATGCTCGCTCTGTTACAGTCGCAGGCGGCGTTGCAGGCGCAGATATCCGAAATGCGCGCGACGCAGGACGCAAGCGCGAAAGCGGAACTGGAAATGCTGAAAATGCAGATGATGACCGGAAACTTCGGCTCGATGCAGAACGGAAAGGCAAATATGCAGGGCATTTCAGCCGAGCTTTTGGGCGAGGCGATTGTGACCGCGTTCACAAAGCTTGCGGCTAACGGCGCAAAACCCGCCGAACTGCCCGCGCCCGAAACGGAAACTGCTATGGCGAGCGCGCCAGTGGTTTATCCGCCCGATGCGGTGGTGACCACGACGACTACGGTCGATACCACGCAGAAGCCTATGCGCAGGGAAAGGGAGCGCGACTCTGCTTTCGACGATGTTGACGGCTTTTACGACTCGATAGATTAACCGGTCGGCTGAATAGTTTCCCCCGAACGGCGCATACTGTGTGTATGGTTAAACACAGATCTAAAAGAATGGTCGAAGAGGTTGTGGAAGGCTCCGCAAGCGCAAACGAATGCACGGGAGCTTACCAGAAAGTATCTCTGGACCCCGAGGAAGTTGCAAAATTCCATAAGCAATATATAGAGGAAGAGGAATAAAAAAAGAGCCGTCGGACGCGCTTGCGTCCGACGGCTTTTAAATTGTTTTTAAGTTTGATGTGAAGCAAGTAAATTATGAACGAAAGTAATTAAGATACGCATCAGGCATTGCCTGTCAAGCGGAACGCTTGATTTTGAGATAGTTTTTATAAGTTTTGGGGTCGGGTTCGGAGTTCTTGATTACGTACATAATTTTGCCCGACTTGCGGCGGGTTCCTTCGCGCTCGGCAAAGCAGACCTCGGTATATTTCGCGCCGCGCTCCCACAGCCTGCAGAAGGTCGCGGAAAGCCTGTTTTCCACGGCGGTCAGCGCCGAAACTTTTCTTGCGAGCGTAAACTTGCCGAAATCGGAAAAGTCGAAAACTATCTTGTCTTTGTAGCCGTTCACCTGCAGGCACACCGCGTTTTGCTCCACGCCGATATAAAAGGAAAGTGAGTTGCGTTCGGGGTGGAAGAGCGCCGCGTTTTCGATGCAGATTTCGCGGACGTAGCCGTTTACCGTTTTTTCGATTTCGCCGCCGAATTTTATACTGCAAAAAGCCGCGACAGCCGCCCCGATTACAATAAGTACGGGCGCGGCAATAAGACTTGCAAGCTCCATTGCGTGAATTCCCTGCGTGTTAGCAATCGCGTAGCAGACGATAAACGCCGCGGCGACCACTCCGCAGAACGCGGTTGCAACGTTTCCGACAAGCTCGCCTTTTTTAAGCTTATTAATTTTTTGTATGTCTAAATTTGCCATATTTGTATTGTAACATTAACGCGCTTTTTCGTCAAGTAATTCCCCGCCGAGCGTAAGGCTCGCTTGAATTGAGGGTAGAAAAGCGGACAAAAAAGCAAAAAAGACAGGGAAATGTCGAAGACATACACAATATATTGTGGTTACAGAAATTGGCAACCACAAGTTTTCAAAAAATCAGAAAAAGGGTTGAAAATGTCGAATTCCTATGATATAATTCTAACACCTAATATTATAAGGATTAATGTCATTTCCGCGGATTTGTACGGGGTGACAGAGGTGATACTATATGAAAAACAAAGGAGTACAAGCAGTCCGTTTTGATTCAGGTCAGGGCAAACGCCTTTGGCTGTCTTTAATACTGACGTTTTTATGCGCGGTAATGGTATGCGGCGTTTTTGTTATACCAAAATTTTCGGCAAGCGCAAAGGCGCCTGTTACCGGTACCGATAAAATTATAAGCGAAATAGCTTTTAATGCTGACGGCTCGGCGATCACTAACGGTAAAGTTTTCAACGCTGAAAAACTCACCGAACTTTACAACGCAATTTTAAACGATAACAACGGTACGCTGGACAAGGTCAAAACTTTAATCAATACAAACGGTACGGCAAAAATCGGCTCGGGCGTTACCACAAAAGCGTTGAACGCAACCAACTTCCGCAATAACGGCGGTAAGGATATTTACGTAACGCTGGGCAGCGTTGAGTGGGAAGTAGTGTACCTTACTACTAACCGTGACGGCGAAGTCATACTGGATTTATGGCAGGCAACCAACACTGCCGTAAGCGAGTTCAGTTACGGCGGCTTTACTATTTATGACAATAACTCACATTCAAACGTGGGCAACGTATACGGCACGAGCTATATGCGTTCCGTAACTTTGGGTAACGGCGGTACGTATTATTCATATACCGCAAGCGGTTCGTCGGGCGCGGGTTCCGCGCAAACGCCTACGACGGCGCAGCTCAATGCCAGCGCTTATAAAAAATTTGCAAACGGCAATTTTTCAAATTATATCGATACGCCCGCAAACGTGGACTATCAGGAAAAGGAAGGTTGGCCCGAACTTAACGGAGCAACCGGTTCGAACGGCACTTATTACAATCTTCTTAACGATGCTTACGGTTATCCGACTGTCGAAAATTATTATAAAAACGCAACAAACAATAACAATAATAATATGACCGACCGCGCTTCCGTAGGCGGAGCAAGCGGCGCCGTGATACCTTCTAACCACAAGGTCGGCTATGAAAGCTGGAAAGACGATAAAATCTGGCTTCCTTCCCAGACCGAAACGGGCGCAGGTACGGTCGGCGGTATATGGGGTCTTTCCAACAACCAACGCGCAAATATAACTTCTGCACAGGCGCAAAAGGATTTGGCTACGGGTACTACGGTAGTCGACTTTACCTGGCTCCGTACGGGAGGTCAGGACGCTGCCGACAGCCGTTTTCTTTTGCCTGACGGTACGGTTAGCAAGGATAGTCATGCTACAACTTCCGGCAAGCTTGCAGTTCGCCCCGCAATTCACTTAAATTTAACGAAGGCAGAGGCGGCTTCGGCTACCAAATTAACCGCGCCGAGCGGAACGGTTACAGCCGATTACAAGGGCAGCGCGCTTACGGTAAACAACGCAACTACGGTACCCGGCTGGTATAAGCACGCTATTTATACGGACCCTACGGCGACGACCTTATCGTACGTAAAGGACGGGTCAACAGTTACAAACATAATTGACGTAGGTACTTATACGGTTACGGTTAAAATATCTTCAAGTTATATGTGGTTGGATAATACTACAGCCGATAAAACTTTTACTTTTACCGTAAATAAAAAGAAACTTACTATAAACTGGACTACGGACAGCAACGGTTATCAGGTTGCGCAGTTTGCAGACACCGGTGAAATTGCAAGCCGCGACAGCGGGGACAAATATCCCAGTCTTGTTACCAAATACTACGAGAAGGACGGTAGTCCAAATGCGCTTGTGGACGCGCCCTCGGGTATGGGTGACTGGGTTGCAGTTGCAAAGATTGAAAACGAATGCAATTACACGACTGACGCAACAAAGCAGTTCAGCGTTTCTAAAAAGCCGGTTGCTTATCCCGTTTTGATAAGCGGCGCAAGCGAGGAGTACGACGGAACTTCGCAGGAGTTTAATTTCAGCGGCTACGACCCCGACACTATGGATATAACCACGATTTCGGGTGTCGACAGTTGGGACGGCACAACGTTAAAGGTAACAAACGCGGGCAGCTATGCGGTAACCTACACGCTTAAAAACAGCGATTTGTACGAGTGGTCTGGTACCGCGCCTTCGGCTGTGACCATTACGCCCAAGAGCGTGGTAATCAGTTCCGACAGCGCGAACCCCTCGGACTGGGAAAAGAAAACCGCGACCAACCTTAAATTTAAAGTGCCTACCGCGCTGTGCGGCGGCGATACGCAGCTCAATCTCGTTGCCGTTTACTCTTTAAACGGCGGCGGAGAACTGACAGTTCCCGGCGCTATTGCGTTTGACGGTACGGATACTTACACGGTGACAATCGGCTCGGGCTTTGCAAAGGGTAGTTACGCGCTGACGGTTAAGGTTGCGGATGGCGAAAATTACGCCGGAAGCCGAACGGTCAACTTTGAAATTACTGCGCAGGGAATCAGTCTCGGAAATACCGATATCGTTTGGACAATCAACGGCAAACCTTACGCCGTATCCGATTTCGACAACGAGTACGCCGAAGTTGAGTACACAGGTCAGCCGCTTACATTAAGCGCGAATTTCGACAGCGCGTCCGACGCGGCGTATCTTATGCAGGACGGAGTAATCGGCGGCAACTGGTCGACTGCGGTCAACGTAGGCGACGGCTACACGGCGGTGCTTGCGGTTAAAGCAAACGGAGATTACGCATTTTCTGACGGACCGTATATTCTTAAAATTAAAATCGTACCCAAGGTAATTGATTTTAAGGACGTGGAATGGCAGTGGCAGTACGCCGGCGACGGTGACGACTGGAACGCATATTCTGCAAACAACAAACCTTCGGTCAACGGCGGCAAGGCGGTCAGCGTGCGTATTTCGCCCGACTATCTTGCAGGTTTAGGACTGACCGCGGCGGATTACAGCGACAGCTACATTCACGCGAATACTCTTACGGACCAAGGCTTGAAATCGACAACCGCGACTTTAACTATAACTAATAGTAACTATACGACTGCGGACAAGAGCGGCGTTGAAAATATCACGTTCAACTGGGAAATCACGGCGCAGGCTCTGGAATATTCGTGGACAGGCGCGCAGAGTATTACCGCCAATACCGCCGCGGGCGAAAAGGCGTTTGAGTTCCCCGCAGTAAAATTTGCGGACGGACAGGCGCACAGCGATTATTTCGACTACGTCTTCACGGTGGACGGCACCGACTACACGAAAGAAGAATTAGAGCAATATATCGGCGAAAACTGGGACGAAACCAAGCCCGCAATTACGGGTACCGTAAAGGTCGTACTTAAAGACGGCGTTACGGAAGTTACGTTAAGACCCGCAAGCGGCAGCGCGCCCACTTCAATATTTACTACGGGTACGCCCAAGACTGCAATTACGGTTGCAATTACGGGCAACGGCTCGGAGTACGGCAAAGTCGGGTTTACGATTTCGGTCACCAGAAATACCGTCAACGAAAGTCAGCGCGCAACCGTTACCGTTTCGGGCGGTACGCTTGCAGAAGACAAAACTTTTGACGCAAGCGATTCCGCTCTGGTCGGGTTTGTAAACGGCTTGGGCGCAGGCAGCTATAAAATTACCGTCAGCCTCAACGCGGGCGAAGAAAGCTCGTATACGCTCGTCGGCGACTACGACGCAGAGTTTGTAATTGCAAAACAGAAAGTGGAACTGCCTACTCTGAAAGAAGTTGTTTTCAAAGGCGATACTATCTATTTCAAAGATTGTATTAACGGTTTCGACGCAAGTTTAATGAAAATACTGGGCGCTGAAGACGGCGGCATAGATTTCGGCAGAGAGTGGCGCGAAAACGGTTATTATACGACCATTGCGCTGCTTGACGGCGATAACTACGAATTTGTTAAAACGACGGTAAACGACGGCGGACAGAAGCCCGTTAAGTATTGGCTTGCGGACGAAGAAGCAACGGTGGAAACGCTGGGCAGCGAGTACGAATACAACTGGATGATTAACAAATTCCTCATTACCAAAGAAATGTGGAATATGAGCGGCAAGAACGGTGCGGCAATAGAACTGCCTTCACAGTTCAACAAACTGATTGCCAACCCCGAAGCGCTGAAAATTACTTATCAGTATTTCAACGACCAGCACAGCGAAGCTTTGGAAGAGGGAAGCTATTCCTTCAAGGGCGGCAACTCGTATTACGTAAGCGCGACCCTTTCGGGCAGCGACGCGGACAACTTCGAGTTTGAAAACCAGACGCTGACTTCGGACAGAGCGCTTTACACCGTGCATCAGAGCAAGGCGGAAGAGGCATTTCAAAATGCTCTGAAAGTTGTAAAGAACAACCTCATACTGTTTATCTGCCTGGGCGCGGGACTTTTACTGCTGATACTGCTGATTATAATAATCGCGGTAGTAGCCAAGAAGAAGAAAAAGCGCGAAGCGGAGTTGAAGGAAGAAAAGAGACTCGAACGCGAAGAGCGCATGATGCGTATGCAGATGGGCGGCGGCGCGGCTAATTCAATGCCTATAACTGCGGCGGCAATGCTTGCCGCGCAGCAGGCAATGCCTACGGCAATGCAGCAACCTCAAATGCCCGTTCAGCCCCAAATGCCCGTTCAGCCTCAACCCCAGCCTATGCAGCAGGCGCAGGTTCAACAGGCAATGCCCGCGCCGGTACAGCAGCCGGCTCCTGCGGTTGCGTCTAATTCAAACGGCGTTGCTGCGGTCGATATTTCTGCGCTGGAAGAAAGACTGCGCGCGGCGGAAGACAGAGCGAGATACGCCGAGGAGCGCATGTCCCGCAATGCCGAAGAGCGCGTAAGAGCGGCGGAAGAACGCGTTCTGCGCGCGACGGAAGAGAGGGCAAGAATTGCCGAAGAACAGCTTATGCGCAACGCGTATATGAACCGCGCACCTTTAACGGGCGCCGAAAACGGAAATATTCCTCTTGACGCTTTGGGCGCGCTGGTTCTGTCGGCGCTGAAGAATTACGCCGGCGGCGAACAGCCCGAAAAGCTTGCGTCCGAACAGCCGCAGATGATAGAAGCGGGTACTGCTGCCTCGGCGAACGTTCCCGCGGTTTATCCGCCCGACGCGCTCGTAACGACCACCACTACAACTACGGTTGACACCACGTCGCGTAAAGCCGACAAGGCGGACAAGCGCGATAGAGTCGAAAGCCGCGGCAGTCGTGAAAGGTCGGACAGCTCTGAAATCGCAGACCTTGACGGATTCTACGATAATTACAGCGAATAAACGTTCCGTTTAATCACGTATCTTAATTGCAGTAGCGCTTGATTTACTAATCACTAATCAAACAAGCAATGCTTGAGCGTATCTTAATTGCAAAGTTGTAAAACTGCTTGTCACTAATCAAACATAATTAAAGTTGCCCCCGCCAAATGGCGGGGGCAACTTGATATTTTGCGGAAAAAGTACTATAATGGCGGTATGGAGCATAAACTTAATTTCGAGCTTGTCCCGGACAGCTGCTGGTACAGCAATTTAAGGAGTATTCTTTCCCCGGCGCAGTGGGATGTTGTAAGGAAAGAGGCGTACGCACGCGCCGGCGGCAGATGTATGATCTGCGGTGCGCCTTCAAAGCGGCTTGAAGCGCACGAGCGGTGGGAGTACAACGAAAAGGCCGCGGTTCAGCGGCTTGCGGACGTCGTTGCAGTCTGCAAAGCCTGCCACGAGGTCATTCACATAGGCAGAACCGCCCTTTTAGGCGGCGAAGAGAGGGCGTGCGGACATTTTATGAAAGTCAACGGTTGCAGCTATTCGGACTACCGCAAAGCGCTGGGCGAGGCGAACGAAGCCCACCGCCGGCGCAATTCGGTCAAAGAATGGGCGCTCGATTTGAAATATCTTGAAAAGTTTACAAAGTAAAAATGTTAGTTTGAAAATTATTATCACAAATATCTCAAAAAACGGCTTTTAAAATTTTCATAAAAAAATTTTTGCCGCAGGTATTGACAAACGCCTGCGGTTTAGTCTATACTTGATTTCACTGCCGCCGAAAAAGGGCGGTAAAACCACAATATATTGTGGTGGGGCTATTGACAAACCACAAAATATGTGGTAATATCAACACTGAACCGGTTTTTACGAAAAGGCGAAAGGAGAATGAAATGAAAGTTATTAAACGTGACGGCTCGACAGCCGAATTCGACAAGAAGAAGATACTCGTCGCAATAAGCAAGGCGAACGAGGCGGTTGACTTTGAGGACAGGGTCACCGAAGCGCAGATTGCCGAAATCGTGGAGGATATCGCCTCCCGTCACCGCGCGCGTATTCTCGTAGAGCAGATACAGGACCTCGTGGAGGAGCATCTGATGGAGCTTCGTAAGTTCCCGCTTATGAAAGCTTACATTCTCTACCGTTACGAGCGTGCGCTCGTCCGTAAAGCGAATACTACGGACGAAAGCATACTTTCGCTCATTAAAAACGACAATAAAGACGTTATGGAGGAAAACTCCAACAAAAACGCGCGCACTGCGTCCACGCAGCGCGACCTTATCGCCGGTGAAGTTTCGAAGGATCTGACGAATCGTCTCCTTCTGCCCGAGCATATTTCGCAGGCGCACAGGGACGGCGCGATTCACTTCCACGACGCGGACTATTTCATTCAGCCCATTTTCAACTGCTGCCTTATAAATATTAAGGATATGCTTGACAACGGCACGGTTATGAACGGCAAAATGATTGAAAGTCCCAAGTCCTTCCAGACCGCCTGCACGGTAACGACGCAGATTATCGCTTCGGTCGCATCTTCGCAGTACGGCGGGCAGTCGGTCAATATCGCGCATCTCGGGAAATATTTGAGACGCTCGAAAGAGAAGTATATCGAGCAGTGCAACGAAACTTTCGGCGACACGATTGACGAAGCTACCAAAGCGCGTTTCGTCGAAATGCGTCTGAAAGAGGCTTTAAAAGCCGGCGTTCAGACCATTCAGTATCAGATTAATACCTTGATGACCACCAACGGTCAGTCGCCCTTCGTAACTCTGTTTTTGTATCTTGACGAAAACGACGAGTATATCGAAGAGAACGCTATGATAATCGAAGAGATTTTAAAACAGCGTTATCAGGGCATAAAGAACGAGAAGGGCGTGTACGTCACCCCCGCGTTCCCCAAACTCATTTACGTTCTGGACGAAAACAACTGCTTAAAGGGCGGCAAGTACGACTATCTTACAAAGCTTGCGGTTAAATGCTCGTCAAAGCGCCTCTATCCCGACTACATTTCGGCGAAGAAGATGCGCGAAAATTACGAGGGCAACGTATTTTCGCCCATGGGCTGCCGCTCCTTCCTGTCTCCCTGGAAGGACGAAAACGGCAACTACAAGTTTGAAGGCAGATTCAACCAGGGCGTAGTTTCAATCAACCTTCCCCAGTGCGGAATTCTGGCGCAGGGCGACGAAAACAAGTTCTGGGAAATTCTGGAAGAGAGATTAAAGCTTTGCTACGAAGCTCTGATGTGCCGCCACAACGCGCTTATGGGCGTGACCAGCGACGTGTCGCCCGTACACTGGCAGTACGGCGCTATCGCAAGGCTTGAAAGCGGCGAAAAGATTGACAAATACCTGATGGACGGTTATTCGACCATTTCGCTCGGCTATATCGGTCTTTACGAGGTTACCAAACTCGTCAAAGGCGTTTCGCATACCGACCCGAAGGGTACGGAGTTTGCGATTAAAGTAATGAACTGCCTGCGCGCGCACTGCGAAAAGTGGAAGAAGGAAACGGGTCTGGGCTTCGGCCTCTACGGCACGCCCGCTGAATCGCTCTGCTACCGCTTTGCAAGAATAGACCAGGAAAAATTCGGCGACATTCCCGACGTTACCGACAAGGGCTATTATACGAACAGCTACCACGTCGACGTGCGCGAAGAGATTGACGCGTTCTCGAAATTCACGTTTGAAAGCCAGTTCCAGCAGATTTCTTCGGGCGGCGCTATTTCGTACGTTGAAATTCCCAACATGCGTCACAACCTGACCGCTATGGAGGACGTAGTTAAATTTATTTACGACAATATCCAGTACGCGGAATTCAACACCAAGAGCGACTACTGCCACGTCTGCGGCTTTGACGGCGAAATTATTATAAACGACGACAACGAGTGGGAGTGTCCTATGTGCCATAACAAGGACCAGCGCAAGATGAACGTCACCCGCCGCACCTGCGGATATCTGGGCGAAAACTTCTGGAACGTCGGCAAGACGAAGGAAATTAAAGCAAGAGTACTGCACCTGTAAATTCACAAAAATCTCGGCTATTCTGCGCCTGCGATTTTTCGTGAGTTTGGGAAACTATGTTTCCCTTTGCGCAATTTTAAGGGTAAACTTATTATATAATTGCGCAAATTCCCTTCCACGGAGGTTGCTGACCGCAACAAATAGGGGCTGCTTCGCCAAAAGCGTGGTTTTGGCGCGCAACGTAAATAATATTTGTTATTTACTACATTTAATTTAAGCTTGATTTGCGTTACCGCTTGTTTACGGTAACGCAATTAAGATACGAGGTTAAGCGGAACGCTTATGAATTATGCAAAAATAAAATGGTACGACATTTCCAACGGTCCGGGGGTGCGCGTGTCGCTGTACGTCAGCGGCTGCCGCAACCACTGCAAAAACTGCTTCAACCCAGAAACCTGGGACTTTGCGTACGGTAAGGTCTTCACCAAAAAGGTCGAAAACCAGATAATAGAAGGGCTTGCCCACGACTACATAAAAGGCTTCACGCTTTTAGGCGGCGACCCGTTCGAACCCGAAAACGCGGAAGTTTTAGCGCCGTTTATGGAACGTCTCCGCGAACGCTACCCCGATAAATCCTTCTGGTGCTACACCGGTTACGACTACGAACGCGACCTATTGACCGGCACCAAGGGCGACATTGACACGGTCATGCGTATTCTGAACTGCCTTGACGTACTGGTCGACGGCAGATTCGTCGAAGAAAAGAAAGACTTAAACCTCTTGTTCCGCGGCTCGTCCAACCAGCGCGTGATACTCGTCAAACCCTCGCTTGAAACGGATGAAGTTGTTTTGTGGGACGAGACAACAATAGTCTAAAACCGCATATCTACTTCGCAATACTGCGTTAAGCTCCGCTTTTCTACGGGTAAGGCTTCGCCTTCGGTACGACATTTACGTAAAAGTAAACTCCCCGTCAAAAATGCTCGCTTGCCTTGTCTTGCTCGCATCTATGCGGTTTTAAAAACATTATTTTTACATAGGATAAATTATGGAAGTCGGAATAAAGAAATTAAACGCTAACGCAAATCTTCCCTCTTACGGCAGCGAGTACGCCGCAGGCGCGGACCTTTACGCCTGCCTTGAAAGCGATATCGAAGTAAAGCCGCACGAAACGGCGCTGATTCCCACGGGAATAGCTTTGGAGCTGCCTGTGGGCTACGCCGGACTTATCTACGCGAGAAGCGGCCTTGCGACAAAGAAGGGACTTGCCCCCGCAAACAAAGTGGGCGTTGTTGACTGCGATTACCGCGGCGAGGTTAAAGTCGCGCTTCACAACCACTCTGAAATTCCCCAGACTGTTGCCGCGGGCGAAAGAGTTGCGCAGCTTGTAATAACCCCGTATATAACGGCGCAGTTCGTCGTAAAGGACGAACTTTCGGATACAGTCCGCGGAGCGGGCGGCTTCGGCTCGACCGGCAGAAAATAAATATAAATTAACGCGGCGCGTCTGGTTGGACGCGCCGCTTATATTTGCTTTACGGTTTCGTTTGATTAGTAGTAAGTTAATAAAGCGTAACGCAATTAAGATACGGAGCAGGCAACGCTTGTTTGATTTGCGGTTAGCCGTTTTACGGTAACGCAATTAAGATACGGAGCAAGCAATGCTTGTTTGATTTGCGGTTAGCCGTATTACGGTAATGCAATTAAGATACGGAGCAAGCAACGCTTGTTTGATTTGCGGTTAGCCGTATTACGGTAACGCAATTAAGATACGGAACAAGCATTGCTTGTCAGGCATTGCCTGTGAAATTAATTATTGACAGATTGTCTATAAAAGAGTATACTTAAACAAAAGAAAGGTACGGAGAAATACATGTCTTTATATATCGGAATTGATGCAGGCGGAACAACGGTAAAAGGCGCTTTAATAGACGAAAGCGGCGCGCTTATCGCGGAGGACAACGTCCCCACCGTATTGGGCGACGTGGCGCAGAGCGTTGCGGAACTTACGAGAAAACTGTCCGCGCATACGGACGGAAATAAAATTGCAGGCGTGGGAATAGGCTGCGCCGGCATGATAGACTCGCGTGAGGGTAAAGTCGTTTTTGCCGGCAATCTCGATTTAAAGGACTATCCCTTGTCCGAGCGCGTCAGCCGCGAAACCGGACTCCCCGTAAAAATCACAAACGACGCGAACGCCGCGGCTTTGGGCGAAGCGAAGTTCGGCGCCGGCAAGCACTTTAAAGACAGTATTTTAGTCACGCTCGGCACGGGCGTGGGCGGCGGCATAGTAATAGACGGCAAGCTGTACGAGGGCTTTAAATCGGCAGGCGCGGAGATAGGACATATGGTTATCGAGCGCGGCGGAGATTTATGCACCTGCGGCAGGAGGGGCTGTTTTGAAGCGTATTCTTCCGCGACCGCTCTCATTCGCCGCACCAAATGGGCGATGGAAGAGGACGCAGGCTCCAAAATGTGGACGAGCTGCACCTCCGACACCGTTTCGGGCAAGACCGCGTTCGAGTTCGCTGACAGCGACTATTCCGCAAAGCAGGTCGTCGACTGGTATATCGACCGCCTTGCGTGCGGACTGGTAAATCTTGCAAACATCTTCCGTCCGCAGGTCATTATGCTGGGCGGCGGCGTTTCGAACGAGGGCGAAAGACTGCTTACTCCGTTGAAACAAAAATTCGAAAAACAACTTTTCGGCGGCACGGCGCACGCGCCAGTCGCTTTGAAAATAGCTTCGCTCGGCAACAGAGCGGGCGTCTACGGCGCGGCTGCGCTGTTTTTAGAGGACTGATATGAACAAGGATATTCCCGTAATTTCACTGCAAAGACTGCCGGTGTATCTGAACTATCTCAAAGGCTTGCCTTCGCAGGAAAAATTCATCTCTTCCAAATCCATTGCGGACGCGCTGGACATGGGCGAAGTTCTGGTGAGAAAAGATCTGGCTTACACATCCGCCGTGGGCAGACCTCGCGTCGGCTACGTCACGAGCGAGCTTATCGAGGCGCTGGAAGACTATCTGTGCTGCAACGGCAAACGCTGCGCCGTTCTCGTCGGCGTGGGCGCGCTGGGCAAGGCAATTTTGAGCTACGGCGGCTTTGCAAACTACGGAATTGAAATAGACGGCGCATTCGACAGCGACCCCGAAAAAACCGGTACGGAAGTCGCCGGCAGAAAAATTTTCGGCGTCGAAGATATGGAAAGCGAAATAAAAAGACTGGGCGCGGAACTTGCGGTAATCTGCGTGCCTGCGTACTGCGCGCAGGAAGTCGCGGACCGTCTCTGCGACTGCGGCGTAAAAGCGGTGTTAAACTTTGCGCCGGTCTTAATTAAGGTGAAAGAGGGTGTAGTCGTCCGCCATATAGACGTGGCGGCAAACCTCGCGATACTTTCGAGTATGCTTTAAACCAAATATTTGGTTCGGGTGAATTATGGACGAAAGAGAACAATACGCGGAAAAACTTGCAAAGCGCGCTGAACGCGGACTGTTTGCAATTAAAATACTGTTTTTTATAGGCGTTGCGGCGGCTGTAGGGCTTGTGATTTTTTCGATAGTCGCGTTTACCGCAATCGACGGCGAGTTGGAGAGACTTATCGGCTTCGCCGTGTTTATTGCGGTTATCGCCGCCCTTTTGACAGGGGTCGCCGTGTGCGTTATAGTATCCAAAATAAGCTTGAACAAACTGAAAAAATTAGGTTAGAAAATTGAGAAAATTTTTTGCTTTTACTATAAGACAATCGGTAGCGGTTGTCTTAATAACTTTATTTATACTGGGCTTCGGGGTTTACTCCACGGTCAATATGTCCGTGAACCTGCTGCCCGATATAAACGTTCCCGTCGTGTGCGTGCAGGTGGTGTACGCCGGCGCGAACGCTTCCACCGTGGAAAAAGACGTAACCGAAAAAGTAGAGGACGGGCTTTCGTCGCTGGGCGGCGTGACCGACGTTATGAGCTACTCTTACGACAACATTTCCGCGGTTGTTTTGTACTTTGACTACGACAGCGACACCGGCGAAAAGAAGAGCGAAATTCAAAATAAATTGATCTCGGTAGAGCTGCCCGACGGAGTTACTACCACGGTATACGACGTTGACCTTAACGCCGAGGCTTTGGCGGTTTTGTCCCTGACTTCTGAAAAGGGACTTGAGGACGCGCATTCGCGCGCGAAGCAGCTCGCCGTAAAGCTTTCGGCAATAGACGGCGTGGAAAACGTAGAGATAAAGGGCGGCGCGGAATATTCGTACTTAATTCAGCCCTTCGGCGGACTTGAACTTATCAGCCCCTTACTTGTCGAAGCCTATTCATACGGCGCGCTTGATCTTCCCCTCGGCAGCCTGACCGAAAACGGCGGCGTTCAGATTAAAAACGAGTCGGATATTGCAAAAGAAGAGGATATTGAAAATATCCCCGTCACCCTGCCCGAAAGCATCGTAGCTCTTTTGTCCGGCATACGCGCCGGCATCGAAGAGGGCGCAGGTATGAAAATTCCCGTATCCCTTGCAGGATTCGTTACCGGAAATCCTAACTATATGGCGCAGATTAAAGCAGGACTTGCGCAAAACCCGACTACCGCAAATCTCAATATTTCGGACGAGTTAATAAAGTACATATTAAAGACCGAATTCCCCGAAAGCGGCTCTATGACCGTCAAGGCGAAGGACATTGCGAATATTACCCTTAAGCCCTCTTACGGTTCGTACGCGTACTACTTTGACGGCGGCGTAAAAATTGCCGACGGCATTATTATCAATATCTACAAGTCCAACGGTGCAAACTCTTCGAAGGTGGTAAAAGAGGTCAAAGCCGCCTACAAGGAAGTTTCCGCCGAAGAGGGATACTCCGCGGACGTAAGCCTTCTGGACGACCAGTCCGAATTTATCTCCGACTCGGTTTCAAACGTTCTTGTAAGCATGCTGATAGGCGGCGCGCTTGCGATAATTATAATTTACGTATTCCTTAAAAAGGTACGCACCTCGCTTGTAATTGCAATCACCATGCCCGTGTCCGTGCTTGCCGCGCTCATTTGCCTGTATCTTTTAGGCGTTACCTTGAATATGGTCTCGCTCGGCGGACTGGCTGTCGGAATAGGTATGCTTGTCGACAACTCTATCGTGGTGATAGAAGCAATCACAAAGCACCGCGACGGCGGCAAAGACGCTTTCAACGCGGCGGTGGACGGCACCTGCGAGGTGGGCGGCGCGCTGTTCGGCTCGACCGTGACTACGGTCTGCGTGTTCATTCCCATAATGTTCGCCGGCGGACTTACGGCTGAAATCTTCACCGATTTAGCCCTTGCCGTAATATTCTCGCTGACCTTCTCGCTGCTTGTGGCGGTGACGGTAATTCCCACGCTGTACACGCTTTTCTGCGGCGGCAGGCGTCTTTTGAAAGAGAACGCAAAACGCAAAAAGTTGCCCGTACCCGTAAAAGAGCAACCCGAGCAGGTTGAGGAAGTTCCTGCGAAAAAGACTTTCCGCGAAAGAATTGCCGTTCTGAAAAAGCCCGTAATTATGGACGGCTGTACGAGGGCTTACTCAAAAATTCTGCCCAAAGTACTTTCGTATAAACTTGTAACCATTCTCGTTGCTGTTGTGGTGTTCGGCGCGAGCATAGGTTTGCTGTTTTTGACCGGTACTGAATTTTTACCCTCGATAGACAAGGGTCAGATTGAAGTTAATATGGCCTACACCGGCGCAAGCCTCGATGAGGTGCAGGACGACGTTCTCGAATTTTCCAGACACATAACCGAAGAGGTGGAGGGTATAGACTACCTGTCCGCAAGCGTGGGCAAAAACGGACTTCTGGCGCTGACCGATTCGGGCATAATTACCGTGCAGATGAAGTCAAACAAAAACACCGGAAAGGTGGTAAACCGCATACGCGAAGTTGCCGAAAAATACAAGCCGAAGGGGGCTGTCACGGTCAAGGAAATCGACGGCGTGGTGGCGTCGCTTATGTCGGGCGCGGACGATATGTCGGTGACGGTAATCGGCAGCGACGGCGAAACCCTTCTGAAGATTGCCGAAGAGATAGGCGGAAAGCTGCAGGACGCAGGCTTTACCGACGTCAAATGTAGCGCGGCGGAAAAGTCCTTGCAATACACGCTCAAATTCGACCGTACGGCTTTGGCGCAGAAGGGCATCGATTACAAAACACTGATTATGACCCTGCGCATAGGCATCGCTTCGTACACCGCATGCACGGTGACTTTCGGCGGCGAAAGCTATAATATAGACGTGAGGTTTGACGATGGCGCTATAACCTCGCGCGAAAGCCTTGAAAACTTCGTAATCGGTTTCGAGGGCAGTTCGCCCGTACTTTTAAAGGAAGTCTGTACAATTTCAGAGGAAGAGAAGGAAGCGTGCATACGCCGTTCTAACGGAAACAATATGATTTCGGTTTCGGCGGTTCTGCCCGATACCGACACAGGCACGGCTTCCAAAAAGATGGCAAGCGTCGCTTCGTCCGTTCTGAAAAATTACGAGGGATACGGCTTTGAAGAGAGCGGAATTACCACCTATTTAAACGATGCGTTTTCGGGGCTTGCGGTGGCGCTGGTGATTTCCTTCTTCCTGCTGTACGCTGTTATGGCGATACAGTTCGGGTCGTTCTTAAAACCCGTAATAATTATGGCGAGCATACCGTTCAGCTTTACGGGCGGATTTATCGCGCTGGTGATTACGGGAACGTCTTTAAACGTTGTGTCGTTCATAGGGCTTATTATGCTTATGGGCGTAGTAGTGAACAACGCGATAGTTATGCTTGAAAAGATAAAACAGCTCAAAGAGGAAATGCCGCATTTCGAGGCGGTGAAAGAGGCGTGCGCGTCAAGACTCCGTCCCATATTTATGACCACGCTGACTACCATACTCGCGCTGATTCCTCTGGCGATAGGCGTGGGACAGGGCAGCGAGCTGATGCAGCCGCTGGGCATAGTGGTTATAGGCGGCTTGCTGATAGGCACGCTCGTAACCCTGCTGTTAGTGCCTGCGGTCTACTGCGCTATACATAGAATTTCGGCAAAGTACCCCGACGGTAAACGTTCGGTTAATCGCGTATCTTAATTGCAACGCCGTTATATACATCGCAAATCAAAGGTAAATTAAAAAGTCCGCGGGCATTGCCCGCGGACTTTTTTAACCGCTTATTCCAATAGTTCGTCAAGAGAAACGTCGTACAGTTTAGCAAGCTTAATAAAATTTTGCAGTGTCGGTACGGTCACGCCCCATTCGTATGCCTGATATGATTGATACGATATACCTATTTGCGCCGCAACGTAAGATTGAGTATATTCAAATTGTTTGCGTAAATTTTTTAAGTTTTTAGGTAAATTCTTTAATTCGTACATAATTTTATTTCTCAAACCACTTGACATTATACAGTTTGAAACTGTATAATATAAAAAATGCAGTTTGAAACTGCACGGCGAAAAGGAGACAAAATGAAAAAGAAACTTTTAATTATACTGGTAACAGTGGCTTGCGCTTTCGGTTGCGCGTTCGGGCTTGCGGCTTGCAATAACGGCGATAAAGACGGCGGAAGCAAACTTGAATATCGTTTAAAAAACGACGGTACTTATGAAGTAGAGAAATGCTCTGCCAAATCGGTAACTGAAATTACCGTTCCGGATACTTACGGGGGTAAGCCCGTTACGGGTATCGGCGCTGGCGCGTTTAACCAATGCGCCTCGCTTGAAAACATTACGATACCTGACAGCGTTACGGATATCGGCGACGGCGCATTCAGCAATACGCCGTGGTACAGAAATCAACCGAACGGCGTTGTGTATGCGGGAAAAGTTGCTTACACGTACAAAGGTACAATGCCGAATAGAACTACTATTACTTTTGAGGACGGAACGAAGGGTATTGCGGATTGCGCATTTAGGAACGCAACAAATCTTTGGGGAATAACCATCCCCGAGGGCGTTGTTCGTATCGGCGCCGAAGCGTTCTACTGCTGCGCCAGCGTTTACACCATTAATATTCCCGACAGCGTGATAAGCATAGGTAGCTATGCTTTTTACAATACGGGCTGGTATGCCGACAGAGTTCGCGTGCTATCCGGTAGCAGTATGCTGTATGCGGGCAATATCGCATACGAGTACATACATAAAACCGTTGATAACGTTACTTCGGTTGTTTTAAAGGACGGAACAAAGAGTATTGCAGATTCTGTATCTTACCGCCTTAAAAATATTACGAGCATTACCATCCCCGAAAGCGTTACGTACATCGGCGAACTGGCTCTTTCCTACAGCACCAAGCTGACCAGTATTACATTCAATGGTACAAAAGAGTAGTGGAACGCTATTGTAAAGGGCGATAACTGGGATAAGGATGCGGGCAATTACACCGTATACTGCGCCGACGGAGATATAGCAAAAAACCAAATCGCAGAAAATTAAAAAACAAATAAATGATAAAAGGCGTTCACGCAATTCTGCGTGAACGCCTTTTTTAAGTTTGATATGTAGTTAGTCGTTTTGCGGAACCGTAATTAAGATACGGAGCAGGCGTAGCCTGTTTGATTAGTGATTTGCTGTTTTACGCTTCCGTAATTAAGATACGCGGCTTTTCAGTATTTATCTCTCTTGTTGTAGGTCGTATGTAACAGCTCGTGCGCCTTGTGCGAGTTGGGCGCGCCGAAATACTCCTTATACAGCGTTTCGACGGCGGGAGTGGTGTGCGAGGTACGCACCTTTCTCGTCTTGTCGTAATCGTACAGCGCCTTTGCGCGGAGAGCTTTCAGGTCGGTATTGTTTCTCACTTCGTCGTGGATATAGGGCTGACCGCCGCCGTTTATACAACCGCCGGGGCAAGCCATAATCTCAACGAAGGTATAGTCCTTTTTGCCGCTCTTAATATCTTCGATAACCTTTCTCGCGTTGCCCAGTCCGCTTGCAACCGCAACCTTTACGGTGGTCTTGCCTACGGTGTATTCGGCTTCTTTAACGCCGGCTGTTCCGCGCACTTCCTTGAATTCGAGGGGTGCGCCGTCGCCGCCTAACTTATAAGCCGCCGTACGCAGCGCCGCTTCCATAACGCCGCCGGTCGCTCCGAAAATCGCGCCCGCGCCGCTCGCCTCTCCGAACGGCAAATCGTATTCGCCGTCGGGCAGGTTTGCGAAGTCAATGCCCGCTTCGTTAATCATCTTGGCAAGCTCGCGCGTGGTCAGAGCCGCGTCGGTGTACTCGCCCAGTTCTTTTCTGGAAACTTCAAACTTCTTCGCCGTGCAGGGAATGACCGAAACGACGTAAAGATTTTCGGGCTTGATGCCGTTCTTTTCGCAGTAGTAGGTTTTAAGCACCGCCGAGAACATTTCCTGCGGCGATTTGCAGGAGGAGAGGTTGGGCAGAAGTTCGGGGTAGTAGTGTTCGGCAAATTTAATCCAGCCGGGGCAGCAGCTCGTGAACATGGGAACCGGCTTTTGGGACTTTAATCTGTCCAGAAGCTCGTTCGCCTCTTCCATAATGGTGAGGTCTGCCGTTATATCCATGTTAAAGCACTTGACGTTGCCCAGCTGCTTTATCGCGGTAATCATTTTACCCTCTACGTTGGTGCCTACGGGCAAGCCGAACGCTTCGCCGAGGGTCGCCCTTATCGAAGGCGCGGTGTAGAACACGACCTGCTTTTCGGGGTCGACTATCGCGCCCCAGACGTCGGCAACCGCGCTCTTTTCATACAGCGCGCCGACGGGGCAGGCAACTATACACTGTCCGCAGTTTACGCAGGGCGTGTGCGCGAGCGACACGTCGTACGGCGAGCCGATCTCTTTTGCGTAGCCGCGGTTTTTGGGTCCTATCGCGCCTATCGTCTGGTTGCTGCACGCCGCAACACAGCGCGTACACATAACGCACTTCGAGTTGTCGCGCACGACTGAAGCCGATAAATCGTCGATAGGTTTAATATCGTGGTCGGTGCCGAATCTGTCCTCTTCAGCGTTGTATTCGAGGGCGAGTTTCTGAAGCTCGCAATTCATCGAACGGGGACAGCTCAAGCACTTCTTTTTATGGGTGGAGAGTATAAGCTCGATAGTCGTCTTTCTCGACTTTCTTACCTTTGGCGTGTTGGTCTTGACGTCCATACCCTCGGCTACGGGATATACGCACGCCGCTACAAGTCCTCTGGCGCCGCTCGCCTCGACGAGGCACATACGGCAGGAACCTACGCACTGCACGTCCTTGAGATAGCAAAGGGTGGGTATTCTGACGTTGGCGAGTCTTGCCGCCTGCAAAATGGTCGAACCTTCCGGCGCGCTTACGGGTATGCCGTTAATAGTTAAATTTATCATTTTTCGCACCTCACTTTTTTTCGATAGCGCCGAACTTACAATGCGCTATGCACTGACCGCACTTTATGCAGATTTTGGTATCGATTTCGTGCGGACTCTTAACCGTACCCGAAATTGCGTTAGCGGGACAGTTGCGCTTGCAAAGCGTACAGCCCTTGCACTTTGCGGGGTCGATACGGTATGAAAGCATAGACTTACATACGCCTGCGGGACATTTCTTTTCGTTTATATGCGCCTCGTACTCGTCGCCGAAGTGTTCCATTGCGGAAAGCACGGGGTTGGGCGCCGACTGACCCAGCGCGCAGAGGGAGGAGGTCTTCATATGCTCGGCGATTTCCTTTATCTTTTCAAGGTCGCCCTTTTCGCCCTTGCCCTCGCAAATCTTTGTTAAAATTTCAAGTAAGCGTTTTGTGCCTATGCGGCAGGGAACGCATTTTCCGCAGCTTTCGTCCGCGGTGAATTCGAGATAGAACTTGGCGATGTCCACCATACAGGTGTCCTCGTCCATAACGATAAGTCCGCCGCTGCCCATCATCGAGCCGATTGCAACCAGATTATCGAAGTCCATCGCAATGTCTATGTACTTTGCGGGGATACAGCCGCCGGAGGGGCCGCCCGTCTGCGCCGCTTTGAATGCCTTGCCGTGAGGAATTCCGCCGCCTATATCGTATATTATCGTTTTCAACGGCGTACCCATGGGAACTTCCACAAGTCCGACGTTGTTGATTTTGCCGCCGACCGCGAAAACTTTTGTACCCTTCGATTTTTCGGTACCGATTGAAGAGAACCAGTGGAAGCCGTTCAAAAGAATAGGCGCGACGTTTGCCCAGGTCTCAACGTTGTTGATTACGGTGGGTTTATTGAATATACCGCTGTTTGCGGGGAAGGGGGGCTTGGGACGCGGTTCGCCGCGCTTGCCTTCTACGCTTGCGATAAGCGCCGTTTCCTCGCCGCAGACAAACGCGCCCGCGCCGAGACGGAGATGTATATCGAAGTCGAAGCCGCTGCCCAGAATGTTTTTGCCCAAAAGTCCGTATTCGCGCGCCTGCTTAATAGCTATATTAAGTCTTTCAACCGCAATGGGATATTCCGCGCGGACGTAGATATAACCCTCGTTAGCGCCGACGGCGTAGCCGGCTATTGTCATAGCCTCTAAAACGGTGTGGGGGTCGCCCTCTAATACCGAGCGGTCCATAAACGCGCCGGGGTCGCCCTCGTCCGCGTTACAGCAGACGTATTTTTTGTCGCCCTGCGCCATTCGGGTGAACTTCCATTTTAAACCGGTGGGGAAACCTGCGCCGCCCCTGCCGCGAAGTCCGGCTTTCTGAATTTCTTCGATTACGCCGTCGGGGGTCATTTCGAACAGAGCCTTTGCAAGCGCAGCGTAGTCGCCCGCGCCGATCGCTTCGTCAATGCTTTCTGCTGCGATTACGCCGCAGTTACGGAGAGCAATTCGCATCTGGTGCTTGTAGAAGGGAATTTCCGAAAAGGGAATAATGCTTCCGTCGTTATGCACCGTTTCGGCGTATAAAAGTTCGGTAACGGGCTTGCCGCCGTAAACCAGATGGTTTTCCGCAACCGTCTTCGCGTGTTCGGGGGTCATCTGCGAGTAGAACGCGCCCTCGGGGTAGACAATCATAATGGGACCTAGCGCGCATAGACCGAAGCAGCCCGTTTTTACTATTAAAACGTCGTTTATTTTAAGTTCTTTGAAAGACTGTTCAAGCTGCTCGATAACCTTTAAAGAGTGGGAGGAGGTACAGCCCGTACCGCCGCAGACGAGAACCTGTTTTCTGTACGCGGTATTTTTGGAAAGCTTTTCAGCCTGTTCGCGCACTATCTTTCTTACGTTGATTAAATCCGCTTTTTCGGCGGCAAGTTTTTTAAGTTGTTCGCAAGTCATATTTTCACCGCCTCATTAATCTTTTAAGTATTTGTCAAGTATTCCGGCAACGTCGTGTTCGGTAAGCTTGCCGTAAACTTCGCCGTCGATAATAACTACGGGCGCAAGTCCGCAGGCGCCCACGCAACGGCAGTTTTCAATGGAAAACTTTTTGTCGGGCGTACATTCGCCGCAGCGGATGCCCAGTTCTCTTTCAATCGCCGCTAAAATTTTGTCGCTGCCCTTAACGTAGCACGCGGTGCCGAGGCACACGCTTATCTTGTGCTTGCCCTTGGGGTTTAAGGAAAACTGCGAGTAAAAGGTAGCAACTCCGTAAACTTCGGCAAGGGGAATTGACAGCTCTTCGGCAATCACGGTCTGTACTTCGGCCGGAAGGTATCCGTAGATATCCTGTGCCTCGTGCAGGACGGGCATAAGCGCGCCGGCTTCGCCCCGGTGTTCTTCTATGCACGCTAAAAGCTTATTCATCTGCTCGGGCGTGCCTTCAAAAACGTTCTGTGACATATACTCTCCTGTTAAAAATTTTAATAAATATTTTAATACTGATTAATTATAACATAGTAATTCGACAAAATACAAACGTATATCGACGGTTTTCACAAAAAATTAAAGGTAAATGCTGTTAATTTGTGCGGTTCAATCAGTAATGTAAATTTATAACAAACGCCGCGCCGAAATTAACAAAATTTATATAATTAAAAAAGCGGCGGCGACCGTTCGGTCGCCGCCGATATTTTTATTTTCACGAAAATATAACGCGGAATATCTTGAAAAGGCGTTTTAAAAGTGGTAAAATTAAAAAGTCGTTAAAATTTTAAAGATAAACTTGCGGAGAAAGAAATGAGATACGAAAACCCCGTAATACAGAGCGATTATTCCGATCCCGACGTAATACGCGTCGGCAGCGATTTTTTTATGGTTTCGTCCAGCTTTAATTTTCTGCCCGGCGTTCCCGTACTGCATTCCAAAAATTTAGTGGAGTGGCGGATAATCAACCACGTTTTGCATAAAATTCCCTTCGAAGGCTACGACGAGGTTCGGCACGGCAACGGCGCGTGGGCGCCCGCTTTGCGGTGCCACATGGGCAGGTTTTACTGCCTCATTCCCTTTCCCGACGAAGGTATCTTTGTCTCGACGGCGGATAATCCCTACGGGGAATGGTCGCCGCTCCGCCCCCTGATAAAATGCAAGGGAGTTATAGACCCCTGCCCTATATGGACGGAAAACGGATGCTATATCGTTTGCGCGTTTGCAAAGAGCCGCGCGGGGTTCAACTCCAAGCTCGCCCTTTTTGAAGCGGATGCAGAGTTATATTCGGCGGACGAAAATTATACCGTAATCTACGACGGCTCTAACCTCGCCCCCACGATAGAGGGACCCAAGATTTACAGACAGGGCAAATACTTTCATATACTCGCGCCCTGCGGCGGCGTTAAATCGGGCTGGCAGGTAGATTTACGCTCCGAAAAAATTTACGGTCCGTACGAAACAAAAGTCATACTTATGCAGGGCGACACCGATATTAACGGTCCCCACCAGGGCGCGCTTATAGACCTTGACGACTACGGTCGCGGCTGGGCGTTTATGCACTTTCAGGACAAGGGCGCGTACGGAAGAGTGGTACACCTGCAACCTGCAAGGTGGCAGAACGACTGGCTTGTCTGCGGCGAAAGCGGCGGCGTTATTGCGGGTACGCCCGTCTCCGGCGGCGAGTATCCGGCGGATATAAAGACAGACTACAAAATAGACCCCGACGACGGTTTTAAGGAAAAGCTTTCGCCCGTGTGGCAAAACCCTGCAAACCCCAAAGAGGGATGGTACGAGATGAAAAGCGGGCTTAAACTTTTCTGCGTTCCCTATTCGGGAAGCCTGGGCAACGCGCCGCAGCTTTTTTTGCAGAAAATTCCCTATCTCAATTTTTCGGCGAAAACGAAGTGCAGGTTAAACCTCGTGAACGACGGCGACGAAGCGGGCTTTATCACCTTCGGCAAGGAATACGGTTACGTCTGCGTGGTGCGCCGCGAGGGTAGAAACTATCTCGAAATAAGAAAGGGCAGCATTGACGGCAGGGACGAAACCATTGCGCGCAGTCAGCCCTACGACGACGATTATATAACTTTCAGTATTTCGGCAAAGTACGAGGAACACAATAAACTCGTTTACAGATTGAGCGCCGGCGGTAGCGCGTTCACCCATAAGTTTTACGCGAGCGGCGGAATATGGACGGGCGCGAGAATGGGCGTTTACGCGCGTTCGGAAGAAGAGAGCCGCGGCTTTGCCACTTTCAGATTTTTCAAGGTGGTATGCACCGATAACAGAGTTGGCAATATCACCGGCTGACACAATCAAACCCTTAATTTAAGAGGCGTATATAATGCAAAAGGCTAAACAAAAATACACGCTGTTCACAGCGAAAGCGCTGACGCTGCTTATTATCCCCATAGTGATAGAAGCGGCGCTGTCGCTGTCGCTGGGGCTGGTGGATTCGTTTATGGTCAAGAATATCGGCAACCTCGGCAAAGCGATGAGCGCGGTTGGCAACGTTGACCAGATTTCAAACTTAATAATCCAGCTCTTCGTTGCGTTCGGCGTGGGCGGCGCGGTAATAACCTCGCAGTTTTTGGGCGCGGGCAAAGTTGAGGACGCAAACAAAAGCGCAAAACAGCTGCTTGTTATTATGCTTCTGGTGTCGTTCGCCATCACCGCCATATGCCTTGCTTTAAACAACCAGATTATAAATTTACTGTATCCCAAAATGGATGCCGAGTATAAAAGATACTCGTACACCTATTTCTATTTTACGGCGGCGTCATTTCCGTTTATAGCTATATTCAACGCCTGCGCGGCGCTTCTCCGCGCGCAGCGCAAGAGTATGAACACCATGCTTTCGGGCGCGATTTCCTTCGCGCTCAACGTGGGCGGCGACGCGCTGTTTATCTTCGTTTTCAAATGGGGGGTTGCCGGCGCGGCTGCGGCTACGTTAATCGCAAGAATTTTTTCGGCGGTGTTCCTCGTAATACTCGTTTCGAGAAAGTCGAATACGGTCAGAATAAACCTGTTTGAAAAGTTCCGCTTCGACGGAAAAATGCTTAAAAAGATTTTGCACCTTGCAGTCCCCAGCGGTATCGAGGGCAGTCTCTTTCAACTGGGCAAAATACTGACCAGTATGTTTATCGCGATTAAAATCTATCAGGTTTTCCTCGACGGAAACCCCGCAAACCTCGCCGACGAAAACGTGACTAACTTCCAGGTCACGGCAAATACGATAGCTTATCACATCAACAGTTTGAGCTGTATATTCGGCAACGGCATAAACACCGCAATTCTGACGGTAGTAGGTCAGGCGGTCGGCACGGGAATTATCGGGCAGGTAAAGCATTATACCAAAAAGATGCTCGCAATTTCCTATATAGGCAACGCAGTGAACGTGGGGATAGTAATGGCTTTTTCGCCCCAGCTCGTTTCGGTATTCGCGGACAACGTCACGCCCGAAGTCATAAACGGCGCGCAGAATATTCTGTGGCTGTGTCTTTCGGCGCAGTTTATAACCTATCCGCTGTCCTTCGGTATGCCGGCGGTGCTTAAAGCGAATTCGGACGTAAAATACGTAATGGCGGCAGCGCTTTCATCGATGATAGTTATGCGCGTGGGGCTGTGCTATATTTTAACCTGTGACTGGGCGGGCGTGCATCTGGGCGCGATGGGTTTATGGATAGGTATGGTTTCCGACTGGACCGTGCGCGGCATACTGTTCGGCGGCAGATACCTTTCGGGAAAATGGAAGACTTCGTCCGGACTTTTAAAGCCCGTCGAAGTTTACGGCGAAAGCGAAAAAGCCGCGGAAGAGCAGCTTGAAAAAGTATTCGAAAAGAGGGACAATAAATGAGTTTCAGACAGATGTACGAGGAAAAGTATATGCGCTTTCAGGGCGGCAAAGCGAAGGCTATGTCTTTCAGCTACGACGACGGAGTCGCGGCGGATAAAAAGCTTGTAAAAATTCTTGACAAGTACGGCTTAAAGGGTACTTTCAATCTGAACAATCTTTTGTTCGACTGCGAAAACTGGCACGGCAGAATGAACGAGGCGGAAACCTTTAAAACCTTTTCGGGCGGCAATCACGAGGTTGCTATCCACGGCGCAAGGCATATATTCCTCGATAAAGTTCCACTTGCGGAAGCGGCTAACGAAATTCTGCAGAACAGACTTTACCTAGAAAACAAGTTCGGAAAAATAGTTCGCGGTATGGCGTACGCCTACAACGGCTATAACGATAAAATAATCGAAATGCTTAAAACTCTGGGCGTCGCTTACGCGCGTACGACCGAAAGTACACATAACTTCGGTATACCGCAGAACTGGCTTAAACTCAACCCGACCTGTCACCATTCGGACGGTCGGTTGAACAGTCTTGCGGACAGGTTTTTCGGTAGCTCGCCCGAAGGCGAATTCAAACGCCGCGAGCCGTGGTTCTTCCTTGTGTGGGGTCACAGCTACGAGTTTGACGACAATAATAACTGGCATATTATAGAGAATCTGGCGCAGCGCGCGGCAAAGGCGGACGACGTCTGGTACGCAACATGCGGCGAGGTTTACTCTTACTGCGCGGCGTACGACAGTCTCGTGTTTTCGCTGGACGGTGAAAGGGCGTTCAATCCGTCGGCTATTCCGGTATGGCTTGAAATACGCGGAAAGGTTTACAAAATTCCCGCGGGCGGTACGGTCGCGTTTGAAAAATAATACTTGCAAACCGAAGGGTTTTGTAGTATCATAAATAAAAGAAATCCGATTAATAAAAAGGGGAGAGAAAATGATATTAGATAAATTCAGTTTAAAGGGAAAAGTCGCAATAGTCACGGGCAGCAACACGGGACTCGGACAAGGCATATGCAAGGCGTACGTTGAAGCCGGCGCAAAGGTGGTCGGCGTTTCGCGCAGGCCTTCGGACGAAACGGCGGCGCTCTGCGGCAAAAATTTTTATAACGTGATTGCGGATCTTTCGTCCTGCGACGTTATTCCCAAAGTAATAGACGAAACGCTGAAAAAGTTCGGCAAAATAGATATTCTCGTAAACAACGCCGGAATTATCAAAAGACAGGACTCCATAGAGTTTTCCGAAGAGGACTGGGACAGCGTTTTAAACGTGAATTTAAAGACGGTGTTCTTTTTAACGCAGGCGGTCGCGCAGCAGTTTTTAAAGCAGAATTCGGGCGGTAAGATTATAAATATCGCTTCGATGCTTTCATATCAGGGCGGCATACGCGTGCCGTCGTACACCGCGTCCAAGTCGGCGATTAAGGGCGTGACAATGACCCTTGCAAACGAGTGGGCGAAGTACGGCATCAACGTCAACGGCATTGCGCCCGGTTATATGGCGACCAACAATACGCAGAATTTAAGACAGGACGAGGAGCGCAGCGCGGACATACTCGCGCGTATCCCCGCCGGACGCTGGGGTACGCCCGAAGATTTGCAGGGCGCGGCGGTGTTCCTTGCGTCGAGCGCTTCGGACTACGTAAACGGTTTCACCCTTGCGGTCGACGGCGGCTGGCTGGGCAGATAAACGGCGTATCTTAATTGCGTTTGCGTAAAATTTACTAACCGCAAGTCAAACTTAAAATAAGAAAAAATGACGCTGAATTTTCTTCGGCAAAATAAAATATAAAGTAATGGGCGGACTTTAAAAGTCCGGAGAGGGAAAAATTATGAGTAAAAATTTAAAACGCGTTTTTGCCGCGCTTGTGGCAAGTCTGGGCGTATTAGCATTTGCCGGTTGCCAGACGGGCGGCGATAACGGCGGAACAGAAAAAGATCCGGATACCGGAGTAATCGAAGGACCGGGCGAGGGAGGTCCAAGCCAGGAAGGACCGGGCCAGGAGGGACCGTCGGTTACTCCACCCAAGCCGGTTATTCCTACCGTTCCCGAAGGAAGCGTACAGATAACCGAAGCCGCGGGCGATTTGGAGGCGGCGTACACCGTATGGAATAAAGTTCCAGGCGCAATGGGCTACAATGTTTACTGCAAGGCGGAGGACGGCGACTTTGTAAAACTCGACGACCCTCTCGTGCGCGAGTATAAAGATTACTGCCGCGCGGACGCGGTCGGACTTAAAGCCGGAAAGTACACTCTTAAAGTTGTGCCTACGGGCGGCGAAAATCTTGACGAGGACGGAAGCAAGGCTGCGACGGCGGAAAACATCACCGTTCTTGCGCACGAGCGTTCGGGATACGCGTTTGCGGGCGGTACCGCATCGGGCGCGTATAACGAGGACGGAACGCTGAAATCAAACGCGGACGTCTTATACGTAACCGACGCGAATAAAGATACGGTAGAGCTGAACGGGGTTAAGGGTATACAGAATATTTTCGACGCGCAGAAAAAGGCGGGCAAACCCCTTGCCGTTCGCCTTATAGGTAAAGTAACCTCGCCCGACATAACCGAGTCAAAGGCAAATAACAACAATAAAAATCCCGACACGGTTCTCATCAAGGGTGACGGTAAGGGCGGCAATATGGCAGTAACCTTTGAAGGTATAGGCAGCGACGCGACGGCGTACGGCTGGACGTTGAGGGTTACAAGCGCAACTAACGTTGAAGTGCGCAATATAGGCTTTATGTGTACGCAGGCAAGCGAACCTGACGACATAACCCTTGAAAAGGACGACCATATCTGGATACATAACTGCGACTTGTTCTACGGCGGCGCCGGCAGCGACAACGACCAGGCAAAGGGCGACGGCGCGCTTGATACAAAGGAATCGACGCATATCACCCATTCGTACAACCACTTCTGGGATAGCGGCAAATGTAATTTGCAGGGTATGAAGAGCGAATCTACGGCAAACTACATAACATACCACCACAACTGGTACGACCATTCGGACAGCCGGCATCCCAGAGTAAGAACGTGTACTACCCACGTTTACAACAACTATTTTGACGGCAACGCAAAGTACGGCGTGGGCATAACTACGGGCGCAAGCGTTTTTGTGGAAAACAACTATTTCCGTTCAACCGCTACGATGAGGCCTATGATGACGGCGGGTCAGGGTACCGATGCAACCGGTACCGCAAAAGGAACGTTCTCCGGCGAGGACGGCGGTGTAATAAAGGCGTACGGCAACTACTTTGACGGCAAGTACGAACTTGTTACTCAAAAGAAAACTTCCGATAAATCGGATATAGACTGCTATGAGGCAAGCTCGCGCGACGAAGTTGTTCCTGCGGAATATACGGCAAAGAAGGGCGGTACTTCGTACAGCAACTTCGATACGGCGGCAGACTTCTACGAGTACCAGGTAGATACTCCCGAGGTTGCAAAGCAAAAGGTTGAAAAATACGCGGGACGCGTGGGCGGAGGCGACTTTAAGTGGGAGTTTAACGACGCTACCGAGGACGCGAATTACTCAATTATTACCGCGCTTAAAACCGCGCTTATTAATTATAGTTCGGACCTGGTTAAAGCGGGCGGCGTTGCGGTGAGCAGCGGTTCGACAAGCGGCGGAACTACGTCCGGCGGAACGGAAGAAGGCGGAACGACTGGCGGCGAGACTACGGGACCAGTAGAGGGCGAGGTATCTTTTATTCCCTCCAAGTCAGGGAACGGCTTTACGGTCACGGGTGACGCAAAGTCCCACAGCGCGATTGAAGTTGCGGGAGTAAGCATACCCAAAAACAGCGCGTTGAAGTTAAACTCATCCGGTAAAGTTGAGTTTGAAACAAGCGAAGAGATGACGCTGTATCTGTATCTTTTAAACAGTAAAGCGATTAAGGTAGACGGAAGTGAAAAAACTCTGACGGCGGAAGGCAGCTATTACGTTGTATCCCTGAAATTATCCGCAGGAAAACACGAGATAATTCAGAGCAGCAGCGGAGAAAATTCGCTGTATCTTATAAAACTCGTACCCGTAACTACTTAAAATTTCAAATAGCCCCCGCGCTTGCAGGTGCGGGGGCTTTTTATATTTCAAGTTTGATAAGCGGTTTGCCAATCTTCCACCGCCGCAATTAAGATACGTGGTTAAGCGGAACGCTTACGCCGCAAAGCGTAAGGCTTTAAGATACGCAGTTAAGGCATTGCCTTATCCGTAATATGCATAAACGTATCCGTTTTGTATATTTACTAAATTCTGGAAATACCTTATAATTTATACGTTAGAATACTGCGCTGAAACGCGCAAATCAAGGGGTAATTTATGGCTGTTAAAGCAAAAGCAAAAACCAAGACGAAAAACAACGTAAAAGACAAACTCGACGCGCTTGTATGCGAGCTTGAAAACGTGGGCATTGTCCCCGTTATCAAACTCGACAAAGTGGAAAACGCCGAAAAGCTTGCAAAAGCTTTACGCGACGGCGGAATCAACTGCGCCGAAGTTACTTTCCGCGCAAAGGGAGCGGACGAAGTAATAAAGAGAATGACCAAAGCCTATCCCGATATGCTCGTCGGCGCCGGCACGGTACTCACCTGCGAGCAGGCTGACGCGGCGGTAAAGTCGGGCGCGAAATTCTGCGTGGCGCCCGGTCTCAATCCGCAGGTCGTAAAACACTGCCTCGACAAAGGCGTGCCTTTCGCGCCCGGCGTATCCTCGGCAAGCGAAATAGAGCAGGCTCTTGAACTGGGACTTGACTTCGTTAAATTTTTCCCTGCGGAGCAGGCGGGCGGACTTTCCTATATAAAGGCAATTTCGGCGCCCTATTCGTCGATGCGCTTTATGCCTACGGGCGGCGTTTCGGCGGACAATCTGAACACCTATCTCGCGTACGGAAAGATAGTCTGCTGCGGCGGCAGCTGGATAGTTCCCAACAAACTTCTGGACGAAGAAAACTGGGAGGGCATAACAAAACTCTGCCGCGAGGCGATTGACAAAATGCTGGGCTTCACCATGGTCCACGTCGGTCTCAACTGCGCTAACCCCGAAGAGGCGGAAGCTGTCGCGGACGAATTTGACAACGCGTTCGGCTTCACCAAAAAGGTGGGCAACAGCTCGGTATTCGCTTCGACCTATATGGAAATGATGAAAACGCCTTTCCGCGGCACGCACGGACATATAGCGGTTGCCACCAACTCGGTAAAGCGCGCAATTTACCAGCTTAAACTGCGCGGCTACGAAGTCGACGAAAGCTCGGTAAAGTACAACGCCGAGGGCGTTATGAACGTGGCGTATCTGAAAAATGAGTTCGGCGGCTTTGCTGTACATCTCGTACTGAAAAAATAACTCTTGAATTATAAGCGGCGCATTTCTGCGTTGCGCTTGCGTTTTCCTAACTCATTTACGCAATAGTAAACTCGTGTCGGAAAGCCGCGCGCGCCTTGAACTGATTGCTTCTAATCCAAGGGGATAACAAACATAAACAGGTAAAAATAAAAAAACATATATAAATTCAAGGAGAAAACAAAATGAAGAAAATTGTAACCATGGGCGAGATTATGCTCCGTCTTTCAACCCCCAACAACGAAAAGTTTATTCAGGCCGACGAGTTTGATATCAACTACGGGGGCGGTGAGGCTAACGTTGCCGTATCCTGCGCAAACTACGGACACAACGCGGAATTCGTAACCGCGGTTCCCGACAACGAACTGGGCGAGTGCGCGCTTGCGGCGTTAAAGAAGTACGGCGTTAAGACCTGCCACGTTGCAAAGTGCGGCGAAAGACTGGGTATCTACTACCTTGAAACGGGCGCGGCTATGAGACCTTCAAAAGTCGTTTACGACAGAGCGCACTCGTCGATTACCACCGCAACCGAAAAAGATTTCGATTTCGACGCAATCTTCAAGGACTGCGACTGGTTCCACTTCACCGGTATTACTCCGGCTGTATCGGACAGCGCGGCGGTTCTTACCGAAGCCGCTTTAAAGGCTGCTAAAAAGCACGGCGTAACCGTATCCTGCGATCTGAACTTCCGCAAAAAGCTGTGGTCGAGCGAAAAGGCTCAAAAGGTTATGACCAAGCTTATGAAATACGTTGACGTATGTATCGGCAACGAAGAGGATGCGGAACTCGTATTAGGCTTCAAGCCCGGCAATACCGACGTAACGAGCGGCGAGCTGGAGCTTGCAGGTTACAAGTCCATCTTCGAGCAGATGGTTAAAAAGTTCAACTTCAAATACGCGATTTCTTCGCTGCGCGTAAGCCACTCGGCTTCGGACAACGGCTGGTCGGCTTGCATTTACAACGGCGAGACCAAGGAATTCTATCATTCGAGAGAGTACAGGATTTCCCCCATCGTCGACAGAGTAGGCGGCGGCGACAGCTTTGCGGGCGGCGTTATCACCGGTTTCCTTGACGGCAAAGATTTCAAGTCCGCTCTCGAATTCGGCGTTGCGGCTTCCGCGTTAAAGCACACCATCCCCGGCGACTTCAACCTCGTTTCCAGAAAGGAAGTAGAGGCTCTCGCAGGCGGCGACGGCTCGGGCAGAGTTCAGAGATAAACTGTTCACAAAAATTTATGCAGGCATAAATTTTTCGTGAGATTGCTGGTGTACGGCTATGCCGTCGGTACGACGAAGATTGCTTAACGCGCGAAGTTAATCCGCGCTTGCAATCTTTCGGCGTGAGCATTTGAAATATTTGTTATGATAAGAGGGTGCCTTGAAATTTTTTAACGCGCGGGCTACCGCGCTGAAATTTCTGCGGCATATATAGGTGATTTAATTGAAAATAGCTTTCAGGACGCACGATCTGGGCGTCAGAGGACTTGACGGAGCGGTTAAAAAAGCGAAGGACTGCGGCATATCCGCGGTGCAGCTCGTTCCGTACAAGTTCATGGACGAAATACCGTACGAGGCGGGCGCGCTCAACGAGGAGAATACCAAAGCTCTGGGCGACGCATTGAAGAAGGCGGAAATAGAAGTGCCTTTAATCGGCGCGTATTTCAACCCCGTACATTCGGACAAAGAAAAGGTCGTAAAGTGCAAGAGAGTTTTTAAGGAATATTTAAAATATTCACAAAACCTCGGCTGTAATATTGTCGGCTCCGAAACGGGCAGCTTCAACGACGACAAGTGGACCTACAACCCCATGAACCGCACGGAAGACGCGCTTTGGGATGTAGTGGAAACCTTTAAAGAGCTTACTTCCTACGCAAAAACGGTGGGCGCTTACGTCGGAATCGAAGGGGCTGCCGGTCACGTCTGCTGGAACGTTGAAACCTTGAAGAGGGCTATCGACGAAATAAACGCGGACAATATAAAAGTCATATTCGACCTTTATAATTATCTCGACGCGACCAACTACAAAAAGTACCTTGAAATTCTGGACGAGGGGTTAAAGACCTTTGCCGGCAAAATAGTCGTGTTCCACATAAAGGACTGCGTGTTCAAAGACGGTCAGCTTAAACAGGTCGCTCCCGGCAAGGGAATGTTCGACTTCGATAAAATCCTTGCAAAAATCAAGGCGTACGACAAACACGCGACTTTGGTTCTGGAAGGCACTACGGGCGAAGATATAGAACCCTGTATTCAGTTTATCCGCGACACGTGGGATAAAGTGTGAGCTGAAAAATAAAACAAAAACAAAAATAAAATATTTACGCCGAAAAACGCAAGGGCGGATTGATTTCGCCTGTTAAGCGTTTTACGACAAAAACAATCTCACGGCATTTGTTTTTCGCAGAAAAAGAAATGCGTGAATAAGGAGAAGTATGAAATTTGATATCCGTTATGCGAATCATCCCGACGATTCGAAAAACTACGATACTAAAACCCTCCGCGAAAAGTATCTGATTGAAAAACTGTTCGAGGCGGACGAAATTCTTCTGACCTATTCGCATCAGGACAGAATAATCGCGGGCGGCGCAATGCCCGTCAAAAAGACTTTATCTCTCGGCACTTTCAAAGAGCTTGCAACCGCTTACTTTTTAGAGCGCAGGGAAATGGGCGTAATCAATATCGGCGGCGCGGGCGTAATTACCCTCGACGGCAAAAAATACGATATAGGACACAAAGAGGGCATATATATCGGAATGGGAACAAAGCAGGTTGAGTTTTCGTCGGCAGACGGCAAAAACCCCGCTAAATTCTACATAAATTCAAGCCCCGCGCATAAAGCTTACCCCACGGTAAAAATAGTAAAACCCGTAGAGGGCAAAAATCCGCCCGAAGGCGTGAAGTACTGCGTACAGAGACACCTCGGCACGATAGAGGGAATTAACAAGCGCACCATAAACCAGTTCATCATCGGCGACGTCTGCGAAAGCTGTCAGCTTGCAATGGGCATGACCGAACTTGTTGAAGGCAGCGCCTGGAACACTCTTCCCAGCCACACCCACGAGAGAAGAATGGAAGTGTATATGTACTTCGAAGTTCCCGAAGACCAGGCGGTCATTCATCTCATGGGCAAACCCGACGAAACACGTCACATCATTATGCACAACGAGCAGGCGGTCATCTCGCCCAGCTGGTCAATCCACAGCGGCGTAGGCACTCACAACTATACCTTCATCTGGGGTATGTGCGGTGAGAATCAGGCGTATGACGACATGGACAACATTGCAACAAAAGATTTAAAGTAAACTTCGCAATACGGCGTTAAGCTCCGCTCTTCTCGGGTCATTTACCTCAAAGTAAACTCCCTTTCGAAAATGCTCGCTTGCCTTGTCTTGCTCGTTTCTTTTAAATCTTAAAATACAATTACATTTAAAAAATTTATAGGGGAAAAATAAAATGGCACAACTTAAATTTGTAGACGTAAACAAAGTATATCCCAACGGATATCACGCCGTACACGATTTCAATATGGAAATCAAAGACGGTGAATTTATCTGCCTCGTCGGCGACTCGGGCTGCGGTAAATCGACCACTCTCCGTATGATTGCAGGTCTTGAAGACATTACATCGGGCGAGTTCTATATCGACGGCGTTCTGTCAAACCAGAAATCTTCAAGGGACAGAGGTATCGCGATGGTATTCCAGTCCTACGCGCTTTATCCTCACCTGACCGTATACGAAAACCTTGCGTTCGGCCTTACGCTTGAAGGCATCGACGCGGACGTTATCGAGGAAAAGGTTCAGGCAACCGCAAAAATTCTGGGACTTACGGAATATCTTGAAAGGTTCCCCCGTCAGCTCTCCGGCGGTCAGTGTCAGCGTGTAGCCGTAGGCCGCGCGCTCATCAGAAAGGTTAATATCTTCCTTATGGACGAACCTCTTTCAAACCTCGACGCAAAGCAGCGCGTTACCATGCGTTCGGAAATCAAGCAGATTCACCGTTCGGTCGGCGCTACCACAATTTACGTAACCCACGACCAGACCGAAGCTATGACCATGTCCGACAGAATAGTGGTTATGAAGTCGGGCGGCTACGTTCAGCAGATAGGCACTCCTTTCGAGCTGTACTTCTATCCGCAGAACCTCTTCGTCGCGGGCTTCATCGGCGAGCCTCCCATGAACTTTATCAGAGGCACTGTCGAAAACGGCAAGCTTAAAGGCTACGGCTACGACCTCAAACCCATCGTTAAAAACGTAAAGGCTATCGAGGGCAAAGAGGTAGTGTTCGCGTTCAGACCCGAAGCTATCAAACTTGGCAAGTCCAAGACCGCATACACTGTTAATTCCGTAGTAGAGCTTACCGAGCTTCTGGGCGATACCACCAACGTATACGCGACGGTTGAAAACGAAGACGGCGTTAAAACCAACGTTATCTTAAAAGTCAACCCTCACGACACTCCTAATATGGGCGATAAATTCAACTTTATCGTTCCCCATAAATCGGCATATCTCTTCGACGCTGAAACCGAACAGATTATCGAAAACGATATCGTAAGAAAGTAATCGGGAGGCTGCGAAAATGGAATTATTAAGTAAAAAACTTCACGATAAACCCGTAAGACCGGTAAAAATTATGCAGTTCGGCGAGGGCAACTTTCTGCGCGCTTTCGTCGAATGGATATTGCAGGATTTGAACGACAAGGGCGCAATCAACGCAAGCGTTGCGGTAGTGCAGCCCATGCCTTTCGGCAGAGTTAAAGAACTTGCCGAGCAGGACGGTCTTTACACCCTGCGTTTAGAGGGAATAGATAACGGCAAGCAGGTTAAAGCAAGCCGCGTTATAGACGTTATCGGCGACTGCGTAAACCCCTTTACCGAATACGAAAAATTCCTGAAATACGGCGAGAGCGAGGATTTGGAAGTCATCATTTCCAACACTACGGAAGCGGGCATCGCGGTAGACGCTACGGATACCGACTTTACCGTCTGCCCCAAGAGCTATCCCGGCAAGCTTCTCGCGCTTTTGAAAAGACGTTACGACCATTTCAAGGGCGATATGAATAAGGGACTTGCAATCGTTCCCTGCGAGCTTATCGACAACAACGGCGACGAGCTTTACCGCTGCCTCACCGAGCTTGCAAAAATAAATAAAATGGACGAAAAGTTCATCAAGTGGATGCAGACGGCAAACCATTTCACCTCGACGCTGGTTGACAGAATAGTTCCCGGCTATCCCGCGGCGGAAATCGAAAATATCCGCAAGGAAACGGGCTATCTCGACAACAACGTCGTAAAGGGCGAAATTTTCCACCTCTGGGTACTTAAAAAAGAGGCGCGCGTTCAGAAAGTTCTGCCTGCCGATAAGACCGGTCTCAACGTAATTTTTGCGGACGATATCAAGCCTTACAAACAGAGAAAGGTTAAAATATTAAACGGCTCGCATACGGCGATGGTTCCCGTAGCTTACCTGTGCGGAATCGATACCGTCGGCGAGGCGGTCAACGACCCCGTTATGGGTAAGTTCGTGCGCGACTTCGTATTCGAAGAAGTCAACCCCACGATTGATTTGCCGCAGGACCAGATGATTGCGTTTGCAAACAGCGTTATCGAAAGATACCAGAATCCTTTCATCCGCCACGAGCTTATGTCAATCGCGCTCAACTCCACGACCAAGTTCAAGACGAGGCTTCTGCCCACCCTTACGGATTACGTTAAAATCAAAAAGGCGCTGCCTCGGCATCTGCTGTTCTCGTTTGCGGCTATCGTTAAATTCCACAAGGGTTTGAGAGGCGACCAAAAAATCGAACTCAAGGACGACCCCGCGTATTTGGAACACTGGGCAAAGCTTTGGGCTGAATTTGACGGCGACTACGAAAAACTCGCAAAAGCAGCGCTCGGCTGGAAAGAGGCGTGGGATATGGATATGAATACCATTCACCCCGAAATCACCTCGACCGTGGCAAAGTATCTCAAAGCTATGGATACGAAGGGTATGAGAGCGGCGCTTGAGTGCTTTGTGGGCGGCTGCAAAGGTACGTGCAAGTAAAACGCGAATAAAACGCATATAAGCGTCGCAATACTGCGTTAAGCTTGCGTTTTGCCTTGGTTGCGTACGAGAGTTAAGCGCCCTGCGGCGAATCCGCGCTTGTCTTGCTCGCTTCTCTGCGTTTTTAGTACAAACACCTTAAATTTAAAAGGGGTAAAAATGACAAAAAAAACTATCATAATAAACGGACTTGACAACGTCGCGGTCGCGCTGACCGATTTGAAAAAGGGCGAAACCCACGAGGGCGTGACTTTAATTGAGGACGTTACAAAGGGTCATAAGTTCGCGATCAAAAATATCAAAAAGGGCGAACAGGTAATAAAGTACGGCAACCCCATCGCCTGCGCTACAGCGGACATTCAGAAGGGCGCGCACGTGCATACCCACAACGTCAAGACCAATTTATCCGAAAACCTTGAATATACTTACGGTAAAATTCCTACTGACCTGCCCCGAGTTAAGAGCAGAAAGGTAAAGGTTTACAAACGCGCCAACGGCGAAGTCGGCATAAGAAACGAGCTGTGGATTATCCCTACCGTCGGCTGCGTAAACGGTCAGGCAAAACTGATTTCGGAAACCTTTAATAAAACGTACGGTACGGACGGCTTCGACGGCGTGTTCACATACACGCACCCCTACGGCTGTTCGCAGCTTGGCGACGACCACGAGAGGACCAAACTCATTTTACAGAAAATGGTCCGTCATCCCAACGCCGGCGGCGTACTTGTGCTGGGGCTGGGGTGTGAAAACAACCAGATGTCCGCCTTCCGCGAAACTCTGGGCAAGGTGGACGAAAACCGCGTAAAATTCCTCGTCTGCCAGGACGAAGAGGATGAAATCGAAAGCGGCGTAAAACTGTTAAAGCAAATTGCCGACGTTATAAAAAAGGACAAGCGCGAAGAGGCGGATATTTCCTGCCTCAAAGTCGGGCTTAAATGCGGCGGCAGCGACGGACTTTCGGGCATTACCGCAAACCCGTTGGTCGGAAGATTTTCCGACTATATCGTTGCGGCGGGCGGCACTACCGTGCTTACCGAAGTTCCCGAAATGTTCGGCGCGGAACAGCTTTTGATGAACAGGGCAAAGGATAAAAAGACCTTTGAAAAAGTCGTAAACCTCATTAACGGCTTCAAGGACTATTTCCGCCGCAACGGACAGGTTGTATACGAAAATCCCTCCCCCGGCAACAAAGCGGGCGGCATAACAACGCTTGAGGACAAGTCGCTGGGCTGCACGCAGAAGTCGGGCGCAGGCCCCGTGCAGGACGTCGTTCTGGACGACGGCTATATAACCGAAAAGGGCTTAAACCTTTTAAACGGTCCGGGCAACGATATGTGCGCCGTAACCAATCTGGGCGCGGCGGGCTGTCATCTGGTGCTTTTCACCACGGGCAGAGGCACGCCCTTCGGCGGCTTTGTTCCCACCCTGAAAATTGCCACCAATTCCGAGCTTGCGGCTAAAAAGTCCAACTGGATAGACTTCAACGCCGGCGCGGTACTCGACAGCGACTTCGACACGCAGCTTGAAAAGCTTATCGATCTGGTCGTTGAAATTGCAAACGGCAAACAGACCAAAAACGAAATTAACCAAACCAAAGAAATTGCAATATTTAAAACGGGGGTAACCTTATAATGGCAACGGCAAAAACCACTGCGAAAACTACGGCTAAAAAGCCCGCGGCTAAAAAAGCGACCGCAACCAAAAAGACTGCGGTAAAGACTCAAAGCTCTGTAAAAGAGTTTATGGACCAAGACTTTTTACTGGACACCGAGACGGCGAAAATTCTGTATCACGAACACGCCGAAAAGATGCCCATTATCGACTATCACTGCCACCTGCAGCCCAAGGAAATTTACGAGGATAAAAAATTCAGAAACCTCGCGGAAGTATGGCTGGGCGCCGGCGACAGATACGGCGACCACTACAAGTGGCGCGCTCTCCGCGCAAGGGGCTATGAGGAAGACAGCATCTCGGGACCTGACGACGACTATAAAAAATATTTACAGTTCGTAGAGTCCATGCCCTATTTCGTGGGCAATCCCCTGTATCATTGGTCGCACCTCGAAATGAGAAGATACTTCGGCATTGTCGAGGTTATCAATCCCGCAAACGCGCAGAAAATATGGGACAAGGCAAACAAGGTTCTCGAAACGCTGACCGCGCGCGAGATGATGTACAAGTTCAACGTAAAGACGGTCTGCACCACCGACGACCCCGTCGACAGCCTCGAATGGCACAAAAAGATGAATGAGGACGAAACCCTTAAAGTAAAGGTCCGCCCCGCATTCAGACCCGACAAGGCGATAAACGTAGAACTTTCCTGGTTTGCAAGCTGGGTTAAACAGCTTTCGGGCGTAGTTAAAAAGCCCATTAAGTCGTTGCAGGACCTTTGCGACGCTTTGGCAAACAGAATAGCTTACTTCGACAAAATGGGTTCGCGCCTTTCCGACCACGCTCTGGACGTAGTGCATTATGCGCCCGCAACCTATAAGGAAGCGAACGCTATATTCCTCAAAGGTATGAAGGGTAAGCCCGTAACCGAAGAGGAGCAGGACAAGTACAAGGGCTATATCCTTCTGTTCCTCGGCAAGCAGTACGCAAAATACGGCTGGGTTCAGCAGTATCATATCGGCGCTTTGAGAAACAACTCAAAGAGCATGCTCGAAAAAATCGGTCCCGACACCGGTTACGACGCAATCGAGGACGCTGTGTATATGGAAAAGCTTTCCGCGCTTTTGGGCGAGCTTGACAAGGACGGAAACCTGCCCAAGACCATTTTGTACTGCCTCAACCCCCGCGACAATTACGCTTTGACCGTGCTTGCGGGCTGCTTCCAGAAAGAGGGAGTAAAGGGCAGAGTACAGGTCGGCACCGCGTGGTGGTTCCTTGACCAGCAGGACGGTATGCGCCAGAATCTCGAAACGCTTATGCAGGTAGGGCTTGTAGCGCAGTCCGTAGGTATGCTTACCGATAGCCGTTCCTTCCTCGCTTATCCGCGCCACGAGTATTACAGACGAATACTCTGCCAGATGCTGGGCAGGCTCGTTGAAAGCGGTCAGTACCCCGCGTCGGAAATGGAAACGCTGGGCAAGATTGTAGAGGACGTCTGCTACAACAACGCCGCGGAATACTTTAATTTTAAAGAGGACTAATCAATTAAACGTAACGTTTAATCCCGTATCTTAATTACTTCGGTACTTGATTTACTGTTTGCTAATCAAACTTTAATTAAAATAATTGCCGCCGGACGCGTTGCGTCCGGCGGCTTTTCGTTTGACGGGAGAAAAGAAAAATAAGCGGAAAAGAAATAAAAATACGAGATTAAACGGCAGGGTTATTGACAAAATTTTTAAAAGTTGTTAATATATTTGCAGGAGAAAAAAATTATGAAATGTAAATTTTGCGGAAGAGAGTTGGAAGATGACGCGGTTTACTGTCTTCATTGCGGCAAGCGGCTTGACGGAAAAAAGCCCTGCCCCTCCTGCAAAGCGCTTTTACCCGAAGACGCTACGTTCTGCGATAAGTGCGGCGCGCGTATAGCGCCCGAGGTCGCGGAAGAGGCTTCGTCGGTTGAAAAAGCGCACGAAAAGACGCCCGAAAAAGAAGTTGCCGAAACGCAAATGCCTCACGTACAAACGCCCGAAGCGGCTAGCGAAGAAAAAACGCCCGAAGTTGCGGCGGAAGCAGAACCGGAAGTAGCTCCCGAAGCGGCGGTTGAAGAAGCTGCGGTGGAAGAGGTCAAAGAAGAGGAGATTACCGAACACGGCGTTTTCGAACCAGACGGCGAAACCGAACCCGAAGAGGACGGAGAGGAAAAGAGCGAAGAGGACGAAAAAGCGGAAGAGGCGGAAGAAAAGCCCGAAGGCGAAGCTGCCGAACACGAAAAGCAGGAACCGCCCGCGCACAGCCCGATTTGGAAAAAGGCGGTTGAAATTGCAAAAATCTGCTTTTCAAGTCTCGCCGCGATAGTAGGTTTTATATTCACTTTCTGCATAGGCGTAAGCATTAAAGCGGACGGCGTGACCAACGTGTCCCTTTTCGACTACTTCGGAAAAGTGTACGATAACCTCGACATTATAAGCAATCAGGTTGACAATACCCAGTCGTTCGCGCTTTATATTCCCAATATTATCGGCACGCTGATTGCTGTTGCCGCGCTTGTTTGCAATTTCGTATTTGCGACTATCACGGTAGTTGCGATAGTAAGGCAGTACTCGTTCCAGAACAAGAAAGTCAATTTTATAAAACCGGCTTTAAAGACTTTTATATCCTACGCAGTATTTGCGTCGGTGTTCTTCGCGCTTAACGCGGCGTCGTCGCACGCGCTGGGGGCTAATTCGAGCGTATACTTCAACAAGGTAACGCTTGCTGCGCTGATTATAGGCGGCGTTGCTTTCGGCGGATATTTCGCCTGCAATACGGTACTGCGCCTGCACGACTTTACGGACAAAAAGGAAATTATCAAAAGCTCGGTTGCGCTCGGAACGGGCGTGTTCGGGATAGTTATAGTAACACTTCTGACTTTTCCCGTATGCAGATTTTCAACGGCAACGCACAGCTATTCGCTGGGTTTGATGTCTATGGTTTTGCAGTCGGCTTTCGAGCTTTCGGACGGCACTAACTGCGGCGGCGTAATGTGTTTCGGAATTATCGGGTTTGCTGCGCAGGTAACGCTGCTCGTTCTGACCGTATGCGTGATAATCGCGGTTGCGCGGCGTATAGGTTCGGGCTACGGCAAAATGCCCGTGGGCGTTACGATTTCCGCGGCGGTTCTGTCTGTGGTATTTTTCTTCGGCGTGTTCGCAGCGGCGAATATGTTGAACGCGGAAGCGGTGCCTGACAGCGTTACGCGCAGCTACGGCGTGCCTATAACGGTAATCGTGTTCAGCTTTATAATGCTAGGCGGTCTTATAGCGACTATCGTACTGGACAACATCTATAAACGTAAACCTACGGTTTAATCACGTATCTTTATTACTTGCGTACTTGATTGACTTGTACGCTAATCAAACTTAAAATTTCAGCCGCCCCTCGTATAGACGAGGGGCGGCATATTTTTATCGGTCTTTTAATATTTATATAACTATGGCGCAGGAAAAATTTAAATCCCGTAGCGGGTTCATTCTGGCGAGTGTGGGCGCAGCGGTGGGGCTTGGCAACGCGCTGCGCTTTCCGGGGCTGTGCGCAAAGTACGGCGGCGGAACTTTTCTGCTTATCTACTTTATCGCGCTAGTCGTTATGGGCGTTCCTATCCTCAACGCGGAAATTGCGCTGGGCAGAAAGATACGAGGCGGCGCGCCCAAGTGTATGGCTAGCCTAAATAAAAAAGCCGAACCCGTCGGCTGGTCGTCCTGCTTCAATTCGCTGATAGTCGCAATAATTTACGCCGGACTTCTGGGCTGGATAATTGCTATGGCGGTAAAAATAGTTCCCCTTTGCGCGCAGTCGCAGATGATGGGCAAGGACGAGATAGGCGGCTACTTCTTTACCGAGGTAATGGGCAAAAACGTTTCCCCTCTCGTTGCGGCGTGCATAATCGCGGCTTGGGCGATAATGTATTTCTGCCTGCGCGGCGGCGCGAACACCCTTTCAAAGACGGCTAAATTTACGGTTATAATTCCTATAATTTTACTGACATTTATGGCGGGGCGCGGCTTTATGTATTCCAACAGCGGCGAAGCGCTTAAAAAGCTGTTCGTACCCGATTTGACCGCGCTTGGCAACGCCGAGCTTTGGTTGAACGCTCTGGGGCAGGTGTTCTTTTCGCTCTCGATACTGGTCGGAATAATGCCGGCTTACGGCGGCTATCTGCCCGACGGAACAAATATTTTCCGCGACAGTATAATAATCGCCGCCGCCGATTTCTTTGTATCCGTTTTATCCTCGGTGGTGCTGTTTACCACGCTGTACGGCTGCGGCCTGCAAAGCGATTTATCGCAGTCGGGCATAGTCACGGCGTTCGTGGTCTATCCCGTGGCAATTACGCTCGCGTTCGGAAGTAACACCGTCTTAAACTCGATAGTGGGGCTTTTATTCTATTTTTCGCTTGCAATGATGGCGGCGCAGTCGTCGGTGTCAATGCTCGAAGCCGCCGCAAATCCCCTTTCGGAAAAGCTGAAAATTTCAAAGAAAAAACTTGCGTCGATAATTTCGGTCATCGGCGCGGGGGTGTGTCTGACTTTTGCAACGCCAATAGCCTCGACTATTTTGGACGTCTGCGATCACTTTGCAAACTACTTCAATATTCTGATTCTGGGAATTGCGGAGTGCATAATTTTAGGTAGAGGCGCAAAGGGGGCGAACCTCGTCGAAGAGATAAACCGCTTTACGCGCAGAATGAAAATGCCCGAAAAGTTTTTCACATTTTCAATTAAATTTCTGTGTCCGACCGTACTCGTGTTTCTGACCGGCTGGGGAATTTACCACCTGATATTTATCGAGGGCGGCAGATACGCCGGCTATCCGTTCTGGGCGCAGGCGATAGGCTGGCTTGTCAGCGCAATAGTTTTCTCTTCGGGCTTTTTGGTAAACCTACGGTTTAACAAGCAATGCTTGAAGCGTACTTTACTGCATCGCTGCAAAACGGCAAAACACTAATCAAGCTTGAATTTTTTAAAGCCGCCGAATTTTATTCGGCGGCTTTATGTTTGACTTGCGGTTTGGCTGTATCCCGCTAACGCAATTAAGATACGCGGTCAGGCGTTCGCCTGCGGTACGACAAGCGGAACGCTTGTCGGCGGCTTTATGTTTGATGTGAGGGCGACAAATCAAGCGAAAAAGAAATAAAGATACGCAAAAATTTTTTATGTAGGTATTGAATAATTATTTCGGTTGTGGTATAATATTCGGGTAAAAACTTTTAACGGGGGAAAAATATGAAAGATAGTAATTGCGGCTACTGCGTCGGCGGCGAACCGCTCGCAAAATTCGGCATTAAAATCTGCGATTTGCAGGTTAGTCAGCTAATACTTTTTAAAGAGCAGTCCAAGCGCGGCAGGTGTATAGTCGCGTACAAAGACCACGTCAGCGAAATGGTAGACATTTCGGACGAGCAAAGAAACCTTTTCTTCGCGGACGTAAACCGCGCGGCGAAAGCGATTCACAAGGTGTTTGCGCCCGACAAACTCAACTACGGCGCGTACGGCGACACGGGCTGCCATCTTCACGTTCACCTCTGCCCCAAATACAAGGGCGGCGATGAGTGGGGCGGCACCTTTACGATGAACCCCGGCAAGGTGTATTTAACCGACGAAGAATACGCAAAAATGATAGAGGACATTAAAAACGCGCTTTAACCGCGTTGTATATAAGCTCGCATTTCCGACCGCGCAGGTGCGAGCAAGACAAGAAGAACGAGGCTTTCCGCCGCGAGTTTACTATGGCGTAAACGAACAAGGAAAACGCAGTTCGACGCCGTATGGCGAAGTACATGCGCGGTCAGTAATTATAAGGAGAGTAACGAATTGGCGCATAATGTTATAGCGGAAGCAAAACGCTGTTTAAACTGTAAAAAGCCCCTGTGCAGACAGGGCTGCCCCATAAACACACCTATACCCGATTTTATTCAGGCGTTTTTGAACGGCGAAATGAAAAAGGCGGGCAAGATGCTGTTTGAAAACAATCCTTTGTCGGCGGTCTGCTCGATAGTGTGCAACCACGGCAACCAGTGCCAGGGTCACTGCGTGCGCGGACTTAAAGGCGAACCGGTAGAGATCAGCACGATTGAAAACTTTATATCCTCGGCGTACCTTGACAGCCTCGAACTCGACAAAGCCGAACCCAACGGCATAAAAGTCGCGGTCGTGGGCGCGGGTCCCGCCGGAATTACCATTTCGATAAAGATGGCGCAGCTCGGCTACGACGTGACCGTGTTCGAATCAAAGTCGGAAGTCGGCGGCGTTTTGAGATACGGCATACCCGAATTCCGCCTGCCCAAAACCATAGTCGACAGGTACGAAGTTTTAATGCGCAAGCTGGGCGTTAAAATCAAATTCAACGTAACTATCGGCAAAGCCTTCGGCATAGAGGAACTGTTCCGCGACGGCTTTAAAGCTATATCCATAGGCACGGGCGTAACCTGGCCCATTTCCCTGAACATCAAGGGCGAAACGCTGGGTCACGTTCATTACGGCGTACACTTTTTAGAGCGTCCCGACGTGTACAAGCTGGGCGACAGCGTGGTAATAATCGGCGCCGGCAACGTCGCAATGGACGTAGCGCGTACGGCTCTCCGCCGCGGCGTAAAAGACGTTAAAATAGTAGTCAGAAGCGACAGATACACCGCCAGCGAAGAGGAAAAGGAATACGCCGAAATCGAAGGCGCGGAATTTGTCTATAACAAAGCGCCCGTTGAAATCACCGACGAGGGAGTGCTGTTTGCGGACACCGTCTGCGACGACGAACACCGCGTAATTTCTACTTCGGAGGAGACCCACCTCATGAAGGCGGACACGGTTATGATCTGCGTGTCACAGCGCCCTTCAAACCTGATACTCACCCAGACAGAGGGGTTGGAGATTAACTCTCGCGGACTTGCGAAGATTTCAGAAGACGGCGCGACCACCCGCCCCGGACTTTTCGCTTCGGGCGACGTAGTGCGCGGCGCAAAGACGGTTGTAGAGGCAGCCGAAACTTCCAAGCGTGTAGCGTACGCCATGGACGCGTACCTCAAATCGCTGCCCAAAGATTAAAAAACAAATAATATAACGCGCCCGAACTGCAAGTTCGGGCGCTTTTTTGTACGGGAGTTTTATTTGGTTAATTTTACCTTTTATATTGCTATTTTCCGAAATGTATGGTATCATTGTAGCGGAATATTTTAAAGGGGAGAGTTTTATGAACGCTAATCTGCTTTTAATTATTGTCGGAGTTGCGGTAATTCTCGCCGTTTCTTACGCGGTACTAAACTACGTCTGCGTTAAGAAAGCGGAAGAGGGAACCGCGCGCATGAGCGAAATTGCGCAAGCAATACGCACTGGTGCAAACACCTTTATCCATTACGAGTACAAAATTGTCTCGATAATCGGCGCGGTAATTGCGGTGGTCGTATTCGTCGTAATAAGCTGGCAGGCGGCAATCGCCTTTATTATCGGCGCGGTATTGAGCGCGGCTGCCGGTTGGGTAGGAATGAAAATTGCGACCTACGCTAACGTCCGCGTTACCAACAAGGCGCGCGAAACGGGAGATCTGGGCAAGACCTTGAAGGTTGCCTTTAAGGGCGGCTCGGTTATGGGGCTCTGCGTTGCGGGCTTCGCGCTTCTGGGCGTAATAATAGTTTACTGCATTTTCGGTATTGCGGCAGGTCAGATAAACGACATAGCGACAGACGCTATCGGCAAAAACTTTATTACCGGACTTGAATCGTCCTTTACTATGACTCTTTCGGGCTACGCGCTGGGCTGCTCGATAATAGCAATGTTCAACCGCGTGGGCGGCGGCATTTACACCAAAGCCGCGGATATGGGCGCGGACCTCGTCGGCAAGACCGAAGAGCATATCCCCGAGGACGACCCCAGAAATCCGGCGACCATTGCGGATAACGTCGGCGATAACGTAGGCGACGTCGCAGGACTCGGCAGCGACCTTCTGGAAAGCTACGTCGGCGCTATTCTTTCCGCCGTAATGCTTGCGTGCGAGCTGTTCATGCACGACGTGTACGCGGACACCGCGCTTCTTAACAGAATGCTTTTATTCCCCGTAATTTTCGCGGGCTGCGGACTTATCTCCTGCGTGATAGGTATTTCGTACATACTCATCAAACCCAGACTTTCCAAAAACGTGCATATGGAACTTAATATTGCAACCTGGATTTCCGCGGCGGTGACGATAGGCGGCGGCGTTGTATTAAGTTACTTTATGTTTAAAGACATCGACAAAGATATTCTGCCTGCGGTCGGCTTTAAAGTCGGCGCGTTCAGCCCCTGGCTTGCGGCTGTCTGCGGCATTGCGGCAGGTATACTTATAGGAATAATTTCCGAGTACTACACAAGTTACGACTACAAGCCCACCAAGAAAATTTCGCAGTCCTCGAAGGAAGGACCCGCGCTCACGGTAACGCAGGGACTTGCAAACGGTATGATAAGCTGTATGCTTCCCGTAGTGGTGCTTGCTGTTGCAATATTCGGTTCGTACGCGATAGCCGGAATGTACGGCATTGCGTGCGCGGCGTTCGGTATGCTCTCATTCGTGGCGGCGACCGTTTCGGTCGACACATACGGACCTATTTCTGACAACGCCGGCGGCATTGCCGAAATGAGCGGACTCGAACACGGCGTAAGAGATATCACCGACAAACTGGACAGCGTGGGCAATACCACGGCGGCGATAGGCAAGGGCTTTGCGATAGGTTCGGCTGCGTTTGCGGCGCTGTCGCTTATGACTTCCTATCTGTACGCGTTTACGGGCAAGGAGCTTTTATCTCTCAACCTGATTGAACCGCTCACTCTTTGCGGTGCGCTCTGCGGCGCGGCGTTGCCCTTCCTTTTCTCGGGTATGCTCATAGAGGCGGTTGCAAAAGCCGCAAGAAAGATGGTGGAGGAAGTACGCCGCCAGTTCAGAGAAATTAAGGGACTCAAAGAGGGCGAAACCATGCCCGACTATAAATCCTGCATCGAAATTTCCTCGCAGGGCGCGTTGAAGGAAATGAGAATACCCTGTATAATGTGTATTCTGTTCCCCCTCGTAACCGGCTTTATCTTCGGACCCATGTTCGTGGGCGGACTTTTACTGGGCGCAACTATTACCGCGATTATGCTTGCGTTGTTCTGCGGCAACGCCGGCGGCGCGTGGGATAACGCTAAAAAGTATATCGAAGCGGGCGGCGTTGAAGGCGAGGGCAAAGGAAGCGCCGCGCACGACGCTTCCGTCGTGGGCGATACGGTCGGCGACCCCTTGAAGGATACCGTAGGACCTTCGCTGGATATACTCATAAAAATAATGTCAACCGTGTCTTTGGTCGCGGTAGTCGTATTCAGCAAATTTAACCTGTTTGCAGCGCTTAATATAATATAAGACGTGGTAATAAGGGCGCGCAAAAGAGAGAGGCAAATGAAGAAAAATTTTTTAGTATTTTTAATCGCCCTGTTCGCGGCGGCGCTGTGCGCGTTCGGAATATGCGCATGCAAAGGACCGAAAGGCGATAAGGGCGCGGACGGCGCAAGCGGAGTCAACGTTGAGGGCGCGTACGTAGCCGAGGGCAATCTGTATCTCATTTTGTCCGACGGCGCTTATGTCAACTGCGGCAGAGTAGTGGGAACGGACGGCGCGGACGGCATTGACGGCGTGGGTATCGTCGACATAATTTTCAACGGCGACGGCGAACTGGTAGTAAAATTCGCCAACGGAGAAGAGCGCAATATAGGCGTTTCACCCAGTATCTGCGAGCATAGGTACGGCGACTGGGTTGTGGAAACCGAGGCGACCTGCGTTACGCAGGGCTACAGATACTGCGTGTGCGAGGAATGCGGCTTTATGATAAACCGTATAGATCCCGCTACCGGTCACGAATGGGACGACCGCACCGCGGAAACGGTAATAGAACCCGAAACCTGTACGGACGAGGGTTGGAGACTTATAACCTGCGTAAACTGCAATCAGACCCAGCTTGAAAAAATCGAAGCTACGGCGCACGTCTTTACAATTCCCAGTTACGCGCCTGAAGAGGAAAGGTATATTAACAAATGCCGTTTCTGCGATATGCGCAAACCTTCCGAGGGGCTGGAATATAAACAGGTAGGCGCGGATTACCACCTTTCCGGACTCGGCTCCTGTACGGATACCGACATAGTGGTGGCGGACGTTATCGACACGCCTACCGGCAAGAAAAAAGTAACCGAAATCGACTACGACGCGTTTTCGGGCAGTCAGCAGGTTACAAGCGTTTACTTTTCGAAATACGTAAAAGAGATTGACCACGGCTCGGGCAGCATTTTCGGCGGCGAAAACTGCGAAAACATGACCCACCTTATCGTACATCCCAAAAACCCCGTTTACCGCAGCGACGGAAACTGCATAGTCGATATCGTAAACAAGTCGGTAATTGCAGGCTGCGCTGCAAGCTCGATACCTTCGGACGGTTCGGTAACCACGATAGGCGCGCACGCGTTTGACGGGGTTAAACTTTCAAAATTAATAATACCCGACAAAATAGTGACTTTGGGCAGCTACGCTTTTGCAAACTGTACAAATATAACTTCGCTCACGCTCGGCGGTTCGCTGACGACTATCGGCTCTAACTGCTTCAGTTACTGCGCGGGACTTGAAACTCTGGTTATTAACGGCGTGCCGAATATCGGTCAAAGGGCTTTCGCCTCGTGCTATAATCTTCAACAGGTAAATCTGAACAGCGGCTGCGAAAAGGTTGGTACATACGCGTTCGTCTGTTGCAGATCGCTGACCACAGTCCGTATCGACAGAAGCGTTGAAAGAGTAGGAAATTACGCGTTCGGCGCGTGCGGTTCTTTGACGAATTTCCGTTATACCGGTACGTCGAGCGACTGGTGGAACGAAAGTCTGGGCGTCGGCGTAGCCGATGAAAACTGGAACGCAACTCCGCTCATCTATCAGAGCGTGTTTACCGATACGCCCATAACCAACGCCGACGTTAAATTCGGCATATCATAAAAAAACAAGGGGGAATTTTTATATGAGTAACCAGACCGGTGAAATCAAATTTATCACCATGGGCGAGCTTTTATTGAGGCTTTCGCCCCCCAACTACGAAAAAATCCGTACCGCGGGCGAGTTTAAAATTTCGTACGGCGGCGCGGAGGCTAACGTTGCGGCTTCGCTCGCGAATTTAGGTATCAGTTCTACCTATTTCACCGTTGTTCCCGATAGTTCAATCGGCAAGGCGGCGATAAGGTATCTGCGTTCGAACGACGTTCACTGCTCGCCCTGCATCTATTCGCAGAAGGGCAGAATGGGCATTTACTTTCTCGAAGAGGGCTTCGGCGTGCGTTCGTCCAAAGTCACTTACGACAGAAAGGATTCGTCATTTGCGACTTACGACTTTACCGCCCTCGATTTCAAGAAAATTTTAAAGGGCTATACCTGGCTGCATTTGAGCGGCATAACTCCCGCCCTTTCCGAAAACTGCCGCAGTCTTATAACCCTCGCGTTGCAGGCGGCGAAGGAATTGAAAATTACCGTCAGCTTTGACTGCAACTTCCGCAGCGCGCTGTGGGAGTGGCAGACCGCGCGCGACTGCATCACCGAGTATCTGCCTTACGTCGACGTTCTCTTCGGTATCGAGCCTATAAACCTGCGCGACGAAAACGGCGTCGATATTAAAGACGGGCTGTCTATGAACCCGACTTACAAGGAGCAGGACAGAATTTTCCGCGAGCTGCACAAGCGTTACAATTTTAAGGCGATAGGCAGACACGTCCGCTACGTTCATTCGGGCAGCGAAAACTCGCTTAAAGCGTTTTTGTGGTACGATGGCGAAACTTACGAAAGCCGTACATTCCGCTTTAATATCCTCGACAGAGTGGGCGGCGGCGACGCGTTTGCAAGCGGCGCGATTTACGCGATTATGCGGCAGATGAAGCCCGACGATATCGTCAACTTCGCGGTCGCGACCTCGGTCATCAAGCACACTATGCACGGCGACTTTAACATCACCGACGACGAGGCGTCTATCCGCAAACTTATGAATCAGGAATTCGAAATAAGAAGATAACAGGCAATGCCTGACGCGTATCTTAATTGCGTTTGCGAAGTACGGCTGAACGCAAATCAACCAAACAATACCTGCGCCGTATCTTAACAGCGGTAGTACCTGATTAACTGAACCGCAAATCAAACATAAATTAATAAAGCCCCGCGGCTTTGCCGCAGGGCTTTTTTTCGTTTGAATAGTGATAAGTCAATTAAGTGGTTATGTTATTAAGATACGCGGTTAAGCGGAACGCTTATTAGCCGTTCCAGATAGTGGAGGAAACTTCTTTGAGGCTGTAATTCAGCGTGCCGAGACCGAAGGGCAGAGGCAGCGCCAGTTTCAGCATCGTACAGCGCGCGGTGTTATTGTCCGTATCGTTCAGAGCCGCGTACCATACCGTCTGGGTAGTACCAGACATGTCGCCGCCGTCGTACGCAATCGAAACCGCCACGGTCGGAATGCCCTTGTCCTCGATATCGTTGCCCTCTTCGTCCTTCGTTACGGGCAGGTACAAATCTTTTGCTGCAAGAGCCGCCGAAATGGTCGCAAGTTCTTCCTTTTCAATCGCCGTTCCGCCGCCTGCAAGCTTAATTGCCGAAATTCCGCCCGAAGCCGCGTTCAGTAGGTCTATCGTCTGCGAAAGGCTGTCCGAAAGCTTCAAACTGCGTATCGCGATATAAAGCGTGTTGTTGTCGAAAAGGCTGTTCGAAGTCTTGTGCAGTTTTCCGTACGTTTTCGTCGTCTGTTCGTTATTACTTTTCTTATCCGTCTTTACCGAAGTCGCTTCGGTGCAGGCGTAGTTGTAATGCGTTTCGTAAACTACGTCGTATTCCGCGTACGCCGCTTCGATATTCGCAGGGCGGTAAGCCGCAGGGGAGGTCGTCTTCAATTCCTGTTTGCTGTAAACCGGTTGCAGGTTGAACGAAGCCGAGCGGAAATAACTTACCGATTTAACGCTGTCCGTAAATTCCTTCTCGCTGTCGCCCATTACAAACTTGCCCGAAATTTTGAACTCCGTAGTATAGCAGTAAAGGGTCTCCGTCTTTTCCGCGCGGTACTTTTCTGGTACGTTTTCGTCGTTCCAGTCGTACGCCGTCGCGTAAAAGTCGGTTACGTACTCGCCTTTGCTGTATTCAACTTTATAAAAGCCGTTGCTCTTCGTGTCGGCGGTAACTTCGTATTTCAGCGTTTCGTGGTCTCCGTCTACGAAGTAGGGCTGAATACCCTTGTAGCCCGTCTGAATATACCAGTTAGAGTTCGTCAGCGCGTTGTTGCTCACTTTCGCGCCGCCGCAGCCCGAGCAGCCTGCGCCGCCCATACAGCCGGCAAGCGAAGCGGTCGCAACCGCCGCAGCTATTATTGAAGCAATTTTCGTAAATTTTTTCATAATCGTGCTTATTATATCACATAAATTTATAATTGTAAAAACTTTTATGGCATAAAATGATTAAAAATTGTCCGCGGTGTGGTATAATGGGGGTATGATAAAAGCAAGCGTTTGCCCCGCTCTGTACGCGGCGCTTGAAAAACTTAAAAGCGTAATTTCCGCAAACAAGCGGGCGGAGAGAAAAACGCTCATTTTCTGCGAGGACAGGCTTACCCTCGCGGCGGAGCGGACCGTCTGCGCGGCTGTCGGCGGCACTTTTTCGGTGTCCGTCTATACTTTCGCGCGCTTTCTCTCCTCCGAAAGGGGCAAAAAGGCGGACGTTTTAACGGCGCAGGGTTCGGCAATGGCTATCCGCAAAATTATCGAGGAAAAGCGCGACAGCCTGTCTCTCTTCGGCAAATTTTCCGCCGCCGCTGCTGCTGGCGCCGTGTACGATACTATCGCGCTGTTGTACTCTTCCAAAATTTCCGCGGAAGATTTACTTAAAGCGGACGCCGACGGTCTTTTGGAAAGCAAGCTGCACGACATTGCGGCAATTTATTCCGAATACGAAAAATACCTTGAAAGCAGCGGCAAGACCGACAGAAACGCCTATTTGTCGGAACTGCCTGATATTATAGAAAACAGCAGAAAAATCGCCGAAAGCGACGTTATATTTCTGGGCTTTCAGTCCTTTACTCGTTCGTCGCTGGACTGCGCGCGCGCGGCTTTCCGCTCGGCAAAAAACGTCTACGGACTGTTTATCGGCGGCGCGGAAGAACTTTACGTAAACGAGGCGCTGTCCTCTTTCGAGGGAGCGGCGGAGGAGTTCGGCGGAGCGCAGGTCGAGCGCGTGGAAAGTACGGCTATTGCGGAAGCTGAAATTTTAAGAAAGTCGCTCTTCGACCCCGAAACATTTCACTCGGGCAACCCCGTCAAGACTGACAGGGTGCATCTCTTCGAGGCGGCGGACGAGGAAGAGGAGCTTGAATTTATCGCCGCGAGCATTAAAAAATTCGTGCTGGACGGCGAGCGGTACGGAAATATCTCTGTAATGCTGCCCGACGTCGCCTCTTCGGAGCGCGGACTCCGGCGCGTGTTCTCGCAGTACCGCATACCATACTACGCCGACAGACGGCACACCCTTTCCGAACACGCTGTAAGCAAATTCATATTAGACTATTTAAGCTGCTTTGCGCAGGGCTGCCCCGTCAAGGAGTGCGACGCGGTAATTTCCTCGCCGCTGTTCCCAGCCTCGCGCGAGGATAAGGATATTTACAGAAACTACGCGCTCCGGCTTGCGAATTTCCGCAGCGGCGTAAAGCGCGAACCCAACCCCGAAATTTTAAGTAAAATGAATTTCGACTACGACGCGGTGCAGCGCGTGCGCGAAGTATTTTTAAATGGACTTTACTGTCTTAAAACGGGTACGGCGGCGGAGGTCTGCCGGGGGGTTAAAAATCTTCTGGAAAGCCTCGGCGTAAAAGCTACGCTCGACGGACTTGCCGAAAAATTCAAGGACGACTACCCTGCGGAAAGCGAGTTCAGCGGCAGGGTTTACGAGGCGGCGCTGGGCGTTATTGCGGAAGCGGAAATTATCGCGGGCGGCGGAAGAATGCCGACAAGCGAGTTTATAAAAATTTTAAAGAGCGGTTTCGGCGCGCTGGAAATTTCGCTTATTCCGCCCAAGACCGATGCGGTTTTCGTGGGCGACATCGCGGCTACCGCGAACACCGGAAGCGAAATAGTTTTTGCGGCGCAGCTCACCGACGACGTGCCTGCTTCAAGCTCGGACACCGCCCTTTTAACCGACAGCGAAATTTCGCAGCTTGAGGGCGCAAACCTTGCAATATCTCCCAAGATAAGGCAGGTAAATATGCGCCGTCGCGAGCAGACCGCGCTGAATATCTGCGCTTTTAAAAAGCAACTTTATCTTTCCTATCCCGTACGTCTCGGCGGCGAGGAGAGCGGCGTCAGCGAAATTATATCCTACGCGAGGCGCAAATTCCTCACCCCCGCGGGCGGCGAGCTGAAAGCGGTTAATATTAAGAGACTGGAAAAGTCGGACGCGGCGCTCGTGTACTATTGCAGTGAAAAAATTCCCGCGCTCAAAAGGCTGACGACTTCCCCCAGAGCGGAAACGCTGTCGGCTGTTTACGAGTGCCTTAAAGAGGGCGGCTTTGAAAAAGAGGCGGACGCGGCGCTCGAAGCCCCCAGGCAAAAGGCTTTGAGCGACGGCCGCGCGCTGTTCGTAAGCTACAATTCGATTACCCCTACCATGCTCGAAACCTACTTTTTATGCCCGTACAGAAATTTCGTGCAGAACGGACTTAAATTACAGGAGAGGGAGGAAGGCTCGCTCCGCCCGGTGGATACGGGCAACTTTATCCACACCGTGCTTCAACGCATCGCGCCCGAAATGGGCAATCTCACCGCCGAAACGGTAACGGCGCGCGCCGAGGAAATTGCTGACGGACTTTTAAAGGACGCGCCCTATTCCTCGCTCACCGACAGCAAGAGCGGCGGCTATACCGCAAAGGCGCTTATAAAGGAAGCCGGCGTTATAGCTTCTGGCATGTTCGAGCAGCTTGCAAATTCTTCCTTCAAGGTGGAAAGCGCGGAGTACAAGTGCGAAGTGCCGCTTGACGGCGGCGTGAAAATTTTCGGCAGAATCGACCGCGTCGACGCCTGCGGCGATCTGGTCAGAATTATAGACTACAAGACGGGCGCTATCGACCCCTCGCCCGCGAAATATTATATGGGTCTCAAATTGCAGCTGCCGCTGTACTTAACTTCCGCCTCAAAGGGCAGAAGGGCTGCCGGCGCCTACTATTTTCCGGCTTCGGTGGAGTACAGGGACAAAGCCGACGGCGTGTTCAGACTGCAGGGCTATATGGACGGCAGCGACGAGGTCGTCTCGCGCTCGGACGTTACGTTACAGCCCAAAACAAAGAGTAAGTATTTCGACGCCTACCTCGGCGGCGGCAGAAGCGACAAGGCGATGCCGCCCGAAGTTTTCGGCGACTTTATAGAGTATTCCAAAGCGGTAGCCCGTCAGGGCGCAAGCGAAATGCTGGGCGGAAATATAACCCCTTCGCCGGCGGAGGACGCGTGTTCGTTCTGCAAGGCTGGCGGAAGCTGCGCCTTTGCGGTGGGAGCGGACGGCGAGGAACGTTCTTCGCGGTCATTGAAATGCGGCGAAATCGCGGACGTTGTCAAGCGGTTAAAGGAGGACGTCGATGGGCGTAACTAACGAACAGCAAGCCGCAATCAATAGCCGCGGCAAGGTAATTGTTTCGGCTTCGGCAGGAAGCGGCAAAACCTTCGTAATGATAAGAAAACTGGTCGAGGCTATCGCCGACGGCGCCGACCTCGACAACGTTTTAGCGGTCACCTTCACAAAAAAAGCGGCGGGGCAGATCAAGGAAAAACTGCGCGCAGCCCTCATCGAAAAAATGAGCGGCAGCGCCGACGATACGCGCGCGCATATAAAGAGACAGCTTTCAAAAATTCCGTCGGCGGCAATTTCCACCATTCACGCGTTCTGCGCCAAGCTTTTAAGGACCTACTTTTACGCGCTGGATATCGACGGCACTTTCGATATAATTTCCGCGGACGACGCGGTGGCGAAGGAGTACAAGCGGCGCGCGCTCGACAGCGTTTTCGAAAAGCTGTACGAGTGCGACGATAATGACTTTTTACACCTTTTAAAGTGTTATAGAAAAAAGCGCGGCGACGGGTTTCTGCGCGCGCTCGTTTTGGAAGGCTACGAAAAACTGCGCATTACCGCAAGGTATTCAACCCTTTTGGACGGCGTTGAAAAGCTGTACACGGAAGAGGGGTTCAGGGAAGTCTGCGCGCAGCTTTCGTCCGATATAAAAATCAAGTGCGCCGCGCTCAAAGACGCCGTCGAAGAGTTTGCGGCGGGCTTCAATAATTCCCACCCCGCCTACGAGGCGATTTTCGGCGAAATGCTCGAAAGCCTCGAAGCCCTTTCCCGCGGCGGCATATTCGACCCCGTTCCTCCCCTTACCAAAACGCGCAAGCCCGCGGATAAAGACGACAAGGAAGAGGGCGAAAGATTTAAAGCCTTTAAAGAGAGCCTCTTAAAAAGATACAATTCTCTCCGAGGCGATATCGCCGGCGAAGAGGAAGAGAGGAAGGCGTTTTTCGAAAGCGGAAAAACGGCGTCGGCTTTTTGTAAGGTTTTAAAGGAATTCGACAAAGCGTACACCGTGGTAAAGCGCGACGAAAATAAACTGGACTATAACGACCTCGAACACCTGACGCTGGAGCTACTTGAAAACGAAGAGGTCCGCGCGGAAATAAACAAGCGGTTTACCCTCGTGTTCGTGGACGAGTACCAGGACGTCAACCCCGTGCAGGAGGAACTGCTTTCAAAAATCGGCGCGAATGACGTCTTTCTCGTCGGCGACGTCAAGCAGGCAATTTACGGCTTCCGCGGCAGCAGGTCGCTGTTCTTCGCGGAAAAATACAACTCGTTCGAAGGGGGCGGCGGAAGCGCGCTGCGCCTCTCGCACAACTTCCGCTCGTCGGACGGCGTGCTTGATTTCGTAAACGCGCTGTTCTCGCAGATAATGACTTCGTCGACCTGCGGCTTCGACTACGCCTCGGGCAGTAAAATGATTTCTGGCGGCGGATACCCTGCAGGTTTCGGCAGCAGCGAAATTCACATTTTCGGCAAGGACGAAGAGGACAAGACCCTGCCCGAAGTATATTCGGTTAAGTCGGGCGCGAAAAAGGTTAAACACACGCGCGAGGGGCTTGCCGTGCTTTCGGTTGTGGAACGCGAGCTGAAAGGCAAACACTACGACCTTTCAAGCGGCGGCTACGTCGATACGCAGGCGGGCGATATATGTATTTTGACGCGCAAGCGCAACGCGGCGGCAAACGGCATAGTGCGCGCGCTGTCGGACGCGGGTTACTCGGTCGCGGGCAGTAAAGAGCAGAATATCTGCGCCCGTCCCGAAGTCAAGCAGATGATTGACATTCTGTCCTATATCGACAATTCCCAGCAGGACGTTCCGCTCGTTTCCGCGCTCTTGTCTCCTTTGGGCGGTCTTGACTGCGACGAGCTTGCTAAAATAAGGATAGCCTGCAAGGGCGAAAAAAAGAACGGCAGGGCTTTGCCTTTCCGCGACTGCTGCGACATATATTTATCCGAAAACGGCGATATTATCGCGAGAAAACTGCACAGGTTTAACAGGTTTATTTCAAGGCTTAAAGACCTTTCGGACGTTTTGTCCGCCGCGGAGATAATAGACAAAATTCTGCAGGGAACTTCGCTCGAAGCCGCGTACTCCGCAGGCGGCGGCGAAAAGCTGAAAAATTTACGCCGCCTTGCAAAAGAGGGCGAAAATTTATCTGTCTGCGAATTTCTGGCAAAGCTCAAGGATACGGGCTACGATATTCCGGCGCCGCCCTCGGCTTCGTCGGACAGCATAAAGGTCATGACAATGCACGCAAGCAAGGGGCTTGAATTCCCCGTAGTCATAATCGCCGATGTCTGCGCGACATTCAAGGGCAGGGACAGTACGGAGATGCCCTTCGACGAAAAATTCGGTTTTGCGCCCAGATGCCACGACGGCGAGAATATGCTCGTTCGCTCAACCCTGTTGAGAAAACTTACTCTGGCGCGCGCGGAAGCGGAGGAGCTGAAAAACGAGCTTAACCTCTTTTACGTCGCGTGTACGCGCGCTATGTGCAGACTGCACATTATGGCGGAGGAGTGCAAGGAGTATTCCGCTTTGGAAGCCGCGGACGCAAAGTGCTACGCGAAGCTTTTCGATACGGCAGCGTTCTCGCCCGAAAGTCTGCCTCCGCGCGAGGACTTCACCGCAGGCGAAAAGGTGGGCGCGCAGCTTACTAAACCCGACGGACAGCTTCTGCAAAATCTGAAAGGCAAATTTATGCAGCCCTATCCGCACGGCGACAGCGTGAACCTGCCGGTTAAAAGTTCGGCTTCAAAAATTCTGCAGCTTACCGAACACGATTATTACCGCCCCGCCGAACCGTTCGGGGAGGAAGAGGGCGAAACGGGTACCGAGCGCGGCACCGCTTACCACGCGTTTCTGGAACTCTGCGATTTCGGTATTAAAGACAAAGACGCTATCGCCGGAGAGATTGAAAATCTGGTCGGAAGCGGAAAACTGAACAGTGAACAGGCGGACCTTTTAAACGCGTACGAGCTGTGCGAAATTCTGAATATGCCGGTATTCGCGGATTTGAAGGGCGCAACCCTTTTGAGGGAGCAGGAATTTTTGTGCTACCTTCCGGCAAGGGACGTTCTGCCGGATACCGAGGTTTCGGACGAAGTACTTGTTCAGGGCGCGATAGACCTTTTAGCTCTGCGCGGCGACAGGGCGGCGGTAATCGACTACAAATATTCGGTTAAAGACGACGACCGTCTTAAAGAAACTTACGCGCCGCAGCTTGCGCTGTACAGAAAAGCGGTTGCAAAAGTCACCGGCAAGGGCGAAAAAGATATATCCTGCGTGATAGTCAATATTTTCAGGCGCAGACAAATAACCTTGAATTAGCGTAAATGCGACAAAATATCCGTCTTTTCTTAACCGAAAGACGGATATAATTTATACGCTTATGTTTTCTGAATTTATAAACGGTATTTATTCAAAAGTCGCAAGTATCAAGTTCGATACCCTTTTGTGGATAGTGTGGGGTTCGTTCGCGGCTGTCTTTATCGCAACGCTGTTTCTCTCTTTATGCGTGCCTAAAATAAAGGCGGCTTCCAAAAAGCCCTTTTTCAATCTCGTCAACGCGTACGCCGCGCTGACCTTCGGCTCGTTTCTGACCGAAGAGGGCTTGCCCCAGTCGGTGATTGCCGCCGTAATTTTCTGGTGCGTCGGCTATCTTTTGTACGGTCTTTTGTGCATCGTCACCAAGGATAAAAAACGCGCGGCAATTCAAAGCCAGGTCGCAATTTCTTCTCTGCCCGTTCAGAACGCGCCGATAAAACAGCCTGTCTTACGCGCCGAAGTCCCCGCGGCAAAATCTACCGTGCGGCTCGAACACGCAATTTCGGTCACCGACAGACTGTTGCAGAAAAATCTGGGCAAGGGTGACAGGCAGGAGCTTGAAAAGCTGAAAAACACGCTCGCAGTTTTACAGATGAAGGGCGCGCTGACACCGTCGGAGTCGGATATATTAAACGACAACTTCAATGCCCTTTTAAAGCTTATGGCAAAATATAACGTTTAAATGGACTTTAAGTTAGCCTGAACGTATTCTCCCTCGCGGCGCGCGATTTTCAGCGCCTCGTTATCGAGCGGCGTTCCGCGCTTTAAAATTACTTTGCCGTCCTTTTTAACGTCGCTCTTCAAAACCCTTTGACTTTTAACAATTACAGCGTCTCCGCAGACCAGCTCGTTTGCGGAGAACTTTTTTTTGCCCACAAACGCGCAGGTCAGAGTGTCGCAGTCCACCGAAAAATCGTCAAGGTTTCCGAGATAGTTGCCGTTCTGGTCGAATACCGGTTTTCCCAAACGCATAGGCACGCTGCCGCGTATCGCGGCTTCCCTGTCCTCGAAAATAATTTTATCCTCGCCGTAGCTTACAATATTCTGCGCGTCCACGGCGAACTCGTTTTCGTTGGCGTCCGCGCATTTAAGGCATTCAAGCCTGTCGCCCCTGACGTTTACGCCTATTACGTAGCCGCTCTTGCCGGCAGTGCTTTCAACTTTCATACCGTAAAAAAAGGAAATCTTCATATAATACCCCTTGTAAACTTGTTTGTTTTTCTACGGATATCATATTATCCGTACATCTTTTAAAAGTACAAAGTAAAAGGTATAATTTTGTCGATTGCGTAAAATTTTCAAAAACTTTACATATGCCTTGACAGGTGTAAAGTTTTAGTGTAAACTTTTGGTAATTATGAAAGATTACGACGTAATTATTGCGGGCGCGGGCGTAGCCGGTTTAAACTGCGCCCTGCATCTGCCAAAAGAGAAGAGCGTTCTTATTATCTGTAAGGACGAACCCGAAAAGAGCGACAGCTATCTCGCGCAGGGCGGAATAAGCCGCCTTAAAAACGAGGGGGACTTCGAAAGCTATTTCAGCGACACGATGAGCGCGGGCCACGGCGAAAACAACCCCGCCGCGGTGGAGTGTATGATACGCTCGTCGCAGGCTGTTGTCGAAGAACTCGTCTCTCTGGGCGTTGACTTTGCGCGCGAGAGCGACGGAAGTTTATCTCTGACGCGCGAGGGCGGACACTCCACAAACAGAATATGTTTCCACGCGGACTGCACGGGCAAGGAGATAACCTCTCATCTTATGCAGAAGGTACGCGCGCTTAAAAACGTGACTGTAGCTCCGCACACCGTGCTTTTGGATATTATAGCGGACGGCGAATGTTCGGGCGCGGTCGTGTGGGATAAGAACGCGGACGAGGTTAAAAAGATCTATTCGGACTACACCGTGCTTGCGACCGGCGGAATAGGCGGCGTGTTTAAAAAGTCGACCAATTTCCGTATACTCACCGGCGACGGCGTCGCTATTTGCCTTAACAGGGGAATTGCGGTCGACAACGTAAACTACGTGCAAATTCACCCCACGACTTTATACAGCGAAAAAGAGGGCAGGAGCTTCCTCATTTCCGAGTCGGTGCGCGGCGAGGGCGCGGTGCTGCTCGACAAAAATTTCAACCGTTTCTGCGACGAGCTTCAGCCGCGCGACGTGGTGACCGCCGAAATAAACAAGCAGATGCAAAAGGACGGCTCGCCCTTCGTCTGGCTGGATATGCGGACCATTCCCAAAGAGGAAGTGCTGTCCCATTTCCCCGGCATAGTGGAAAGGTGCGCCGAAGAGGGAATTGACGTGTTCAGAAGTCCCGTACCCGTCGTGCCGGCGCAGCACTACTTTATGGGCGGCGTAAGGAGCAGTCTTGACGGTAAAACTACCATGCCCCGTCTTTACGCGGTGGGCGAAACATGCTGCAACGGCGTTCACGGCGCAAACAGACTTGCTTCGAACTCCCTTCTGGAAAGTCTGCTGTTCGCAAAGCGCGCGGCGGAGGATATTATCAAAAACTACAAAGAGGCGACCGCCTTCGCGGACGCGGACTTGAATAATTACCGCGAGCCGCGCAAAATTCTTGAAAACTACAAAAAGATATTACTTAAAGCTATTGAGGAGGCAGAAAATGTTAGACCCCGTAACCATTAAAATCAACGCGGACGAACTTATAAAGTCCGCTTTAAAAGAGGATATTTCAAGCGAGGACGTCACCACCAACGCGGTTATGCGCGAAAAGGTTACAGGCTGCGCGGACTTAATCTGCAAGCAGGACGGCGTAATCTGCGGCTTGCCCGTGTTCGAGCGTACCTTTAAAATTCTGGACGAAAGCGTGAATATCGAGTTTTTCAAAGCCGAGGGCGGCGAAGTTAAAAAGGGCGAAGTTATCGCAAAAATTACGGGCGATATCCGCGTTATCCTTTCGGGCGAGCGCACTGCGCTTAACTTTTTGCAGCGTATGAGCGGAATAGCAACATACACCGCGCAGACCGTAAAGCTTTTAGAGGGAAGTAAGACAAAGCTTTTGGACACGCGCAAAACTACGCCCAATATGCGCGTTTTCGAAAAGTACGCCGTAAAAGTTGGAGGCGGATGCAACCACCGCTATAACCTTTCGGACGGAATACTTTTAAAGGACAACCATATCGGCGCGGCAGGCGGCGTTAAAAAAGCAGTTGAAATGGCAAGGGAATACGCGCCCTTTGTGAGAAAAATCGAGGTGGAAGTCGAAAACCTTGAAATGTGCAAAGAGGCTGTGGAAGCCGGCGCGGATATAATTATGCTCGACAATATGAGTATTGAGGATATGAAAAAGGCGGTAAAACTGATAGCCGGCAGGGCGCAGACCGAGTGCAGCGGCAACGTCACCAAAGAGAATATCCAAAACATAAAGGCGGCGGGGGTCGACTTTATTTCAAGCGGCGCGCTTACCCACTCCGCGCCCATACTCGATTTATCCCTTAAAAACCTGCGCCCCGCGGAGGACAAATGAAATCGGATAAACGCAGGCAGGAAATTTTAAGCCTTTTAGGCAATACCGAAAACGCGATACCCGCCAACGTATTGAGCGAAAAATTCGGCGTTTCCCGTCAGGTGATAGTGCAGGATATAGCAATACTGCGCGCCAACGGTTACGACATAACTTCCACCAACCGCGGCTATCTTTTAAATACCGGACTGGGCGCTTCGCGTGTGTTCAAGTGCCGCCATTCCTTTGAACAGATTGTGGACGAGGGCGCTTTGGTCATAGGTTTAGGCGGAAAGATTGAAGATATCTTCGTGAACCACCGCGTCTACGGCAGAATTTCCGCGCGGCTCGATCTGATGAACCGCATCCACGTTGAAGAGCTGTACCGCTCGCTCGTTTCTGGCGCGTCGAAACCTCTTATGAGCGTGACCGACGGCTATCACTACCACACCGTATCCGCCCCTGACGAAAACACTCTGGACAAAATAGAAACCGCTTTACGCAAAGCCGGCTTTCTGATTGAAATTTAAAAACAAGAACGCGGTTTACGCCGCGTTCTTGTTTTTATAGACGGAGAGGAAAGAATTGTAGAGCGGATACGACCCTGCGCGCGTGGATTTTTGTATAAAAAAGCCGTAAAATTTAAGCGATTAATTTTTAAAGGAAAAAGGTCGCTATGATTACGGTTGAAAATTTAACGAAGATTTATAAAAGTAAAAAGGGCGTGAACGTTGAGGCGCTGAAAGGGATTTCCTTAAATCTCCCCTCAAAGGGAATGGTGTTCATACTGGGCAAGTCGGGCTGCGGCAAGTCCACCCTTTTAAACGTACTGGGCGGACTCGACGAGTTTGACGGCGGCGCAATAAAAGTCGGCGGAAAAAATTTAAAGGACTACACGCCTGCCGAGTTAAATAATTACCGCAACACCTTTACGGGTTTCGTATTTCAGGACTATAACCTTTTCGACGGCTACACTGTAGCAGAAAACGTTGCCCTTGCCTTGAATTTACAGGGCAACAGCGAAACGGACAGAGTGAACGAAATACTCAAAAAGGTAGATCTTGAAAAATTCAAAGACCGCAAGCCGCCCAACCTTTCGGGCGGACAGCGTCAGCGCGTAGCTATAGCGAGGGCGCTTGTAAAGGACGCAAAACTCATCCTTTGCGACGAGCCTACGGGCGCGCTCGACAGCGAAACGGGCGAAAGCGTTCTAAATCTTTTAAAAGCAGTCAGTAAAGACAGGCTCGTGGTAGTAGTGTCCCACGACAGGGACTTTGCGGAAAGCTTCGGCGACAGAATTATCGAGATGAAGGACGGGCGCATAGAGCGCGATTCCGCAGCCGAAGCGGCTTCGGAGCAAACGGAAACGGTTTCCGTAAAAAAGAGCGGTTTGTCGGCTAAAAACACATTCAAAATGGGTTTGGGTTATCTCAAACACCGCAAAACAAGACTGGTGTTTGCAATGATTATCGCGGTGATAACCCTTTCCATGTTCGGCTTTACCAACGTAATGGCGGCGTTCTCGCCGAACACTGTGCTTGCAAACGCCTATAAGGAGGGCGTTTTAAGCCACGTTACCTACGTAAAGAACTACAACCCCGACGACCCCGAGGAAAATGCTCCTTACGAAGGTTTTTTGAGTAAAGACGATTTAGTGCGCATTTCAGACGAGCTGAATTGCGAAGTTACGCCGGTATACCGCTTTTTTAGGAACGATTACAGAAATCTGGTCAACGACCCGTCGGACTATCAGGTTGATATTATAAGAAACGCAGGCTACGCCGAAATCAACCGGAAATTTTTAAACGATTTCAAATTCAGCCTTGACGGCAGACTTCCCGAAGACAAAGACGAAATAGTAATAACCGAATACGTCTATTCTCTTTATCAGAGTTTCGGCTACGAGTGGGAGAGCGTTGAATACGAAATTAAGACCCATTCCGATCTTATCGGTAAAAATCTTTCGCTGTACGACGAACGGCTGGGAGTAATTACGCCCGAAATAGTCGGCATACTCGATACCAGATTGGACCGCGGCGTGATAGACCAACTTATTACCCGCGCCGGCGAAGACAAGGAATACGAAGAATATAACAGTCAAAAACTGATTTTAGCTTACGCGCTGCACAACGTATTTTTTACCTGCGAAGGCTTTTACGACGAGTCGGTTACCGATTATATAGCAAGCGCTTACGGAAGCAACGCTTTTAATCCGCAGAAGGTTTACCGGTTAGATTCGCCGCTTGCAAGCGATTACGGTATGACGGGCGCGGCTACCGTGTCTTACGCAACTAAACCTTTAAGTTATCCGCTCGACGTTTACTTTAAAGAGGGCGCCTCGCTTTCAAACCTTTCGGGCAATCAGATTATAGTTCCCGGCGGCTGTCTTAAAGATTTACCGTCCTCTTTAAATCTCGGACTTATGGCGGATGCCGAAATACGCAACTTTGCGCAGGAGCATTTTCCGCTTATAGAGGAAGAGTTTAAAAAGACGCACAGTTCGTACAGCAACTGGAGCAGTTACTACGATTACATCCGGTATAATACCGAGAACGAATACGAACCGGAATATAATAATCAATATTTTAAGAGTACGGCAAAACAAAAGATAGCGGCGCAATTTTTTGAGGAACACGCAGACGAGCTTTCTGCTGCAAAGTTAAGCTTCGAACGCGGGGTTTTAGGACAGAACGAAAGCGGATATATCAGTTTTTCTTTTGACTCGGGAAACTCCGGAATTGACGTTGAAATAGTAGGATACTATATCAACGATTACTCCGGTTATACGGTCGTTTCGGACGAACTGTTCGGGGAGCTGAAAGAGGTATCGGGATTTTACGACTGCGCTTTCGCCGCGGTTCCCGTACCTTCCCCGCTTACCGCAATTAAAAACCGAGTAAACTTCACGGACGCAAGATTTAACTGCGATTCCGTAATAAAAGATACTCACGGTACAGTGAGCTACGTAGTTATAAATCAGGTAACGTACTCGATTGAAGACGTCGGCTATTTCTTTAAAATGCTGGCAAGCATTTTCCTGTGGGTGTCGCTGGGAATGTGCGCGGTGATAATAATATTTATGGCGTACTATTTCAGCGGAGTCATAATGGACAAAAAGCAGGAGATAGGAATTCTTCGCGCGCTGGGCGCTTCGAAGAGGGGGGTCGCGAATATCTTCTTCGCCGAAAACGGAATTATCGGCGCGATAATTGCTGCGCTGTCGGTGATAATTTCAATAGTCCTTTCTTCGGTGACCAACGGACTTCTGGTAAAAGAATACGCGCTTAACTTCCCGATAGTCATATACCCCGTCTGGAACGTGGTCGTACTGATTGCGGCAACGGCATTCTCTTTGAGTCTCGGTCTTTTGCTGCCGCTTTTAAAAACGGTTAAAAAGAAACCGGTCGAAATTCTGCGCGAAAAAGATTAAATTACAAATTTTCGAAACTGCAAATTGAATAATTCATAAAAACAGCCTCCGCAAATCGCGCGGAGGCTGTTTTTTCGTGTTAGAAACGCGCAATTTTTAACGTAATTAACATTTTCTGAAAAATTTATTCATAACTCTTGACAGATTTCGAAAATATGATATAATTATTTTCGAAAACTTTTAATATAAATTAAAATTTTTCGTATTACAAATAATATTAGGGGACTGTGATGAAAAAAAGATTTCTTGCAATTTTGTGCATGATTTTATCGGTTGTTTTCGTCTTCGCCGCCGCCTGTACCGATAAGGGCGGTTCCGGCAAAGAGGAAGAGGGCGATTACTCTATTGAAAAAGAGGAAGGCTGCAACCTGCTTACCATTTATTATAAGTGCGATTCGGGCTACGACGACAGAGACGTCTGGCTGTGGTACGGCGACGTATCCGGCACAGGTTACAAACTCCACGCCTGCGAATACGGCGCGGTTGCAATGTTCAATATTCCCGATAGCGTTGAAGAGGTGGGCTTTATCATAAGAAAGAACTGCGTACCCGGCAGCTCGTCCTGGGGTTCCGCGCAAAAGGACGGCACCGAGGCCGACCGTAAAATTAAAATGAAGGGCAAGGGCGACGTTACCATTTACACCAAAGCGGGCGACGGCAACAGCTATTCGAGTACCGACGGCGGCGTGACCCTTGAAGAAATGAAATATCTCGCTCTGGCGGATATGACAGACCTTACGCATATTAAAATTACCGCGAGCAACAAAGAAAACATCACAAAAGACCGCATTAAAATAACGACCCCTGGGGCTGACGGAAAGCCCGTAGAGGTTGAAATAAGCAAAGTTTTCAATAACAACATTACCGTAACGTCCGCGCTTGACTTATCCAAGGCGTACACCCTTGAAGTCAACGGATTTGACGATCCCGTAGGCGTCGTACCTGCAACCTACTTCCAGAGCGCGGAGTTCGAGCAGGCTTACACCTACGACGGCAAGCTGGGCGTAGAACTTGAAGAAAACAGCACGACCTTCCGCGTCTGGGCGCCCACCGCAAGCGAAGTAGACGTAAATATTTACAGAGACGGCTCGCTCGGCAACGCCAAATACTATCCAATGGTACGCGGCGAAAAGGGCGTGTGGACTTACACCGCAGACGAAAATCTCGAAGGCAAATATTATACCTATACCGTAACTACTTCCAAAGGCTCGAACGAGGCGGTTGACCCCTACGCGCGTTCGGCGGGAATGAACGGCAAGCGCGGTATGATTTTAGACCTCGACAAAACCGACCCCGAAGGTTGGACCGAGAATACTTACGTCGACAACGGCGTTGAAAACTACACCGATGCGCAAATCTGGGAAGTGCATATCCGCGACTTCTCCAACAAGATAACAGACTCCAAACTGCCCGAAAAGTACAGAGGCAAATACCTCGGCTTCACGGTTGAAGGACTTAAAAACGCGAGCGGCGTTCCCGTCGGTATCGACTACCTGAAAGAACTGGGAATAAACTACGTTCACCTTCTTCCCAGCTACGACTACTCTTCGGTTGACGAAAACGCGCCCGACGAAAGCTTCAACTGGGGCTACGATCCCGAAAACTACAACGTTCCCGAGGGAAGCTATTCGACCGACCCCGATGACGGCGCGGTACGCGTAAACGAATACAAGCAGATGGTTCAGGCTCTCCACAAGGCGGGCATCGGCGTAATTATGGACGTCGTTTACAACCACACTTATTCGATTGACTCTAACCTCAATAAAATTGTTCCTTACTATTACTACCGTTACGGCAGCGATGGCAACCCTTCGAACGGTTCGGGCTGCGGCAACGAAACTGCTTCCGAGCGCTCGATGGTGCGCAGGTACATGGTTGACTCGGTCACCTACTGGCAGAACGAATACAACCTCGACGGTTTCCGTTTCGACCTTATGGGCGTACACGATATCACCACCATGCAGGAAATCGAAAAGGCGGTGCATGCAACCAACCCGAAAGCTCTTATCTACGGCGAAGGCTGGACGGGCGGCGGCGTTGAACTTGCGGCAGGCGAGCAGGCAACCCTTGCAAATCTGCAGAAGATGAACGAAGGCACTTCGACCGGCGGCGTTAACGGCATCGCGCTGTTCAACGACGTTATCCGCGACGGCATAAAGGGTTCGACCTTCAATATGTCCGATACCGGCTACGCGACCGGCGCAAGAGCAGACTGCCTTGACAAAGTTCTGTTCGGCGTAACGGGCAGCACACCGGTCAGCGGACCTAACAAATTCACCGAATACTCGGGCAGCTGGACGGCGGCTAACCCCACGCAGGTTATCAACTACGTTTCGGCGCACGATAACAATACTCTTTGGGACAGAATCTGCACCGTTTACGGCGAGGGTAGCGATACGCTTGACAAGCGCCTTGCAATGAACAGGCTGTCCGCGGCAATAGTTCAGACCTCGCTGGGTATTCCATTTATGCAGGCGGGCGAAGAAATGCTGCGTACAAAGAAGAATGAGGACGGCACCTACAACGAAAACAGTTACAACGCGCCCGACTCTGTAAACAACATTGACTGGGACGCGCTGACAACAGACAGCGACCAGTACAAGACGATGCAGTATTACAAGGGACTGATTGCTTTCCGTAAAGCTAACCCGACTCTCCGCCAGGCTACGGCAGGCGATTACAAGACGGGCAGCCTTTGCAGAATAGTTAAAAAGGACGGCGCGGCGGTTGCGTTCACTATCACAAATGCAAGCAACACAAGCGAAAAACTGCTTATAATCTACAACCCGACGGCAAATGCGAAGCAATTCACCCTTCCCGCAGGAAGCTGGAATCTGTATATCAACGGTACTAACGCAGGCACGACCGTACTCGGAACGGCGGCGGGCGGAAGCTCGGTTTCGGTTGCCGGAATAAGCTGCCACGTTTACAAACTGGCGTAAAACTTTAAAAACTAATACCCGAAAGGGCAGGTTTAAATAAAATCAATAAACAATATTTGGAGGAAAATTATGAAATCAAAAAAGATAGTTGCCCTGGTTATGTCAGCGGCAATGGTAATCGGCTCGGCGTCAATGCTTGCCGCTTGCAAACCCAAGGATCCCGGCAGCAACCCCGGAAATTTCGTACCCGATGACGAAATTTACCACTGCGCAGGCACCAGCGCAGGCGAAGATGCGGCTCTGTACAATCAGGGCTGGACTGCGGGAGAAGCGGGCGCTACCGAAAAGGTAACTTTTGTTAAAGATACAACGAAGGAAAACGAAAACGTATTCACCCTTGAAATGAAGATGTACGCGGGCGATCAGTTTAAAGTCGTTAAAGGAACCACGGCATGGTCCTGGTCGCTTACAGTTTCCGCTTTCGTCGGCGCTGAAGAGGACGACACCTACAGCTACGTCGTAAAGAATGACGAAGACCAGGTAGTTTTCAGAGGACAGGACGACGGTAACGGCGGTTACAACATCTGTCTTAACGAGGGTATGGACGGCATTTACGAATTCACCCTTAAAACCAACCCCGGCGCAACCGAATTTACGGACCAGTATCAGATTTCTTACAAACTCAAACAAAAGACCGACAAGTTGAGAATTCCTTACGATATGGAATACTGGGGAGATATGAACAATTTCGGCGCAGGCGCGGTAAGAGGTTTGACCAAGAACGCTGACGGCACATGGTCAACCGTTATCACGGTAGCCGAAAAAGATCTTAAGAGATACAGCAACGGTAAAGAGGACGCAGAGGACGCGCCCGAAGGAGAAACAGACAAAGCATACGCGGCTGTATACATTGTCAACGTGGGCGACGGCAAAGTTGACGGCGAAGAGAAGCTTTTCTATGACGAAAGCGCGGGCATCGCTCATGCAACTATCAGCGTTTACCTTGAAGACGTCGTAGTTAACCTGCTTCCTCTCGGTCAGTATTCCGTAACCTTCGACCCTGAAAAAGGCGAAGTCAGCATAACTGAAATCAAGGACGACTGGAACGTAGTTATCGGCGAAACGGAGTATAAGCTCGACCCCGAGGCGCTGACGGCTACCTTCACCCTTGAAGAGGCTGCTACCGGCATTAAGCTTTTGAATAAGTATGACAATACCGAAGTTACGGTCGGCGACCTTGCGGCAGGCACCTGGGTTGTAAAATACGATCCCGAAACACAGACCGTTAAATACGATACCAAAAACAACTACTATCTCGTAGGCACCTATACCGGAGATTCGGATTGGGCATCAAGCGTAACAAACGGTCACGCATTGAAGCTCACTAAAAATTCGGAGACCGGTCTTTGGGAAGTAACGGTTGACTGGACCGACAAGACCGACGAATTCATATTATTCAAGGTTATCGTAAACGCTAACTCTATTGAAGGCGGCGGCGAATGGAAGGGTCACTGGTGGGAGAACCAGCACCCTGATACCCACGACCAGTCCGACAGAGACGACGACGGTAACTTCAAGGTTGCGCCCGGTAAATATCTTATAACGGTTGACGATAATAACTATCAGAAGATCGAATACACGTTAATCACCGAATAATCGGCTGATTAACCGGCGTAACAAAACAAAAGCGTATCGGCGCGGAAATTTTTCCGCGCCGATAATATTGTTAAAAACTTTTATGAAAAATTTCGTGTTCGATTTATACGGCACCCTTGCCGACATACATACCGACGAGGGCAATAAAAAATTCAGAAAGCGCATGGCAAAGTACTTTCGCCGCGCCGACTTCTGGGAGCGGTATCTTGCCCTCTGCAAATCGCTTGAAACGGGCGGCGAGTATTGCGAGATAGACCTTATTAAGGTCTTTTCGGTTCTTGCGCCTGACGATCCGCAGGGCGCCGCAAGATATTTCCGCAAAAAGTCGCGCGTGGACTTTAAGGCGTACAAGGGCGTTTACGCCCTTTTGCAGACCCTCAAAGACAGGGGAGCAAGACTTTACATACTTTCAAACGCGCAGTCCTGCTTTACCTGCGACGAGCTTGCCAAACTCAAATTTCCGGAGTATTTCGAAGGGATAGAGCTTTCCTCCGACTTCGGCGCCAAAAAGCCGTGTCCGGAGTTTTTTGAGCATATACTTAAAAAATACGGCTTGAACAGAGAAGAGACCGTGTATATCGGCAACGATTTCAAAGCGGACGTTCTGGGCGCAAAGGCGGCGGGACTTTCCACCGCGTATATAAAGAGCAACCGCTCGCCCGCAGGCGACAGCCTTGAAGAGGCGCGCGCAGTAGCGAATTTCGCCACGGACAGCTTTAACGGACTTTCGCAGTATCTCCTGTCGCTGATTTAGTCCTCCTCGGGGAGGGTGGATTGACCGTAAGGTCAGGACGGGTAAAGTAATAAAACACGCCCCGATGTTTGCGGAGTTCCCATAGGGAATTTTACCACAGAAAACAAGTATAGCGCACTATACCTTGCAAGCAAGGCAGTGCGCTTAATTATTTTACTTTTTATTATTGTTTGTTGTATAATAACGGAAAGATAGACAGTAATTTAACGGAGAAAATCAATGGATATTACATATGTTTCCGGACGTGAAAAGTTTAATTTTAGGGTTTGTGCTGTAATTATCTCTGACAACAAAATTCTGGCAATGCACGATGAGCGTTCTCCATATTTTTATTTGCCCGGTGGCAGAGTCCAGATGGGAGAAACTGCTGAACATGCCGTCATCAGAGAAGTGGAGGAGGAGCTAAAAATCACATCTAAAATTATTCGTCCTCTATGGTTGAATCAAGGCTTTTTTACCGAAGATGTCGATAAGCTGAATTATCATGAAATCTGTATCTACTATCTAATGGATATATCCAAAACAGGATTATTGGAAAAAGGAGAGCGGTTTAAGCTTCATGAAGGTCACCATATACATGATTTTGAATGGCTTGCATTTGAACGGTTAAAAGATGAGTACTTTTACCCCATATTTTTGAAAGCAGGTATTTTTGACCTTCCCGAACAGTTCACTATTAGGACAGAATATGAGTAATTAAATTAATTTCAATTTATTGGGCAATTATAAAAAGCGAAGAATTTTAAAGTTCTTCGCTTTTTTATAATCTCTACGGGAAGTGTCCTTTTAGGCGGGGCGTTTTTGTTTTATTCAGTTAAGCGTTTTTACCGTACCGCGCTCGATGAGCTTACATTCGAGCATCACCTGCTGCGAGGTTCTGCCTTCGAGCATATCTTCAATCTGTCTGAAAGCCTGCTCGCCGAGGCGGTTGAAGTCCTGTTTCATAGTGGTCAGGTCGTAGGAGGTGAATTTAAGCAAATTCAGATCGTCAAAGCCGATTACCGAAATATCTTCGGGTACGCTCTTTCCGCAGGCTTTAAAGCCGTCGATAAGACCCATAGCCATTATGTCCGAACAGCTTATGACCGCAGTCACGTCCGTTTCCGCAAACACAGCCGCGGCTTCCTCGCCCGAAGCTTTGGTAAAGTCGCCGTAGTAGATGTAGTCGTGGTTGTACTCGATGCCGGCGCGCGCAAGCCCGAATATGTAGCCCGCAAGCCTGTCCGCCGAAACCTGCGAGTCGTTTTCCCCCATCAGAAAGCCGATTTTTTTGTGTCCGCGCTTGGTGAGGTATTTTATCGCGTGTACTATCGCGTTGGTGTTCTCGCTCGAAACGGAGGAAATTAAGGGTACCTCCGAAATTCTGTTATCCAGAAGCACGAGAGGAACGGTGGTGTTTTTAACCTGCTTGTAAATTCTGCTCTTGTAGTTCATCCCCACGATAAACGCCGCGCAGAAGTTGTTCTGCAAAAGATAGTCGTTCAGCGCAAAGTCGTCGGGCTTTGAAACTACGTAGTCAATCATAACCTCGTAGTTGTTTGCAATCGCAATATCCGTGAAAGAAGATATAACGTGACTTAAAACGTTGTTTCTCGTGTCCGAGTCGACTCGCTCGTACATAGCGCAGATGCGCCGCGGCGTCTTTTTGGTCTTTAAGTGATATCCCACCTCGGCGGCGTATTCTATAATTCTGTTTTTTGTTTCGTCCGCAATGTCGGACGCGTCGTTCAACGCCTTCGATACCGAGCTTATGGATACGTTCAGCGCTTCAGCTATTTCCTTTATGGTCATTCGTTTACCTCGTACCAGTTAATTATACAGTTTATCGATGTGTAAGTCAAGCCGCTTTTTAACCGGTTTTTTGTAAAAATCATTCATTTTTTTAAATTTTCTAACATTTTCTATTGACTTTCGCGAAAATTATGATATAATATTTTCGAAAATAGTTATATAAATTTTCGAACATGAGCGTAAGGTAAGCAAAGCGGTTATGACAAACGGCAGAAACTTCGGAATACTGTTGCCCGTATCCTCATTGCCGTCGGGCGAGGGGATAGGCACTCTCGGTAAAGAAGTTTACAATTTTATAGATTTTCTTTCGGAAGCAGGCGGAAAAATCTGGCAGGTTTTACCCCTCAACCCGACCAACTACGGCGATAGCCCGTACCAGTCGGCATCTTCCGACGCGCTTAATTATTATTTCATTGATTTGCGGCTTTTAGTTGAGGACGGACTTTTAAAGGAGAGCGAAATTTCGCTTTCCGACCTTGCCGACAGTCCTTTGAGGGTAAATTACGGCAGACAGTTCACCCAAAAGGTTGCGCTTCTGAAAAAAGCGTTCAGCCGCTTTAATGGCGGCGGCGAATTCGATAAATTTGTGGAACGGGGCGAATACTCCGATTTTGCCGTGTTCATGGCAATTAAGCAGAAATTCAACCACGTAGCCTGGACGGAGTGGGACGAGGCGTACCGCATCTACGACGAAAAGACGGTCGCGGAATTTGTCGAAGATAATAAAAACGAGTATCTTTTCTGGCAGTTTACACAATTTATTTTTCTGAAACAGTGGAACGCAGTTAAAAATTACGCGAACTCGCGCGGCGTTTCGATAATGGGCGATATTCCCCTTTACGTCGCGTACGACAGCGTTGAGGTTTGGAAGTACGGCGAAAAGCTTTTCAAAGTTGACGCAAGCCGCAAGCTCAAATGTGTTGCGGGCTGCCCTCCCGACGGGTTCACCGCCGAAGGTCAGCTCTGGGGCAATCCCGTTTACAACTGGGAGAGAATGAAAGAGGACGGCTACGGCTGGTGGAAAGCGAGAATAGAAAAGTGCTTTAAGCTATTCGATATTTTGAGAATAGACCACTTCCGCGGCTTTGACAGATACTGGGAGGTCCCCGCCGGCGACAGCACCGCGAGATACGGACTCTGGGAGGACGGTCCCAAGGAAGAGCTGTTCAAGGATATTTTAAATTACAAAATAGTCGCCGAGGACCTGGGCGTTATCGACGACGGCGTGCGCCGCCTTATGAAAAACGTAGGCTATCCCGGAATGAAGGTTTTGGAATTTGCCTTCGACGGCAAAGAGGAAAACGAGCATAAGCCCTCCAACCACACGGAAAACTTCGTATGCTACACGGGAACGCACGACAATATGCCCCTCAAACAGTATATAGAAGATTTAACCGAAGAGGAGAGAGAGATATTTGTAGAGGACGTTGAAAAAGAGAGCAAGCTTCTGAAAATTACGCCCGAAACAAAGACGCCCGAACAAATCTGCCGCAGCGTGGTAAACCTTGCGTTTGCGAGCAAATCGGATACGGTTATAGTTCCTTTATGGGATTTACTGGCGCTGGGCGGCGAGGCGAGGATAAACGAGCCTTCAACGGTATCCGACAAAAACTGGAGCAGAAGATTTACAAAGCAGGATTTTTCAAAACAGCTTTCGGACTATCTCAAAAAAGTTTCACAAAGGTCGAAAAGGGCTTGACCCTTAAAAATAAAAAATAACAGGTTTTTTTCTTAATAATAAGGAGGAATTTATGAAGAAAAAAGGTATTATTGCACTTATTGCCTGCGGAGTACTTGCCGCCGGCGCAACGCTGGGTATGACTGCCTGCGGCAACAAAAACAACGGTATAACCGTATGGGCTTCGCAGGACGATCAGGAAACCCTTAAAAAGATGATAGCGCAGTTCCAGGAAGAGAATCCCGATTTCAAGACACCCATTACTACGGGCGTCGTAGGCGCGGGCGACGCGGTTTCCAAACTTTCTACCGACGCAACAGTAGGCGCTGACGTTTACTGCTATGCAGACGACCAGCTTGTAGAGCTTCTTACCTATTCCGCGCTGGCGCCTCTGCCTACCGCAACGGTTGAAAACCTGAAAGAGGAAAACGACGTTAAATCGGTTGAAGCGGGATTTTTTAACGGCAAATATTACGGCTATCCGTACGCAGCCGACAACGGTTACTTCCTGTACTATAACAAGGGCATTATGACCGAAGAGCAGGCGAAGACCCTCGAAGGAATTACCGAAGCCTGCACGGCGGCGGGAAAATACTTCATTTACAATATGCCCGAAGCGTGGTACACCGGCGCGTTCTTCCTCGGCACGGGCGAAGGCTGCGTGGGCGGAACTTACACCGTAGAATACGAAGGAAAAGTAGTTGCCAAATCGTACACCAACTTCGCCGATAAAGTCGGCGACAGCGAATACACTATCGCGCAGGTCGGCGCGCAGGCTATGATAGAGCTTAACGCAAAGCGTTCCGATTGCTTCATTTCGGGCGGCGACACTGAAATTTCCACCTACCTCAACGGTAAAGGCGGCGTCACCTGGTTCGGCGCGTGCGTTTCCGGTACCTGGAACGCGGAAGCAATTCAGGGCAAGCTCGGCGATGACTACGCGGCGACAAAGCTGCCCACCTTCCACAGCTCGCTGACCGGAGAAGATTATCAGATGGGTTCGATTGCGGGCTATAAGCTTTTAGGCGTAAACCCCAACTCCAAACACCTTGCCGAAGCGCATCAGCTTGCGGCTTTCCTTACAAGCGAAAAGATGCAGGAATTAAGATTCGACGAACTGCAGACCGGTCCTTCAAACAAGGCGGTTGCACAGCTTGAAAAGGTTCAGAAAAACACAGCGCTTGCGGCGCTGGTTGCGCAGGCTCCCTATGCGACGCAGGGCTTGTTCCCCGGCAAGTACTGGGATGCGATGAAGGGTCTCGGCGGAAACATTGAAGGTCAGAAACCTACTATTACGACGGTAACCGTAAGCGCCGACGATCTGACCATGACCGACGCGCTTAAAGCCTTCATTAAGAACTTCGAAGTAGGCATGGACGAATAATTCAAATAAAAAATTACCGCGGGGCAAAGTTTTCTTTGCCCCATTGCGGTAAATATAGAGGGGAAAAATAATGACAAAAACGGTCTCTGAACTGGATTACCTTAAAATGACGGCGTGGCAGAAATTCTGCTACAAATTCGTTTCGTTTTTTAAGGCTATCCCGTTATTATTTTTAAACTTTTTCAAAGTCAAAATTCCCGCTGCGGCAAAGAGGGTGGGGCTGGCGTTTAAAAACTTCGGCGTTACTATTTACTCCGCGGCAAGGTACGGCGACTGGAAAACGAGATTTTCTTTCGTGATATTCGGCTTTTCACAGCTTGCAAGAAAGCAGTGGCTGCGCGGACTTTTATTTCTCGCTTTCGAGGCAATGTTCATTCTGTATCTGGCGCTGTTCGGCTGGCAGTACCTTGGAATGATGGGAACTTTGGGTACGGTTGAAAGCACCTGGGTTGAAAACCCCTGGACGGGACTCGAAGAACTCGTTCCCGGCGACAACAGCCTTTTAATTCTGCTGTACGGACTCCTGACCATAATATTTATACTTGCGTTCGTCTACGCCTGGTATCACAGCATAAGGTCGGCTTACGCAACCCAGCAGATAGAAGAGGCAAGACAGCGTCTGGCAACCGCAAAGGACGACGTAAAGTCGTTCGTTGACGACCAGTACCACAAAACTTTGCTTGCGGTGCCTCTTGCCGGACTTACCATATTCACCATACTGCCTATAATCTTTATGGTGTTCATAGCGTTCACAAACTACGACAAGGCGCACACGCCTCCGGGAAGTTTGTTCACGTGGATAGGCTTTGATAACTTTGTCAAGATATTCGGCGGCGGCATGGCGGGCGGCGCGTTCGGACGCACCTTCGGCAGAATTCTTTTATGGACGGTAATCTGGGCGTTCTTTGCGACATTCTCTAACTACATTCTGGGAATTATAGTCGCCCTGATGATAAACAAAAAGGGCATACGCTTTAAAAAGCTGTGGAGAACGGTACTCGTTATGACCATAGCCGTTCCGCAGTTCGTATCCCTGCTTTTAATGGGTCAGATGCTCGGCGACCACGGCATTATCAACAACATGCTGCAGTCGTGGCATATCATCAAAGAACCGATCCCCTTCCTGTCGGACGGACTGACCGCAAAGGTCACCATAATAGTGGTAAATATCTGGGTCGGCATACCGTATACGATGCTCATTTCGACGGGTATTTTAATGAATATCCCCGAGGACCTGTACGAGTCCGCAAGAATAGACGGCGCGGGTCCCGTGAAGGCGTTCTTCAAAATAACCCTCCCTTATATGCTGCACGTTACGGCGCCTTACCTTATCACCCAGTTTATAGGAAACCTCAACAACTTTAACGTTATATACCTTCTGACATACGGCGGAGGACCGTCGTTGCCGCTGGAAGGTTACGACGTGACGGCAACCGACACCGACCTTCTGATAACCTGGCTGTATAAGCTGATTTTCCGCAACAACGATTACGGCGTGGCTTCGGTTATAAGTATATTGATGTTCATAATGACGGCTGTGGTATCGCTCATCGTTTACAACCGTTCGAGCGCAGTAAAGAACGAGGAGGATTTCATGTAATGGCAAAGAAATTCCGCAGTAAAAAGGCAGCCGAGCGCGGCGCAAACGCGGCTATATATATAATTCTTATAATTATAAGTATAGTCTGGCTGTTTCCTTTCTTCTATCTCTTAATACAGTCGCTTCGCGGCGAAGACGGTTCTTCGACTATGTACTTCTGGCCGCAGCAGTGGACGTTCGATAACTATATCCAACTGTTTACCGACACGCAGAAATTCAACTTCCCCCGTTGGTACGGCATTACGCTGATTATCTCGATAGTGGTAACTATTATTCAGACTACCATAGTTCTCGTAACCAGCTACGCCTTATCGAGGCTCCGCTTTAAAATGAGAAAGCCGTTGATGAACCTCATGCTCGTTCTGGGAATGTTCCCCGGGTTTATGTCGATGACGGCGGTATACTTCATTTTAAAGCTCGTCGGACTTACCCAGAATATGGGTCTCGTGGGACTCATTCTCGTGTACGTCGCAAGCTCGTGTATGGGCTACTATATCTGCAAGGGCTTCTTCGACACAATCCCCAAATCTCTGGACGAGGCGGCGAGAATAGACGGCGCAAACAGGCAGACGGTATTCTTCAGAATAATTCTGCCCCTTGCAAAACCGATAATTATTTACACAATACTGACGGCGTTCATGGCGCCCTGGGGCGAGTATATGTTCGCCTCGCTGATAATGAACGGCGACCCCGACAACTTCAACGTTGCGGTAGGTATCTGGAGTATGCTTGACAGGGAAACGATAAACGAATACTTCACGCGTTTCTGCGCGGCGTCGGTAGTCGTTTCAATTCCCATAACAATACTGTTCTTCTGCCTGCAGCGCTACTACGTTCAGGGCGTAACCGGCGGCTCGGTAAAGGGGTAAACTATGAAGAAAAAACTAACCGCATTCATTTGTACTTTTGTAGCGGCGTTAACCTTCGTTTTCGCAGCAATAGGTTTTACGGCTTGTAAAAAAAGCGAACCGCTTAAACTTTTAGACGAAAATATAATCGACGACGGCTACGACAACTATTACGAAATTTTCGTATACTCGTACTGCGATTCGGACGGCGACGGCTACGGCGATTTAAACGGCGTAACGCAGAAGCTCGACTACATCCGCGACATGGGTTACACGGGAATATGGCTTATGCCCATAATGCCCTCCGCAAGCTATCACGGCTACGACGTCACCGACTACTACAACGTCAACAGCAAGTACGGCACGCTTGAAGATTATTCGAACCTCATTGCAAAGGCGCACGAGAAAGGCGTTAAGGTAATTATCGATTTAGTCGTAAATCACACGTCCTCGCAGCATCCCTGGTTCACGTCCGCGGTCAGATATCAGAATAAACAGAGCTACGACGCGACTTACGCGGACTGGTACAACTTCTCGAACGAACAGCAGGACCATTATTATAAAAACGGCAACGTGTGGTACGAGGGACAGTTCGACTACGGCATGCCCGACTTAAATCTTGAAAATGAAAAAGTCAAAAATGAAATTGATAAAATAATCAAGTTCTGGATTGAAAAGGGTACCGACGGTTTCCGCCTCGACGGCTGTATGTACTATTGTGACGGCAGACAGGCAAGCGTTGATTTCTGCAAATTCATAAAGGAAACGGCGGTAAAATACAACCCCAAAGCCTATATCGTAGGCGAGGCGTGGAGCGGCAAAAGCGATATAGAGCAGTTTTACCAGAGCGGCGCGGACAGCTTTTTCTACTTCCCCGCAGCGGGTAAGGGCGACATAGCTTCAGCCGTAAACAAGAATTCGGCGCTGGAAGCTTTCAGAGCGATGAACGGCTGTCAGAACGCCGCAGGCGATTATATACCCGCACCCTTCCTTTCCAACCACGATAACGGCGTGGCTAGAATTATGGGAAGAATGGCAAGGGACGAGGAAAAGGCGAAATTCGCGTACGGACTTCTGTCGACCTTTACGGGCAACACTTTCACCTATTACGGCGACGAAATAGGAATGATTGCGAAAAACCCGACCAGCGACCCCGATTTGAGAGTGGGTATGCTCTGGGACAACAAGCAGACGGGTATGACCAGACTTCCGCAGGGCGCGGCTTCGCAGTATATTTACGACGGCGTTGCCGAGCAGCTTAAAGACAACGGCTCGATACTTAACTACTACAAACTCTGCAACAATGCAAGAAACGCGTTCCCTGCGCTTATGCGCGGCAAGGCGGTAAGAACTGTTTTGGACGATAGCGAAGTTTTGTATATTACCAAAACTTACAAGGACGAGACTATTACGGTAGTAGTCAATCTCGGAACGGGCAGCAAGACGGTAACCGAAGTGGAAGGAACGCTCGCGCAGTCCATCTGCGTTACGGGCAAAATAAAGCAAAGCGGAACTACGCTTTCGATGCCCAGATATTCAATAGCAATTTTAACTTAAAAGGAAGGGGAAGATATGGCAGGATTAAGTCTTAAACACATTTACAAAGTTTATCCTAACGGCACCAAGGCGGTAAACGATTTCAATATGGAAATCGCCGACAAGGAATTTATCGTATTCGTAGGACCTTCGGGCTGCGGCAAGTCGACGACTCTCCGTATGATTGCGGGACTTGAAGACATCAGCGCGGGCGAGCTTATGATAGGCGAAAACGTTGTCAACGATATGGAACCCAAGGACAGAGATATCGCGATGGTTTTCCAGAACTACGCGCTCTATCCACACATGACCGTATTCGAAAATATAGCGTTCGGCCTGCGTTTGAGGAAGATGCCCAAGGACGAAATCAACAGGCGCGTAACAGAGGCTGCCGAAATTCTGGGCATAACCGAGTACCTCGGCAAAAAGCCCAAGGAAATGTCGGGCGGACAGAGACAGCGCGTTTCTTTGGGAAGAGCTATTGTGCGCGAACCCAAGGTAATGCTTCTGGACGAACCGCTTTCAAACCTTGACGCAAAACTGCGTACCCAGATGCGCAGCGAAATTGCAAAGCTTCACGCAAAACTGCAGACGACTTTCATCTACGTCACCCACGACCAGATAGAGGCTATGACGATGGGAACGAGAATAGTCGTTATGAAGAGCGGTTTCGTTCAGCAGATAGACACTCCAAAAAACCTTTACAACTACCCCGGCAACAAATTTGTCGCGGGCTTCATAGGCACTCCGCAGATGAACTTCTTCGAAGGCACTCTCCTGAAAAAGGGCGAAGAGGTGGAAATCAAATTCGAGTATTCGGACGCGAAAATCACCGTTCCCTATTCGATGATGTACAAGGCGAAGCCTTCGTACCTTGACGGTCAGTCGAAAGTCTATATCGGACTGCGCGCCGAAAGCGTTTCCATTAATCCCGAAGTAGTTAAAAACAGCAAGTCCAAGATAAAGGTAAGAGTTTCGCACAAGGAAGAGCTGGGCAACCAGACCCTCGTATACGGCGATATCAATATGGACGGCGACGGCTATACCGAAAGCTCGACGCGCATAATAATAAGCGCGGACGGCATGGTGGAAATCAAGTCGGGCGACGTTATCGACGCGGCGCTGGATATTTCAAAGGTACACCTTTTCGACAAGGAAACCGAAGTCAGCATTCTTCCGAGAATTCCCGAATACAACTACCTTGACTGCGAAGTTTCCGACGGCAAAGTTTCCTTCCTCGGCGCCGAAATCAAGCTTCCTCCCGCAATTAAATGCGGAAACGGCAAGTACGAGCTTTTAATTCCCACCGACGCGATAACTCTCGGCGGCAAGGACGCGGCAGTAACCGTGGTTGACTGCGAGGAGATAAACGGCAAATACGTCGTTGCGTTCGAGTTGGGCGAAAGAAGAATGTTCGCCGTAGCGGACGAAGCCGTAAAACAAGGCAAAACTAAAATTTCGGTTGACTTAAAGAAGATTTCCCTGCTTTCCGGCGGCGAAACGGTCGTTGAAGCTATGCCCGAAAAGATAAGACTTGACGGCAAGCTTATGAAAGAAAAAGTCGCGGAAACGGTAGAGATTGACGGCAAGTTTAAAAAGAAGAAAGTAATTAAATTCTTCCTCGAAGTCGAAGGCTACAAGCTTCCCTGCCCCGATGCGGCGGCAACAAAGCTGATTACCGCTATGGGCGTTAAGAAGGCGTTTACCGAAAAACTCATCTACGAGTGCTGCCCTTACGATCTGACTTTCGCGGAGGAAGGAATTTCCGCAGAGGTCGAAAGCGCGCTTGACTACGGCAAGGAAAAATTCGCGGTCTGCAAAATCGGCGAAAAGACCGCTTGCGTTTATATCGACGGCGAAGTTTCGGGCGAAGTCAAACTGCTGCCCGACGTCGACAAACTGTCGGTAATTCAGGCGGCTAACGACATAAGAATTATTTAATTTACTCATTATACCGACCGGATTATCCGGAGAGGAACCTCCTTATTACTATCTGAAAAGCGGAGAAATAAATTCTCCGCTTTTCCCTGTAAATAAATCCCGCGCGGTTTCCGCGCGGGATTTTTGGACGCAAATAAAAATATTTTAAAAAAATTGAAAAAGTTACCAACAAAAAGCGGTTTAAAAGTATTGTATATATGAAAAGCAAATTTGTAAAAAAAAACGTGAACCATATGATTCTTGACGAGCTGATGAAAAAGCTCTCGCGCGGCGACGAAGCGGCGTTTGAGCAAATATATTCGCAGACGCGGAAGACGGTGTATTATATAGCTCTGTCTGTCGTGAAGGAACGCGCGTTGGCAGAGGACGTTATGCAGAACGTTTATTTGAGTGTGCTGAAAAACGCCTCGCAATACCGCGCGGGAACCAATCCCGTTGCCTGGATTGCGCGTATAACCCGCAACGAAGCGTTAAAGGTGCAGCAAAGCCGCGCCCGCGTAAATTACGTGGACGAAAGGCAGAATTTGCAGGTCTTCGGCACGCAGCAAACGGACGATTATAATCTTTTAATCAGCCACGCGAAGAGAATTCTCGCCGAGGACGAGTTTGTAATACTGATGCTTGTAACCGCGGCAGGCTATAAGCGGCGCGAGATTGCCGAAATTCTGGAAATGCCGTTGCCTACGGTAACCTGGAAATTCACCCAAGCCGTTGAAAAACTGCGGATATCGCTAAACGAAAAAGTTTAAAGGAGAATAAAAATGGAAGATAATGAAATAATTTCAAAGCTCTACGACGAAGCGGCGCATAATACTCCCGACATTTACGACAAAATTTTAAACGCGGCAAAGGCGCAGGGACTTATAAATTCAAGCGGTTCCGGCTCGGCGTCTGTGGAAGTGAAAAAGACAACAAATTCTTACGGCGCGCCGCGGTCGGTAGCCAAAGTTGCGGTGGCATCTGCATCTAAAAAAGTGACAGTAACCATTATCGCTTCGATTGCCTCGATTTTTGTGGCGGTTGCTATTGTCCTTACCGGTATATTTGCCGGTTGGTTTGGCGGAAATTCCGGCGGAGACAGCGGCCTCGGCGACGGCGGTAAAGGCTCCGAAATTTCAACCCCCGGCGGCGACGGTACGGGCGGCGGTTCGGGAGGCACCGGCACAGGTACTGTTACTTCCGGCGAATTGAAATATGTTCTTTCGGACGACGGCGCTTATTACGAATGCGCCGGCTTCAAAGACGAACCCTTTGCGAACGTCGTGATAGCTTCCGAGTACAAAGGATTGCCCGTAAAAGGAGTAGCGGAAAAAGCGTTTTACTGCGGTTGGCTTTCGGAGTGTACGGGTATTTGCAAGACGCTTACAAGCGTAACCATACCGGACAGCGTAACTGAAATCGGCGAATACGCTTTCTATGATTGCAAAGCGCTTAAAAGCGTTACCTTACCTGACGGCATAACCGAAATCGCTCCTAAAATATTCTACGGTTGCAACTCTCTTGAAAGCATAACTATACCTGAAGGCGTAACTACAATCGGCGAAAAGGCGTTTATCTATTGTTACGGGCTTGAAAGCGTAAGTTTACCCGACAGCTTAACTTTAATCGAAAGCCGCGCGTTCTACAACTGCTCCGGACTTGTAAATATAACTCTGCCGGACGGATTAACTACAATCGAAGAGTACGCTTTTACAAATTGCTGGGCAATAAAAAGCCTGAATATACCTAAAAACCTGACTTCAATCGGAAAACATGCGTTAACAGAACTCCATAGCCTTGAAAACCTTACGGTTGACAGCGGAAACTCTGTTTATTTCAGCAAGAACAACTGTATCTTTGAAAAAGCGTCAAGCAATATCCTTATTATAGGTTGTAACGGCAGCGTCATTCCCGACGACGGCAGCGTAACTGCAATCGGAGAGAGAGCGTTCGACGGCAGCTATATTGAAAGTTTATACATATCCGCAAGCGTTCAAACGATAGGCGCGCGCGCGTTCATAGCTTGCACAAAGCTTAAAAGCGTAAATATACCCGAGGGTATTACGCATATTGACGAAGAAACCTTTCATATGTGCGGGGCGCTTACTGAAATAGAAATACCGTCAAGCGTTAAGGTGATTGGGAAAGGAGCGTTCTCTTCGTGCTATCTGAAGGAGATAACCATTCCGTCAACCGTAACCGAAATAGGCGAGGAGGCGTTTGAAGGTTGTGAACATCTTACAGAGGTAATCATTCCCGATACCGTGACCAAAATCGGCAAAAAGGCGTTTGCCGGAGGCTGGTTTACAAAAGCGACAATTTACGCATCATCAATCAGCGACGGAGTGTTTGAAGAGTGCTATAGCTTCACCGACGTATTTAATAATATTTTTGGCGAATATACACTGCGTGAAATTACCGTTATCGGAACCGAACAAGAGCTGTTAAACGTCTTATTCTGGAAATTCGCATGGACGCAAAACGAATCCGAAGCAGAAATGATGTATGAGGATTACATTACCGTTCACTGCTCCGATGGAAACGACTTTTATCTGGAATTACCCGTTATCATGGTTGAATATTAATAAAAGATATAAAGCTAATTTAAAAGCGGCGGAGGCAATTAATTGCCTCCGCCGCCGTTTTATCGTTTTACAATATAATTTTCAGGTAGTATAATAAAGGTGAAAATTTTACGCGTCCGCGTTTTGCGGCGGTTTGAGGAGAGCAAATGAATTACAGAGAACTTTCGTTGAAAAAGCACGGGGAGTGGAAGGGCAAGATAGAAATGGTCTGCCGCGTTCCCGTAGACGGCAGAGAGGCGCTTTCGGTGGCATACACCCCAGGCGTTGCGGAGCCTTGTATGGCTATTCATAACGACGTTGAAAAGTCCTTCGAGCTTACGCGCCGCTGGAACACCGTTCCGGTAATCACCGACGGCACGGCTGTTCTGGGACTGGGCGACATAGGTCCCGAAGCCGGCATGCCGGTAATGGAGGGCAAGTGCGCGCTGTTCAAGGCGTTCGGCGGCGTCGACGCGTATCCTCTTTGCATCGGCTCGAAGGATACCGAAGAGATAATAAAGACAATAAAGCTTCTTGCAGGCAGCTTCGGCGGAATTAACCTCGAAGACATTTCCGCGCCGCGCTGCTTTGAAATTGAAACCCGCCTTAAAGAGGAGCTGGATATTCCGGTATTCCACGACGACCAACACGGTACGGCGATAGTCGTTTCCGCCGCGCTTTTAAACTCGCTTAAACTTGCCGGCAAAAAATTAGAGGGAATAAAACTTGTAATCAACGGCGCGGGCGCCGCGGGAATAGCTATTGCCAAATTCCTTTTAAAACTGGGCGTAAAAGACGTCACCATGTGCGATTTAAAGGGTATTATCTGCAAGGGCGCCGACTGGTTGAACCCCGCGCAAAAGGAAATGGCGGAAATAACCAACCTGCAGCATAAAACGGGTACGCTCGCTGACGCAATGCGCGGCGCGGACGTGTTTATCGGCGTTTCCGGTCCCCACTGCGTAACAAAGGAAATGGTAAAGTCCATGGCGGAAAAGCAAATACTTTTCACCTGCGCGAACCCCGTTCCCGAAATCGAGCCGCAGGACGCGAAGGAAGCGGGCGCGTTTATCGTCGGCACCGGCTCTTCGCAGTATCCCAACCAGATAAACAACGTTTTAGTGTTCCCCGGACTTTTCCGCGGCGCGCTTGACGTAAGGGCGGCTACGGTAAATACCGAAATGATGATTGCGGCGTCAAAGGGCATTGCAGGCTGCGTTTCGGACAAGGAACTTTCAACCGAATACATTCTGCCCTACGCGTACGATAAAAGCGCGCACAGGGCGGTTGCGGAAGCGGTTGCGGAAGCGGCTAAAAAGACCGGCGTTGCAAAAATAAAATAAATCAGAACTGAACGCGTAAAAAGCGGTACGGCATATTGCCGTACCGCTTTTATAATGCCTTTTTTACCGCTGCGCAGGAAAAAATTTCCAAAAAATAGGTAAAAAATAAAAAAAATTCCAAAAATGTATACCTTTTTGGAAATTGCCAAAACCCTAAAAAAAGGGGGCTTTGGGGCATTTTTGAGTGTGTTTATTATATTATATGCTTTAAATTATGTCAATATATTTTTTACAAAAAAGTATACCTTAATGGAAAAACGGGAGTTTTTGGAAAAACAGTACCACGTCATCTGATTTTATCCGCAGGGTAAAAGAAGAGGAAAACTTGGGAATTTTAAGCGGCGGCGCAAATCTAAAAAGGATGTGTGCGAATGTGGCAAACCGCGCCGCCGCTTACCCCAAGGTAACAGGAGGAAAGTATATGAAACTTAAGAGAGGGAATTTATTAACGGTAATTCTTGCAATGCTTTGCGCCGCGCTGATAGCGCTCGGCGTAGGTTTTGCATTGCCGAAAAACGAGATAAAATCTGTCCGGGCTGCAGGCTCGCTTGGCGAGCTTTATAGCTATACTGACGGGGCTTTTTCTGAAACTACGCTTGATAACCTGGCAAAAGCGGCAGGATCATATTCCGATATAGGAGATTTAGTTAAAGACGTAACACAGAATGGTACAACCATATATGGCTCAACTTTCGGCGCAAATACATTATCTTTCGGCAACTATGAATGGACGCCTGTTTATGTTTCGCAGGAGACGGACGGCGGCAAAACAGTTGCAGTACTTACGCTGTGGCTCACGCATGCGGCGTTTACTTCATCCTGGTCTGATGGAACGTGGGCTAACGGTACTTTTAATCCTTGGGGAAGTCTGTATTCAACGAGTTATATACATGCATTCATAAATGCAGGTAAGACAAGTTCGGGTTATTATGTCGGACAATATGGCTCTTGTATAATGACTGCCAATAACCAAGGTTCAAACGGTAAACCCGCGCCTACAACTTGTACTCAATTCATTGACTTTGCGCAAGGCGGTATATTTGATGATTACATTCTTGCCCCCAATCAGGTAAGTTATCAGCAAAATTTGTCTGCCAATATAAATGATTTAGGAAACACGCATGGGAGTTTTGTAAGTCAGAGTAATGCTACTTATAATTATACTTATACAAGTTGGGGTGACGACAATTTGTGGCTTCCGTCTGTGACTGAAGTCGGTAGTGGCGGCGCTTGGGGGATTAGTACGGCGCAGGCTGCGGACAGTACTAGCACTTGGACGCGTTCCGGTAGCCCGTCAAATTACGCTTGGTCGTATGAGTTATACAGCAGCGGCGGCAGTTATGGTAACCTTACTGTGTCCGATGTAATAGGCATTCGTCCGGCAATCCACCTGAATTTAAGCGCGCTTGGTATTGCCGCGCCTAAAAATGTTGAAGTAACATATAACGGATTTTTGCGATATATTACAGATACTGAAATAAAAGCTTCCGATTTAAAGTGGTATGACAGTTCGTTAATGGACTTAACCTATCCTACCGCTAATCCTACCACCGATATGATAGATGCGGATACTTACGAAGTTAAGGTGGAGTTGAATTCGACGGCAGTTGCAGCAGGTTATAAGTTTTTAAACGCCGCCAATTCTAGTAAAGGCTCCGGCGACGAAAGTGATATTTTAAGATATTTTAACTTTAAAATTAATCCTAAAAAACTCACCGTACCGAAAATAACGAATGCAACGCAGACCTATGACCCCGTTAACGGCAATAGCTTTACCGTAAATTCGGACTTTGATGCGGCGACAATGATCGGTGCGGTGCCGGCAAGTGCGACAGATATAAGTTGGAATGCGGCAAGTACGTGTTTTGCTGCTACTGCCGCAGGTAATTACAGTGTACAATTCCAATTAAAAGACACTAAAAACTACGTTTGGGATAAGGGTGCTAACGGCACTACGGACGACCAACCGGCAACGGTAAAGGTAGAGCCTAAAAAACTTACTATACCCACAATAACAGCGCCGCAGGAATACACCGGCAGCGTATTACAGTTTGTATTATCTGATTTTAATTCGGGTACAGATATAAAAGTGGATAGTGCGACAGGCACCGGTA